>NZ_JASHKW010000001.1:0-834585 GCF_030056915.1 Rhodococcus sp. IEGM 1307
GATCCTCGACTCCATCGCACACTACTGCGCCAGAATTAAAGACTCAGGACACTAGGCGCTCCGCGCCCGTGCGCCTTTTTGGTTGCTGGAACAGCCAAAAAGGCGCACGGGTGGCGGAGCCGCCTACTCCGGTGCGCCGATGTTCAACTCGTCCGGGTGGGCTCCGACGCGGACGCCGTCGTCCATCGTCTCGATCTCGCTGAGGTCCTGCTCGCTGAGCTCGAAATCGAACACGTCGATGTTCTCGCGGATCCGCGACTCGTGGACCGACTTGGGGATGACGATCAGCCCGCTCTGCAGATGCCAGCGGATCAGCACCTGGGCCGGGCTCTTGCTGTGCCGGTCGCCGATGCGGGTGATGATCGGGTCGGTGAGCAGCGTGTTCGGCTTCGAGTTGTCGCCCCACCCCGAATTGCTGGTGCCGCCGAGCGGGCTCCACGATTCGACGGCGATGCCGTGGTCGACGGCGAACGTCCGGATCTCCTGCTGCGCCAGATGCGGATGCAACTCCACCTGATCGACCGCCGGAACGACGCCGCCCCGGTCGATCAGCAACTGCAGGTGACGCGGTTCGAAATTGCACACACCGATCGCCTTCGCGCGACCCGACTCGGCGATCTTCTCCAGCGCATCCCACGTGCGGAGGATGCGGTCGTCGTCCTGCAGCGGCCAATGGATCAGGTACAGGTCGACATAGTCGACGCCGAGACGTCCGAGGCTGGCGTCGAACGCCTTCAACGCCGGCTCGTAACCCTGATCGGCGTTCCACAACTTGGTGGTGAGAAAAATGTCTTCGCGGGCGACACCCGAGTTCGCGATGCCACGGCCCACCCCTTCCTCATTGCCGTATGCGGCGGCGGTGTCGATGTGCCGGTAGCCCGCCTCGTCCAGGGCGAACCCGACGGCGTGTTCGGTCTCGTCGTTGTCCGCCTGCCAGACTCCCAGGCCGAGCTGCGGGAGGATGGTTCCGGAATTCAGCACGATGCTGGGTACTCGAGGACTCATGCTGTCCAGGCTATCGACTGTGGTGGGGTCGTGAGGGGTACATGCGCTGCCTGGCATCATGCGGAGGTGACGCAAATTCGGCTGTTGGCGACGGACCTCGACGGCACCCTGCTGCGGTCGGACCGCACGATCTCCCCTCGCACCGCGCAGGCCATGGAAGATGCGCGACTGTCGGGGGTCGAGGTGGTGTGGGCAACGGCCCGCGCCCGGCACTCGGTGCACGAGCTGGCGCAGTCGTGCGGATTCCGGGGCAAGGCGATCTGCGCGAACGGGGCGGTGGTCCTCGACCTGGCCGACGGAACCCCGGTGATCACGGCGACGACGACCATCGCGATGGCGTCGGCTGCGGCGGCGATGGACCGGGTGCGGACGTTGATGCCCGGTGTCGTGTTCGCGAACATCGGCCCGACGCGCTTCGTCGCCGAACCGGCGTACGCGGCGTTGTGCGAGTTCGCCGACCACCACCGGCACCCGCACGAGATGGCGCTGTCGGAACTGCTGCCCGACATCGACGAGCCGATGGTGAAGATCGTCGCCCGGCACCCCGAGGTTCCCAGCGCGGAGCTGTACCGGGCGGCGGTGGCGGCCGGCGTCGACGGCGTCGAACTGACGCACTCCGGCGCGCCGTACGTCGAGATGGCGGCGTCCGGCGTGTCCAAGGCGAGCGCGCTCGCCGAGCTGTGCGCGGTCGACGGGATCTCGACGGAGGAGGTCGCCGTGGCCGGGGACGCCATCAACGACGTCCCGATGCTGACATGGGCGGGCACGGCTCTCTGCCCGTCCAACGCGCTGCCGGAAGTCCTCGCCCTCGCCGACCACGTCCTGCCCAGCAACGACGAAGACGGGGTCGCCAGCTACCTGGAGGGGCTGCGCCCGTGAGCCTTTTTGGTTGTTCCAGCTACCAGAAAGGCGCACGGGCGGCGAAGCCGCCTACAGTCCCGCCGCCGAGGCGAGTTCGGGCAGGTACTCCCGCGGCTGCCCGAACAGCTGTGCACTCCCGTGTGCACGTTTGAAGTACAGCTGCGCGTCGTGTTCCCACGTGATCGCGATGCCGCCGTGCAACTGGATGGCCTCCGCCGCGACGTGCTGCAGTGCCTCCGAGCAGTACACCTTCGCGATGACGGCGTCCTCGTGCGTCCCCGACAGCGCCGCGGCGTACGACATGGAGCGGGCCGTCTCGACGAGGGCGTACATGTCGGCCATGCGGTGTTTGAGGGCCTGGAACGATCCGATCGCCCGGCCGAACTGCTTGCGTGACTTCGCGTACTCGACCGTCTGCTCCAGCGCCGCGGACGCCGCACCCACCTGTTCCGCCGACAACGCGACCAGTGCGACCGTGCGCACCTGGTCGACGAGGTCGGTGGGGGAGACGAGCCTCCGCGCCGCGACCCCGTCGAAGGTCACCTCCGACAGCGTGCGCGTCGGGTCCATCGCCGGGACGCGACGACGCGTCACGCCGTCCGCCGACGGGTCCACCTCGAACAGGCCTTCGGACGTGAGAACCAGCAGCACGTCCGCGACGTCACCGCCGAGCACGTACGACGCCGTCCCCGACAGCGTCTCGCCCGACGCGGTGACCCCGAAACCGGACCAGCCGCCCGCACCCGCCCAGCACAGCGCGGCCACCGAACCCGCCGCGATGCCGGGCAGCAGTCGGGCGCACGCATCGTCGTCCCCCGACAGCACCAGCGCCTGCGCGGCCAGCACGGCGCTGCCCAGCATCGGCGACGGCGTCAGCGTGCGGCCCAGTTCTTCTTGCACCACATGCACTTCCAGCAGCGAGGCCCCCACTCCGTCGTATTTCTCCGGAACGGCCAACGCGGCGACGCCGATCTGCTCGCACAGCTTCGACCACAGGGCGTCGTCGAAACCGTGGTCGGTGGTGATCGCCCGGCGGACGGCGGCCGAGTCGGAATGCTTACCCAGCAGATCCCGGACCGACGACCGGAGCGCCGCCCGCTCCTCGTTGTCGAAACTCATGACGCCTCCACGAGCGAGTCGACGACGCGGCCGCGGTGGAACGCCGGCGTGCCCCAGGCGGTGACCAGTGCCCGGACCTTGGTGAGCCACAGCGACAGGTCGTGTTCCTGGGTGTAGCCGATGGCGCCGTGCACCTGCAGCGCCACCCGCGCCGCCCGGTACGCGGCATCCCCGCACGCGACCTTCGCCGCCGAGACGTCCCGGGAACTGTCGACGGACCCGTCCCGCACCGACATGGCCGCACCGTGCAGCAGCGGCCGCGACATCTCCAGCCCGACCGCGACCTCGGCCAGGTGATGTTTGATGGCCTGGAACTGTCCGATCACCTTGCCGAACTGCTTGCGCTGCTTGGCGTAGTCGGTGGTCACGTCCAGCAGGGTCTGTCCGAGTCCCTGCAGTTGGGCGGCGGTGGCCAGGGCGCCGAGATCGAACGCGGGCGCGAAGTCGGCGTCGCCGAGGGCGTCGCCGGCGGTCAGTGGGAACAGCCGTCGCGACTGATCCACCGAGGTCTGCACCGCCCCGGCCTTTCCGAGGCGCACCGTGGCACCGTCGACGAGCAGGACGAGGTCGGCCGAGTCGGCATCGACGGCGAACGGGACGTGCGGCGCGGCCGCGACCGTGGCGAGTGAACCGGAAGCCAACGCCGCCAACCGGTCCGGGGTCACCTGCGCGAGCAGGGCGGGCGCGACCGCGACGGTTTCGGCCACCGGACCGGGAACGGCATGACGTCCGAGTTGTTCGACGGCCACGACGAGGTCGACGGCGTCGGCGCCCAGGCCGTCGTGCTCATCCGCGATGAGCAGTCCGTTGACGCCGGTCTCGGCGAGGCGCTGCCACACCTTCAGACCCGGACCCGTGTCGCCGGTGTTCCACGACCGGATCACCGCCGGCATGTCCGCCTTCGACAGCAGGGCGTCGATGCTGGACGCGAAGTCCTGATGGGAGGAGTCGAGTGTGAATCTCATCGATCCGCCTTCGGTAGGCCGAGCAGCCGCTCGGCGATCACGTTCTTCTGAATCTCGTTGGTGCCGGCGTAGATCGGGCCGGACAGGGAGAACAGGTAACCGTCCATCCAGTTGTCCGCGAGCTCCGCCGAGGCGCCCTGCAGTTCGAGCGCGGTCTCGTGGGTGGCGATGTCCCATTCCGACCAGAACACCTTGTTGATCGACGATTCGGCGCCCAGCTGCCCGCCATCGGCGAGCCGGGTGACGGTGCCGAACGTGTTCAGCTGGTAGGCGCGGGCGCCGATCCAGGCGTCGGCGACCTCGTTCCGCAGGGCCGCGTCGTCGGTACGTCCGCTGTCCCGGAACAGTTCGACCAGCCGATCGACCGTCGCGAGGAAACGGCCCGGGCTGCGCAGCGACAGTCCGCGTTCGTTGGACGCGGTGCTCATCGCCACGCGCCAGCCCTCGTTCACGCCGCCGATCACTCCGGACTCGCCGGGGTTCGCGGGGTCGTCCGGGACGAAGACGTCCTCGAGGAAGATTTCCGCGAAACCGGGTTCACCGTCCAGCTGATCGATCGGGCGCACGGTGACACCCTTCGAGCGCAGGTCGAACATGAAGTAGGTGATGCCCTTGTGTCGCTGGGCGTCCGGGTCGGACCGGAACAGCCCGAAACCCCAGTCCGCGAAGCTCGCCCGCGAACTCCACGTCTTCTGCCCGTTCAGCACCCAGCCGCCGTCGACGCGCCGCGCGGTGGAACGGAGCGACGCGAGGTCGCTACCCGACTCCGGCTCCGACCAGGCCTGCGCCCAGATGTCGTCGGCGCGGGCCATCCGCGGCATGATGCGGGCCAACTGCTCGGCGTTCGCGTGCTCGAACAGTGTCGGGGCGAGCAGGAAGATGCCGTTCTGGCTGACGCGTCCGGGCGCACCCGAGCGGTAGTACTCCTCCTCGAACACCACCCATTCCAGCAGCGACGCGTCCCGTCCGCCCAGTTCCTCCGGCCACGACACCACTGACAGCCGGGCGTCGGCGAGAGTCCGTTCCCACTCGCGGTGCGCTTCGAAACCCTCGGCGGTGTCCATCGACGGCAGCGGTTCGGCGGGAACGTTGTCGCGCAGGAATGTTCGCACCTCCTCGCGGAAGGCGACGGTGGCGGCGTCGAACTCGAGATCCACTTACTTCGCCCCTTCGTTCGAGTTGCGCGCACTGGCCGCCATCGACTTGGCATCCATGCCGCCGAGCGGATCGGTGTCGATCTCGGCGTTGTGCGCGTGCGCGAAGTGGTGGAGGCCGAAGACGGAGTCCATGCCGTTCCGCATGCCCATCTGGTCCTCGCACTGGTTGACGGCCTTCTTGGTGAGCGCGAGCCCGAACCGGGGCATGGCGGCGATGCGTCCGGCGATGGCGAGGGTCTCCTGCTCCAGGTCCTCGCGGGGCACGACGCGGTTGACCATGCCCACCTCGTACGCGCGCTGCGCGGTGAACCGGTCGCCGGTGAAGAGGATTTCCTTCGCGAACCGCGGTCCGAGCATCCACGGGTGCGCGAAGTACTCGACCCCCGGAATGCCCATACGTACGACCGGATCGGAGAAGAACGCGTCGTCCGAAGCCACGATGAGGTCGCACACCCACGCCAGCATCAGGCCGCCGGCGATGCACGCGCCCTGGATCATCGCGATGGTCGGCTTCGGGATCTCGCGCCAGCGACGGCACATCCCGAGGTAGACCTCCATCTCGCGGGCGAACCGCTGGTCCCCACCCGGCTTGTCGACGTGGTCCCACCACATGACGGCCTTGTTGTCGTAGTGCACGTGATGGTCCCGGCCCGGGGTCCCGATGTCGTGCCCGGCGCTGAAGTGCTTCCCGTTGCCTGCGAGGACGATCACCTTCACGTCGTCGTCCTCGACGGCCCGCTCGAACGCGGCGTCGAGGGCGTACGTCATCACCGAGTTCTGGGCGTTGCGGTAGTCGGGGCGGTTGAGCGTCACGACTGCGACACCGTCACGTACCTCGTAGGTGACGACGTCACCCTCGTCCGGAACCGTCATTTCTTCTCCTCACGCAGAACGTTTTTCATGACCTTCCCGGAGGGGTTCCGGGGGAGGGAGTCGACGAAGCGCACCGATCGGGGCACCTTGAAGTTGGCGAGTCGCTCCTTGCAGAACGCGACCACGTCGTCCTCGGCGAGCGTGACGCCCGGCTTGGCGACCACGTAGGCCCGCCCGACCTCGCCCATCCGCTGGTCGGGTACGCCGATGACGGCAGACTCCGCGACGCCGTCGAGTCGGGCAAGAGCGTTCTCCACCTCAGCGGGATACACGTTGAAACCGCCGGAAATGTACATGTCCTTGAGGCGGTCGGTGATGTCGACGTAACCGCGGTCGTCCAGGGTGCCGACGTCGCCGGTGTGCAGCCAGCCGTCCGCATCGATGGTCTTGGCGGTCGATTCGGGGTCGTCGAGGTAGCCGAGCATCACGTTCTCGCCGCGCACCAGGATCTCGCCCTGGTCGCCGATCCGGACCTCCATCCCGGGGATGGCGCGACCCGACGTCGTCGACACGGTCACCGGGTCGTCGTCGGTCCGGCACATCGTGACCACCACCGCCTCCGTCTGGCCGTAGGCGGTGAGGACGGTGTCGAAGCTCAGCTCCGACTGCATCCGTTCGACCAGTGCGACCGGAACCGCGGCCGCGCCCGTGATCGCGACCCGCAGGCTGGACAGGTCGTACTTCGGGCGGTCGGGGTGGTCGAGGATCGACTGGAAGATCGTGGGGGCGCCGGGGAGCACGGTGATCTGCTCGTCGTGCACGGTCGCCATCACCTTCGGCACGTCGAACACCGCCATCGGCACTACCGTCGCCCCGTTCAGCAGGCACACCAGGAACCCCGCCTTGTACCCGAAGGTGTGGAAGAACGGATTGATGATCAGGTAGTTGTCGTCGGAGGTCACCTCGGCGCACTCGCCCCACGCCTGCGCGATGCCCACCGACTGCCGGTGTGCACTCATCACGCCCTTGCTGCGGCCCGTCGTGCCCGACGTGAACATGACGTCGGAGACGTCGTCGGGGGAGACGGCGGCCGCGCGGGCGTCGGCCTCGGCGCGCGTGTCCTCGTCGGCGAGGGCGAGGAAGTCGTCGAAGTCGAAGACTCCGGGAACCTCGGCGTCGCCGCCGTCGACCGGAACCCGGACGACGGTCGGCAGGTCGAGGGTGCTCGACTCGTCGCGCAGCGCCGCGTACCGGTCGGCGCCGAGGAATTTGCCCGCGACCACCAGTGCGGTGGTCTTGGTGCGCTCGAGAATGTCGAGGGCCTCGGTGGCCGTGTACCGGGTGTTGATCGGGACGAGAGTCGCGCCGGCGTAGTGGATGCCGAGCGCCGCGACCACCCAGTGATACGTGTTGGGCGACCACACGGCGACGTGATCGCCGGGTCGTACGTCCTGTGAGCTGAGTGCGGCGGCGAAATCGCGGACACGGTCGTGCAGTTGTGTGAAGGTCAGACGGACGTCGCCGTCCGCCACGGCTGTGAGCTCGCCGAATTCGCGTGCGGCCCGATTCAGGGCGGACGGGGTGGTTGTCGGTTGTTCGGTCACTGGGCTCCCTACCTACCTAGCAAGTGCTTGGTAGGTTATCTTACAGACGTGGACCAGAGCGAGAGCCCGGACGGGCTGATCACCGACGACGACTTTGCGCAGACCGTCAGGACGTGGCTGAACGACAACCTCACCGGCGAGTTCGCCCGGCTGAAAGGCAAGGGCGGCCCCGGCAGCGAGCACGAGTTCTTCGAGGAACGGCTCGCGTGGGACCGTCATCTCGCCGCGGCGGGATGGACGTGCCTCGGCTGGCCGAAGGAGCAGGGCGGGCGCGGAGCCACTCTGGCGCAGCAGGTGGTGTTCCATCAGGAGTACGCGAAGTCGGGGGCGCCGGCGCGGGTCAGCCACGTCGGCGAGGAACTGCTCGGCCCGACGCTCATCGCGTTCGGCACCGAGGAACAGAAGCGTCGCTTCCTTCCCGGCATCAACACCGTGACCGAACTGTGGGCGCAGGGCTATTCCGAGCCGGGCGCAGGTTCCGACCTCGCGAACGTATCCACGACTGCGCGCCGCGACGGCGACAAGTGGGTGATCAACGGGCAGAAGGTGTGGACGTCCCTCGCGCACGTCGCCCAGTGGGCGTTCGTCGTCTGCCGTACCGAACCGGGATCCAAGCGGCACCAGGGTCTGAGCTTCCTGCTCGTCCCGCTCGACCAGCCCGGCGTCACGGTCCGGCCCATCCAGCAGTTGACCGGCACGTCCGAGTTCAACGAGGTGTTCTTCGACGACGCCGTCACCGACGCGGATCTGGTGGTCGGGGAGCCCGGCGACGGCTGGCGGGTCGCGATGGGTCTGCTCACCTTCGAGCGCGGCGTGTCCACGCTCGGGCAGCAGATCGGTTTCGCCCGCGAACTGCAGGGCGTCGTCGACCTCGCGAAAGCCAACGGCGCGGCGACCGACCCCAGCATCCGCGAGAAGATCGCCCGCGCGTGGGTCGGGCTGCGGGTGATGCGGGCACACGCCCTGCGCACCGTGGAAGCGGTCGACGCCGGGACCTCCGGCGCGGAGGCGTCCGTCGCGAAGCTGCTCTGGGCCAACTGGCACCGCGACCTCGGACAGCTGGCCATGGAAGTGCAGGGCCCGGCGTCGCTGCTCGCCCCGGCCGATCCGTCGTCCGTCGTCACGGACCCCGAACATCTGGAACTGGGCGACTGGCAGAGGCTCTTCCTCTTCACCCGCGCCGACACGATCTACGGCGGATCCAACGAGATCCAGCGCAACATCATCTCCGAGCGCGTGCTCGGACTTCCCCGAGAGGCCCGTTCATGACTACTGCTCCGCTCGCCACCGCGCCCGTCGAGACTCCGGGCCACGACCTGCTAAAAGGCAAGAAGGTCGTCGTCACCGCCGCGGCGGGCACCGGCATCGGATTCGCGTCCGCGCGACGCGCCCTGCTCGAGGGCGCCGACGTGCTGGTGTCCGACTGGCACGAGCGTCGCCTCCTCGAGACCAAGGAGAAACTCGCCGCCGAGTTCCCTGGGCAGGCGGTCGAGGCGCTGACGTGTGACGTGTCCAGTACGGAACAGGTGGACGCCTTGATCGCCGGCGCCGCCGAACGACTCGGCAGGATCGACGTGCTCGTCAACAACGCCGGACTCGGCGGCGAGACCCCGCTCGTCGACATGACGGACGAGGAGTGGGACCGCGTCCTCGACATCACGCTGAACGGAACGTTCCGGGCCACCCGCGCCGCACTGCGCTACTTCAAGGAGGCCCCGCACAACGGCGTACTGGTCAACAACGCGTCCGTCCTCGGGTGGCGGGCGCAGCACTCGCAGGCGCACTACGCGGCGGCGAAGGCCGGAGTCATGGCGCTGACCCGGTGCAGCGCGATCGAGGCCGCCGAGTACGGCGTCCGGATCAACGCCGTCGCGCCCTCCATCGCGAGGCACGCGTTTCTCGCGAAGGTGACCAGCGAGGAACTCCTCGACAAGCTGGCGTCCGACGAGGCGTTCGGCCGCGCCGCCGAGGTGTGGGAAATCGCCGCCACCATCGCCATGCTCGCCAGCGACTACACCACCTACCTCACCGGCGAGGTCGTGTCGATCTCGTCGCAGAGGGCGTAGCCGCCCTGTGCGCCTTTTTGGTAGCTCCAGCAACCAGAAAGGCGCACGGGGCCGAAGGCCCTAACAAGCGCTTGGTTGATAGGATGTGACGATGACGCCACCCCCCGCCGACGACACGTCCGGCAAGTCCGGACGCCGGACCGAACTCCTCGACATCGCGGCCACCCTGTTCGCCGAACGCGGCCTGCGGGCCACCACCGTGCGCGACATCGCCGACGCCGCGGGCATCCTGTCGGGCAGCCTGTACCACCACTTCGACTCGAAGGAGTCGATGGTCGACGAGATTCTACGGGGCTTCCTCGACGACCTGTTCGGCAAGTACCGCGAGATCGTCGCGTCCGGACTCGACAGTCGCGCGACCCTCGAAGCACTGGTCACCACGTCGTACGAGGCGATCGACGCGTCGCATTCCGCGGTCGCGATCTATCAGGACGAGGTGAAGCACCTCGTCGCCAACGAGCGTTTCGGGTACCTGTCCGAACTGAACACCGAATTCCGCGAGCTGTGGATGGGTGTGCTCGAGGCGGGTGTGAAGGACGGCAGCTTCCGGTCCGACATCGACGTAGAGCTCGCCTTCCGATTCCTCCGCGACACCGCCTGGGTCGCCGTCCGCTGGTACCGGCCCGGTGGCTCCGTCACGGTCGACACCGTGGCCAAGCAATACCTTTCGATCGTCCTCGACGGACTTGCGAGTCCCCACCACTGACTAGGAGTTTCACATGACCGAGGCCTACATCGTCGACGCCGTCCGCACACCGATCGGCAAGAAGAACGGCGGCCTGTCCGGCGTGCATCCCGCCGACCTGGGTGCGCACGTCATCAAGGCCCTCGTCGAGCGCACGGGCATCGACCCGGCCGGTGTCGACGACGTCGTCTTCGGTTGCGTCGACGCGATCGGCGGGCAGGCGGGCAACATCGCCCGCACCGCGTGGCTGGCCGCCGGTTACCCGGAAGAGGTCCCGGGCGTCACGGTGGACCGGCAGTGCGGGTCGAGTCAGCAGGCCGTGCACTTCGGTGCGCAGGCGATCCTGAGCGGCACCGCCGACCTGATCGTCGCAGGCGGTGTGCAGAACATGAGCCAGATCCCGATCGCCTCGGCGATGATGGTCGGTCAGCAGTACGGATTCGACACCCCGTTCGGCGGATCGACGGGCTGGACGGAACGCTACGGCGACCAGGAAGTGTCGCAGTTCAACGGCGCCGAACTGATCGCGGACAAGTGGGACATCAGCCGCGAGGAACTCGAGCGCTGGGCGTTGCAGAGCCACGAGCGGGCGCGGACGGCCATCGCCGAGGGTCGCTTCGACCGCGAGATCGTCCCGTTCGGTGACGTGACGACGGACGAGGGTCCCCGCGAGACCAGCCTCGAGAAGATGGCGGCGCTGAAGACCCTCACCGACGGGGGACGTCTCACGGCCGCAGTCGCGAGCCAGATCTCCGACGGTGCGAGTGCGGTGCTGCTGGCCTCACCGGAAGCGGTCGAGAGGTACGGCCTGACTCCCCGTGCCCGCATCCACCACCTCAGCGCCCGGGGCGCCGACCCGATCTTCATGCTCAGCGCCCCGATCCCCGCCACGCGTTACGCGCTGGAGAAGACGGGCCTGAGCATCGACGACATCGATTTGATCGAGATCAACGAGGCCTTCGCGCCGGTCGTCCTCGCATGGATCAAGGAGATCGGCGCCGACCCGGCGAAGGTCAACGTCAACGGCGGCGCGATCGCCCTCGGCCACCCACTCGGCGCGACCGGCACGAAGCTGATGGCCACCCTCCTCAACGAACTCGAGCGCACCGGAGGCCGCTACGGTCTGCAGACCATCTGCGAAGGCGGCGGCACTGCCAACGCCACCATCATCGAACGCCTGTGAGTACTTGTTAACCGCGGGCGGTTAACAAGTACTCACAGGTCAGGTGCGGGCGTGACCGGCGATGTCCTCCGTGAACGCCTGCATCATCTCGGCGGTGAGGGTGGGACGCACCGTGCCGATCACGTCCAGGTAGTCCTGGGTGCCGGCATGGCAGCGTCCACCCGAGTCGACGCTGCACTCGAACGTCGCCTGCGCAACGGTCCGTGCCGCGTGCGCGACGTCGGCGGGCGTGTAGCCCTCGGTCGCGGCAACGAGGGCGGACACGTCGACCTGCTCGTTGCCGAGGTAGCGCTCCCACAGGGCGTGCCGGGCCTCCGCGTCGGGCGCGCCGATCGGCAGCACGTAGTCGAAACGTCCGTGACGTAGGAACGCATCATCCAGTGCGCGAACGGAATTGGTGGCGCACACCAGCAACCGTCCGCCGCGTTCACGGAAGTGGACGATCGACTTCAGCAGTTCGTTCACCACCCCTACGGACTGCGATCCGGGCCTGCGCCGCGCCGCCACCTCCTCCACCTCGTCGATGAAGACGACGACGTGCTCGAGTTCGCCCATCGACGTGAACGCCTCCCCGAGACCGGCGGCGAGACCATTCTCGCCGGCCGCGAGCCGCGACGGGAACAGCTCGACGAACGGCCAGCCGAGCCGGCTGGCGATGGCACGCGCGAACGTCGTCTTCCCGGTTCCCGGTGGTCCGAACAGGACCACGGCGCGCGGCGGTGCCACGCCGTGGTCGGCGGCCAGCGCGGGCCGCGACAGCGGGAGCACGATCTTGCGTTCGATCAGCGATTTCTCCCGCGTCATGCCGGCGACCTGTTTCCACAGTCCGGCGGGCGGTACCGCGCCGCCGAGCGTCGCCAGGACCCCGGCCGTGCGGGGCGACACCGTCCCGAGTTTCTCGTAGTACGTGACTCCGCTGCGGGCGGTGAATCCGGAATTGCTCAGCGCGGTGGCACCGGTCTCCCCTTCGGGGAGGAGGGCGGCCACCCGTCGCACTCCTCTGGCGAGGAGCCGGTGCTCGAGCTGCGACAACAGGGCGCTGCCGAGCCCTTGCCCACGCCATTCGGGATCGAGGGAGATCCGCATGACCCAGGCGCGGTCCTCATCGACGCGAGCGACCGCCGTCCCGATGATGTGCCCGTCCCTCGTCGCGACGACCGCGGGGTGACGGTTCAACAGACTCCCCACCACGTCCGAGAGTGCGAACAGGGGCAGTTGGTCCGTGGTGGTGGAACTGCTGTCCATGCGCACGACAGCCTCGAGATCCTCCGGTTCGAAGTCTCGGATGGTCCAGGCGTCCATGCGCCCTCCCTGAAGTGGATGGCGGATCCTCAGACTACGTCTGCCGTGAGTACTTATTAACCGCGGGCGGTTAATAAGTACTCACGGGCGCGAAGCGCTACGCTCGAATCCACAGGTGACGAGTCCTGAACGGGGCCGTGATGCACGAGTTGGCAATCACCCAGAGCGTCGTCGACGCCGTCTGCGAGACCGCCGCGGGACGGACGGTCCACAGTGTGCGCGTACAGGTGGGGGCGTTGACGGCCGTGGTCGCCGATTCGATGCAGTTCTGTTTCGAACTGGTCACCGAAGGGACCGTCGCGCACGGTGCCCGTCTCGACATCGACCACACCCCGGGCGGTGCGCACTGCCGTGAGTGCGGCGAGGATTTCGCGCTCACGGACCTGGTGTTGCTGTGCCCGTGCGGAAGTGCGGACGTGGAGGTCACGTCGGGTCGGGAACTACGAATCCTCTCTATGGAAGTGAGCTGACGCAAATGTGTGCCACCTGTGGATGCGGAGACGAGACCGGAACCAGGATCACGGTGCCCCACGAGCACCCGCACGACCACGAGCACCCGCACGACCACGACCACCCGCACGACCACGACCACCCGCACGACCACCCGCATGACCACGAGCACCCGCATACTCACGAACACCCCCACGAGCAGGCGACCGAGACGGTGACCCTCGAGCAGAAGGTGCTGGCGAAGAACGACCTCACTGCGGAGCGCAACCGGGGCTGGCTGGCCGGACGTGGGGTGCTCGCGCTGAACGTGATGAGCTCGCCGGGATCGGGGAAGACGACGCTGCTCGAACGCACCATCGCCGACATCGGTGGGCAGCGACGCGTCTCGGTGGTGGAGGGCGACCAGGAGACGATGCTCGACGCCAACCGCATCAAGGCGACGGGATGTGCTGTGGTGCAGGTGAACACGGGCGCGGGATGTCACCTCGACGCGGAGATGATGCGGGACGCTCTGACCGCTCTCGACCCCGAGCCGAACTCGCTGCTGTTCGTCGAGAACGTGGGGAACCTCGTCTGTCCGGCACTGTTCGATCTCGGTGAGAAGAGCCGGGTGGTGGTGATCTCGGTGACCGAGGGGACGGACAAGCCGCTCAAGTATCCGCACATGTTCGCGGCAGCGAACCTGGTGATCGTGAACAAGGCGGACCTGTTGCCGTACGTGGACTTCGACGTCGATCTCTGCACGAAATACGCCCGGTCGGTGAACCCCGACCTGCAGGTGATCACGTTGTCGGCGACGACGGGTCAGGGCATTGCGCAGTGGTACGACTGGATTGCGAAGCAATGACGCCCCTACACGACGGGGTCGAACTGCCCGGTGCGACGCGCCGAGGACCGTTGACATCCGCTCGGCGGCGGAGCTAAATAAATATCAGCGCCACACAGGTGGGCCGACGGTCGACTCCGGTGGCGACAGGAGTTGTGTTCACTCCGGAAAGCGACCTGATATGCCGACACAGGAAGCAATCAACGCCGAGGACACCCTGATTCACGTGCTGTGGATCAATGCGGGACTCAGTTGCGACGGCGATTCGGTGGCCTTGACGGCTGCGACGCAGCCCAGTGTCGAGGAGATTGCTCTGGGAGCCCTGCCGGGCCTGCCCAAAGTGGCCGTTCACTGGCCGCTGATCGACTTCGAGAACGGCCCCGAGGGCGGCGCCGACGACTTCCTGGAGTGGTTCTGGAAGGCGGATCGCGGCGAACTCGAACCGTTCGTCCTGGTGGTGGAGGGTTCCATCCCGAACGAGCAACTTCACGACGAGGGCTACTGGTGCGGTTTCGGCAACAATCCCGAGACCGGTCAGCCGGTGACGACGAGTGAATGGCTCGATCGTCTCGCTCCGAAGGCGACGGCGATCGTCGCGGCCGGGACGTGCGCCACATACGGCGGTATCCACGCGATGGCGGGGAATCCGACCGGTGCGATGGGCGTTCCCGACTATCTCGGCTGGGATTGGAAGTCGAAGGCGGGCATCCCGATCGTCTGCGTTCCCGGCTGCCCGATCCAACCGGACAATCTGTCGGAGACGCTGACGTATCTCCTCTACATGGCCACCGAGCAGGCGCCCATGATTCCGCTCGACGACGCTCTGCGTCCGCAGTGGCTGTTCGGGGCCACGGTGCACGAGGGCTGCGACCGCGCCGGCTACTACGAGCAGGGTGATTTCGCCACCGAGTACGGCTCGCCCAAGTGCATCGTGAAGCTGGGGTGCTGGGGTCCGGTCGTCAAGTGCAACGTCCCGAAGCGGGGCTGGATCAACGGTGTCGGTGGGTGCCCGAATGTGGGCGGTATCTGCATCGGGTGCACGATGCCGGGATTCCCGGACAAGTTCATGCCGTTCATGGACGAACCGCCGGGCGGCAAGATCTCCACTGCGGCGTCCGGACTGTACGGATCCGCCATTCGGAGTCTCCGCAAGATCACCAAGACCACCTTGGACAAAGAGCCGCACTGGCGCAGTCGCGGTACGAAACTGACCACGGGCGCCACACGCACCTGGTAGTCCCGCTCGGGGTCTCGGGCGGTAGTCCGACGGCCTCGAACACTGAGAGGTACGTCGATGACAACGATCATTCCGGAACCTTCGCACAAGTCGGAATCCGACGGCCTGGTCGAGATGGCGTGGGATCCGATCACGCGCATCGTGGGCAGCCTGGGCATCTACACGAAGATCGATTTCAAGCAGAAGGAAGTCGTCGAGTGCCACAGCACCTCGTCGATCTTCCGCGGCTATTCGATCTTCATGAAGGGTAAGGATCCCCGCGACGCCCACTTCATCACCAGCCGCATCTGCGGTATCTGTGGTGACAACCATGCGACGTGTTCGTGCTACACCCAGAACATGGCCTACGGCGTGCAGCCTCCGCACATCGGCGAGTGGATCGTCAACCTCGGCGAGGCCGCGGAATACATGTTCGACCACAACATCTTCCAGGAGAACCTCGTCGGTGTGGACTTCTGCGAGAAGATGGTCTCCGAGACCAATCCGGGGGTGCTCGCACAGGCCGAGAAGACGGAGGCGCCGCACGCCGGCGAGCACGGCTACAAGACCATCGCCGACATCATGCGTTCGCTCAACCCGTTCACCGGCGAGTTCTATCGGGAGGCGTTGCAGGTCAGCCGGTGGACGCGAGAGATGTTCTGCCTCATGGAAGGTCGGCACGTCCATCCGTCCACCCTGTATCCGGGTGGCGTGGGCACGGTCGCGACGATCCAGTTGATGACCGATTACACGACGCGTCTGATGCGCTACGTGGAGTTCATGAAGAAGGTCGTCCCCATGCACGACGACCTGTTCGACTTCTTCTACGAGGCGATGCCCGGCTACGAGAAGGTCGGCCTGCGCCGGACGCTCCTCGGCTGCTGGGGGTCCTTCCAGGATCCCGCGGTGTGCAACTTCTCCTACAAGGACATGGAGAAGTGGGGACGGGCCATGTTCGTCACGCCCGGCATCGTGGTGGACGGCAAACTGATCACGACGTCCCTCGTCGACATCAATCTGGGTATCCGAATCCTGCTGGGCAGTTCGTATTACGACGACTGGACCGACCAGGAGATGTTCGTGAAGAACGATCCGCTCGGGAACCCGGTCGACCGCAGGCATCCGTGGAACCAGCACACCAACCCGCATCCGCAGAAACGCGACATGGAAGACAAGTACAGCTGGGTGATGTCGCCGCGGTGGTTCGACGGCACCGACCATCTCGCGCTGGACACCGGCGGCGGGCCGCTGGCCCGACTCTGGAGTACCGCCCTCGCGGGCCTCGTCGACATCGGGTACGTGCAGTCGACCGGTCACAGCGTGAAGATCAACCTGCCGAAGACCGCGCTGAAGGGCCCGGTCGAGTTCGAATGGAAGATCCCGCAGTACGGCAGCAACACGATCGAGCGTGACCGGGCGCGGACCTACTTCCAGGCGTACGCGGCGGCGTGTGCGCTGCACTTCGCGGAGAAGGCGCTCGCCGAGATCCGGGCCGGGCACACGAAGACGTGGGAGAAGTTCGAGGTCCCCGACGAGGGCATCGGCTGCGGCTTCACGGAGGCGGTGCGCGGAGTCCTGTCGCACCACATGGTCATTCGCGACGGCAAGATCGCGAACTACCACCCGTATCCGCCGACCCCGTGGAACGCCAATCCCCGCGACAGCTTCGGTACGCCGGGGCCGTACGAGGACGCGGTGCAGGGTCAGCCGATCTTCGAGGAGAACGATCGGGAGCACTTCAAGGGCATCGACATCATGCGGACCGTCCGCAGTTTCGATCCCTGCCTGCCCTGTGGCGTGCACATGTATCTCGGCGAGGGAAAGACGCTGGAGAAGCTGCATTCGCCCACCCAGTCCGTGACCGGCGAGTGACGAGGTACGCATGGAGAGTGGCGGATCGGAGACGTGGGGGAGTGACGAAGTAGGAGACGACCCCGATCGGTGGCGGACAGCCGGCGAGAGGATCGACAGCCTGTTGGACGCGAGTTCGACAGGCGGCTCGGTGGCACGTGAGCGCGCCGAGCAACTGGTCCGCGAGGTGGTCGAACTCTACGGCGCCGGGCTGCAGCGTGTCCTCGAGATCATCGGTGAACGCGACGACGACCTCGTCGAACGACTCGCCGCCGACGAACTCGTGGCCAGTCTGCTGCTGGTGAACGGACTCCATCCGCACGACGTCGAGACGAGGGTCGCGACAGCACTCGACAGTGTGCGCCCCTATCTGGGCTCCCACGGCGGCGACGTCGAACTGCTCGGCGTGGTGGAGGGTGTGGTGCGGCTTCGGCTGACCGGCAGTTGTCAGAGCTGTCCGTCCTCGGCGGTGACGTTGGAACTCGCCGTCAAGGACGCCGTGCTGGCCGCCGCACCGGAGACCGTGGACATCGAGGTGGTGGGTGCCACCCCCGCGGCCGGGTCCGGGCTGATTGCCGCGGAATCACTGTTCTCCCATGTTCATCCGGACGGGTCCGACGGATCGAGTGGCACCGGGACGTGGGTGTCGGTGCCCGAACTCGAGGACCTCGCGCCCGGTGAGGTGGCCGGATTCTCCGTGGCCGGGCTCCCGATTCTGGTGTGCCGGATCGGGGAGCAGTTGTTCGCCTACCGCGACCGCTGCGCCGCCTGCACCAACTCGCTGGCCGGGGCCACGCTGCAACGGAAGGCGGGCGGGCAGGTGGGGGACGCGGTGCTGCGCTGTCCGTCGTGCCGGGCGCACTTCGACCCGCGCCGGGCGGGCCTCCGCCTGGACGGTGACGCCGATGCCGAACCGCTTTCGCCGCTGCCGGTCCTCGTGCGTGACGGGGTCGTGTCCGTCGCGGTGCCTGCCGCGGAGGTGGCGTGATGAGCCCGTCGGGGAACGGGCTGCGCATCCTGCAGCGCATCGCGTCGGAGCGGCCCGCACCGGTGGTCGGGGAACGGTGCGACATGTGCGCCGTGCCGATCGCCGACGCGCATCAGCACGTCGTGAACGTTCAGGACCGGCAACTGATGTGCGTGTGCCGTGGGTGCTACCTGCTGTTCACCGACGAGAGCGCCGAACTGCGCTTCCGGGCCGTCCCGGAACGCTACCTGTCGTTCCCCGACTTCGAACTCGCACCGGGTCGCTGGGATGAACTGGAGATCCCCGTCGGGCTCGCCTTCGTGTTCCGGAACTCCTTGCTGGCCAAGACCGTCGCCTTCTATCCCGGTCCGGCAGGCGCCACCGAGTCGGAGCTGCCCCTCGACGCCTGGGACGGCGTCCTCGCGGCCAACCCGGCGCTCGGCGGGCTGTCCGCCGACACGGAGGCGTTGCTGCTGCGGGTCCCCGAACACGGTGGCGGCGACCCCGAGTGCTACCTCGTCCCCATCGACGCCTGCTACCAGCTGGTGGGCGAATTGCGGCAGGTGTGGCGGGGATTCGACGGCGGCCAGGACGCCCGCCGGGTCATCGACACGTTCTTCGAGACGGTGCGTGCGCGCAGTCGCGTCGCGAAGGAGCCGACGTGACCGAATTGTCGTTCCACGTGGAGGACGTGTTCCCGGAACCGTTCGCGGTTGCGCCGAATCTCACTGCGCGAGTAGAGGTGACGGAGTCCAGCGGTGCCGCCGTGCACGCGATGGCCGTCCGGTGCCAGGTCCGCATCGACCCGCAACGCCGCCGCTACACGGACGGTGAGGCGGAGGGCCTCCTCGATCTGTTCGGGCCCCGCGAGCGGTGGACCGCCACGCTCAAACCCTTCCAATGGATGCAGACCAGCACCGTGGCCCAGGGGTTCACCGGGTCGAGTGTGGTGGAGTTGCCGCTGCCGTGCACGTACGACTTCGAGGTGACGGCATCGAAGTATCTGCACGCCCTGGACGAGGCCGGGTCGACGGTGCCGCTGGTGTTCCTGTTCAGCGGGACGGTCTTCACCCGCGGGGTCGCCGGTTTCGGGGTGGAACGGATCCCGTGGGACCGCGAGTCGACCTACGACCTGCCGGTCGGCGTGTGGCGCGAACTGGTTCAGGCGCACTACCCGAACACGGGGTGGGTGCGCCTCGACCACGACACGCTCGCCGCGCTGGCGCGCTACAAGGCGGCGCACGGTCTGATCGGACTGGACGTCGCCATTTCGGACCTGCTGCAGGGAGCCGGGGAGGTGATCGCATGATCTCCCCGGCGTCCCTGCAGCGAGTACGTGCCGTGGCCGACGCGGTCCTGTACGAGGGCTACCTGCTGTATCCGTATCGTGCGAGTTCGTCGAAGAATCAGTCGCGGTGGCAGTTCGGCGTCCTCGGACCGTCGGGTGCGGCGGAGTCGGGGGTCGGCGAGGAACCGCGCATGTCCTGTCAGACCCTGATGCAGGCAGGCGACGGAGCGGGGGTGAACGTCACCCTCCGCTTCCTGCAACTCCAGGTGCGAAGCATCGAACGCGCGGTCGCTGACTCGGCGGAGTTCGTTCCCGTCGACGAGCTGACCGTCGCGGGCGCGAGCTGGCTCAGCTGGGACGAGGCGGTGGAGCGCGAATTCGATCTCGGCACCCTGCGCCCCGCGGAGTGGCCGGGCGAACGCAACCTCGACGTCCACATCGACGGCGGCACGGACGTGGAGGAGCTGCGGGGCGAGGACGGATCCCTCGCCGGCCGGGTGGTGCGCACCCGGTGGCCCGCACACGCCGTCGTGACGGTGGGCAGCGACGACGTCGACGGGCTGAACCGGGTGCGGGTGTCGGTCGAGAACGTGACCACCGCGCAAGACGCCGCGGGCTGGGACACCGCACCGCGGGACGCGGGAGTCTGGGGCAAGGACTGGGCGATCCGACAGTCGCTGATCGGCGCCCATCTGATCCTGGCGGCCGAGAACACCGAGTTCGTCTCACTCCTCGAACCTCCCGCGGAGGCGGAGCAACTCGCGGGCACGTGCGCGCACGAACGGTGCTACCCGGTGCTGGCCGGGCTGCCGGGGGAGACGGACCTCGTCCTGGTGTCGCCGATCATCCTGTACGACCACCCCGAGGTGGCCGAGCAGAGCGACGGGGCACTGTTCGACGCCACCGAGATCGACGAGATCCTCACTCTGCGTGTCATGACCCTCACCGAGGAGGAGAAGCGACAGGCCCGCGCCACCGACCCGCTCGCCGCCCAGATCATCGACCGGTGCGACCAGATGTCGCCGGCGACGCTCGCCCAGATGCACGGCATCCTCCGAGATCCGCACCTCCCGGACCCGCACCTCCCGGACCCGGGCCTCCCCGACATGGGTCTCGTCCCGGAACTGACCGACGACACGCCGTGGTGGGATCCGGACGCCGACACAGCCGTTCGCCCCGACGTCGACGGCGTGATCGTGAACGGCGTCCGGGTGGCGAAGGGCACTGTGGTGCGGATCCACCCGTCGCGGCGCGCCGACGCCCAGGACCTGTTCTTCGCGGGACAGCTGGCTCGCGTGGTGACCGTGCACGCCGACGTCGACGGTGGCACCCACGTCGGCGTCGTGCTGGAGGACGACCCTGCGTCGGAGTTGCACGAGTGGTACGGACGGTATCTGTACTTCGCCCCGGACGAGGTGGAGCCGGTCTCGGCAGACACCGGAAAGGATGGACAGCCATGAAGATTCTCGGAGAGATGACCACCGCGGCTCTGGCGTTGGTTGCGGTCGCGGGTGTCGCGATCGCCGTCATCGCGATACCCGACATCAGACGATATCTGCGTATCCGGAAAATGTGAGACGCGCGTGACGGTGGGCAGGCGGGTTCTGGTTGCCGGTGTGGGCAACATCTTCTTCGGCGACGACGGTTTCGGACCCGAGGTGCTGCGCGGGGTCGCGACGAGGTCGCTGCCGCCGGGCGTCCGCGCCGTCGACTTCGGCATTCGTGGAACGCATCTGGCCTACGAGTTGCTCGACGGGTGGGGCGCCCTGCTGCTGGTGGATGCGGTGCCCGGCCGCGGAGAGCCCGGTGCGCTGAGGGCGTTCGAGGTGGGACCCGATTCCGTCCCGGTTGCGCCGCTGGACGCGCACAGCATGGATCCGGGGGCGGTGTTCGGGAGCCTGCGCGCGCTCGGCGGAACCCTGCCGCGGACCGTGGTCCTCGGCTGCCAGGTGGCGAACACCGGCGAGGGAATCGGGCTCTCACCGCGGGTCGAGGCCGCCGTAGGACCGGCCGTCGGCATGGTGTTCGAGATCGTGGATCAACTGCTGGAGTCCGACTCCGCGGCAACGCTGCAACCGGACGGGACGGAGGGCTGAATCATGTGTCTCGGTATTCCCGGTCAGGTGGTGCGCATGTTGGAGGGCTACGGCAATCAACTCGCGCTCGTCGACGTCGTCGGCGAACAGCGCAAGGTGAACGTCGGCATGCTGCCCGAGGACGTCCGCCTGGAACCGGGCGACTGGATCGTCATCCACATGGGTTTCGCCATGGAGAAGGTGGACGAGGCGGGCGCCGAGAAGGCGATGGCCGGGTTGGAGATGATGGGGCGGTCGCGGACGGCCGACGACGACTGACGGCGCAGATCACCGCATCCCGGCCTCACGGACGTCCGGTGGTCCGGCGACGAAGTCGCGTGCCCGGTTCCAGCGGGCGTGGTAGCGCTCGCCGAATCGTGACCGGGCACGGGCCATCCGGCGCGGTTTGTTCGGGTAGCGGCGCATCGCCCACCAGGAGTCGGGTTTGGCGAGGCGGATGGCGCCGATGATCGCCACCGGCTGGAACACGATCCCCACGATCCCGGTGACGAACTTGCCCTTGAGCATGCAGATCACCGAGATGGCGAGAGAGATGGCCAGATAGCCGATCGACGACCACCACTCCGGGGTGCCGATCCGGCCGGTCACGAGTTCGGCGCCTCCGATCATAAGACCGGTGATCATGAGCGCGCAGAAGATCGCGTCCACCGACTTCCGGCCGGACGTGCTCCAGTACACGTCGTCGAGGTGCACCCACAGCGCGAACTCGTCGAAGGTGAGTGCGAGGCCCACTCCGAAGAGGGCGGCGAACACGTTGAGCGCAGTGCCCTCCGGGGTGGTGGCGATCAGTGCCAGCCCGGCCAGCGTCATGAACAGGATCCCGAAGACCTGGTGGTGCAGGTGCACTCCGCCGACGGTGATGTCGTTGATCAGCCCGCCCCCCGACTCCGCGCCGTCGTCCGTGGGCGCCGCTCCCGACCGCGACCGGATACGGCGGGTGATGGTCCGGGTGACGACGAACGTGACCAGGACCGCGAAGAACAACCACATCATGGGAAACAGGACCACTACCCGGCTGTCGCCTTCGGTGTCCACGACGATCTCGGCGAGAAGGGCCATCTCGACACTCCGTCAGGTGGGGGAAATCATCCTCTATCCGGGTATACACCCCGCTCGCGGACGGCGGACGAAGACTGGGTGTTCGTCCCTGGACTCGTCGACGGACGTCACGCCGGGAAGTGGTCCAAAGGACCGTGACCGACGGTCGCAGCCGTGGCGGTCCACAGGCGGGTGGGGTCGTACCAGTGGTCGCGGCCGATGAGGTCGAGATGTCGTTCGGTGAGACCGTGCCGGCCGCCGGCGGTCATCGCGTCGTCGAAGGTGAGACTCGTGGCGGGCAGTCGGAGGCGGCCCGAGTCCGCGAGTGCCTGCCCGAGTTCGCGGACGGTCACCGGGTCGGGGTGGCAGGCGTGGAACACGTCGCCGGTGCGTGCGGGGTACTGCGCGGCGAGGGCGGCGAGGAGTCGGGCGAGGTCGTTCACCGCGATGATCGAGATCCGGGCTCGTCCCTCGTCGACCCAGGCCCCCAACGCCTCGACGATCCGGATGAAGCCGGGGACGAACCAGCGGTCGCCGGGGCCGTGGATGAAGCCGGGCCGGACGACGCAACCACCCCGTTCGAAGACGCGGTGTTCGGCGGCCAGCCTGCTCGCGCTCAGCGCCGAGACGGGTGCGGGCGTGGCATCGAACTCACCGATTCCGCTGTGCGGCCCGGACCCGTACACGCCGATGGTGCTGACGTAGATCACCCGGCTGATGCCGTTCCGGGCCGCGGCGGCAAGCAGATTCTCGGTGCCCGCGACGTTGACGGCGACGCAGTGCGCCGGGTCGTTCCCGGTGTAGGAGGCGGCATGGATCACGACATCGGCGCCGGTGAGCGCTGTTTCGAGGCTCGCCGGATCGGTCAGATCCGCCCGGGCCGACACGACGCCCGGAATGTCGGTGCGTGGAGGTGTGCGCGCCACCGCGGTGCACTGGATTCCGGCCGACGCCAGTGCCGTCACGGTGGCCGATCCGACGAAGCCCGTGGCCCCCACCACCGCGACACGGACCGGCGTGGAACGTGTTCGACCGCGGGCGGTCGCGGTCGACGCTGGTACCGTCTCTCCGGGCAATGGGCGCGTAGTCCGTGCTTTCATCGTCATCGTTCTTCTCTCGTGCGGCAGGGAAAGGTGTGAACGTGGTTCAGCAGGCGCGTGCTGCGGCGACCCGACAGCAGATCGTCCGCGGGGCGGCGGAGATGTTCGAGAAGTCGGGGTTCGAAGGAGCCAGACTCGGCAACATCGTCGAGAACGCCGGAATCACGAAGGGGGCCTTGTACTTCCATTTCCGCTCGAAAGAGGACCTGGCGCGGTTCATCATCGGTGAGCAGCACCGGATCTCCATCGCGTCGGTCGAGGCGATCGGCCGCGAGCAGGTGTCGGCGATCGAGCAGATCGTGATGCTCTGCCACGAGATGGCCCGGCAGATCGTGAACGACCCGATCGTGCGGGCCGGTATCCGGATCACCCTCGAACTCAGCGCCGACGACCAAGGCCCCGCCGACCCCTATCTCGACTGGATCAACAGTTGCGAGATGCTCGCCACGCGGGCCGTCGAGCAGGGAGATCTCCTCGCGGACATCGACCCGCCGAGGTTGGCGCGGTTCGTCATCGGCGCCTTCACCGGCGTCCAGACCGTCTCCCAGGTGTTGACGCAGCGCACGGACCTCGAACAACGTGTCGACGACATGTGGGGTTTCCTGCTCCCCGGGATCATGCCCGCGACCCGGCATCAGGACATCGCCCGGATCCGCCGGGCCCGCTGGACACCCGACGACGCCGACTAGCGCGCGCATGCGCTCACCGCGGTAGGGGCCAGCGCCGCGGTGCCTCGCACGACCGCCACTCCGCCCTGTACCAACGAACCGCGGATCGACAGCGCGCCGTCGTCCACCACGTCCAGCCGGATCGTGGCCCGCTCGTCGAGTTCGGCGAAACGGTGGAACGTGGCGCCCAGCGAAACGAGGTGCGCTTCCGGCACGTCGAGCCGGGCGCAGGCGGCCTGCCGGAATACCTCGAGCATCAGCATCCCGGGAATGTGATCACACGGATGGTCGAACAGCACGGGGTGCGCGTCGTCGATCCGCAACTCCCACTCGTTCTCGGAACACCGGGGACCCAGGACGACGTGCGCGTCGTCGACGTGACCGACCAGCCCCGCCGGGGCGGGTACGGGACACCACGGCGCCCCGATCGACCGCGGTCCGTGCTCACCCCACCGGGCCCGCGAGTACGCGGCCGGCGGAAACACTGCTGCATGACCCGTCGCGGTGCCCACGTCCTGTCCGCCGAGCCGGAACCGCAGGTCCACCCGGAAGGCGGACAGCGCCCCACCGCGGTACACGTGCTCGGACACAGCGACCTCGACGATCACGTCGGCGGCCGCGGCGCCCACCTCGAGCGCGCCGGGCACCGCCTGCACCCGGAGGTGCTGCATGACGAACCGGTTCGGCAGCGGAACGGAGAAGCGGGTATGTCCCAGGTAGATCGCGGTCTGCCGGAGCGTTTCCGCCAGCAGCATGGTGTCGTAGCGCCCACCCCGGGCGCGGTAGAAGCCGTGCAGGCGGGGCCACTGCGCGGCGACCACGAACCGATCCGGTCCCGGTAGCGACACACAGTCGGTGAGGAAGACCTCGGCCACGGACTGGCGATGGACGTACCTGCGCGGCACGGTCCGCTCGAACGACATCGGGGGAAGCGCATCGGGCACCGGACGGGAAACTCGCGCCACAACCCCATCTCCCCACAGAACCGGTCGGCCCGATGCCGCGGACCCGCCGAACTATAGAACACAGACCGCGCGGTCTGTGATGTGGGGAGTGCGTCGTTACCGGCCCTTCAAGCTTCCGATCCGAAGCGACCCCGCGCTGCTGTCCTCGTCGAGTTCCTCCTCGACCTCCCGGACGTACTCCTGCGGATCTTTGTCCGAGGTGTCCACATCTTTCGTGGAACGGTGAACGAGGAAGTATTCGGCGAAGCGTCGCCCGAGCGACTCGCGAAGTTCTGCCGGGGCGGTCCGGAAATCTGCCAGCCCCTCGCGTTCCTCCTCGGCCATGTGCTCGTCGTTGGCCCGGCGCGTTCGGCCGACTTCCGCCCACCACTCCTCGGAGAGGATGGGGTATCCCGCCGCGGCTCGGACACCGTCGCGGATGTCGTTGTGGTCCCCGATCGCGTCGAGGGTTTCTTCCTCGGCGTCCTTCTCGCCGATGCGGAGAAGCTGGGGATAGAAGATTTCCTCTTCGGCTGCAGCGTGCAGATCCAAGCGTTTCGCCAACGGGGTCCACACCGCCTCGACGGCAGTGATGTCCACCCGGCGTCGAGCCTTCAGTTCGTCCAGTGCGGCGAACTGTCGTCGGAACCACTCGTGGTCGTCGAAAATCAACTCGATGATGTCAGGCATGATTCGATCCTTCGTTGCATCTCTTCCTCGGGCAAGGAATCCAGAATCAGGCGGCTTCGCCGCCCGTGCGCCTTTTTGGTAGCGCGAACAACCAAAAAGGCGCACGGGCGCGGAGCGCCTGTCATTCCCCGGTCGCGGCTTTGAGGTGCGCGGCAGAGGCGGCTTTGAGATGGGTGAGGTCGGAAGCGACCGTCGCGAACGTGTATCCCTCCGCGAGTCGCCGAGCCGCTACCGCACCGTCGGGGGTGTGGATGCCCGCCGCGATGCCTGCTGCCGCGGCAGCCTCACGGACGCGGGCCACGGCCGCCTCGAACTCGTCGTCGACGGTCGGATCGTTCGGGTGCGCACCACCCACGGCGAGGCGAAGGTCGGACGGCCCGACGTAGACCCCGTCGAGTCCGGGGACGGCGCAGATCTCTTCCACGTTCGCCAGACCCTGCGGCGTCTCGATCATCACGACGACGACTGTGTCGCGGTTGGCGTCCGCCGGGGTCGGGCCGATCCGCAGTTGTGAGCGCATCGGCCCGTACGAGCGAACGCCGGCAGGGGGGTACGTGGCGGCAGCAACGGCTCGGGCAGCTTCCTCTGCCGTGTTCACCAGTGGAACGATCACTCCCGCCGCGCCGGCGTCGAGTGCCCGGCCGATCGGCGTCGGATCGTTCGACTCGACCCGGATCATGCCGACGGTGGAACCGGATGCGTCGATGGCGGTGAGCCCCGCGACCATGCCGGAGTATCCGATCAGGCCGTGCTGGAGGTCGAGGGCGATGTAGTCCCAGCCGACGTGGGCGAGCCATTCCGTCGACACCGGGCTGTCGATCACGGACCAATAGCCGACGATCCGTTCCCGGCCGCGGAGTCGGGCGGCGAATTCCTGGGCGCTCATGAGGGCGTTTCTCCTAGCGGTTGTAGTTGGGCATGGGTCCGCGCAGGGCGCTGCCCACTTCGTCGCACGCGTCAATCAGTTCGTCGTCGAGTGTGCCCTTCGCGACAGCGGCGATATTCGACTGCAGGTGCGCGACCTTGGATCCGCCGAGAAGGATCGGGCCCGCCGCCGGCTTGGACACGAGCCAGCGCAGAGCCAGTTCGGTGAGCGGGATCCCGGCCTTGTCGGCGATCACGGACAACTGCGTGATCGCATCGAAGATCGCGGTGTTCCAGTACCGCTCCTTGTACATCTGCGCCAATCGTGAATCACCGAAGCGTCCATCGGCAGGCTGGGCGTCGAATGAGTGACGCCCGGTGAGGAGACCGCCGCCGAGTGGGTTGTAGACCATTGTGACCAGTCCGGTGACCGCGGCGAATTCGACGTACTCCTCCTCGATCCGGCGGGCCAGCAGGTTGTACAACTGCTGGGCCACGATCGGGCGGGGTGCGCCGACGGCGTCGGCGGTGTGGTTCAGTTCGGCGATCTGCCAGGCCGCGAAGTTGGAGACACCGAGGGCGCGGATCTTGCCCTCCGACACGAGATCGGCGACGGTGGAGAGAGTGTCGGCGAGGGGTGTGGCCCGGTCGGGCTGATGGAGATAGAACAGGTCGACGTAGTCGGTGTCCAGTCTCTTCAGGCTCGCCTCGACGCTCGCCCGGAGGCCCGCGGGAGACAGCGGAGAGTTGTCGCCCGCGTCGGGGTGCGGCATTCCCGCTTTGGTGGCGAGGGTTATCCGGTCGCGACGCGTGCCCAGCAGTCGGGCGAGGATGCGTTCGGACTCTCCGCCGGCGTAGCCGTTGGCGGTGTCGACATGGGTGATGCCGGCGTCGAGCGCGGCGTCGACCATTGCGGCGGCACCGTCGAAGTCGACGGTGTCGCCGAAGGTCATCGTGCCGAGAACGAGTGAGGTCAGGTCGAGTTCGGGCATCAAGCTACTCCTCGGGATACGGTTCGGGGAACCTCGGTTGCGCCGGGTGGGCGCGAGACGATGTGACGGGGTTTGATCCCGACCATGGTGGTCGGATCCAGTGCGGCGGCGCGGAGGGCCTGGGTGTACGGCTCGGCGGGTCGTTCGAGAACGTCGGTGGTGGAACCGCTTTCGACCACCTGTCCGCGGGACATGACGATCACGGTGTCGCTGATCTCGCGGACGACGCCGAGGTTGTGGGAGATGAAGACGTAGGTCAGACCGGTGTCGTGCTGGATCTCGCGGAGGAGGTCGAGCACCTGAGCCTGCACCGACACGTCGAGCGCGCTGGTGGCCTCGTCGCACACGAGGAGTTCCGGTCCGCTCGCCAGAGCCCGGGCGATACCGATGCGTTGCCGCTGACCGCCGGAGAACTCGGCGGGCCGACGGTGGAGCGCCGTGGTGGGCAGGCCGACCTGATCGATCAGCGCCGCGGCCCTGCGGGCCCGCTCGGACCTGCTCCGGACGCCCTGGAGGCGGAGCGGTTCGCCGACGATGTCGATGGCGGTCAGGTGCGGGTCGAGCGATCCGTACGGGTCCTGGAAGACCATCTGCACGCGAGACCGGAAGGGGCGCAGCGCCTTCTCCGACAGTTGTGCGATATCGACATCGTCCACGAGGATGCGGCCGGACGTGGGGGTGAGTAGCCGGACGATCGCCTTCGCGATGGTCGACTTTCCGCACCCCGACTCACCGACGACGGCGAGCGTCGCACCCTTGTCCACGGAGAAGCTGACGGTGTCGACCGCGCGGAACACACCGTCGGGGACCGGGTATTCGACGACGAGATCTTCGACGGACAGTAGCGGTGCACTCATGTCGATGCTCCTACGGTCGTGGTGTAGTCGCCGAGCCGCGGCACGGCGTCGAGCAGCTTCTTGGTGTAGGCGCTGCGAGGATGGAGAACGAGGTCTTCGGCTCCGCCGTTCTCGACGAACCGGCCGTCCTTCATGACGTAGATGCGGTCGGACATCAAGCGGGCGACGCCGAGATCGTGTGTGATGACGAGCATTCCGACGCCGGTGCGCTCTTGCAGTTCGAGCAGCAGGTCGAGGATGCTCGCTTGCACGGTCACGTCGAGGGCGCTGGTGGGTTCGTCGGCGACGATCAGTTCGGGACCCGACGCGAGCGAGCAGGCGATCAGCACGCGCTGCAGCATTCCGCCGGACAGCTGGTGCGGGTACTTCCCGAGTTGTCCCGCCGGATTCTGGATCCGCACCTGTTCGAGGAGTTCCACGGCCCGCGCGGTTTCCTTCGACTTTCCGGTGATGCCGCTGTGGCGCACCGCCTCCCGAAGCTGGGACCCGATGGTGTGCACTGGGCTCAGCGCCGTCATCGGATCCTGCGGGATCAGGGCGATGTGCCGTCCCCGGACCTTTGCGAGCGCCTTCTTCTGTCCGAGGATGTCGCAGTCCTTGAACCGCACCGCACCCGAGAGGACGGCGAGGTCGTCGGGCAGCAGACCGAGGATGCCCATCGCGGTGGTCGATTTACCCGACCCCGACTCACCGATGATGGTCACGGTTTCGCCGGCGTCGATGCAGAAGGACACGCCGTCGACTGCGCGGATGACGCCCCGGGCGGTGATGAGTTCGATCTGCAGTTCGTCGACTCTGAGGAGATTCCCCATGTCAGGCCTCTTCCTTCCGCAGCGAGATCCGGTGCAGGAGCCCGCGGCGCTTCTCCGGCGACCTCTCCGGGCGGTCGCGAAGCCCGTCGCCGAGCAGGTTCACGCCGATCACGAGCAGCACGATGACGAGGCCGGGGAGGGTCACGAGCCACCACGAGGTGGTGATGTAGTCCTGGCCGTCGGAGATGATCCGGCCCCAGGTGGCGAAGGGACGTTGCGGTCCCGCGCCGAGGTAACTCAGTGCGCTCTCGAGGAGCACGGCCTGCGCGAGCAGCAGCAGGACGACGAGGGACGCCTGCTTGATGATGTTGGGGATCACATGGCGCAACAGGATGGCGGTGCGTCCGAGTCCGAGTACCCGGGAGGCCGCCACATACGGCTTCTCGCGTTCGACGAGCACGAGTGAGCGGGTCAACCGGGCGATCTCCGGCCACTGGGCGATCGCGATGACGAACGTGATGACCGGGATCGACGGGCCGAACAGGGCGACGACGAGCAGCAGCATCATGAGGAGCGGCAGCGACAGCTGGGCCTCGATCAGCCTGCTCACGACGGTGTCCGTCCAGCCGCCGAGGTATCCGGCCAGTGCGCCGAGACACAGGCCGATCAGGCCGGACACGACGACCGCGAGAATTCCGATCGTCAACGACACTTGTCCGCCGTAGAGGACGCGGGAGAGGAGGTCGCGGCCGAGCTGGTCGGTCCCGAAGAGGTGCCCGTCCGTCAGCGGTGGCAGGCGTCGCTGGGCGAGGTCGGTCGCGTCCGGAGAGGGTAGGGGAAGCACTTGCGCCAGTGCGACGGGCGCGATGACGGCGAGCGCGCAGATGGTGCCCACCCAGATCTTCACACGGCTGTCGCGGGCGCGGCGGGTGGCACCGGCCCGTGCGATGTCCCGGGTGGTGACGGCGCTCGGCCGCTCCTGCGCCGGGGGATCGATGACGGTGGTCATTTACTCGTTCCCTTTCCGAGTCGGACGCGCGGGTCGAGAAGCGGATAGCAGAGATCGACGAGAAGCTGGACGAGGACGGCGAGCACCGCGGTCACCAGTACGGTGGCCTGGATGAGGGGGTAGTCCCTCGTCTCGAGTGCACGCACGACCAGCGATCCCACGCCGGGCCACGCGAAGACGACCTCGACCACGACGACGCCGTTGAGCATGGACGCGAACCGGGTACCGAGAGCGGTCAGCACCGGGATCGCGGAATTCCGCAGGGCGTACCGCCAGATGAGTTCCCGCTCCGGGACTCCCCGCGAGCGGGCCACGGTCATGTACGGCGAGGTGAACGCGCCGACCATCTCGCGGCGGACCATGCGGGAGATCAGGGCGATCTGCAGGACGGCCACGGTCACGGTGGGCAGCACCAGGCTGGACCAGGTCGTGAATCCGGCTGCGGGAAAAATCGGGATCAGGACCGCGAACAGAGTGATGAGCATCAATCCGGTCCAGAAGTCGGGCATGGACTGACCGGCGATCGTGACGACGTTGGCCCCGAGTTCGCGCCTCGTGTCGGCGCGGCGGGCCATCCACACGCCCAGCGGGATGGCCACCAGCGTCGTGAGCACGATCGCCGCGACGGACAGGGTGATCGTGTACGGCAGCCGGGCGAGGACGACGTCGAAGGCGGGCGCCTGGAACGAGTACGAGGTGCCGAGATCGAGGTGGATCAGGCCGCGGAGATACAGCAGGTACTGGGTGAACACGGACTGGTCGAGGCCCATGTCCGCCCTGATCCTGGCCAGATCCTCGGTGCTGGCCAGCGGTCCGGCCATCGAGTAGGCGGGGTCGCCGGGCGCCATCCGGATGAGGACGAACACGGTGGTCAGTGTCAGGAAGACGGCCAGCGCGCTCTGTGCGAGGCGTTTTGCGACGTAGCGGGGCATGGCCGCGGTCAGCACTTTCGGGACACGGGAGGTCGGGGTCCGGCGGGGAGCCGGTGATGCCGAGCCGGTGGGCTGGGCTGCAAATGCCGTGTCGGCGGCGTGCTGCGTCATGAGGTCACCGGCCGTTCGGTGTCTGCGTGAGGGGTCATCGTCGACCTTTCGATAACGCCGGCGATGGAGGTGTCGACACCGCGGCGTGTCGGGTACAGCAGCTTCGTTTGTAACTCAGCTCACAATCGCACTAATGCGCGTTGTGCGCAAGTCTTTGCCAACATCTTGCGCATCTCAAGCAACTCTGAGTAGAGTTCGGTTGTGCCGGCGATCACATCGCCTGGTGGGCAACCACCTCGCGCCGTGCCTGATCGCTGCGCCCCATACCCATAGTCCCGAGAGGTCGATGATGACCAATTCTCTATTCGAACAGCGCTTTTCGAGGAGAACGCTGCTCAGGTCGGGTCTCCTGCTCGGAGCCGGCCTCACACTCGGATCCGCAGCGGGATGCGCGACGCCGACCGGAACGCCCGGACCGAAGACCGTGAGTCTGGCCCTCAACCGCTCGCTCGTGAGCCTCGACAACAAGCTGAACCAGTTCGATGCCGCGCTGACGGTGCAGCGGGGAGTGCGGCAGGCCCTTACCGAGATCGACCGGGACCTGCGACCCCAGCTGGTGCTGGCCGACCGATTCGAACTCGTCGCACCCACCCAGTGGTTCGTGCACCTGCGTCCCGGCGTCCGCTATTCGGACGGCACCCCGGTGCAGGTGCAGGACGTCGCGACAGCCCTGCAGATGTACAGCCAGGTCGACGGCTCGTTCGTTGGCGGATTCTTCCCCGAGTGGCCCACGGTCGAGCAGATCGACGACACCAGCTTCACCCTGAACACCCAGCGACCCGTCCCGGTCCTCGATTACCTCATGTCGAACATCCTCATCACCCCGGCGGCCGCGAACGTGCCGGAGGAACTGCAGTCCGGTGTGGGGACCGGACCATACGTCGTGACGGAGAGCGACCGCGGCACCGGAAATTACACCCTGGTGCGCAGCGAGAATTACTGGGGGACACCCGCGCTGATCGAATCGGTGCGCGTCCGCTTCGTTCCGGACGAGTCGAACCGCGTCGTGACGTTGCGGAGTGGGGAGGTCGACGTGATCGACTCCATCACCCCGGACGCGGCCGACCAGCTCGCCGGGCTGTCGGGTGTCTCGATCGATCGGATCGACGGCGTCCGACTGAATCAGCTCTTCTTCAACTTCCGAAAGCCGCAGGGGCACCCGCTGGCCGACGCGCGGGTGCGCAGGGCTCTGACGTATGCGATCGACGGGCGGGCCCTCGTCGACCAGGTCCTGCAGGGCTCCGCCACCCAGTCACGCGGGGTTATTCCCCTCACCCTCGACGGTGCGGTCGAGACCGGCGAGTACAGCTACGACCCGGCCCGTGCCCTTGGCGAACTCGACGCCCTCGGTGTCCGCGATCTCGAGCTGAAGATCATCTGGGAGACAGGCGAGTTCGCGGCCGACACCGACATCATGGAGTCGGTGCTGCAGATGCTGTCCGCGGTCGGCGTGCGAACCACCCTCCAGCAGTTCGAACCCGGCGGCGACATCTCGCAGTGGCGGCAGGGCAAGGTCGGTGACTGGGACGTGCTGGGCAACGGTTTCCCGAGCCCGACCGGTCTGGCCCTGACCATCATGCAGGGCATGTACGCCGGCACGGCGGAGAAGGAAGCGACCCGGGACACCTATCACGGGTACATCTTTCCCGAGATCACCCGGACCATCACCCAGGCCTCGGAGGAGGCAGACGCCGTCCGGCGTGCCGAACTCCTCGCGGACGCGCAACGCCGGATCTGGGACACGTGCCCGTGCCTGTGGGCGTTCGTTCCGAAGGCGGTTCTCGCGCGCCGCTCACGCATCGACGGTGTCGCGTTGCGCCCCACGAACTCCTACGACCTCGGTGTTGCGGCGCTGCGTGCCTAGACGTGACGTGACCGCCACCGACAACTCGCCCGCCCCCGTTCACGCACTGGAGACGCAGATGACCACACCGAGTTCCGCAACCGATACCCGACTCCCCGACGGCGCCGTACGTGACATCGCCGAGGCGGGTCGGCGCGACGCCCTGCTTCCCGCACCGCAGGTGCAGAACCACGCGGCGAATCTCACCGTTCTGCCGGACGGATCGCTCGGGTGCGTGTGGTTCGCGGGCACCCAGGAGGGCGTTCCGGACATCAGTGTCTGGTTCTCCCGGCTCGCCCCGGATGCGGACGCATGGTCCGAGCCGGTGCAGCTGTCCGACGATCCGACGAGGTCGGAACAGAATCCCGTTCTCTACGTGACGAATACGGGAACCGTGTGGTTGCTGTGGACGTCCCAGCACGCCGGCAATCAGGACACGGCGCGCGTCATGCGACGCGTGTCCGCGGACGGCGGCCGAACGTGGGGCGAGGCGCATACACTGCTGCCGGAGACCGACGCCGGTGGTGTGTTCGTACGACAGCCCGTGGTCGCACTCCCGACCGGGCGGCTTCTGCTTCCCGTGTTCCACTGCGTCCGTATCGAGGGCCGCAAGTGGGTCGGCGATCGCGACTACAGCAGCGTGATGATCTCCGACGATCACGGCGAGTCCTGGCGCGAGGTGGTCGTGCCGGGCAGCGTCGGCTGCGTGCACATGAACATCGGCCGCCTCGCCGACGGCACCCTCGTGGCCCTCTACCGCAGCCGCTGGGCTGACTCGATCTACCGCAGCGTCTCGACGGACGACGGCGATACCTGGACCGAGCCGGAAGCCACCGAGCTCCCCAACAACAACTCGTCCATACAGTTCGTCGTGCTCCCGGACGACCGTCTCGCCCTGGTATTCAACGAATCCAGTGCAGCGAACGCCACCGCGCGGCGGACGTCCCTGTACGACGAGATCGACGACGACGGCCTCGCCGACGGAGTGCCCGAACAGGCAGCCGCGGAGCCGGAGCCGCTCGACGACGGCGACAGCCGCAGCGCGTTCTGGGGTGCACCTCGCGCCCCGATGACGCTGGCGATGTCCGAGGACGGTGGCCGAACCTGGCCGACCCGCCGCGACATCGAGATCGGCGACGGGTACTGCCTGTCCAACAATTCTCGCGACGGACTGAACCGCGAATACTCGTACCCCAGCATCGCCGCCGGACACGACGGCGTCCTGCACGTGGCGTTCACCCGATTCCGGCAGGCGATCGAGTACGTCGAGCTCGATCAGGGCTGGCTGGCCGACGGGAGCCGGTCGTGACGGACGGCGACTCGAAGAGGGCCGTCGTGACCGGGGCCAGCTCCGGCATCGGCGCTGCCACCGCCCGGCACCTTCTGCGCGACGGGTGGTCGGTCACGGGATTCAGCCGACGCGACCCCGGCATCGACGACGACCGATTCTCCTGGACGGCCGTCGACCTGGGCGACCTCGACGCACTGTCGGAGCAGGCGGCCGCCGTCGGCTCGGTGGATGCCGTCGTGCACGCCGCCGGCCTGCAATCCTCCGCGCCTCTCGGGAAGCTGCAGGTCAACGACGGCCTGAAGATGTGGCGGATTCATGTCGCAGCCGCCGAGGTTCTCGTCAACGCACTTGCTCCGTCGATGCGCGATGGCGGCCGGGTGGTCCTGGTCGGCAGTCGCACGATGTCGGGAGCGGCGGGCAAGAGTCAGTACGTCGCCACCAAGTCGGCGCTCGTGGGGATGTCGCGGTCCTGGGCCGCGGAGTTGGTGGACCGGGCGATCACGGTCAACGTGGTCGCCCCGGGCCCGACGGACACCCCGATGCTGAACGATCCGGCACGCACGTCTACGCCTCCGCGAGTTCCACCGCTGGGGCGATTCATCACCCCGGACGAGGTGGCCGGGCTGATCGGATTCCTGCTGGGCCCGCACGGCGGGAGCATCACGGGTCAGGCGATCGTGCAATGCGCGGGAGCCTCGCTGTGAACAGTCTGCGCGAAATGCGCATTACTGTTAGCATAAAATGCACGAAACGCGCATTAACTCGGGCAGAGGCGGCATCATGAGACCGAAATCGATCGGATCCCATCCGACCGTCGCGGTCTTCGCCGACGACCTGTCCGGCGCGGCCGAGGTGGCGAGTGCGTTCCTCGGGCGGAGTGCACCCGTGTCGCTGCTTCTCGGTGCCGCCGAAACGTACGAACCGGGTGCAGTCGTCATCGCGGATCTCGACACCCGATCGATGAGCCCGGACGACGCGGCCCGCACGGTGCGACACGCGATCGCTCGAGTTCCGTCCGACGCACTGGTGGTGAAGAAGATCGATTCACTTCTCCGCGGAAACATCGGGCCCGAGGTGGGAATCCTCGCTGAAACCGGCCAGGTGGTTGTGGCCGCAGGCCTGCCGGCGCTTCACCGGAGCGTCCGCCACGGCGTGGTCCACGTCGGAGCGACGCCGCTCCATCGGGCCGGGGTGTGGTCGGCGGAATTCACGCCGCCGCCGGAGTCGATCGCCGAACTGTTTCCGGACAGCCTCACGCAGTGCGTGAACCGCGGTCCCGGTGTCGAAGAGGCGCTCACCCGCGCGGCGTCAGTCGGTGCCATCGCGGTCTGCGACGTCGAGACCGACGAGGATCTCGACTCGATCGTCCGCGCCTGCCGGGCAATCAGCGGAGTGCGACTGGTCGGGACTTCCGCTCTCGCGGCGGCGGTGGCGCGGACGCTGCCACTCGGGCACGTCCCGACGACTGGGGCCGGGCAGGCGGAATCCGTCCTGATAGTCGTCGGGACTGCAGAACCCGTTGCCGTACAACAGGTTGCGTCGCTGGTCGCCGATGGCGTCCGGCACGTTCCGGTCGAGGCGACAGAACTTCTCCGCGGCGAGGTGGACACGACACGACTCCGGCTCGCTCTCGACGACGGCCACGCTGTCGTCACTGTCACCGGAGACGTGGACCCGTCGAACGCCCGCACGTTGTCGGCAGCACTCGGCCGGTTGGCCGGAGCCGTGCAGCGTGACCGCAGACCCGACCTCGTGCTCACAGGCGGTGAGACGGCGCGTGCCGTCGTCGACGCATTGGAGATCACGTCACTCCGGCCGGTCCATGAAGTGCACCACGGCGCGGTCGTCTCCCTGGCATCCGATGGAAGGCGCGTCGTCACGAGGCCCGGAAGCTTCGGCGACGAGACCAGTCTCTCCGCGATCGCGGCCTACCTGCGCGGCGATCAGCCGCCCACCCATACCCCCACACAGCGAGGACCTCACATGACAGCGTCAACTGATACCGCGAACCTTCCCGTCGTTGCCGTCACCATGGGCGACGGCGCCGGAATCGGCCCTGAGGTGATCGTCCCCGCCTTGCTGGACGAGGCCACCCTGTCCCGGTGCACGCCGATCGTCATCGGCGACGCGAAGCGGCTCCGTCTGGCGGCGGGTGTACTCGGCATCGACGTCGACATCGTGACTGTCGAGTCGGTCGCGGACGCGCAGTCGGTACCCGGGCGCGTCAACGTCATCGATCTCGACCTCCTCCCCGACGATCTGGCGTGGGGCGAACTGTCTCCGGTCGCCGGTCACGCGGCATACGAGTACATCCGGGTCGCCAGCGAGCTCGCGGTGCGGGGGGAGGTGCAGGCCATCTGCACGGCCCCGCTCAACAAGGAGGCGCTGCACGCCGCCGGACACATCTTCCCGGGGCACACGGAACTTCTCGCGCACCTCACCGGCACCGAGGAGGTGTCCATGATGCTGTCGACGCCCAAGCTGAAGGTGATCCACGTGACCACCCACATCGGCCTGCTCGACGCCGTCGCGAAGATCGAACCCGGGCTCGTCGAGCGAACGATCCGGCGTGGGCACGAGGCGCTGGTGCGCTCCGGAATCCCGGAGCCCAAGATCGGGGTGTGTGGCATCAACCCGCACGCCGGCGAGCACGGGTTGTTCGGCTACGGAGAAGAAGAGCAGAAGATCATTCCGGCGGTCGAGGTGCTGAAGGCGGACGGCATCGACGTGCACGGTCCCTTGCCTGCGGATACCGCATTCTTCCTCGCGGGACGCGGCGATTACGACCTCATCGTGGCGATGTATCACGACCAGGGGCACGGGCCGGTGAAGGTCCTCGGCATCGAGGCAGGGGTCAACATCACGGTGGGACTGCCCGTCATCCGGACCTCCGTCGACCACGGCACCGCCTTCGACATCGCGGGCAAGGGTATTGCGGAGGCCGGTAGTATGGTCGAAGCTCTTCGTCAGGCTGCCGAATTGGCAACCAGCACAGCGGTTGTGAAGTAGGGGGACGAGACATGGCGGTTCGCGAGTCGGAAGCACGCCGATCCGAGATCGTGCGACTGGCCCGGTCGAGCGGGTTGGCCAGTGTCGACGACCTGTCGGCGCAGTTCGGTGTCACCGCCTCCACTATCCGGCGGGACCTGAGCCAACTGACGTCCCAGGGTCTGATCGCCCGGACCTACGGTGGCGCGATCGCGCTCGACCCCCATCAGGAATCGTCACTCCGTCAGCGCGCTCTCGAGGGTTTCGACGCGAAGCGCGCGATCGCGGAATGGGCCGCGAGCCAGGTCCGGCCGGGCGAGACCATCCTGCTCGACGCCGGCACCACCGTGGGTGCGATGGGGGAATTTCTCCGTGAGATCGACGGCATCACCGTCATCGCGGCCGGTCTGACCGCCCTCGAATCGCTGGCCGACGCGGACTCCGTGCGGGTCGAGTGCATCGGCGGCACACTCCGCCACCTCAGTCAGGGGTTCGTCGGACCGTTGGCCGAGGCCACGCTCCAACGCGTCACGTTCGATCGCGCGTTTCTCGGCGCGGACGCCGTCACCGCGGATCTGGGGATCTGTGAGGCAGAGCTGGAGCAGACGCGCCTCAAGGAGATCATGATTGCCCGCGCCGACCAGGTGTACGTGCTCGCGCACGCCGCGAAGCTCGGGCAACGCCCGTTCCACGCGTGGGCGCCGATCCCTCCGGGAACCACGATCGTCACCGACGACTCGGCCGACACCGGGGAGACGGCGTCTTTCGAAGCCGCGGGGATGCGGGTGGTGCGCGTCTGACGCAGGACGACGGGACTTATCGCTTGTCCTTCTTCGCTTGCCGCCGTGCGCCTGCGGCGATGGTGGATGCTTCGAACTTCTTGCGGCCGGAGGATTTCCGGGTGGCGTCGACGCGCGCCTTGCCGGACGAGCCGACCTTGCCGTCGCTGTCGCCGAGCCCGCTGAAGGACGGGGCGTCGCTCCGGGCGCGGGCGAGTCGCGCGTCCTTCAGGTCGCGTGCGCTTGCACGGGCAGCCGTCGCCAACTGGCCGCTCACCCTGCTCAGCGCTGCCTCGAAGACTTCCACCTTGTCGGCATTGCGCTTGTTGGCCGCCTTACCGGCTCCGCGCGCGCCCTTGTCCGCGACCTTCGCCGCGCCTTCCTGGCGGTACAGCTTCACGTGCTTGTTGCGGGCACGGCGGACGCGGGTGTGCAATTTGATCAGCTTGTCCTCGTCCAAGTCGGCCATCTGAGCCTTCTTGGTCTCGCGGATCAGGACGAACTCTTCTTCGGACAGCGAGTTCAGAATCTTCTTCATGTCGGCTCCGATCCGGCCGCAGGCCGTGAGTTGTAGTCATGGTAGCGGGGAAACGTTCTCGCCGGTTCGTTTCCGTGAGGCCGGGGCCGCTTGCCGAAGCAGACGCTGATTGGTTTGTGCAAGTTGCCATTCCGTCTGCTCGCGCAACCGGTCCACCCGATCGGGGTCGAGACGGTCACACACGAAATCCCAGTGCACCGCCACCTGGTCGCCCACGGTGAGGTCGTGCACGAAAGCGCCCTCGGGCACGCGGTAGTCGGCCGGGTCGTCCTGCTCGGCCCCGAGCGACAACCGGGTGCCGTCCCACGACAGGCGGCGCGACCGGACGACGGCACGATCGTGATCGAGACCGACCACCTCACCCCAGCGGATGCGGCACGAGTCGAGAACCTGCAGCGGCTGAGGCATCCCGGTGTCCAGTAGTCGCGACCACGGGTACACGCCGAACACGTGAAAGTTGTGGGTGGGGGCCGCCTCCCCGAGCAGGTCCTCGGTGAGGTGCTTCCAGTAGTGGCCGGCCTGCGACGCGAGGCGGGCGAGCAGTGCCGCGCCGAACTCCGCGCGATCGATGCGGCCCGAGAGTTCGTCCGAGGTCCAGTAGGCTCGAACAACCCTCTCGTCCAAGGGGTCCGGGATTCCGGCGAGCTGGGCGATCACCTCCTGGTACGGCCAGGCGCCGCTGAACTGCTTCGCCAGCGCCACCACGTCGGTGTCCGGCGCCGCACCGCACGCGACCGCCTGTAGTCGCTCAGAGCCGGGAGGGCCGCAGTAGCCCAGGGCATTCGGGGCGTGCGCGTATTGCGCGAACACACGGTGCCCGGACGGCATCGTGTGTTCGCGCGGCATCACCGGTCAGCCTCGCTGACCCAGCAATTGCGCCGTCTCGCGGTGGAGCCGGCCGAAGTTGTAGTACGCGGCGCACGCGCCCTCGGGGGACACCATGCACGTGCCGATCGGCGTCTCCGGTGTGCACGCCGTCCCGAACACCTTGCATTCCCACGGTTTGATGACGCCCTTGAGGACCTCACCGCACTGGCACGCCTTCGGATCCGCCACCCGCACACCCGGCATCGAGAACTTCTCCTCGGCGTCGAACTCGGCGTAGTTGCGGTGGACCTTGAGCGCGCTCTGCGAAATGAAACCGAGCCCACGCCATTCGAAGTGCGGCCGCAGTTCGAACGTCTCGGCCATCAGTTTCAGTGCCTGCACGTTGCCCTCCGCGCGCACCACCCTCTTGTACTGGTTCTCGATCTCGCAGCGGCCCTCCCGGATCTGCTGGAGCAGCATGTGCACCGACGCGAGGATGTCGAGTGGCTCGAAGCCCGCGACCACCATCGGTTTGCCGTACACCTCGGACACGAACCGGTACGGCCGCAGTCCCACCACGGTGGACACGTGGCCCGGGCCGAGGAAGCCCGACAACCGCAGGTCGGGGGACTCGAGGATCGCCTTGATCGGCGGCACGATCGTGACGTGATTGCAGAACACACTGAAGTTCTTCACGCCCAGCGCCCGCGCGCGCACCAACGTCACCGCGGTGGACGGCGCCGTCGTCTCGAACCCGACGGCGAAGAACACCACCTGGTGGTCGGGATTGTCGAGCGCCACCTTCAGCGCGTCCAGCGGCGAGTACACGAAGCGGACGTCCGCGCCGCGGGCCTTGGCCTCGATGAGATTGCCCTTGGATCCGGGCACCCGCATCATGTCGCCGAACGTGGTGAAGATGACGCCGGGCTGTTCGGCCAGCCACATGGCGTCGTCGACACGGCCCATGGGGATGACGCAGACCGGACATCCCGGTCCGTGCACCAGTTCGACCGATTCCGGCAGGAGATGCTCGATGCCGTGACGGTAGATGGTGTGGGTGTGCCCGCCGCACACCTCCATGAACTTGAACTCGTCGCCACGGGCCAGTTCGGTGATGGATTTGACCAGGGCGCGAGCTGCCGCCGGGTCCCGGAATTCGTCGACGAACTTCATCCCTGTTACCTCGTTCTTGCTGTAGTCACGCGATTTCGGACGAGTTGAACGCGTCGATCTCGTTCACGTAGTCGGCGCCCATCTTCTGCACCTGATCCAGCGTCAGCTGCGCCTCGATCTCGTCGATCTTCGCCATCGCGAAACCGACGTGCACGAGCACCCAGTCACCGACGACGAGACCTTCTTCGGCGAGCAGTCGCACACTGATCGTTCTCTGGACGCCGTTCACGTCCACCTTGGCCAGATGCTGTTCGGCGTCGACGATGTCGACCACCTGACCGGGTATCCCCAGACACATCGTGGTTCTCCTTCTCGGGCTGTTCTTCAGCAGATTCGGGGGAGCGGGTCACCGACGAGCATGTCGACGATCCGGCTGCCGCCGAACGAGGTTCGCAGTGCGACGATGCCGGGCGGTTCGGCCAGGATCTCGCCGACCACGGTGGCATCGGCTCCCCGCGGGTGGGCTCGCATCGCCGCGACGGCCGCATCCGCCTCGTCCGCCGCGACGACGGCGACGAACTTCCCCTCGTTCGCGACGTACAGCGGGTCGATGCCGAGCATGTCGCAGGCGCCCAGCACCTGCGGCTCGATGGGCAGGGACTGCTCGTCCACGATCACGGCGAGCTGGCAGGCGTGAGCGAGTTCGTTGCACACGGTGCCGACGCCGCCGCGGGTGGCGTCCCGCATCCACCGCGTCGACGGGGCCGCCTTCAGAAGCGTCTCCACCAGCGCGTTCACCGGGGCGGTGTCGGAGGCGATGTCGGCCTCGATGGCGAGGTCACCGCGGGCGAGCATGACCGCCATGCCGTGGGCGCCGATGGTTCCCGACAACAGAACCTTGTCGCCGGCGCGCACGAGATCGGCCGACAGCCGCCTGCCCTCCGGGATGACACCGACACCGGCGGTGGAGATGTAGACGCCGTCGGCGGCGCCCTTGCCGACGACCTTGGTGTCGCCGGTGACGATCTGCACGCCGGACAGGACGGCCGCCTCGCTCATGTCGGCGACGATCTCCCGTAGTTCTGCGATCGGGAAACCCTCCTCGATGACGAACGCCGCGGACAACCACTGCGGGCGCGCACCGGACACGGCGAGATCGTTGACGGTCCCGTGCACCGCGAGATGCCCGATGGAACCGCCGGGAAAACGCAGTGGCTGAACCACGTACGAGTCGGTGGAGAACGCGAGCCGCTCACCTGAGGGCATGGTGAGCGCGGCCGCGTCACCGAGTTGCTCGAGTTCCTCGTTGCGGAACGCCTCGACGAACACCGCGTCGACGAGGGCCGCCGACGACTTCCCGCCCGCACCGTGAGCGAGGGTCACCACCTCGTCCAGCAGCCGCGGCCGGCGTTGCCGGAACTTGTCGATCCGCTCGAGGACCCGGTCTTCGCGTTCCGCCGAGGTGGCCGGTTCGGTGGTGCTCATGAAGCCTCCACGGAGTTGGGAGCGGGCCGCGTCATGTGTTCCTGGGCCACCGACCACAGCCGGTACCCGAGCATCGCGTGGCTCTCCTGGATCCGGTGGATGCTCTGCGAGTGGACGGTGTAGCAGAAGTCGAGTTCGCCGGCGGACGCCATCGCCGCCATCCGGCCGCCCTCGTGCCCGGCGAACCCGATGGTCAGCAGCCCCCGCTGTTTCGCCTCGGTGAGCGCGGTCATCAGGTCGTCGGAATTGCCCGACGTCGACAGTGCGATCGCGACGTCGCGGTCCCGGGCGTGCGCGATGATCTGCCGCTTGAAGATCAGATCGAAGCCGACGTCGTTGCCGAGCGCCGTCACCACCGCCTGATCGGCGGCGAGCGACCACGCCGCCACCGGGCGTCCGCGGGCGGGACGGCTGAACAGCGATGCCAGCGTGGCGGCGTCGGTAGAGCTGCCACCATTGCCGAACGTGTAGAGCCGGCCGCCGCGACGGAACCTGTCGGCCATGTCGATGCCGGCAGCGATCAGGCCGTCGCCGTACTCGTCGAGGGACTCCTTCTGCAGGCGAGCGCTCTCGGCGGCCTTCCCCCGCGCGGAGGCGGCGAGGTCGTCGAGGAGGCTCTGGGCGTCGGTTTCCTCCGAGTCGATGAACGGGTAGAGGAAGCTGGTGCTCTCCGAGTCGTGTGTCGTCATCGGTTCGCCTCCTGACCGGCGTCGTCGAGTCGCGTGATCGCGGCACCCGCGTGCACCAGGACGAGGTCGTTGGGCTGGACATCGCCGAGGACGCTGACGTCCACCCACTCCTCGCCCGCGGCGGTGCGGACCAGGGCGGGTCCGAGCGGTTCGGCCGGCTCGATCACCACCTCACCGAGACGCCCCTCGTCGCTGCACGTGACGCAGACCGTCTCGTCGCACTCCTCGGCGTCAGGCTTCAGCAATCCCGAGTGCTCGAAGCAGACGTGGGTGAGTTCCCACAGCAGGTGGTACATGAGGACGAACCGCCCGGTGGCCGGCACCATCGGATCCTCCGAGTCGACCCAGAGGATGTGGTTCGCCGCACCGGCCGGAGGTCGGGGGCCTGCCCCGATCCACAGCGTCATCGCGCCCCACGCCGGTGCGCGGCGCATCGCGTCGACGACGGCGGGTTCGTTCGCCGACGCCACGGCCAGCAGGATGTCGCCGGGCCTGCTCGCCACCCGGGCCTGCGCCACCGGATCGGGTTCGACGAGTGCCACCGACGGCAGCGCCCGTTTGCCCATGATCACGGGATGCACGAATTCGACGGCGACGTGATGGGCGTGCGGTTCCCACTGGGGTGAGATCACCCAGAGCGTCGCGCCGTCATGGAATCTGCGGGCGAGTGACAATGCTGCGGCGGCGAGATCCGCAGACAGGTCCGTGTCGACAAGGTGCCCGCCCGCCTCTGCGGTGGTGGTCATTCACTAGCTCCCGTCCCGGACCGGCCGGTCGGGGGCTGCCGACGTCACGGTCCGCGCATGGTTGCCGCGGCACCGATCACCGCCTGGCCGAGGGAGAGTCCTCCGTCGTTGGGAGGCACCCGGTGGTGGGTGAGGACTCGATAACCGCTGCTCTCCCAGTGTGCTCTCACCAGTGCGAGGAATAAACGGTTTTGAAAGACTCCTCCGGTGAGTCCGATCGTCGACGCGCCGGTCGCGGTGGCGGCCCGGTCGACGAGGCCGGCGGTGGCGGCGGCGAGGGCATGGTGGAAGCCCAGTGCGAGCGCAGCGGGCGGGGTCCCGTCGCGGAGTCCGGCGACCAGTCCGGACACCAGAAGAGGCAGCCTGAGCTGGTCGTTCTCCACGTCCATGGCCAGGGGAGCCGGGTGGAGGGCGGTCCGGGCGAGGGCCTCGAGTTCGATGGCCGCCTGCGCCTCGTAGCTGACCCGGTGCCGGACCCCGAGCAGCGACGCGACGCCGTCGAACAGGCGGCCCGCGCTGGTCGTCCTGACACAACCGAGACCCGACTGCAGTTGCGACTCCACGGCCGCGCGTTCCGCGGTGGGGATCGCCTCCACGCACGGCAACCCGTCGACGTCGGTGATCCCGCACTCGTGCAGCAGAGCCAGCGCCACCCGCACCGGATTCCGGACGGCGGCGTCACCGCCCGGCAACGAGAAGGGCTGGATGTGCCCCACCCGCCTCGTGTCGAGGATGTTCGGGCCGACGAGGAGGAGTTCGCCGCCCCACACGGTGGTGTCGCAGCCGTACCCGGTCCCGTCGAACGCGACACCGAGCACCGTCGTCCCGACCAGTCCGTGTTCGGCCATCAGCGACGCGACGTGCGCGTGATGGTGCTGCACGGTGAGCAGGGGGACGCCGGTCCTGTCGCTGTAGCGCCGGGCCCAGTGGTGCGTCGAGTAGCCGGGGTGCCGGTCGGCGACCACCGCCTCCGGGGTGATGCCGTGCAGATGCGTCAACTGCCGCACCGACGTCTCGAAGGCGCGCTGACTCTCCAGGCTGCCCATGTCGCCGAGGTGCGCCGAGCAGAACGCGTAGTCCTGCCGGGTCAGGCAGAAGGTGTTCTTGATCTCCGCGCCCACCGCGAGGATCTCCGGGCCGTGCGCGGGGAGCACGACGGGCAGCGGCGCGAATCCGCGCGAGCGGCGGATCGGCAGCACCGCCCCGGCCTCGACCGCGAGCACGGAATCCTCGCAGGGCACCGCGATGCGGCGGTCGTGCATCAGGAACACGTCGGCGATGTCCGCCAATCGAGTGCGGGCGTCGTCGTTGTCGAAACAGAGGGGCTCGCCGCTCAGGTTGCCGGACGTCATGACCAGCACCCGCGGAGGGTCGACGTCGCTGCCGGGGGTTCGGGTGAACAGGAGATGGTGCAGCGGGGTGTAGGGGAGCATCACGCCGAGGTCGTCGATCCCGGGCGCGATGTCGTCGGCAACCGACGCAGTGTTTGTCTTGCGCAGCAACAGGATCGGCCGGGCCGCGTGTCGCAGCAGCGCGCTCTCGGGCTCGGAGATCTCGCACAACTCGGCGGCGGCGGACAGGTCCGCGGTCATCACCGCGAACGGCTTGTCCGGGCGGTGCTTGCGCGCCCGCAGAGTCTCGACGGCGGTGGGGTCGGCGGCATCGCAGACGAGGTGGAATCCGCCGAGGCCCTTGACCGCCACGATCCGGCCGTCCCGCAACGCCCCCTGCACCGCGGTGAGGACGGCGTCGTCCCCGTCGATCCGGTGCCCGTCGACCTCGGCGAACAGGTGCGGACCGCAGTGGGGGCAGCACACCGGCTGGGCGTGGAACCGTCGATCCGCGGGGTCGCGGTACTCGGCGAGGCACGCCGCGCACAGCGGGAACTCGGCCATCGTGGTGTTGGGCCGGTCGTAGGGGAGGTCGGTGATCACCGTGAACCGCGGCCCGCAGTTGGTGCAGTTGACGAACGGGTGGCGATACCGCCGATCGTGCGGATCCGCCAGTTCGCGAAGACAATCCGCGCACGTCGCCACGTCCGGCGACACCAGCGTCCGCGCGCCGGGGACGTGCCGGCTGTCGATGATCCGGAACGACTCGTCGCCGCGCACCGGCACGGGCTGAGTGGTCGCGTCGACGATCACGGCCATCGGCGGCGCGTCCGTGCGCAACCGGCGCACGAACTCGGACACCGACGCCGACTTGCCCTCTATCTCGATGAACACGCTGACGTCGTCGTTGCCGCAGTGGCCGTGCAGTCCCAGGTCGTCGGCCAGTCGCGCGACGAACGGGCGGAAGCCGACCCCCTGCACGACCCCGTGGACCGTGATGCGCGATCGTTCGACCGTCATCCTCGGATGATTCCCCCGTCGAGGTGCGGGGCGCAAGAGCCTGCCCGTGCACGTCCGGCGGCACAGACGCACCCTTTCTCGGTTCGCGCACTCGAAATTGCGCCTGAATTCGTGCGCGGGAGCCGAAAGGGAGAGCGGCTGCCGGATTACTCGCCGTCGGCGGAGCGTGCGCCGGTGACGGCGTCGATCAGCCCGTAGTCGCGCGCCTCGTCGGCGGTGAGGATCCGGTGGTCCCGCATGTCGCCGATCACCGTGTCGACGGGACGCCCGCAGGAGTCGGCGATCCGCTGCTGCAGCCTCCGGAGCTGCTGCTCGTGGTGTTCGGCGGCGACGGCGACGTCCGACGCCGGACCGGTGCAGGACGTCTGCGGTTCGCGGAGGTGGAACGTGGCGTGCGACGCCGACGTCCGGCGGTCGGCGGGCGCGAGGAGGGCGATCGCCATTCCCCGGACGTCGCCGCGGCAGTGGACGTGCAGCGGGACGCCCATCAGATCGAGGGTGTCGAGGAGGACCGCGGCCGCGTCGATGTCGGCGTCGACGCCGTGCAGCCACAGCTGGACCTCCCCGTCGTCCGAGGCGTCGAGCAGTGCCAGCGACGCCGCCGCGCGGTTGGTGGCCTCGGCGTCGAGCCTGCCGGTCAGCGACACGATCCGTTTGTCGAACAGGCGCTCGGCCAGCCAGTCGGGACCGGGAGCGGGAGCGGGCACGGACGTGACGGGCATCGGGGCGGGCGGCTGCCGGGGGTCCGGCTGCCAGGGGGTGTGAAACGGCGGGACCTGTGGTGGGGTGGGTGGTGGCCAGATCATGGTGATGACTCCCGGTGCGCTGAGATCGTCCAGTCGACCGTCCGGCCCACGGCCTCCGCATACCGTTCGAGCGTCGACAGGCGGGGGTCGACGTCGCCGCGTTCGAGCCGTGCCACGGCCGATTGCGACGTGCCCATGTGGGCGGCGATCTCCGTCTGCGTCAGGCCGCGCTCGCGGCGAGTGGTGACGAGCTCGTCCAGCAGCGCTCGACGCCGATCGGACAGGTGCTCCAGTCCGGGAAAAGACGTGCGTCGAGGGGTGGTCGACATACCATCGATGGTATCTCGAAAACGGTATATACGGAGGGGTGCTCATGGCGAAGGTTCGTGCCGCCGTCATCGGCGGCGGCATCATCGGTCTGGCGGTCGCCCGGGAACTTCTGCACCGCATGGACGCCGTCGAGGTGACGCTGTTCGAAAAGGAGACCCGGGTCGCGGCCCACCAGACCGGACACAACAGCGGCGTCGTCCACGCCGGCCTGTACTACCCGCCGGGCAGCCTCAAAGCGCGCCTGTGCCGCCGTGGTGTCACCCTCCTGCAGCAGTACGCGGAGGACAAGGGTGTGGCCTACGAGGAATGCGGCAAAGTGGTGGTCGCCCACGACTCGTCCGAAGTGGCGCGGATGGACGCCATCTTCGACAGAGCGGTCGCCAACGGGGTCCCCGGCATCCGCAAGGTCGCGGGGGAGGAGATCCCCGAGATCGAACCGCACGCACGCGGAGTCGCCGCCGTGCACTCGCCGCACACCGCGATCATCGATTACGTGGCGGTCGCGGAGGCTCTCGCCGCGGACATCGCCGCCGCGGGTGGACGCGTGCTCCTCGGCCGGGAGGTCGTGGGCCTGGACAGCCGGACCGCGGAAACGGTGGTCACCACCCGGAACGGCAGCGAGGCCTTCGACCTGGTGGTCACATGCGCGGGACTGCAGTCCGACCGGGTGGCACTGATGTCGGGTGAACCGCGATCGCCTCGCGTGGTGCCCTTCTTCGGCGACTACTTCCTGCTCGAGCCCGAACGGTCCTCGCTCGTGAAGGGGCTGATCTACCCGGTTCCGGATCCGCGGTACCCGTTCCTCGGGGTCCACCTCACCAAGCGAATCGACGGGCGAATCATGCTCGGACCGAACGCCTTTCTCTCCTTCGGGCGGGAGGCATACGACCGTCGGGGGTGGTCGGCGGCGGACGTGATGTCGGCGGTCGGGTTTCCCGGGTTCTGGCGGTTCGCCGTGCACAACACCGCGGCGGCGGTCCGCGAGGCCCGCACCGTCCTCAGCACGGGCCAGTTCGTGAAGGAGGCGCAGAAGTACGTGCCCGACGTGTGCCGCTCCGACGTCACCCGCGGACCCCGGGGCATCCGCGCTCAGGCGATGAACGCCGACGGCAGCCTCGAGGACGACTTCGTCATCACCGGGTCGGAACGCGTCGTTCACGTCCGGAACGCGCCCTCACCGGGTGCGACGTCGTCCCTCGCCATCGCCGAACACGTCGTGACGGAAGTTCTGGCCCGCCGGGTCTAGCGCCTGCGGAGCTGGAGCGTGAAGCCCTCGGGCATGAGGGTGAGGCGCTCGGCGACCTTCAGTCGATAGTCCGGGTCGCCCACGATGTCGTAGCGCCGCAGGATCGTGCCGAGAACCAGGACCGCCTCGTGGAGGGCGAACTGTCGTCCGATGCAGGCGCGCTCGCCGGTCCCGAACGGCTTGTACACGTGCGCGGGCCGGGACCGGATGCGCTCGGGGAGGAAATGGTCGGGGTCGAACGCCTCGGGATCGTCACCCCACACGGGGTCGCGGTGCAGGGCGGGGATGAGGACGAGCACCCAGTCGCCGACCTTCATCGGGTACTTGCCGACGAGGGTCGTGTCGACGGTCGCCTCCCTGCCGTACGCGGGGGCCGTCGGCCACAGCCGCAACGATTCGTCGAGCACCCGGCGCACGTAGCGGAGCTTCGCGATCTGCTCGAACGCGGGCTCTTCGTCGCCCCAGACCGCATCGACCTCCGCCTGCGCCTTTGCGAGGACGTCGGGATGACGCGACAGGTAGTACAGGGCGAACGACAGTGCCCCGGAGGTGGTCTCGTGTCCCGCGACCAGGAACGTCACCACCTGGTGCCGGATGTTCAACTCGTCGATCCGATGGGGGTCGTTCTCCCGGGCGGCCCGCAGCATGAGTTCGAGCAGGTCCTCGGGGCCGTCCTCGGTGCTGTCGCGGCGGGCACGAATCACCTCGTCGACGACCTCGGCCATGTGTTCCAGGTTGGCGACGTTGCGTCGATCCGACCGTCGCGTCAGCAGGCGTCCGAGCGCGCTGGACTTCACGAACGTGGTGCGCTGCGAATGGCTCAGCGCACCGACCATCGCCTGCACGAACGGGTGCGGCCGGTCCCGTCTGAAGGAGTCGAAGGAATAGCTGAAACCGGTGCGGCCGATGGTCTCGAGCGTCAGCTTCGTCATGTCGGAGGACACGTCGACGGGGGAGCCGTCCACCCGCTCGTCCCAGTGCTCCGTCAGTTCGCCTGCGACATCCAGCATCGTGCGGTGATACGACCGCATCGCGGATTTCGTGAACGCCGGGGCGAGGAGGTTGTGCGCTTTGCTCCAGTTCGGCTCATGGTTGTAGGCGGTGAACAACCCGTCGCCGCCGACCTCGCGCAGCGACGCGACGCCGGGTGCCAGGTGTTTCGCGAACCGGGATTCGTCGGAGAGTTCCGCGACCATGTCGGCACCGGAGGCGAACACGAACCGATTGCCGAGGACGTTGCGCTCGAAGATGGGCCCGAGTTTTCTGCCGATCTCCATCGAATTCTGCACGGGAGTGCGGATGCTGATCCCGAAGACGTCGCCGACGACGGGGAGCCGCCATCGAGGATGCGGGATGGTCGCCTCCGCCGTGGTGTGCAGTGATTCGACGCTCATGTCGACCCCCGTGTCGATGTGGCCTGCGTTACTGAATTGATGTCTAGTACGCAAGGTACGCCTTACTGAACCGGTGTCAAGCAGTACGGTGACTGGCATGACCAGCGCCCGCCGACGACTCGCCCCGGAGCAGCGCCGGGCGCAGTTGCTCGACATCGGCGCGCGGCTGTTCGCGGACCGCCCCTACGAGGACGTGTGGATCGAGGAGGTAGCCGAACTCGCCGAGGTGTCGCGCGGATTGATGTACCACTACTTCCCGACGAAACGGGATTTCTTCGCCGCGATCGTCGAACGCGAATCCGAACGACTGCTCGACGTGACGGCCCCCGACTCCACCCTCCCCGTCGAGGAACAGGTCGCGGCCGGCCTCGACGCGTACTTCGAGCACGTCGCGAGCCACCGGCACGGAGTCCGGGCCATCAACCACGGCGCGCTGTCGGCCGACGCCGACATCCGGGCCATCGTCGAGCGGGAACTCGATGCCCAGCAGCGCCGCATCGTCGACGCGCTCGATCCCCCCGACAGTGAGCGGGAACTCGTCGGCGTCGCGGTGCGCGGATGGATCGCCTTCGTCCGCGCCGTCTGCATGGACTGGCTCGACCACCCGTCAATCGCCGAGGGCGAGCTACGTGAACTCTGCCTGCGCTCCCTGCGGGGCATGCTGGGTGGGCGGCTCGACTGAGCCGAGGGCTGGCACTTAAATAAATCAGTTGATATATTTAAGCCGAAATCCCTTCGGTGATCAAGGAGATCCCGCATGAGTGCACCCACCGTTACGTCGCAGGGCCGAACGAGCCCGGCGAAGACCGAGGCGGAACTGCGTCGTGAACTCGCGGCGGTGTACCGCCTGCTCGCGCATTTCAAGATGACCGACCTCATCTTCACGCACGTCTCGGTCCGGATTCCCGGGCCCGAACATCATTTCCTCATCAACCCGTACGGCCTGCTCTTCGAGGAAATCACCGCCTCCAACCTGGTGAAGATCGGACTCGACGGCGAACTCGTCGAACCGTCCGAATATCAGGTCAACCCTGCGGGATTCGTGATCCACGGCGCGATTCACGAGGCCCGGCCGGACGCGCAGTGCGTGCTGCACACCCACACGAAGGCCGGGTGCGCGGTGGCCGCGCAGGAGCACGGACTGCTGCCGCTGAACCAGATCTCGATGGAGTTCTACAACCGGGTCGGTTACCACGACTACGAGGGCATCGCCCTCAACACGGCCGAACGCGTGCGGTTGGTCGAGGACCTCCGCGACCATCCCGCGATGATCCTGCGCAATCACGGACTGCTCACCGTGGGCGAATCCGCCGCCGAGGCGTTTCTGCGAATGTTCTATCTGGAGAAGGCGTGTGACATCCAGATCGCCGCCCAGGCGTCGGGTGAACTGCGCGTTCCGTCGCCCGAGATCGCCGAGCACACCGCGCGACAGTTCGCCGGCGAGGCCACGGACGACTACACCGACGATCAGGCCTACGAGATGGCGTGGGCGGCGCTGCTGCGGATGCTGGACCGGACCGCCCCCGATTACAAGGACTGACAGCGGCCTGCCGAGACTGGCAGGGCGATCACATCCCCGGTGCGGCGACGACGCCCACCGGGGATGTGCCCGTCAGGACCGCCGCGACATTGCGGGCCGACTGCTGCGCCAGGGTGCGAGCGACCTGCGGTGAGTACCACGCGGCGTGCGGGGTGATCACGAGGTTCGGGATCTGCAGGATCGGATCGTCCTGTGCGGGAGGTTCTTTCGGAAGGACATCGACGGCCGCACCCGCGAGGTGTCCACTGCGTAGTGCTGCGCCAAGTGCGTCGTGGTCGACGAGTCCGCCGCGGGAGACGTTCACCAGATACCCGCCGCGCTTCATCGTCGACAGCGCACGCTCGTCGATCAGACCCCGCGTCTCGGAAGTCAGGGGGACGTGCAGGCTCAGCACGTCGGAGCGGCGCAGCAGTTCCTCGAACCCGACCACCTCGATGCCCGCGGCCGCCAGTTCCCCGGCGCGGTCGCCCAGCCCGCGGCCGCTGACGAGGACGGTCATCCCGAGGGCTCGGGCGCGCAGTGCGAAAGCGGCGGCGATCCGGCCGAAACCGTAGAGGCCCAGCACGGTTCCCGCGATCCGCCGCGGCGGTGCGGCGGTGACGTCCCACCCGCCCGCACGCACGGAGCGGTCGAGGGCGTGGGTGGATCGGAGCAGTCCGAGGGTGAGCGCGAGCGCGTGGTCTGCGACCTCCTCGGTGCAGTAGTCCACCGCGCGCGTGACCCAGAGGCCGCGTTCGTGGGCCGCCGACACCGGCAGGTGGTCGTACCCGGCGGACGTCGCCGACAGCAGTCGCAGGTCCGGGAGATCCGACAGGTGACGGGGCTCGAGTCCGGTGTTCTCCGGACCCACGAGCAGGGCGATGACGCCCGGGCCGGACGGGAACTCGGACTGGTGCACGACGTCCGCGGAAATACCTGCGGCGGCAAGCGAATCGGACAATTCTTCGGCCGGAATGAAGTCGTCGAGGACGACGACGCGGTCGGTCATCTGCCTACTGCTCCCGCTTCTTCGGTGGTCCGTCGTACGGCGGCGTCCACGCAGCGGGCGGCGGCGTCCTCCGCGCTGATCGCGTCCATGACAACGGGATCCAGGATGGCCTGCAATGCAAGACCGTCGGTCAGTGCCACCAGCGCGACGGTGACGGCGTCCGCGTCGAGGTCGGTGGAGACGGTGCCCTCCCGCTGTGCGGCGACGACCGACTCGCGCACGACGCCCCGCCAGCGGGCGAGGAAGGCCGCGATCTCACCGCGCGCCGTTTCCTCGGCCGCGCCCTCCGCGTAGAAGAACAGGAACACGCGGGTCATCGCCAGTCGGCGTTCGTCGAGCGGCAGGATGCTGGCGGTGATGTTCCGCAGCTTCTCGATCGGGCCTGCGCCCTCCTCGTCGAGGATCGTGCGGTACCGGTCGCCCTGGATGTCGCCGGCCCGGCGCAGCGCCGCGAGGAGCAGTTCGTGCCGGGACCCGAAGTAGTGGTTCAACACTCCGGTCGACCACCCGCTCTCCTCCGCCACCGCTCGCGTGGTGACGGCGGAGATCCCCTCCCTGGCGATCAACGCGAGAACGGCGTCGGCGAGCGCCAGTCTCCGCTCGTCGTGGTCGACGATCTTCGGCACGATCATTCCTCCCGCTCGTGCGCACTCACTTTCGTGCGCTGATGCCACTCAGGCTATCGGTGCCGGGACCGGAACCGGGTCTTCCTCGGGCTTTCCCGACACTCGCGCGTTCCACACGGACATCACGTTCGCCGGGGTGGGTTCGGTGAACAGGCTGGTGGCCACGAACACGACCAGAGCGCTGACGAGTCCGACGTACACCGGCTCGTTCGCCATGACGTCGCCGACGACGAACATCGTCGCGATGGTCGCCACGGTGCCCACCGCCATGGCCGCCATGGCCGCGGTTCCGGTGGCGCGCTTCCAGGCCAGTCCACCGAGGATCGGGACGAGGAGCCCGCCGACCAGGATGTCGTAGGCGATCGTGAGCGCGGAGACGATGTCGTTGATGAGCGCGGCGATCACGATGCTGACGAGGCCGATCACGATCACGTAGAGGCGGTTGCCGCGCACGTCGGCTTCCGGATCGGACGTGTCCAGTTCGGGTCGTGTGCGGCCGAAGATCTGGGCGACCAGCGGAAGGACGTCCTGCCGGGCGACGGTGGCGGTGGCGATCAGCGCGCCGGACGCGGTCGACATCATCGCGGCCACCGCGGCGGCGAGGACGATGCCGCTGAGACCGACGGGCAGGACGTGGACGGCGACGTCGGCGTACACGTCGTCGGACGAACCGATGTCGGGCATGAGGGCCGACGCGGCCAGACCGATCAGTGCGCCCGCGACGCCGTACAGCAGGCAGTAGACGCCGGCGGTGACGCCGCCCCACCGTGCGACCTCCGGCGACTTCGCGGTGAACACGCGCTGCCAGATGTCCTGTCCGATGAGGATGCCGAGCGTGTAGACGACGAAGAACGTGACGATGGTGCCGGTGCCGATGGTGCCGAGCCCGAGTGCCTGTTCGCCGACGCGCTCCTTGATGCCGGCGTACCCGCCCGCCTTGCTCCACGTGAACGGGAGGAGCAGGGCGAAGACGCCGATGGTCTTGATGACGAACTGGACGACGTCGGTGAGCGTGATCGACCACATGCCGCCCATCGCCGAGTAGGCCACGACGATGAGGCCGCCGAGAACCACCGACAGGGTCCGGTCGAAGCCGAACAGCACGTTGAAGATGGTGGCGTAGGCGATCGTGGAGGTGACGGTGAGCATGAGGGTGTAGGCCATCATCACGAGACCGGACGCCCCGGTGGCGTCGATGCCGTACCGGAGTTTCAGCATCCCGGAGACGGTGTAGACCTTCAGGCGCTGGATCCGCGCGGCGAAGAGCAGGCTGAGCAGGAGAACGCCGGCGGCGATCGACACGACCAGCCACATTCCGGAGATGCCGTACTTGTAGCCGAGGCCGACGCCGCCGACGGTGGAGGCGCCGCCGATGACGACCGCCGCCATCGTGCTGGTGTAGAGAAATCCGCCGAGGCGGCGGCCGGCGACGAGGTATTCGCTGGAGTTGCTCGCCCGGCGTTTGCCCCACCAGCCGAACGCGAGCATCGCGCCCAGATAGATCAGGATGATGGTGATGTCCATGGTGCGTCCTTCACGTGTCCTAGCGGATCGGTGATGACGGGCGCGGTGGTCCCGTCGGTGCCGGTCTCGTCAGACCGTTGCCCTAGACGGTAGGAGAACATTGACGTGAAATAAATCACTTGATACAAATAATCACTTCAGAAAATCGTGAAGTAATGGTGCGAGCCAGCTCACACCCTGTTTTCGACCCCGCCGGAGGAGTGCGATGCGCAGCTCGCTGCCCGATCTGAAGCTCCTCCAGATCTTCGCGGCCGTCGTCCGTCACCAGGGGTTCGCGCCCGCGCAGCAGGAACTCGGACTGTCCGCCTCCGCGATCAGCACCTACATGAGCCAGCTCGAACGGCACCTCGGCATCGTCCTGTGTCACCGCGGGCGCGGCGGATTCGGTCTCACCAGCAAGGGCGAGCTCTACCACAAGGAATGCCTGCGCATCCTCGGCGAACTCGAGGGCTTCGAACGCTACGGCGCCGCGCTGCAGGGGGAGCTCCGGGGAACCCTCACCATCGGGGTTCTCGATTCCACCGTCACCGACGCCACGCTGCCGCTCGCCGACGTGATCGGCGTGTTCAGCAAGGACCACCCCGCCGTCTACCTCGACCTGAAGATCCAGACCCCGCACGAACTGCAGGTCGGCGTGCTCGACGACCGGATCGACGTCGCGGTCGGCGCGTTCGCCTCACCGATGAACGGCCTCGTCTCCCAGGCGCTGCACCGGGAGCAGCACTGGCTGTACTGCAGCGACAAGCACCCGCTGTTCGGCAGGAAGCGGGTGCCGCCGGAGGTCATCACGCAACAGCGGATGGTGACCCGCGGCTACTGGTCCGAGCAGGAACTCGCCCGCCAGGGGTTCCCGCAACCCTCGGCGACGGTGGAGAACATGGAAGCGCAGCTCATCCTGGTGCTGTCCGGCGCGTACATCGGATACCTGCCCGAGCACTACGCAGAGTACTGGGTGGACCGGAACCGGCTCCGTCCGATCCTGCCGGCGTCGTTCGGCTATCAGGCGCCGTTCTCGCTGATCTACCGGCGGGGCCGGGCCCGCGAACCGATGGTCCTCACGTTCCGCGAATTCGTCCGGACCAGCATGGGCAGCTGACCGCCGCTCACCGGGTCGGGGAGCCCAGTTCGGTCGACAGCGCACGGCAACGCTCGACGAGAACGAGACCGTGCTGCGCGCAGAGTGCGTCGTCGAGACGGAACGTCGGCCCGATGATGCTGAGCGCGCCCACGATCCGCCCCACCGCGTCGTAGATCGGGGCCGCCACACCCGTCGACTGGTCCTCGATGGTGTCGTGGGCGATCGCGTATCCCTCACTCTGCAGGTCACCCCGCAGCGCGGCGCCGACGGCCGTGCCCTCGAGCGGCACCGTCTGCCCCACCCATCCCATGTGCCGGATCGCGTGGGTGCCCTCGATCTGCGCGAGATACAGGGCGGTGCCCTTCGGGCCGTGGGTCGACAGGTACGTGGATTCGCGGGTTCCCTCCGCGATCGCGACCATCGCGGGCCGGGCCCGGGACAGCAGCTGGTTGTCGCTGATCGCCCGGGCGCCGATCTGGAGAAGTCGCGGCCCGGCCCGGTAGACGTTGTCGTCGCCGCGGACCAGGAACTCACTCTGCTCCATGCTGCGGATCAGGCGCAGCGCGGTACTCGTGGCGAGGCCTGCGGCTTTCGCGGCGTCGCCGAGCGTCAAGCCGCCCTGCTCGGTGATTGCGCCGAGCAGTTCGAAGGTGCGGCTCGCGCTGCGGGTCACATCTCCGGGGGCCATGGGTTCTCTCCTGACGGTCGCGGGTGTCGGCGTGAATCTACCGCGACGCGATCTCGGACAGCAGGGGCTGCCGGTGTTCGTCGAGCAGCGGGCTGCGGCGAACCCCGGGGCGCGCGCTGTCGCCGAACACGACCGGCTGCCGGACGTAGTCGATCGTTCCCGCGACCGGATGATCGAACGACTCCACGAGTCCCCGGTGCCTGCTCTGCTCGGACGACAACGCCTGTTCCACGTTCCAGATCTCGGAGCTCGCCAGTCCGGCCGCGCCGAGGACCGCGACCACCTCGGCGACCGTCTTGTCCTTCGCCCAGATCTCGATCTCCGCGCGCAGCGCCGGTTCGTGATCGGTGCGGGACGTGTCGTCGGCGAAACGGTTGTCGCCGAGAAGGTCTGCGCGATCCATGGTGTGGGCGAGCTTCTCGAATCCGGACTGGCTGGCGACGGCCAGGACGAACAGGCCGTCCGACGCCCGGTACGTGTCGAACGGGGTCGAGACGGGATGGCGATTGCCCACTCCCGCCGGCGCGACCCCCGATGCCTGCAACTGGCTGTGCGCGGTGGGGAGCATGGCCAGCATGCTGTCGAACATGGCGACGTCGAGGTGTTGTCCCACACCCGATTCCCGGGTGCCGACCAGGGCGGAGCTGATGCCCCACGCCGCGAACAGTCCCGCGACGAGGTCGCCGAACGATTCGCCGAGCCGGGTCGGCCCGGATTCGGGGGAACCGGTGATGCTCATGATCCCCGACAGCGCCTGCACGACGAGGTCGTAGGCGGCCGAACCCGCGAGCGGCCCGTCCTGCCCGAAACCGGAGATGGACGCGTAGACGAGCCGGGGATTGCGGGCGTGGACGGTGTCGTAGTCGATGCCGAGGCGGGCGGTCACGCCGGGCCGAAAATTCTCGACGAGAACATCCGCCGTGTCGAGCAGGTCGAACAGCACCTTCCGGTCCGCGTCGTCCTTGAGATTCAGTGCCAGCGAGCGTTTTCCGCGGTTCAGCACGTTGAAATAGATGCTCTCGCCGTCGCGGAACGGGCCCAGGTGCCGCGAATCCTCGCCGGCAGCGGGCTCGATCTTGACGACGTCGGCGCCGGCGTCTGCGAGCAGCGCCGTGCAATACGGTCCGGCCAGGACGCGCGAGAGATCGACGACGCGGATGCCGTCCAGGGGAGGAAGGGTAGGCATGACGGGCCCTCTCAGAATTCGGTCGAGTGCGGGGACGGGGCGTTGGAGGCGATGGTGAGCAGCTGGATCTGCGAGGTGCCCTCGAAGATCCGGAGGATCCGGCAGTCGCGGTAGAGGCGTTCGATCTCGGATTCGCGCATGAAACCGGCGCCGCCGTGAATCTGCACGGTCTGGTCGACGATCGAGAAGCAGGCCTCCGTGGCCACGTACTTCGACACGGACGCGGCGCGGCGCAGGTCGGCCCCGGCATCCTTCACGTCCGCCGCCCAGTCCGCGGTGACGCGGGAGGCGACGAGCTGCGCGTCGCACGCGCCCAGCAGCAGCTGAATCGCCTGGAATTCGGCGATGGGGTGTCCGAACTGTTTGCGCTCGGCCGCGTAGGAGCGTCCCAGTTCCCACGCGCGCAGGGCGATTCCGTTGGCCATCGCCGCCACGTCGACGCGGGCGCGGTTGAGGGCGGTGAGCGCGATGTTGCCGCCGCGGCCCTCCGTTCCCACCACGGCGTCGTGGGGAAGCACCACGTCGTCGAGGTACACGGTGTAGGTGGGCGCGGACCGGATGCCCAGCTTGTCCTGGGGCTCCGAGTAACTCACGCCGGGAGTGCCCTGGGGGAGGACGAACGCGGTGATGCCGCGGAAGCCTGCGGACGGATCGGTCTTGGCGAAGACGACGACCAGGTCGGCCTCCTTGGCATTGGAGATGTACGTCTTCGAACCGGACAGGTGCCACCCGTCGTCCTCGCGCCGCGCCGTCGTGCGCATCGAGGCGATGTCGGAGCCGGCGTCCGGTTCGGTGAGGGCGAACCCGGCGAGCAGTTCACCGGACGCGAGCCGGGGCAGCCACCGGCTCTTCTGCTCCTCGGTTCCGCCGACGAGGATCGGCTCGAGCCCCAGGTAGTGCGCGGTATAGATCGAGGCGAGGGCGGCGTCGGTGCGGGCCACCTCCTCGATCGCGATCAGCTGTGTCCTGGTGGACAGGCCCAGTCCGCCGAACTCCTCGGGCACCGAGATGCCCATCAGGTCCTGTTCGCCCAGTCGCTTCACCAACTCCGCCGGGAACTCCCGCGTCTCGTCACGGAACGCCGCGCCGGGGTGGATCTCACGGTTGGCGAATGCACGCACTGCGCCGCGGAACTCGGCGGCGTCGAGCAGCTGATCGGTCACGGAAACTCCTGTCGAAAGATCGAAATTGCCACCTAGTGAAATGACAATGCCACTTGGTGGCATATCGACTATGAAGGAGACCGGCGAATTTGTCCAGGGGTGCCGGTGTCCACGGACACGGGAGCGGGTACTCGACCACGGACGCACAGCGCACACTCCGTGCGGCATTGCAGAGGGAGGCTTCATGCGCACGATCACACGAGGGATCGTCACCGCGGGAACGATGATCGGCGCGGTTCTCGCCGGCGCGGGGACGGGCGTGGCGGAACCCGCCGTGCCGTCCGGCACCTATCAGGGAACGACCACCGCGCCGGCGGGTGAGTTGATCTGGAAGGGCAAGACGTTCCAGGGCGGCACGGTCGTCAACAACTTCGCGTTCGGTCTGACCGGGCTCGCGGGCACGACCTCGCAGGACGGGAACGGAAACACTGTCATCGACTACAGCCCATCGGGTCTGGGGTTCCTGACCGACAGGATGACCCCCAACGCAGACGGGACCTACACCGGGGCCGTGTACGTGGGCGGCAACCAGGTGGGAAGCTTCGGCCTCGCGAGATAGCTGTCCCGGGGCCTACTACGACGATGACGAGGCCGCACCGCTCGGGTGCGACCTCGTCGTCACAGTGTCATCGGGGCGTCGGTCAGACGGCCCGGACATTCTGGGCCTGCGGGCCCTTCTGGCCCTGTCCGACCTCGAATTCCACCCGCTGGTTCTCCTCCAGCGACTTGTAGCCGCTGCCCGAGATCTCGGAGTAGTGAACGAACACGTCCGCGCTGCCGTCGTCCGGCGCTATGAATCCGAAGCCCTTCTCGCTGTTGAACCACTTCACAACACCCTGCGCCATACCGTTCACTCCCTGCAGTTGCCGCCCGGGACCTCACATCGAGATCCCGTTCGCGTGGATATCATCCTGTCATCAAGGCGCGCGTCCTTCCAGTGGTACGCCCACGATTCCTGCGAATCCTGGGCGCTGTACCAGGTCTGCGGAAGAAATTTCCCCCCTCGACCGATGATTCTGCCCCTCGGGCGCGGTCCTACCTGCGACCGAGAATTACCACCTCGAACGAGGAGAACCGATGAATTCCACATCGACCGCCACCGCCGACGCCCGGATCCTCGACGTTCCCGGTGCCAGGCTGTACTACGAGGTGCAGGGCGCGGGTCCCGTCGTGGTGCTCGTCGGCGCCCCCATGGACGCCGACTCCTTCGCGCCGGCGGCGGATCTGCTCTCGTCCGACTACACCGTGCTCACGACGGACCCGCGGGGCATCCACCGCAGTCCGGTCGACGACCGGGATCGCGATTCGACCCCGGAGATGCGCGCCGACGACCTCGCCCGGCTCCTGATGCACCTCGACGCGGGCCCTGCCGTGGTGTTCGGCTCCAGCGGCGGCGCCGTCAGTGCGCTCGCGCTGGTGCAGGCGCACCCCGAGCTGGTCCACACCGTGATCGCTCACGAGCCGCCGCTGGACGAGTTACTCGACGACCGCGAGCAACTGCGCGTGAAGACCGACGAGATCATCGACACCCACCTGACCGGGGATGTCGTGGGGGCGTGGAGGAAGTTCCTGGCCCTGGCGAACATCCACCTGCCCGAGGAAGCGTTCCAGCAGATGTTCGCGGGCGAACGGGATGCGCAGACCGAGGCGGACGACTACTTCCAGCACGCGCACATGCTGCGCCCGACCACCCGCTGGTGCCCGGACGTCACCGCCCTGCGCTCGGCGCCCAGCCGCGTCGTGGTCGGGATCGGCGAGGAGTCGGGTGGGCAACTCTGCGACCGTACGTCGCGGGCGCTCGCCGCCGAACTGGGCGTCGAGCCCACTATGTTCCCCGGCGACCACATCGGCTTCGCCCACGACCCCGCCGCGTTCGTCACCCGGCTGCGCGCAGTGCTGCGGGAGGTCTGAGCGGACGCTCCCGACTGACCTCACACCGCGATCGGGATGCGTTTCGTGACGATCCGATGGATCAACCGGGCGGCGGTGCGGGCCGTGCGGTTGTCGATGTCGAACGACGGATTGAGCTCGGCCACATCGCACACCGCGAGTTTTCCGCTGGCGGCGACGGCGTCGCACACGAATTGGATCGTCTCCGCCGGAACGCCGTACGCGGCGGGAGCGCTCACTCCCGGCGCGACCGCGGCGGGAAGGACGTCGAGGTCGATGGTGAGGTACACGAGATCGACGTCCGACAGGAACTCGCTGACGAAGACGGCCACCCGGTGCCGGTCGGAGACCGAGCAGTCGTCGTCCAGGAGGTAGCGGACGTCGTATCCGCGTGCGGTGTCGAACAGTGCGGTGGTGTTGCTCGGCTGGCTGATGCCGAGCACGGAGTACTGCAAGGCGGTGCCTGACGCATGCTCCTGTTCGAGGATCTGCCGGAACGGTGTGCCCGAACTCGGGACCGGATCGGACCGCAGGTCGAAGTGGGCGTCCAGGTTCAGGATCCCGATCCGACGCCTGGGTGTGCGGACGGCTGCCTGTGCCAGACCGAGGTACGTCCCGTAGGCCACCTCGTGGCCGCCGCCGAGGACCACCGGGAACTGGCCGGCGTCGAGCGTCGCGGCGACCACGGAGCCGAGCGCCATCTGCCCGGCCTCGAGACGATTGTCGGTGACCGCGACGGTGCCGGCGTCGTAGACGCGGAGCGGCTCGGCGAGCGCCATCGACGACAGCGCGCCCCGCAGCGCGTCCGGGCCGCGCGCCGCCCCGCGGCGTCCCTTGTTCCGCTCCACGCCCTCGTCGCTCGAGAAGCCGATCAGCACGCAGGCGCCGGGCTCGGCGCCGTCGTGCAGAGGCGTCACGGCCTGGTGCCAGCGGAGGTGGTGACTCGACGTGCCGTCCACCCTGCCGACCCAGGGGGGCGGGGGAATCAACAGGTTCTCCATCATCGCAGGGCCCTCGCTTTCTCGTGACCGGTGTGCGCGGACCAGGCGAGTTCGCCGCCCCGCCACACATCGCTGACCAGGGGGACGCCGGGCCGGTAGGCCAAGTGTAGGTACGACGGCGCGTCCAGCGCGAGGGCATCGGCCCGCGCGCCGGGACGCAGGACCCCGACGTCGGCACGTTGCAGCGCGCGGGCACCGCCCGCCGTGGCCGCCCAGATGGCTTCGTCCGGGGTCATGTGCATGTCCCGCACCGCGATCGCGATGCAGAACGGCAGGCTGGTGGTGTAGCTGGTGCCGGGGTTGCAATCCGCACCGAGCGCCACCGTGACACCTGCGTCGAGCAGGGCCCGGGCGTCCGGGTACTTGTTCCGGGTCGAGAAGTCCGCGCCGGGCAGGAGCGTGGCCACCGTCGAACTCTGCGCCAGCGCATCGATGTCGGCCTGCGTGGTGTAGCAGACGTGGTCGACGGACGCGGCCCCCAGTTCGACGGCGAGCTGGACTCCGGGTCCCTCGCGGAGTTGGTTGCCGTGGACGCGGGGGATCAGCCCCTTCGCCATCCCGGCGGTGAGAACGGCATGTGCCTGATCGCGGTCGAACGCGCCGGTCTCACAGAACACGTCGATCCACTTCGCTTGCGGTGCACAGGCGTCGATCATCTCGGAGCACACCATGGCGACGTAGTCGTCGGCCCGCCCCGCGTATTCCGGCGGCGGAACGTGAGCGGCGAGCAGCGTCACCTCGTCGGTGAGGGACGCCGCGATCCTCGTGCTGCGCAGTTCGTGCGCGACCGTCTGCCCGTACCCGGTCTTGCACTCCACGGTGGTGCTGCCCGACCGCAGGGACTCGTCCAGCAGTCGCCGCGTGTTCGCCTGCAGTTGTTCGTCGGTCGCGTTCCGTGTCGCCTCGATCGTGTTGCGGATGCCACCCGCCGCGTACGGCTGTCCCGCCATGCGCGCCGCGAATTCCTCCGCCCGTTCCCCACCGAACACCAGGTGCGAGTGGCTCTCCACGAAGCCCGGCAGCACCGCCCGGCCGTCGAGATCGTGCCCGACGTCCCCGGCCGGCGCCGAGTCGGCGCGGCCGACCCAGGCCACCACGCCGCCGTCGAAGACGACGGCGGCGTCGCGGATCAGCCCGAGCGGACCTTCCCCCACTGTCGGGTCGTTGGTCACCAGGGTGCCGATGCCGGTCAGCACTGTGGAGCGGGAGGTGTTCGCTGTCACTGCTGTTCCTTCCAGTGGTTCGAAAATGCGGTCGCTCGGGCCTGCGGTCATCCTTCGGACATCGGCACGCGGACGCCGCGCTCCTTGGCGACGTCGATCGCGTGGTCGTATCCGGCGTCGACGTGCCGGATGACGCCCATGCCGGGATCGTTGGTCAGGACCCGCTCCAGCTTCTCGGCGGCCAGGTCGGTGCCGTCCGCGATGCACACCTGACCGGCGTGGATGGACCGTCCCATGCCGACGCCGCCGCCCTGGTGGATGGACACCCACGACGCCCCCGACGCGGTGTTGACGAGTGCGTTGAGCAGCGGCCAGTCGGCGATCGCGTCGGAGCCGTCGAGCATCGACTCGGTCTCGCGGTACGGGGAGGCGACGGAGCCGGAATCGAGGTGGTCGCGGCCGATGGCGACGGGCGCGGACAGTTCGCCGGACGCCACCATCTCGTTGAACTTCAGGCCGGCCTTGTGCCGTTCGCCGTAGCCGAGCCAGCAGATCCGGGCGGGGAGACCCTCGAACGCCACCTTCTCGCCGGCCATCGTGATCCAGCGCTTGAGGTGCTCGTTCTCGGGGAACAGTTCGAGGATCGCCTTGTCGGTGGCGGCGATGTCCTTCGGGTCACCCGACAGCGCGGCCCAGCGGAACGGGCCGAGGCCCTCCTCGAACAGCGGACGGATGTAGGCGGGCACGAATCCGGGGAAGTCGAACGCGCGGTAGTAGCCGGCCTTGCGGGCCTCGTCACGGATGGAGTTGCCGTAGTCGAACACCTCGGCGCCCTTGTCGAGGAAGCCGACCATCGCGGCGACGTGCCGTGCCATCGACGCGCGGGAGTCCTCGGTGAACTTCACCGGGTCCTTGTCGGCCATCGCCTTCATGTCGGCGAATTCGATCCCGAGCGGCAGGTACGACAGCGGGTCGTGTGCCGACGTCTGGTCGGTGACGATGTCGATGGGGGCGTTCATGGCGAGCAGTTCGGGGAAGATCTCCGCGGCGTTGCCTTCGAGGCCGATCGACAGCGGGCGCTTCGCGTCGCGGGCCTCGATCGCGAGACGCAGGGCGTCGTGGATGTCGGTGGCCTTGGTGTCGAGGTACTTGTGCGCGATCCGGCGGTCGATGCGGGTGACGTCGCAGTCGACGCAGATCGCGACGCCGTCGTTCATCGTCACGGCGAGGGGCTGGGCGCCGCCCATGCCGCCGAGTCCGGCCGTCAGCGTGATGGTGCCGGCGAGCGAACCGCCGAAGCGCTTCCGGCCCACGGCGCCGAACGTCTCGTACGTGCCCTGCAGGATGCCCTGCGTGCCGATGTAGATCCACGACCCGGCCGTCATCTGCCCGTACATGATCAGGCCGAGGGCGTCGAGCTTGCGGAACTCCTCCCAGTTGGCCCAGTCACCCACCAGGTTCGAGTTCGCGAGGAGGACGCGGGGCGCCCACTCGCTGGTGCGGAACACGCCGACCGGCTTGCCGGACTGCACCAGCATCGTCTCGTCCGACTTCAGGGTCTTCAACGTCCGGACCATCGCGTCGAACGCCTCCCAGCTGCGCGCGGCCTTGCCGGTGCCGCCGTAGACGACGAGGGAGTCGGGATGCTCGGCGACCTCGGGGTCGAGGTTGTTCATCAGCATGCGCAGGGCGCCTTCTTGCTGCCAGCCGAGTGTCGTCAGTTCGGTGCCGCGGGGCGCCGACACGTGGCGGGGTCCGGAAACCGGAGGCGTCGTGGTGGTCATGTCGTGTACTCCTTGATGGTCGAACGAGGAAGAGGGAAAAGTCTGGGTGTCAGCGTGATTCACAGTCGCGAATCCGCCATGGCGGTGTGTGCGGGGTAGATCATGGCCGCGGGTGGGTTGCTGTTGCGCCGCGCGAGCGGGTAGTAGATGGCGCCGGTGAAGACGATGCCGACGATCCACGAGATGTCCGCGCCGCCCAGCATGTCCGTGACCGGTCCCGTGTAGAGCTTCTGGGCGAGGAACGGGATCTGCGCGAGAACGCCGACGGTGTAACAGATCATCGCCGTCTTGTTCCAGCGGCCGTAGCGGGCCTCCGGGTCGTACAGCGCCGGGATGTCCACGCGCTCCTTGGAGATGAGGTAGTAGTCGATCAGGTTGATGGCACTCCACGGGGTGAACACCATCAGCAGGACGAGGACGAAGTTCTTGAAGTTGTTGAGGAAGTCGGCGCTGGCACCGATCGCGATCAGCATCGACACGGCGACGAACCCGATGATGTACAGGGTGCGGGCCCGCGACGAGATGCGGGACTGCCCGTTGAACGCCGTCACCGTGGTGAGGATCGACATGAATCCGCCGTAGGCGTTGAGGCAGTTGATCGTGAGCTTCCCGACCAGGATCACCAGGTAGATCATCAGGGCGATCACAGCCGGTCCGGCGAGGCCTCCGATCCACCCGACCTGGTCGCTGAGGAACGCGTCGCCGGCGACGGCGGCGACGAGTGCACCGAACGTCATCGACCACTGCGAGCCGATCACGCTGCCCGCGAACGTCGACCAGAAGGTCGTCCGCTCGCTCGTCGAGCGCGGCAGATAGCGGGAGTAGTCCGCGACGTACGGGCCGAACGTGAGCTGCCAGCCGGCGCCGAGCGAGATCGCGAGGAGGAACGTGACGATGTCGAAGCCCTTGATCCCGACGAACGAGGCCACGTCGTACTCGGCGAACAACCGGATCGCGAGGTAGGTGAAGCCGAGGATGCCGACAACGGTCGCGATCTTGCCGACGACGTGGATGAGTTTGTATCCGGTCACCGCGACGAATGCGGTCATCGCGCCGAAGATCAGGATTCCGACGGTGGGGTTGTCGATGTGGAGGATCTCGTTCACGGCCTGACCTGCGAGGACGCTGCCGGTCGCGGCGAAACCGAGGTACATCAGGACGACGAGGACCAACGGGAGCACGGCACCCAGAACACCGAACTGCGCTCGGCTCGAGATCATCTGCGGCAGTCCGAGGCGCGGTCCCTGAGCGGAGTGCAGCGCCATCACGGCGCCGCCGAAGAGATTGCCGATCAGCAGGCCCACGATGGCCCACAGCGCGTCGGCGCCGAAGACGACCGCGAGGGCGCCGTCGACGATCGCGGTGATCTGCATGTTGGCGCCGAACCAGAGTGTGAACTGGCTGCGCGGAGATCCGTGGCGCTCGTCGTCCGGGACGACGTCGATGGTGCGACGCTCCGGCGCGAGGCTGATCTCGGGAGGTCCCTCGTGTGTCATAGGCCTTGTCTCTCTGTGACGAGTCCGGCAGCTGGTCGGTCCCGGGTGCTCTGTCCCATGTCCTGAATCCAGTGTGCTCTGACTCACGTTTTTTATCGCCTTAGATGTATAGTCCTGTATAGACAACCCCCTGTCAAGCGTTCTCCAAGGACCCAGCCGAGAGGCGTGCCGGCCCACCACTGCACCAGTCGGGAGTGTCGATGCTTCCGACGGAAGGTACTGACATGAGAGTAATTTCGACGTCCTCACATTCGCTCGACCGCGATGAACAGCAGTTTTCCGCTCCGGAAGCGCCCGAGCGTTTCCGCGACCTCTACCTCCGCACCGCCGGTCATCCCTCCGCCGACGGCGCAGATCCGCAGGCGCGTGATCGCATCGCGAACACGCATCTCGAGACCGGGTGGAACCGGAACCCCGGGACCGCGGTGGTGCGCGGAATCGACGCCGCAGACCCCAGCGGGATCGGGCCCGCGGTGCAGATCGTCACCGACGACATGGCCCTGCTCGTCGAATCGGTACTGCTGACCGCGGCCAGGGTCGGCGCCCCGATCGAGGAGGTTCTGCATCCGGTCCTCGTCGCCCGCCGCTCGGAGTCGGGCACCCTCACCGACCTTCTGCCGATCTCCGACTCCGGGACGGCGGAGTCGTGGATTCACGTGGGTCTGCGCTCCGACACCGCGAACTCCGTCGTCGCCGCACTTGTCGCGGCGCTGCACACCGTTCTCGCCGACGTGCGCCGGGTGGACCGGGATCTGGCGCGCATGCGCGAACTGCAGATCCAGGTCTCCGACCAACTCGACTCGCAGACCGGGCAGGACTCGCTGTCCGAAGAACTCCGCGAGGCCGCCGACTTCCTGCGCTGGTGCGAGGCGGGCAACTTCACCGTCCTCGGATACGCGCGGTACGGCGACGACGGTGCACCCGAGGAGAGTCTCGGCGTGCTCCACGACCGGGAGGGCGATCGGGCGCCGGCCGCGGAACCCGGCCCCGTCCTGGCGATCGGGCAGGCGGCGCTTCCGGTGTCCGTGCACCGGTCGTCGTACCCGTCGGTGGTCGGAGTTAGGGCCGGAGGAGTGGAGCACCGCTTCGTCGGCGCGTTCACCCCCGCGGGCAGGCACGAGAACGTCCTGGACATCCCGGGTGCGGGACGCCGGGTGCGGGCCCTGCTCGACCGTGCCGGTTTCGACATCGACTCCTTCTCCGGGCAGGCCGTCCTGCAGGTCGTGCAGGCGCTGCCGCTGACCGAGTTGTTCGCGGCGAGCCCGGATTCGCTGCATTCGGCCCTCACCGAGGTCGCCGGCATCACCGCGCGCGAGCACATTCACCTCTTCCTGCGCACGGACGTCCCGGGCGAGAGCATGTCGGCGCTGGTGTTCATTCCCCGCGATCGGTACAACACGCGGACGCGCCTGGCGGCCCAGCGCGTCCTGCTGGACGAACTGGACGGCACCGCAGTCGAATACACCACGAACGTGTCCGAGTACCCGCTCGCGATGGTGCACTTCACGATGCGGGTCCCGGCGGACACCGAGGTGACGGACACCCGGCGACTGGAGATTCAGCGTCGAATCTCCCGGTCCTGCCGGACCTGGGACGACCGGTTCCGCGACGAACTCGACACAGCCGAACGCGAACTCCTCGCCCATTATTCGGAGCATTTCCCGGAGGTGTACAAGCACGATTTCGACGCCCGGCGCGCCCACGCCGATCTGGTGGTGTTCGAGAGACTGACGGACGGCGCGATCGATACCCGGCTCGACGCGAACGCGGCGGACTGGCGCTTCACCTTCTTCGTCGGCGGTGCATCCGCCTCCCTCAGCGATGTTCTCCCGATCCTGCAGAGCATGGGCGTCGCGGTCCTCGACGAGCGCCCGTACACGGTCGCGAACAGTCGCGGAACGGTGTGCTGGATGTACGAGTTCGGGATCCGCTACGCGTCACCGGGGCCGGTGGACGACGCGCTGCCGCGCCGCTTCACGGAGACGTTCGCCGCGGCCTGGGCATCTCGCGCCGAGACGGACAGCTTCAACGAACTCGTACTCCGCGCGGGCCTGGACTGGCGTGAAGTGGAGGTGCTGCGGGCATACGCGCGGTACCTCCGTCAGGGTGGATTCCCGTACAGCCAGAACCACATCGCCACGGTCCTCGGTGATCATCCGGAGATCTCCCAGGCACTGATCCGGCTGTTCGCCGCGAGGTTCGATCCGGACGGCACTGATCCGGACGGCGCTGAGGAGTGCGGTGAACTGATCGCGTCGCTGGAAACGGCGATCGGCGACGTCCTCGGCCTGGACGCCGACCGCATCCTGCGCGCCTACCTGAACGTGGTCCTGGCGACGCTGCGCACCAACCGCTACGCCCCCTCGGGCCGGGAACGTCAGGTCCTGTCGTTCAAGTTCGATCCGCAGCGCATCCCGGAACTGCCGCAGCCGCGGCCCCGCTTCGAGATCTACGTCTACTCGCCGTGGGTCGAGGGCGTGCACATGCGGTTCGGCGCCGTGGCACGGGGAGGCCTGCGATGGTCCGACCGCAAGGAGGACTTCCGCACCGAGGTGCTCGGCCTGGTGAAGGCGCAGGCGGTCAAGAACTCGGTGATCGTGCCCGTCGGCGCGAAGGGCGGGTTCGTCGTCGCGCGCCCGCCCGCTCCCACCGGCGACCCGCTGCGCGATCGCGACGCCCAGCGCGCGGAGGGGGTTCGCTGCTACCGCAGCTTCATCAGCGGACTGCTGGACGTCACCGACAACGTGGACCTCGCGACCGGTGCCGTGATCCCGGCGCCGCGGGTGGTGCGGCACGACGGCGACGACACGTACCTTGTCGTCGCCGCGGACAAGGGCACCGCGACGTTCTCCGACATCGCCAACGACGTTGCAGCACAGTACGGGTTCTGGCTGGGTGACGCATTCGCATCGGGCGGATCCGTCGGCTACGACCACAAGGCGCTCGGCATCACCGCCCGGGGTGCGTGGGAGAGCGTGAAGCGGCACTTCCGCGAAATGGGTGTCGACACCCAGTCGCAGGAGTTCACGGCCGTCGGGATCGGCGACATGAGCGGCGACGTGTTCGGCAACGGAATGCTCGCGAGCCCGCACATCCGGCTCGTCGCCGCATTCGACCACCGGCACGTGTTCCTCGACCCGAACCCCGACGCGGACACATCCTTCGCGGAGCGGGAACGACTCTTCGCGCTGCCGAGGTCGTCGTGGGCGGACTATGCGCCCGGTCTGATCAGCGCAGGCGGCGGTGTGTGGGAACGGTCGAGGAAGAGTGTTCCGATCAGCGAGGAGGCGCGGCGCGCACTCGGACTGAGCCCCGGGACCACCGAACTGTCCCCACCCGACCTCGTCCGCGCGATCCTGCGGGCACCGGTGGACCTGCTGTGGAACGGCGGCATCGGAACATACGTGAAGTCGGGCACCGAAACCCATCTCGACGTGGGGGACAAGGGTAACGACGGCGTCCGCGTCGACGGTGCCGACGTCCGGGCCCGGGTGGTCGGTGAGGGCGGCAACCTCGGCTTCACCCAGCTGGGACGCATCGAATTCTCCCGCTCCGGAGGGCGGATCAACACGGACGCTCTCGACAACTCGGCGGGCGTCGACTGCTCCGACCACGAGGTCAACATCAAGGTCCTGCTCGACGCCCTGGTCAGCGGCGGCCGTCTCGCCGCCGACGACCGCGCCGGTCTGCTCGCCGACATGTCCGGGGAGGTGTCGCGTCTCGTGCTCTCCGACAACGTCGCCCAGAACGACGTGCTGGGCACGTGCCGGGCCGACGCCGCCGCGTCCCTCACGGTGCACGGACGGCTCATCGGCCATCTGGAAGGCCGCTACGGCCTGGACCGCGCCATCGAGGTGCTGCCGTCCAGGAAGGAGATCGCCGCCCGGGAGCGCGCGGAGGCGGGACTCACCTCGCCCGAACTCGCGACCCTCATGGCGCACGTGAAGCTGGCGCTGAAGTCGGACCTGCTGGCCGGCGACCTGCCCGACAGCCCGGCATTCGCGGACGCACTCGCCGGGTACTTCCCGCGCAGGCTCCGGGAATCCTTCGGCGACGCCATCGGCGACCATCCGCTGCGCCGGGAGATCGTCGCGACGGTCCTCACCAACGACGTCGTCGACAACGGCGGTATCACCTACGCCTTCCGGCTGGGGGAGGAGGCCGGGGCGAGCAGCGCCGACGCCGTGCGGGCCTTCGCGGTGGTGTCGGCCGTGTTCGACCTGCCGTCCCTCCGGCGCGACATCCGGGACGCCGACCTCGACGCCGCGCTCTCGGACGACCTCACGCTGTTCACCCGGCGGCTGCTCGACCGGGCGTCGCGATGGATGCTCACCCGCAGACCCCAGCCGCTCGCGGTCGGGGCGGAGATCGCCCGATTCCGTGACCGCGTCGCGGACCTGACACCGCACGTCGCGGGCTGGCTCTGCGGTGAGGACGCGGAGAACCTCCGGAGTCGCACGGCCGCGCTGGTGGCCCGCGGTGTCCCCGCGGACCTGGCCGGGCGGGTGCAACTGCTCCTGGACCGGTTCGCGCTGCTGGACATCGTCGAGATCGCCGACATCACCCAACGCGATCCCCGCGAAGTGGCCGAGGTGTACTACCGGCTCGGGGAGTGCCTCGGGTTGGTGCACCTCCTGGTGGGGGTCTCGCAGCTGGGACGGGGAACCCGGTGGAACGCGCTGGCCCGGTTGTCGTTGCGCGACGAGTTGTACGACACGGTCCGGGCACTGTGCCTCGATGTGATCTCGGGCAGTGAAGCCGTGGACACGGCGGAACAGAAGATCGGGGAGTGGGAGGACCGCAACGCCGCCCGGCTGGCGCGCGCCCGCCACACGCTCGATGCCGTCACGGAATCGGGGGAGCACGACCTGGCGGCCCTCTCCGTCGCAACCAGGCAACTGCGCAGCATGGTGAGGTGACACGAGGCGCACCGCGCGATGAGGGTTTACCCGTGCAGTCGGCCGATAGACTGCAACGGCCGACTGCACGGGAAGTTCATCGGTGTTGCAGAGGGATGGGTGTCAGTGGTGGTGGAGATCGCAGTAGTCGACGCGGAGCTTGCTGCGTTGTACAACGGACCGGGGACGGAGTCGGCCCCGGCGTACGAACGCGTCAAGCAGCTGATCGTGTCGCAGATCAATGCCGGCCGCTGGCAGGAGGGCGATCAGCTGCCCTCGGAGAATCAGCTCGTCGGCGCTCTCGGCCTCTCCCGCATGACCATCAACCGCGCGCTGCGCGAACTCAGCGCCGAGGGGCTCGTGGTGCGCCTGATGGGTGTGGGGACGTTCGTGGCGGCCACGAAGACGGCGTCGCCGCTGTTCGAGGTCAAGAACATCGCGGACGAGATCCAGCAACGCGGACACCGCCATCGAACCGAAGTGGTGTACGTGCGTGAGGAAGACGCCGATCCGGCGAACGCCTTCATCCGGGATTCGATCCGCGGCAAGGTGTTCCACTCGCTGATGATCCACTACGAGGACGACACACCGATCCAGCTCGAAGACCGGTTCGTCAATCCCGCCGAGGCTCCCGGGTATCTCGATCAGGACTTCACCCAGCAAACGCCCAATCACTATCTGAGCGTGGAGGCTCCCCTGACGAGGGGCGAGCACGTCGTCGAAGCGATCCTCGCGTCGCCCGAGGAATGCCGGCTCCTCCACATCGAGCGCGCCGAACCGTGCCTGATGATCCGGCGCCGCACGTGGTCCTCGCGGGGGCTCGTCAGCGCCGCGCGTCTCGTCCATCCCGGATCGCGGAACCGGCTCGAAGGGACGTTCGGGACCGGCTGACCGGGGTAGATGCCGAATCGGGGGCTCACGGCCGCGTGTCCTTCGTCTGCGATGCGGGCCAGGTGAGATGGCCCGCGTGGATGTCGGAGATCGTCGACGCGATCCAGGCGAGTTCGCCCCGCGCCGCGTGGAGTGTGTAGTCCGCTTCGACGACGAACAGCGCGGGCACTCCGCCATCGAGCGCTCGGGTGAGCCCTGCCTCGTCGGATTCGATTCTCGCGGTGAGTCGTTCGGCGCGTTCGGTGAGCGCGTCGACGGCGCCCTCGCGTCCCAGCGCGCCGAGGTAGCTGATCGCCGCGAAGAACGGGGAGAACTCTCGTGCGGCACTGCGGATCTGGAGGTCGAGCCGGCTCACGAGTTCCGCGTGCCCGGCCTCGGTGAGGGCGTAGACGGTGCGGGCGGGCCGACCTTCCCGTTGCGCACGTTCGTGTTCCTCGATCCAGCCCGCCGAGGCGAGGGCCGCGACCACATTGTTCAGCGAGCCGCGATTGAGCGGCCACTGGCCCTCCTCGCTGCGCTCGCGCAGCGTGACCTCCAACTGGTACGGGTGCATCGGCGATTCGAGGAGCAGGCCGAGCACCGGCAGGACGAGGGGATTGTCGAGGACGCGCGCAGGCATGGTTGAAATATATCAGTCTAAATAAACTATGACAAGGCGCGCGGTTCGGGCACCGCGACCTCGCCTTTGTCACGATTGGGTCACGGCCCGCTACGGTGGATCGTTGACCACGACGCCGATCATGAAAGAACAAATTCTTGTTACAGAGTGAATCGAAGTTCAGGGCTTATCGTCTCCACGCCGTCACGCTCCTCGTGGGCGTCCTCTCCTTGGGGGCGGTGGCCTACCGAGAGTTCGATGCGGCGACGGGCTACCTGATGGACCTCTCCGTGTTCCGCGACGCCGGCTACGCCTTCGTCAGCGGCCTGCCGCTCTACTCCGCGGACTTCCCGAGCAGCTCCGGGTTCAGGTTCATCTACGCACCCTTCGCGGCGATCCTCTTCGCGCCGATGGCGGAGATCGACCCAGCGGTCCTGCAGGCGCTGTGGTGCGCCCTCAACCTCGGGCTCGTGTGGTGGATGGTCAAGGCGGCGCTGTCGAAGCTCGACGTCGCACGCCCCGAACTTCTCGCTCTGCTGTCGATGGGCCCGGTACTTCTCCTCGAACCGATGCGCTCGAACTTCGACTTCGGTCAGATCAACATCATCCTGATGGCACTGGTGGTCGCCGACTGCACCGGTGCGATCCCGAAGAGGTTCCGCGGAGTCGCGATCGGTCTCGCCGCGGCCGTCAAGATCACTCCGGCGGCCTTTCTCCTGGTCCTGCTCGTCCGCCGCGACTTCCGCGCGATCGGACGATCCCTCGCCACGATCCTGGTCACCGTCGGCCTCGGCTTCTGGCTGCTACCGCAGTCGTCGGTGTGGTTCTGGACCACCGAATTCTTCGCCACCGGCCGTGCGGGCGCGCCCGACTTCTTCCGCAACCAGGCCGTCACCGGCGTCATCGCGCGGCTCGGGGCGGAAGGCCGGCTGGCCAGCATTCTCTGGGTGCTCAGCGCGGCCGTCATCGTGTCCGCCGCGGCGTGGTCGGCGTACCGCTTCACCCGTTCCGGTGAGCACCTGATCGCGCTGGCGATCGTCGCCCTGGCATCGCTGCTCGCCGCGCCGTTCGCCGTCACCCACCACTGGGCGTACAGCATCCTGCTGATCCCGATCCTGATCGCACCGCAGTACCGCAGCTGGCGACCCCTGATCGGCGCCGCGACCCTGATCTTCCTGATCGGCCCGAACTTCGTCCTGCAGTCCTCGTCGTCGGGCTGGGTGGAGGCGGCCGTGCGTGAGGTGATCGGAAGCTCGCAGTGCCTCATCGCGCTGGTCCTGCTCGGCGCGGCCGTCGTGGCCGCACGGTCCCGCACCCCGCTCCCGGACGTCGAGACGGACGTCGTGCCCGCGGACGAAGACGCGCTGGAGCCCGCCCGCAGCTGAGGCAGCGCCACCCCGGCGGGCGAATGTACCTTCCGGCGCCTCAGGTGCGCCCAAAGGTACATTCGCCCAGCGCCGAGGAGCCGCGGAGACGGCCGGGCGGCGCTATCGTCGAGTCATGTGCCGAAACATCACCGAGCTGCGCGGACTCGAACCGGCGGCCACCGCGGAGGAGATCGAGGCGGCGGCGCGGCAGTACGTCCGGAAGGTCAGCGGGATACAGAAGCTGTCGGACGCCAACCGTGAGCCCTTCGAGGAGGCGGTAGCCGTCGTCACCGAGGCCACCACGAAGCTGCTCGCGGCACTGCCGCCGCGGAAGCAGCCGCCGCAGACGGTGCCCCCGCTGCGCCGGCCGGAGGTCCGGGCGCGCATCGCGGCGAAGGCCGCGTCATCCAGCTGAGCGCGGCAAAGGCCGCCGCCTCTTAGCCGGACGACCGGGACGCTCGTTGTGTCAGATCGAACGAGCGTCCCGTTGGTTCAGGCGCGGAGGGCGCCGAGTGTGTCGATGCGTTTGATGGCGTCGGCGATTATGCCGTCGATGAGGTCCTTGCAGGTGGGTAGGTCGTCGAGTAGTCCGACGACCTGTCCGGAGGCGAGGACGCCGGCGTGGGTGTTGCCGTCGACGAGCCCGGCTTTGAGCAGCATCGGGGTGTTGGCGGCCATGATGATCTGCTGCCAGGTGCGGTCGCTGGACTTTTTCATGGCGAGGCCGTCTTTGACGAGCGTCGACCATGTCATGCCGGTCATGGTCTTGAATTTGGATGCGTTGCGGGCGGCGGCGACGAGGCCGCGGATGTTGCCGGAGTGTTCGAGGCTGTTGACGAGGTCGGTGTTGAGGACCCGGTGGGGCATGCCGTCGACCTTGCGGGAGACGGTGGTGTCCTGCAGTCCCCGGGCGAGGTATTGCTGTTTGACGGAGTCGGGGACCGTCGATTCCTGGGTGAGCAGGAAGCGGGTGCCCATCGCGATGCCGGCGGCGCCGTAGGCGAGGGCGGCGGCGAGTCCGCGTCCGTCGTAGAAGCCGCCGGCGGCGACGACGGGGATGTCGACGGCGTCGAGCACCGAGGGCAGCAGCAGGGTGGTGGCCACGGGGCCGGTGTGCCCGCCGCCCTCGCCGCCTTGCACGATCACGGCGTCGGCGCCCCACGAGGCGACTTTCTTGGCGTGTTTGGCGGCGCCGATCGACGGGATGACGACCACCCCGGCGGTTTTGAGCTTCGCGATCAGTTCCTGTTTCGGTGCCAGCGCGAACGACGCGACGCGCACGTTCTCCCGGATGAGCAGGTCGATGCGTTGCGGGGCGTCGGTGGCGTCGGCGCGGATGTTGACCCCGAACGGTTGGTCGGTGAGGGTCTTGGTCTTCGTGATCGCCGATTCGAGTTCGGTGTAGGTCATCGTCGCCGATGCCAGGATGCCGAGGCCGCCGGCGTTGGCGGTGCCGGCGACGAGTCGTGGTCCGGCCACCCAGCCCATCCCGGTCTGGACCACCGGGTGTTGCACGCCGACCAGCTCGGTCAGCGCGGTGCGGAGGGTGCTCATGCCGACACCTCCCGGTCGCGCAGGTTGCGGGGGTCGAGGACCTCGCGGATCAGCTGTAGTTCGTCGTCGGTGGGTGCGCGGGTGGCGCCGGCGTCGGCGAGTCCTGCCACCTCGAACGAGGTGTTCTCGGTGACCTGGTCGGCGGTGACGCCGGGGTGCAGCGACAGCGCCCGGAAGGTGTGGTCGGGTCCGCCGAAGTCGAACACCCCGAGGTTGCTCACCACCCGGTGCAGGTGGTGGAAGCGGTAGGCGGGGTTTTCCGGGTCGATCTGGTCGTAGCCGACGCCCGAGACGATGTCGACCTTGTCGCAGAACACCCGCGGGGTGTGTTTGCCCACCCAGTAGCTGGTGGGGTGGTTGATCGTGTTGCCGGGGGCGCCGCGGACGCCGAACATCTGCCGTGTCGGCTGCTGCAGCGGACCGAACGCCGACAGGTTCTGGTTGCCGTGCCGGTCGATCTGGTTGGCGCCCATCACCACGTGGCGGCGGCCGGAGGCGACGACGTCGAAGACCTTCCGGAACGGCATCCAGCCCTCGATGGGGGCCTTCGCGCCGACGGCGGGGGTGTCGGCGAAGATCAGGGCCTCGCCGTCGGTGATCAGCAGGTCGGGTTCGGTGGTCAGTCGCGCGAGGCGGGCGCCGATCAGGGGCAGGGTCGCCATCGGGCTGGCCATGATCTCGCCTGCCCCGGAGAAGATGTCGGCGCACGCGATCGCGCAGTACTCCGCGCGGGTGACGTCGGTGGTCGTCTCGGTCATGCCTGCTGCTCCTCGGCAAATTTCTTCACGGCGGCCTGGTAGTGGTCCTCGCTGCCGGACAGGTAGGTGTCGACGAACTGCTGCCACGCCTTCGGGGTCTTCGCCGATTCGGCGTAGTGGCGCTGGAATTTCTCGTCGCGGCCGTAGCTGTCGCCGGCGAGGGTGAAGTGGGCGCCGTGCGGGGCCTCGATTACGCCGTCGACCATCATGCGGTTGAGGATGAGGTTTTGCAGTGGAACGGTTTTCACCAGTTCCTCGGTTTCCACCACGCGTTCGACGGAGACGAATCGCTTCTCGGCGGCCGCGCAGTACAGGTCGTCGAAGTAGGGGTCGACTCCGGTGTAGGCGGCGTTGCCGTGCTTGTCGCCGAGGTTCAGGTGGACCAGGGCCGCATCGAGATTGAGGGCGGGCATCGCGATCAGCGTCTCGGGCTTGCCGGACGCGTCGGGGTAGGGGGAGGTGACGGTGCGCAGTTCCTCGCCCCAGAAAGCCCGGACGTCGGAGCCGAGCCCGGCGCGGATCGGCAGGAACGGCAGCCGGGCGGCGGCGGCCTCGAGGCCGCACTTGACCATGCCCTCGTCCATTTCGCGGACCTCGATCGCACCCGCGGTCCGCGCCTTCGCGAACCACGGGTCGTAGAACGGGGCCGAATCGAGGGACACGAAACCGTAGTACGCCTTCCTGACTTTGCCCGCCGAGCACAGCAACCCCAGGTCGGGGCCGCCGTAGGTGACGACGGTGAGGTCGGTGAGATCCGAGCGCAGCAGCGCCCGGATCAGCGCCATCGGTTTGCGGCGCGAACCCCAGCCGCCGATGCCGATGGTCATTCCGCTGCGCAGTTGCCCGACCGCGTCGTCGAGCGAGATCCTCTTGTCGCGTTTGCTCGCCATCGATGTCAGCCTTTCCTGGTGTTCGAGTTCGAGCGGGGCTTGCCGGTTTCGACGAACTCGTCGCGGTGCTCGTCGGAGACGCCGGCCAGGTTGAGTTCGAAGGTGTAGCCCTGCTCGAGGCGGTAACTGGTCTTCACGTCGACGGGGTCGATGCCGTTGATGGCTTCCTTGGCGCAGCGGATGACCCGGGTGTCCTTGGCCGCGATCGTGGCGGCGATGTCGCGGGCGGTGTCGTCGAGTTTTTCGCGCGGCACCACCTCGTACACCGACCCGAAGTGCTGGAGTTGCTGGGCGGTGACGTTCTGCGCCGTGTAGTACAGCGTGCGCATCATGTGCTGGGGGACGAGTCGGGCGAGGTGGGTGGCGGCGCCGAGTGCGCCGCGGTCGACCTCGGGCAGCCCGAAGACGGCATCGTCGGACGCGACGATCACGTCGGCGTTCCCGACCAGGCCGATGCCGCCGCCGACGCAGAATCCGTTGACCGCGACCACGACGGGCACGGCGCAGTCGTAGACGGCGGCGAACGCGGCCGCGCAGCCGCGGTTGGCGTCGACCAGCGCGCCGTAGCCGTCGGTGGCCTGCATTTCCTTGATGTCGACGCCGGCGTTGAACCCGCGTCCCTCCGCTCGCAGGATCACCACGTGGGTGTCCGGATTCCGGCCCGCGTCGAGTACGGCGTCGGCCAACTCGAACCAGCCCCGGGACGGGATCGCGTTCACGGGCGGGTAGTCGACCGTGACCGTGGTGATGCCGTCTCCGTCGGTGGTGGAGGTGATGCCCATGGCATGTTCCTAACGTCTTGTACCGAACCAAGCAATTGCTTGGTAAGTTAGCACATGTGCGGGCCGGACAGCTCTGAGCTGGGCCTGCGAGAACATGCAACAGCGGAGGTATTCGTGGATTCAGGTCTGAACGGGGCGATCGTGCTCGTGACCGGCGGTGTTCGCGGGGTGGGCGCGGGCATCAGCCGCACGTTCCTGCGGGCGGGCGCGACGGTGGTGGCCTGCGCCCGCCGGCCGGGGGAGGCGCCGGTGGAGGTGGACGGCCGGGCGGTCGAATTCCTGCCGTGCGACATCCGTGATCCGGGGCAGGTGCAGGGTCTCGTCGACCGGATCGTCGAGCGGCACGGCCGGCTCGATGTCCTGGTCAACAATGCCGGCGGCGCACCGTTCGCGCTCGCCGCGGAGGCGAGTCCGAAGTTCCACTCCAAGATCGTCGAGCTGAATCTGCTCGCCCCGCTGCTGGTGTCGCAGGTCGCGAATGCGGTGATGCAGAAGCAGGATTCCGGTGGTGCGATCGTGAACATCTCCAGCGTCAGCGGCTCGCGACCGTCGCCCGGGACCGCGGCATACGGTGCGGCGAAGGCGGGGGTCGACAGTCTCACGAGCAGTCTCGCGGTCGAGTGGGCGCCCAAGGTGCGGGTCAACTCGGTGGTCGTCGGCCTGGTCCGCACCGAACTCGCGCATCTGCACTACGGCGACGAGGCGGGGATCGCGGCGGTCGGGGACACGGTCCCGCTGGGCCGGATGGCCTGCCCGGAGGACATCGGCAACTGCGCGGTGTTCCTGGCTTCACCGCTGGCGGCGTACGTCAGCGGTTCGACACTGACCGTCCACGGCGGCGGAGAACGTCCCGCCTTCCTGGCGGCAGCGACAGCATCTACAGCGACAGCATCTACAGAGGAGAAGGCATGAGTGGAGTGGTCGACGGTCGCGTCGTCATCGTGACGGGCGCCGGACGCGGAATCGGACGCGCCCACGCGCTGGCGTTCGCCGCCGAGGGCGCCAAGGTGGTGGTCAACGACATCGGAGCCGGCATCGACGGTTCCGCCACCGGGGAGAGTCCGGCCGAACGGGTGGTCGCGGAGATCGTCGCCGCGGGCGGCGAGGCCGTCGTCAACGGCGACGACGTCGCGGACTGGGCCGGCGCCGAGAACCTGATCACCACCGCCATCGGCACGTACGGGCGCCTGGACGTGCTGGTGAACAATGCCGGGTTCCTGCGCGACCGCATGCTCGTCGGGATGAGCGAGCAGGAGTGGGACGCCGTCGTGCGCGTCCATCTGAAGGGGCATTTCGCGACGCTGCGCCACGCCGCCGCGTACTGGCGGGCCGAGGCGAAGGCGGGCAACCCGGTCGACGCCCGGATCGTCAACACCAGTTCCGGTGCCGGACTGCAGGGTTCGATCGGGCAGGGCAATTACGCCGCCGCGAAGGCGGGGATCGCGGAGATGACCATTCAGGCGGCCGCGGAATTGAAGAACTACGGCGTCACCGTCAACGCGATCGCCCCGGCCGCACGCACCCGGATGACCGTCGGCGCGGGCGGCGCGATGGCGGAGGCGATGGCCGCGCCCGAGGAGGGGTTCGACGCGATGGCGCCGGAGAACATCTCCCCGCTCGTCGTGTGGCTGGGCAGCACGGAGTCGAAGGACGTCACCGGACGCGTGTTCGAGGTGGAGGGAGGCAAGATCACCGTCGCCGAGGGCTGGCGGCACGGCCCCACCCAGGACAAGGGTGCGCGCTGGGAACCGAAGGAGATCGGGCCCGTCGTCGCCGACCTCCTCGCCAAGGCCGAAACCCCGCTCCCGGTCTACGGCGCCTGAGCAGGTGAGTGGCTAAGTGTGCTGGGGCACGCATTGCCACTCACCTGCACCGGACGAACGGGACGCCCGTTGCCTCAGATCGAACGAGCGTCCCGTTCGTCCGGCTGCGCGGAGAACTGGAGAGTTGTTTGGACACATTGATAAACAGGTGTCCAGAAGTTAGTGTGCAAGAAGGAAAAGGGTCACGGCCAAGGAGAATTCGTGAAATTCGGCATTACGTTGTTTACGAGTGACCGCGGGATCGGGCCGGCCTCGGCTGCGAGGGGTGCAGAGGCAAACGGATTCGACTCGTTCTACGTGCCCGAGCACACGCACATTCCGGTGAAACGCGATGCGGCGCATCCTCAGACAGGCGACGCGTCGCTGCCCGACGACCGCTACATGCGCACCCTCGACCCGTGGGTGGCGCTGGCGTCGGCGTCGGCGGTCACGGAGCGGATCGAACTGGGGACGTCGGTGGCGCTGCCGGTCGAGCACGACCCGATCACGCTGGCCAAGACGATCGCCTCCCTCGACCACCTCAGCGGCGGACGGGTCATCCTCGGCGTGGGGTACGGGTGGAATCTCGACGAGCTCACCGATCACAACGTTCCGCCCGGACGACGCCGGACGATGCTGCGCGAGTACCTCGAGGCGATGCGTGCGCTGTGGACGCAGGACGAGGCGTCCTACGACGGCGAGTTCGTGAGCTTCGGTCCGAGCTGGGCGTGGCCCAAGCCGTCCCGGGTGCCTCCGGTGATCGTCGGCGCCGCCGGCAACGACAAGAACTTCCGATGGATCGTGAAATCGGCCGACGGGTGGATGACCACTCCGATCGAGCAGGACATCGACGACCGCGTCGCCACGCTACAGCGGATGTGGCGGGAGGCCGGCCGGGACGGCGAACCGCGGATCGTCGTGCTCGACGGCAAGCCGGACATGGACAAACTGCGGCGGTGGAAGGACCTCGGCGTCACCGAGGTCGTGTACGGACTGCCCGACCGGAGCGAGGAAGACGTCCTGGCGTACTTGGGGCGCCTGGCCGGAAAACTCGAGGGATTGCGCGAGTCGACCGCGGTGGGGTGAGTGAGTGCGGTTGGATGGGATGAGGGCACACCCGAGTAGGAACGTGTTCTAGTATTGCTTGCCAACTGCTCGAGGAGAGGCCGAAGTCCGTGCGCATCGCACTCTTGTCGTATCGAAGCAAGCCCCACTGTGGTGGGCAGGGTGTGTACGTACGCCATCTCAGCCGTGAGCTGGTCGAACTCGGCCATCAGGTCGAGGTGTTCTCGGGGCAGCCGTACCCGGACGTCGACCCGCGGGTGACGCTGACGAAGGTCCCCAGCCTCGACCTGTATCGCGAGCCGGATCCGTTCAGAACGCCGCACCCGCGCGAGTTCCGCGACGCCGTCGACGTGCTCGAGGTCGCGACCATGTGGACGGCCGGGTTCCCGGAGCCGCTCACGTTCAGCCTCCGTGCCGCGCGACTGCTGAAGGAGCGCGCCGACGAGTTCGACGTGGTGCACGACAACCAGTGCCTCGGCTATGGGCTGCTGCAACTCCAGAAGGCCGGACTCCCCGTCGTCGCCACCATCCATCATCCGATCACCCGCGACCGCGAGCTGGACCTGGCGTCGGCGAAGTGGTGGCGCCAGGTGACGGTCCGGCGCTGGTACGGATTTCTGCGGATGCAGAAGCGGGTGGCGCGTGCCATCCCCGCACTGCTGACGGTGTCGCAGTCCTCCGCCGACGACATCAGCGCGGCCTTCGACGTTCCCGCCGACAACCTGCAGACCATCCCGCTGGGTGTGGACACCGAGGTCTTCCGACCCCCGGCCGCCGCCCGGGTTCCGGGCCGCGTCGTGTGCGTCGCCAGCGCCGACATGCCCCTCAAGGGGGTGTCGACGCTCCTCGAGGCGGTCGCGAAGGTGCACACCGAGCGCACCGTCGAACTGGTGCTGGTCACCAAGCTCGCGCCCGGGGGAGTGACGGAGAAGCTCATCGAGGAGCTGGCCATCGGCGACGTCGTCCGGACGGTGTCGGGTATCGACGACGCCGAACTGGCGTCGCTGCTGGCGTCGGCCGACGTCGCGTGCGTCCCGTCGCTGTACGAGGGCTTCTCGCTGCCCGCCGTCGAGGCGATGGCGTGCGGCACCCCGTTGGTGGCGAGCCGCGCCGGCGCCATTCCCGAGGTGGTGGGAACGGACGAGGAGGCGTGTGTGCTCGTGACGCCCGGCGACCCCCAGGAACTCGCGGACGTGCTGGGCGCGTTACTCGATGATCCGCAGCGCCGGGCCCGGCTCGGTGACGGTGGCCGTCGACGCGTGCTCGAGCGCTACAGCTGGGCCGCCGTGGCCGCGAAAACCGCGCAGACCTATGCCGATGCGATAGCGCAGACCCGTCAAGGAGGCCGACCGTGCTGACCGTGGACTTCGACCGGCTGGGTGTGAAGCCCGGCGACAAGGTGATCGACATCGGGGCGGGCGCCGGGCGGCACTCGTTCGAGCTGTATCGACGCGGCGCCGACGTCATCGCCTTCGACCAGAACGCCGACGAACTCGCGGACGTCGAGAAGATGTTCGTGGCGATGGCCGAGGTCGGTGAGGTCCCGGCGGGAGCCGCGGCTCGGGTGGAGGTCGGCGACGCGCTGAACCTGCCGTACGAGGATGCGACGTTCGACGTGGTCCTCATCTCCGAGGTCCTCGAACACGTACCGCGCGACGGCCGGGCCATCGCCGAGCTGAGCCGCATTCTCAAGCCGGGTGGTGTTGCGGCGGTGACGGTTCCGCGGTGGCTGCCGGAGAAGATCTGCTGGGCGCTGTCCGACGCGTACCACGAGGTGGAGGGTGGCCACGTCCGCATCTATCGCGCCGACGAGCTGGCGGAGAAGCTGACGGCCGCCGGCCTGCAGGTCCAGGGACGGGATCACGCCCACGCCCTGCATTCACCGTACTGGTGGCTCAAGTGCGCGGTGGGGGTGGAGAACAACGACAACCCCTTCGCGAAGGCGTACCACCAGGTTCTGGTGTGGGACATGATGAAAGCCCCCTGGCTCACGCGCACCGCGGAGAAGGTCCTCAACCCCGTGGTCGGCAAGAGCGTCGTGTTCTACCTCGAGAAGCCGAGGGTACCGAGCGTGGTGAAGGCGCCGCGGTGAGAGCCGCGGGCGTCCCGTCGGTACCGAACGTGTTGTCGGAGAGCCAGGTCAGGCAGACGGCACGGTCGATCGCGGCAGCGCAGGAGTCGTCGGGGGCGCTGCCGTGGTTTCCCGGTGGGCACACCGACCCGTGGGATCACGTCGAATCCGCCATGGCGCTCACCGTCGCCGGCCTGACCGACGAGGCGGAGGGCGCGTACGAGTGGTCGCGGCGCACGCAACGACCGGACGGTTCGTGGCCGATGAAGTTCCGCGACGGGGCCGTGGAGAATCACGATTCCGACAGCAACTTCTGCGCCTACCTCGCGGTGGGGGTGTGGCACCACTACCTCGTCACCGGTGACCGGAATTTCGTCGACGCCCTGTGGCCGTCCGTGCAGGGCGGTCTCGATTTCGTCGTCGACATGCAGTCGTCGAGCGGCGAAATCTGGTGGGCCCGCGGCGAGAACGGACAGGACTGCCCCGAGGCGCTGCTGACCGGGAACTCCAGCATTCACCACAGCCTGCACTGCGGGCTGCTCCTCGCGCGGCTGGTCGACGACCCGCAGCCGGAATGGGAGTTCGCGAAATACACCCTGGGTCACGCGATCAGGCAGCACCCGGAGTCGTTCGCGATCAAGGACGAATACTCGATGGACTGGTACTACCCGATCCTCGGGGGTGCAGTCCGCGGTGAGGTCGCGTCGGACCGCATCGCGTCGCGGTGGGACGACTTCGTGGTCGAGGGGCTCGGCATCCGCTGCGTGGACCACCGGCCGTGGGTGACCGGCGCCGAAACGTGTGAACTGGTGCTGGCGCTCGACGCGATGGGGGAACACAGCCGCGCGCTCGCGCAGTTCACCGCCATGCAGCACCTGCGGGATCCGGACGGCTCGTACTGGACGGGGCTCGTCTACAGCGACGGCAAGCGGTGGCCGGTCGAGCAGACCACGTGGACGGGCGGGGCGATGATCCTCGCCGCGGACGCGTTGTCCCGCACCACGCCCGGACACGGGATCTTCCGGGACGCGGCGCTGCCCGTGGGACTACCGATCGGCCTCGACCGCTGCGGCGACTACTGTCACGCCAGCGGTTCGCCTGTCTGACCGCCCACCCGCTCGAGAACGCGCAGCGACCCGGTGACCGACGTCTCCTTGAATTGCCCTGTCCCCAGCGCCCGTTCGTAGATCTCGAACGGCGGTCGCCCGCCGTCCGCCGGGTCCGGGAACACGTCGTGGATCACCAGGGCGCCGCCGACGTTCACCCACGGCGCCCACCCCTCGAGATCCGCCGACGCCGCCTCCGACGTGTGGCCGCCGTCGATGAACACGAAGTTCACGGGAGTGCGCCAGAACGTCGCCACCGTCGACGACCGGCCCAGCACACCCACGACGTAGTCCTCGAGCCCGGAATCGGCCATCGTGTGCCGGAACCGGCCGACCGTGTCGAGCAGGCCGGTATGCGGGTCGACGAACGCCGGTTCGTGATATTCCCAGCCGGGCTGATGCTCCTCGGAACCGTGATGGTGATCGATCGTGACGATGCGGGCGGCCCGCGCCTTTGCCGCCGCCCCGAGATAGATCGTCGAACGACCGCAGTACGTGCCGATCTCGACGCCCACCCCGCCGGGAGACAGGTACTGCATCGCGGCCTCGTGCAGGGCCGTCCCCTCGTCCTCCGGCATGAATCCGGGCGTGGAGTCGGCGAGTCGGAGAAGCTCTGGTGTCAGGTGTTCGGTGCTCATATGGCCTCTGCGTCCGGGGCGGCCGCTCTGGCCGCTTTCTTCCGCTTGTGTAGCACCCCGCCGATCATCGAGTCGAGTTTCGTCCCCAACGGCCAGCCCACGTAGTGGCACAGGAACAGTGCGATCTCCCGGAGTTGGTCCTCGTCCAGTTCCTCGTTGTGCAGGGCCGCCCCCACCTGGATCTCGGCGACGTCGACGAGCCCCTGCGCGGTGAGCGCACCGAGGAGGAGAAGCCGGCGGTCGCGGATGCTCAGCCCGGGCCGCGACCAGATGTCGGCGAACAGGTGGTCGGCGGTGACGGCGAAATGCGCGCCGGGCCCGTCCTGCATCTCGAATCCGTAGACCTTCTCCATCATGGCCAGGCCACGGGTGCGGGTGTCGTCGGTCATGGTTGCTCCTTCTTGTCCACGGTGCTGTCGACGCCGAGTCCAGGACCCAGGCCCGTGAGCGCGAGTCGGGCGAGCGGCAGCGCGACGTCGAGTCGTTCGCCGAGCCCGATCGCCAGCGACAGGTCCTTCTCCCCGAGGTCCCGGACGTGGGTCATGATCGGGTACCAGTTGTCGGTCTCGTCGAGGGCGTCGGTGGTGTCGCGGAGCATGATCGCTCCGGCGCCACCGGTGATCGCGTCGGTGTGCCGGACGACCTTCCCGAGTTCGGTGATGTCGAGACCGGCGGCCTCGGCGAGCCGCTGCGCCTCGGCGGCGGCCGTGAACGAGACGAAGTGCAGCAGGTTGCGGGCCAGCTTCATTCGGGTACCCGCGCCCACGTCTCCGGCGTGCACGACGAGTTCGGCCCAGTGCCCGAACGGCTCCCGCACTTTCTCGAACGCGTCGTCGCTCGCCCCGACCATCACTGCGAGCTTCCCCTTGTGGGCGCCGGGTGCGCCGCCACTCACGGGCGCGTCGATCAGGTCGACGCCGTGCGCACGGCAACGGTCGGCGAGTTCGACGGCGGTGACGTCGCTGATGGTGGAATGCACTGCCACGACGGTGCCCGGCCGCGCGGTGTCGAGGAGCTGTGTGACGACCGCGCGCACCTGCTCGTCGTTCAGCACGGTCACGGAGATGACGTCCGCGTTCTCCGCCACCTCCCGCGGACTCGACGTCACCTTCGCGCCCGCCTTGCCGAACGGTTCCAGTGCCTCCGGCCGGGTGTCGCACACGATGAGCCCGCCGGGGCGGTCCAGCAGCCGCTTGGCCATGGGCGCACCCATGTTGCCGAGGCCGATGTAGCCGACGGATACCTGCTCGGTCGTGGTCATGATCGAAAAATCTGTCCGCCGTCGACGTTGAAGATCTGCCCGGTGATCCAGCTCGCCTCGTCGGAGAGCAGGAACAGGCAGGCGCCGACGAGGTCGTCGGGGGTGCCCATCCGCTTCAGCGGCAACGTCTTGACCATGTCTGCCACCATATTTCCCGGCGTGACGGTGCGGGTGGCTTCGGTGTCGATCGGTCCGGGCGCGATGGCGTTGACCCGGATGTTCATGCCACCCACCTCGTGGGCGAGTTGCTGGGTGAGGCCGTTGATCCCGACCTTCGCGAGTCCGTAGAAACCCGAGTACAGCCAAGCAGCCGTGGACGACTGGTTGACGATCGACCCGCCACCGCCGCTGTTCATGTGCGGCCACACCGCGCGGGTCACGTTGAGGGCGCCGTCGAAGTTCACGGCCATGAACTTCTTGTAGTAGTCCCACGGCACGGTGATGAGGAGATCGAGCTTCATGCCGCCGTAGATCGCGGCGTTGTTCACGAGATGGTCGATGCCGCCGAACTTCTCGACCGTGAACTCGGCGAGTTGCTTCGCCGAGTCCTCTTCGGCGACGTCGACGTCCTTGAACACCGCAGTCCCGCCGTCCGCGCTGATCTGCTTGGCCACCGTCTGGCCGAGCTCCGCATTGAGATCGGCCACCACCACGTTCGCGCCCTCGCGGGCGAGGGCGCGCGCGTAGCCCTCGCCGATGCCCTGCGCGGCGCCGGTGACGATGGCGGTCTTCCCGTCGAAACGTCCCATATCGATTGACTCCTGTGTTGTCGGGCCGGCTCGCCGGCGTACTATTGGGCCGGTTCCGCGACCAGCTTGGTTTCCAGGTATTCCTCGAATCCGGCCACACCCATCTCGCGGCCGATTCCGGACTGCTTGTAACCGCCGAACGGGGCGTCGGCGGAATACCAGACGCCGCCGTTGACGCTGAGCGTTCCGGTGCGCACGCCGTCGACCACTCGCTTCACGCGTGCGGGGTCCGTGCCCCACACCGACCCGGACAGCCCGTACGGCGAGTCGTTGGCGATGCTGATCGCGTCCTCGTCGCCGTCGTGGGGAATGATCACCAGCACGGGTCCGAAGATCTCTTCCCGAGCCACCCGGGCGGTGTTGTCGAGGCCGGTGATCAGGGTGGGTTCGACGAAGAATCCACGGTCCTGATCGGCCGGTCGGCCGCCACCGACCACGATCGTGCCGCCTTCCTCCCGCGCGAGCCGCAGGTAGTCCTCGACGCGGGCGCGTTGCCGCGCGGAGATGAGGGGACCGCAGATGGTGCCGGGCTTCCTGGGATCGCCCGCCTGCAATCCGCCCAGGGTCCGGGCCGTGGCCTCGACCGCCTCGTCGTACTTGTCGCGGGGAACGAGCAGCCGGGTGGTGATGGCGCAGCCCTGGCCCGCGTGGGTGGACACTGTGAACGCGGCGACCCCGCACGCACCCGCGAGGTCGGCGTCGTCGAGCACGATGAACGCCGATTTGCCGCCGAGTTCGAGGAAGACCTTCTTCAGCGACTCGGACGCCGCCGCCATGACGGCCTTGCCCGTGGCAGTCGAACCGGTGAACGACACGAGGTCGACGCGGGGGTCGGTGGAGAGCTGAGCGCCGAGGGAATGGTCGCTCGACGTGACGATGTTGACCACGCCGGCCGGGAGGTCGGTCTTCTCGGCGATCAGGTGCCCGACGAGGGCGGCGCACCAGGGAGTGTCGGGCGCGGGCTTGAGGACCACCGTGTTGCCGGCCGCGAGTGCGGGGCCGATCTTGGCGAAGTTGATCTGGTGCGGGAAGTTCCACGGCGTGATGGCCCCGACCACGCCGACGGCCTCCTTGAGGACGCGTCGGCGGGTCTTGATGCCCATCGGCTCGGCGATGCCCAGATCCTGTTCCCAGGAATAGCTTTCGGCGAGGTCTGCAAAATACCCGAGGTCGGCGACCGGGCCTTCGAGTTGCGGTCCGCTGGTGAGGAAGGCGGGGGCGCCGACCTCGGCGATGGTGATGTCGCGCAGTTCCTCGATGTGGGACTGCAGCACGTCGCGCAGCTGTCGCAGGCAGCGGGCGCGGAAGGCGTGGTCGCGGGACCACGTGGTGTCGTCGAAGGCTCGCCGGGTCGCGGCGATCGCGGCGTCCATGTCGGACGCGGTGGCGTCGGAGGCCCTCCCGAGTACCTCCTCGGTGGCCGGGTTGATCACCTCGAACGTGCCGCCGGAACCGGGAATCAGTTTGCCGTCGATCAGGAGAGCAGAGCTGTCGGTGGGGCGCAGAGTCATGGATTTTCGCTTCCGAATCGGGTGAGTGTCACAGCGATCTCCGAAAACTGGACATGTGTCTGGACTATAGTTTGAACAACTGGATGCCGCAATGACGAGTTCGACGGAGGCGCGATGAATTCACGCGAGGAGGGACGGCTGGACGGGCGAGGCGCCGTCGTCACCGGCTCGAGCCGGGGGATCGGCCGGGCCGTCGCGCACGCGCTCGCGGCGGAGGGAGCCGGCGTGGTGGTCAACGGCCGTGATCCGGACGCGGCGGAGAAGGTGGCCGACGAGATCGTGCTCGGCGGTGGCCGGGCGACCGCGGTGGCTGGATCGGCCGCCGCCCACGGCGTCGCGGAGGCGCTGGTCGACGCCGCGGAATGCGCGTTCGGCCAGGTGGACGTGCTGATCAACTGCGCCGGTATCGCGGAGCCTGCCGGGTCGTCCATCCTCACCGTCACCGACGAGCAGTGGCGCGAACTCGTCGATGCGCACCTGACGGCGACGTTCCGCACGTGCCGGGCCGCCGCGCCCCTGATGGCCGAACGGGGGCGCGGAGCGATCGTGAACACGAGTTCGTTCGCGTTCCTCGGCGACTACGGCGGAACCGGATATCCCGCCGGAAAGGGGGCGGTACACAGCCTGACCCTCGCGATCGCGGCCGAACTGGCCGAGTCCGGCGTCCGGGCCAACGTCGTGTGCCCCGGTGCGAAGACCCGGTTGTCCGGGGGAGCGGAGTACGAGCAGCACATCGAGGAACTGCACAGGCGCGGGATGCTCGACGACGCAACCCGCTACGGCTCGCTGCATCCGGCACCCGCCGACTATGTCGCCCAGCTGTACGTGTTCCTGGCCAGCGATCTCGCTTCCGGAATCACCGGCGGAATCTTCGCCGGATCAGGGTGCTTCGTCGGCAGATTCGACCGGCCGGCTCCGACGGTCCTGGCCTACCGCGACCACGAGACCGCGCCGCCGTGGTCGCTCGACGAGCTGGCGGAGTTGGTGGGTTCCGCTCACGGTGAGCGGTGATCTGAATTGTCCGGCATCACATGGGCGACGACTTCGTCGTAGGCGGCCGGCGACGTGTCCCGGAAAGATCAGCCCTACGTCCCGTAGCGATAAGTCTTTCGGACCCCGTGCCGCTACTATGGAATGCATCACGCCGCGGGAACTCGACGCCTACATCGGCAGAACCCGCGTCCCGCACGGGCGAGTGAAATCGTCCCGCCGTACGCGGCGGGCGACACCGCGTACGAATCAAGGTCGAAAATAACACGAGCGCAATGATTTTCGGTAATCACTTCGCCCTGGCGGCGGATAGCGGCTCGTGGAATCGACTTGTGCCTGGGCGAAAGCGGCCCAATGAAGCTGACGCAGAGGCCCGCGGATAACCGAGCACTTTGTGTCGGAATTACGCACGGAGAGAATGTATGTTGTTTTGCACCAAAATTGTTCGACAGTGTCCTCCCGGTGAATGTGCTGGTGACGGACGATCGCGGGCAACAATAATTCGACGATCTGGCCGACGATCGACGTTGCCTCCACTGTTCGGTCTGGCACGGTTCGATGTGTTGGTCCGCTGGGTGAGACGGAGGTGGGCGTCGGCAGGGCAGGGTAGGGACAGGCGGCGGTCGGACCCGAACACCGCGCTGGGCTATTTGGAGCAGCTTCCGGCGCTGAGGTTGCTCGAGCGGCTTCCGGTTCCCGCCCTCGCTGTCGATGAAGAGGGGGTGATTGTGCATGCCAACCCGGCACTCGAGCGGATGCTGGGGTATCCCGAGCACTGGTTCGCCGGGTGCTCGGTCGCGGACGTGGTCGTTCCGGCGTCGTCGCCGGGCGGCCCCGCATCGGTGGCGTTGCTGCGGGACTGTGCGGGAAAGGTAATCGAACTCGCCCATCGTGAAGGCTTCGTTGTGCGTGCAGCGGTGAGCAGGTCGGTGTTGTGCAGGAAGGATGACCCCGTCACGTTCGTGTGCTTCCAGGACCTCACAGAGCAGTTGTGGGGCGGTGGGCGGGCCCCCGAATTCGAGTGATGTCGTCGCCCGGTTTCCTCGCAGTACCGAGGGTGAGCATGCGTGGCCAGTTCAGGTGGGCGGCGACTCCGAGTCGGTGCCGTCCGAGCCGGAATTGGCGAACATCGCCTCGATTCGGTTCGTTTACTTTCGGTGCGCAGTTGTGGACCGAGCGGAGCGGCCGGGGCGCGCGAGGGATTCGCGGCAACCGAACGGTCTCGCCGGCTGTGTCGGGTGGCCTCCTCGGCCGGAGCAATCCGATTCCAGGTGGGTCGGAAACCCCGCGGTTTCGACGCGAACGCACATCGGATCGGCGGACAATGAATGCACCCGGCAGTGGGTTGCGGCGAGGAAGGGGCGTCATGTCCGAAGGTTCGTCGGTCAAACAGGGCGTCGCGGCGGGGACCGCGATGGGTGCAGCGGTCATCATGGTCACCGTCGGACTCCTGCAGTTCTTCCAAGGGCTCGCCGCGGTCTATGAGAACGAGGAGTTCGTGGTGGGGGTGGAGTACCTCTACAAGTTCGACTTCACGGTCTGGGGCTGGATCCATCTCGTGCTGGGTGCGTTGGTCGCGGTGACCGGCCTCGCGTTGTTCACCGGCGCCGCGTGGGCCCGGGTGTCGGCGATCGTGATCGCCGCGATCTCGATCGTGGCCAATTTCCTATGGCTGCCGCACTACCCGTGGTGGTCGGTGCTCATCATCGCGCTCGACGTGGTGGTGATCTGGGCGATCTCGGCGTGGCGGCCGAACCCTTCTGACGCCTGGGCCTGAGAACGGCAACAATAGGGGTGGTGGCCTTTCAGGACGGGGTGTGCGTTCGCTCCGGCCACCCGACGCTGGACAGTGCTCCCCGCAGCACGGATTCGTAGATCGAGTCCAGGTCCAGCTCGTCGCCGAGGAAGTCGGTGTTCACGAGCATGACGAAACCGTGCATGGCGGCGAAGATGCTCACGGCCGCGTCGAGGGTGTCCTCGGGCGGCAGTCCGCACGATGCCAGCATCGTGCGCAGCGCCGTGTTGGCGTCCAGTGCGGCGGAGATGAAAGCGTCCCGGTCCACCGGGCTGGTGGTCAGCGTCTGATACCGATGCGGATGCTCGGTCGCCCAGACGCGGTGCGCGTCGACGAGCGCGCGGAGGCCGTCGGGTCCGCTTCGGCCCATCGCGATCTCGCGCAGGTGAGCACCCAGCTCCGCCATGGTGCGCACCTGAACCGCACCGCGGATGTCTTCGAGGTTGCGGACGTGGTTGTAGAGCGACGCGGTGACGACGTTCAGCCGGGCGGAGAGACTCGTCATCGACAGTGACTCCCAGCCGAGTTCGTCGATGATCTCGATCGCGGCATCCACGACCTTGTCTCGCGTGAGTGTGCGACGTCGGATCGGTCCGTTCTGCCCTTTCACCATGGGCCCAGCATAAGGGCTTCCATTATAAATGAAAGTGTGTAGTTTAAGACGCATCCCATTCGTTTATCGATCGAGGAGCAGTGTATGACCGCGTCTCGGATTGATCTCAAGTCCCCCGACGTCTACGCGGAAGGGGTCCCCTACGCGTTCTTCGACCACCTGCGGGCGAGCGAACCCGTCTATTGGCAGCCCGAGGAGGACGGCACCGGGTTCTGGGCGGTCACCAAGCACGCCGACGTCGTCGCCGTGTCCCGCGACAGCGCGACGTTCTCGTCGGCGGTGGGCACCACTCAGATCGACGATTTCGACGAGCAGACCCGCGCGAAGCAGGCCGCCATGCTCGTCAACCTCGACCCGCCCGATCACACCCGGCTGCGGCAGCTCGTCAGCCGCGGATTCACCCCGCGCACAGTCAAAGTGCTCGAGGGTCACATCCGTGACATCTGTGCCCGGATCGTCGATCGGCTGCTCGACGCACGCGACGTCGACTTCGTTCCCGAGGCGGCGGCGCCGTTGCCGCTCGAGGTCATCGCAGCGCTGCTGGGTGCGCCCGCCGGGGACGTGGACAAGCTCTACGACTGGTCCAACCGGATGATCGGCTTCGACGATCCCGAGTACGGCACCACCCAGGCGGACGGCGAGATGGCCGCGGCCGAGATCTTCCTGTACGCCAACGAGCTTGCGGCGCAACGCCGCATCGAGCCTCGCGACGACATCGTCACCAAGCTCGTGCAGCCGGACGAGAACGGCGACACGCTCACCGAGATGGAATTCAACATGTTCTTCGTCCTGCTCGTGGTGGCGGGGAACGAAACGACGCGCAACGCGACCGCCGGTGGGATGCAGGCCTTCATCGACCATCCCGACCAGTGGCGACGACTGCAGTCCGAACCGGAACTGGCTGCGAGCGCGGTGGAGGAGATCCTGCGGTGGGTGACCCCGGTGATGGACTTCCGCCGCACCGCCACCCGGGACGCCTACATCGGCGATCAGTTGGTCAGGGCCGGCGACAAGGTGGTGATCTACTACCCGAGCGCCAACCGGGACGAGGACGTCTTCGACGAGCCGTATCGGTTCGACATCGGCCGGAGCCCCAACCCGCAGATCGCGTTCGGCGGTAGCGGGGTGCACTTCTGCCTCGGCGCCCACCTGGCGCGGCTCGAATTGAAGATCCTGTTCGAGACCCTCGCCGCGCGGATCGACCGCGTGGAACCCACCGGGCCGGTCGTCCGGCTGCGGTCGAATTTCATCAGCGGCATCAAGACGATGCCCGTGCGAATTCACCCGCGCAGTCCCGTGTGAGAGTCCGATTTTCGTTGCCAGCCGACGGTAACTGTAGTAGCGTCCAGACACGTGTCCAGTAGTATGAATTTCGAGTCCACCCGCCGCCGTCTGACCGAGAAGCAGGCCGACACCGTCGACCGCCTCACCAAAGCGGCAGTCGAAGTACTGCGCGAAGAGGGATTCGCGGGACTCACGGTCCGCTCGGTGGCCGGCATCGCCGGGGTCGCGCCCGCGACGGCCTACACGTACTTCTCGTCCAAGGAGCACCTCGTCGCCGAGGTCTTCTGGCGGCGCCTCGCCGCCTCACCGCAGCCGGTGGACGAGGGACTCGATCGCACCGGACGCGTGGTCGCCGTGCTCCGCCACATTGCTCTCCTGGTGGCGGACGAACCCGAACTCGCCGGAGCCGTCACCAACGCGCTGCTCGGCCGCGACCCCGACGTGGAACACCTCCGCGCCCGCATCGGGCTGGAGATCCGCGACCGCCTCGCCACCGCACTGGGCGAGGGCCACGATCCCGACGTCCTCGAGGCGCTGGAGCTGCTGTACGCCGGCGGCCTGGTCCGCGCCGGAATGGGATACGGGTCCTACGCCCAATTCGCCGATCGACTCGAAACTTCCGCCAAGCTGATTCTGGAGTAGATGCCATGACCGCAGCCTCGATGCCCGGGGTGTCACACAATCCGGTGACGTTCAACCCGTACGACTATGGCTTCCACGAAGATCCGTACGTCACGTATCGAAGACTGCGGGAAGAAGCACCCCTCTACTACAACGAGGAACTCGACTTCTGGGCGTTGTCCCGACACGAGGACGTCGTCGCGGCGTTCCGCGACAACCAGCGCCTGTCGAGCGCGAACGGGGTGTCGCTCGACCCGGCGGCCTACGGCCCGCACGCCCACAAGACGATGTCCTTTCTCGCGCTGGACGATCCGCGGCACATGCGGATGCGGCAGCTGGTGTCGCGCGGCTTCACCCCGAGGCGGGTGAACGAACTCGAGGGGCGGATCCTGGATCTGACCCGGCAATACCTCGACCCGGCGCTCGCGGCGGGTGAGTTCGACTGGATCGGCGAGTTCGCCGGCAAGCTTCCGATGGACGTGATCTCGGAGCTGATGGGGGTTCCGGAGGCCGACCGCGTCGAACTCCGGCGGCTCGCCGACCTGGTGGTGCACCGCGAGGAGGGCGTCCTCGACGTGCCCCACGCCGCGATGGAGGCGTCGCTCTACCTCGTCGGCTACTACGCCGACATGCTGGCCGAGCGCCGCAGGAAGCCGACCGAGGACCTCACGTCTGCCCTGCTCGAAGCGGAGATCGACGGCGACCGGCTCACCGACGACGAGATCATCGCGTTCATGTTCCTGATGGTGGTGGCGGGCAACGAGACCACCACCAAACTTCTCGGCAACGCACTGTACTGGGGTTTTCGCTATCCGGGCGAGGCCAGGCACGTGTTCGAGGATGCGAGCCGGGTGCCGGAGTGGGTGGAGGAGACTCTGCGCTTCGACACGTCCAGCCAGATGGTCGCGCGAACGGCGTCCGTCGACCTGGACTTCCACGACCGGACGATTCCCGCAGGCGACAAGGTGCTGATCCTCATCGGCTCCGCGAACCGCGACTCGGCGGTGTTCGAGGACGCCGACGAATACCGGATCGGCCGGGACACGTCCAACAAGCTCGCGAGCTTCGGCGGCGGCACCCACTTCTGCCTGGGCGCCCACATGGCGCGGCTCGAAGCGCGGATCGCACTCACCGAACTCGTCTCCCGCATCGACGACTACGACATCGACGAGGCGAACAGTGTGCGCGTCCACTCGACCAACGTGCGCGGTTTCGCCACCCTTCCCATGAAAGTGCAGGTCCGCGATGCCTAGGTTCGAGCCCAACCCGCAGCGTCGCCCGTCGATCGTCGCCGGGGCGTCGTCGGGAATCGGCACGGCGACCGCCTATGCGCTGGCCGAGGCCGGTCACCCCGTCGCGCTCGGTGCCCGCCGGGTGGCCGAATGCGAGGAGATCGCGGAGAAGATCCGCAGCAACGGCGGAGAAGCGTTCGCGCACTACCTCGACGTCACCGACACCGCATCCGTCGACGAATTCGTCACGGCGGCGCAGAAGGCGCTCGGCCCCACCGAGATCGCGTTGTCGGGGGCCGGCGACCTGGAGTTCTCCGTCGCCCACGAGATGGACCCCGACCAGTTCCTGGGACAGGTCAACGTCCACCTGGTCGGTGCGCAGCGTCTCGCGCACCGCCTCCTTCCCGGCATGATCGAACGCAGGCGCGGAGACTTCGTCCTGATCGGATCCGATTGCGCCGACAGCCCCCGGCCCCGGATGGGCGCCTACAACGCCGCGAAGGCCGGCGTCGAGATGATGGGCCGGCAGATGCGAATGGAACTGGAAGGCACCGGCGTCCGGGCGTCGGTCGTGCGTCCGGGACCCACGCAGACGTCCATGGGGATGAACACCACCGAGGAGGTCATCGGACCCGTCCTCGAAGACTGGGCGAAGTGGGGATTCGCCCGGCACTCGTACTTCCTGCGCGCCTCCGCGATCGCGGACGCCGTCGTCGCCGCCGTCAGTGCGCCCCGCGGCGCACACATGGTGCTGATCGAGGTGCAGCCCGAGGCGCCCCTACGAAAGGATGGAGAATGAACCCGGCTACCCCGCAACGTGTGTCCGGCGGTGAGCACGAGCACGGACATCTCGAAGAACTGCGCACCGACCCGATCGCGCTGATGCGCCGTGTCCGGGAGGAGTGCGGCAACGTCGGTGTCTTCCAGCTCGCCGACAAGAAGGTGGTGCTGCTGTCCGGCGCCGAGGCCAACGAATTCTTCTTCCGCTCCACCGACGAGGATCTCGACCAGCAGGCCGCCTACCCGTTCATGAAGCCGATCTTCGGCGAGGGAGTCGTGTTCGACGCGAGCCCCGAGCGCCGCAAGGAAATGCTGCACAACCAGGCGTTGCGCGGCGAGCAGATGAAGGGGCACGCCGCGACGATCGCCCACGAGGTCGACCGCATGGTGGCGCAGTGGGGCGACGAGGGGGAGATCGACCTCCTCGAATTCTTCGCGGAGCTGACCATCTACACGTCCTCGGCCTGTCTGATCGGTAAGAAGTTCCGGGAGCAGCTCGACGGCCGGTTCGCGCACCTGTACCACGAGCTCGAGCAGGGCACCGACCCCATCGCGTACGTCGACGCCTACGCCCCGATCGAGAGCTTCCGCCGGCGGGACGAGGCGAGGGTGCAGTTGGTGGCACTCGTCCAGGAGATCATGAACGGGCGCATCGAGAACCCTCCTCAGGGCAAGGAGGATCGGGACATGCTCGACGTGCTCGTCTCGATCAAGGACGAGGACGGCAACGAGCGCTTCACGGCGGACGAGATCACCGGCATGTTCATCTCGATGATGTTCGCCGGGCACCACACCACGTCCGGCACCGCGGCCTGGACCCTGATCGAGCTGCTGCGGCACCCGGACTACGCCAAGCAGGTGGTCGCCGAACTCGACGACCTCTATTCGGACGGCTCCGACATCAGCTTCGGGGCACTCAGGCAGATCCCGAAACTGGAAGCGGTGCTGAAGGAGACGCTCCGGATGCACCCGCCGCTGATCATCCTGTTGCGCGTCGCGCGGGCCGAGTTCGAAGTCGGGGGCTACCAGATCGCCGAGAACGACCTCGTGGCGGCCACACCGGCGATCTCCAACCGCATCGCGGAGGACTTCCCGAACCCGGACACGTTCGATCCCGAACGCTACATCGACCCCAACCAGGAAGACATCGTCAACCGCTGGACGTGGATTCCGTTCGGCGCCGGCAGGCACCGCTGCGTCGGGGCCGCGTTCGCCCTGATGCAGTTGAAGGCGATATTCTCGATTCTCCTGCAGGACTGGGAGTTCGAGATGGCGCAACCCTCCGAGACGTACCGCAACGATCACAGCAAGATGGTGGTGCAGCTGCAGCAGCCGTGCACCGTGAGGTACCGGAAGCGAAGCATGTGATGAAAGTCGAAGCCGATCTCGACCTGTGTCAGGGTCATGCCGTGTGCGAGATGGAGGCACCCGATGTCTTCGTCGTCCCGAAGCACGGCAAGGTCGAGATCCTCGACACCGACCCACCCGAGAACCTGCGCGCCGAAGTCGAGAGCGCCGTGCGTTTCTGCCCGACCCAGGCCCTGCGGATCCTCGCGGACGACGACTCTGAAGGAGATAGCTGATGGTGCAGTTCGATCGTGCGGAGCTCGACGAGATGGTGCAGCGCTGGGTGGACGAGAACAAGCGGTGCGAATCGCTCGGCGACTGGAAGCCGCTGGCCGAGATGTACACCGAGGACGCCACGTACGGATGGAACTACGGGCCGAAGGACGACTTCATGGCCGTCGGCCGGGACGAGATCCGCGACCTGGCGCTCGGCCAGGAAATGGACGGGCTCGAGGGCTGGGAGTACCCGTACCAGCAGTTCGTCATCGACGATCGCAGCGGCGACGTCATCGGATTCTGGAAGCAGGTGTCCGAACGCACCCGCGACGACGGCACGCACTATCAGGTCACCGGAATCGGCGGCAGCTGGTTCCGGTACGGCGGTAACTTCCAATGGTCCTGGCAGCGTGACTTCTTCGACTTCGGCAACGTCTCGAGCCTGTTCCTCGAGATGATCACGAACAACGCGATGTCCGACGGCATGAACGCGCGGATCCAGCGCGCGACGTCCGGTCGGCTGCCGGGGTGGTATCCGGTCGGCAAGGCCCCGGTCCCGCTGTGGTGAGTACGGTGAAGGTTCCGTCGTCGTTCGCCGATCTGTCCCGCGAGGATCTCGCGATTCTCGTTCCGGAACTGCTCCTGTGCGGTCATCTCATCGACCGCTCCGGTATGCCGCACCTGATCGGGGCGTTCGGTCGCGAGGGCATGACGCAGGTCGCGATCGAGGAGTGGATGGCGTCGAGCCCCCTCTACACGCGGCGGATGCAACGCGCGCTGGGATTCGAGGGCGACGGGGTCGTGACGATCTTCAAGGGTCTGCAACTCGACATCGGTGCGCCGCCCCAGTTCATGGACTTCCGGTACCGCGTCACCGATCACGATCACGGCGAATTCTGGCTGGATCACTGCGGGGCGTTGATGGACGTCGAACCGATGGGCGACGAGTACGTCACGGCGATGTGCCACGACATCGAGGACCCGACGTTCGACGCCACCGCATTGGCCACCAACCCGCACGCGCAGGTGCGTCCGGTGCACCGTCCGCCCCGCAGGCCGGCGGACCGGACACCGCACTGCCTCTGGACGGTCACCATTGACGACACAAACGTGCCACCTCCGATTCCGGAAGGGCTGGTGACGGTGGGGGAGTCGCGGGCGGCGACGATCGAGTTGTCGCCGATCGACACCGGCGGGCCGGGACAGCACGACTACGCGGGCGCGCTCCTCGACGATCTGCGGTTCCCGGACTTCTCCCATTCGGCTCTGACCCGGATCGCGGAGGAGGTGTGCCTGCAGCAGCACCTGCTGACCCTCGGTTTCCTGCTCGCGGTGCGGGCCCGCACCGATGCCGAAGCCGCACTCGACATCGCGCGCAAGCAACTCACCGGCATCGCCGGCCTCACGTCGGAACGGATCCGGAACGCGCTCGGGCTGCCCGCTGATCTCGAGGGTCTCGCCGTCGTCCTCGCCGTGCATCCGGCGTTCAATCCCCGTCAGTACGTGGACGTCACGATCACCCTCGGCGACCGCATGCTGCTGACCCTCGGCCGGGACTGCGGAGCCCGGGAGGACGGGGCGTGGCCGTCCATGATCGACGGTGAGCACCTCGGGCCGTTGACTGCGCTCGTGCGCGGGGTGTCGCCGCGGTTCGCGGTGCAGGTGGTCGAGGAGACGGATGCGGCGCTGACCGTGGAGATCGTGATCGGAGAGCCGCCCGCCAAGGAGGCACCCGAGGTGGCGCTCACCCGGTTCAGCACGGGAGCCGACTTCGCGTTCACCGATCGAGGAATACCCCTACCACTCACAGTCGTCTGAGAGAGGACGCCCCCGTGGCCTACAACCTTGCAGACCTCTTCGAGCATTCCGTCGACGCGATGCCGGAACGGGTGGCGCTGATCTGCGGCGCCCGTCGCGTCACCTACCGCGAACTGGAGGACCGCGCCAACAGACTGGCCCACCACTTCCTGGAGGTCGGGCTGATCGCCGGCTCGCACATCGGCGTGCACCTGCACAACTCCATCGAGACCATGGAGACGTTGCTGGCGGCGTACAAGATTCGTGCGGTTCCGGTCAACATCAACTACCGCTACACCAGCGACGAACTCGCCTACGTCTACGGCAACGCGGAACTCGACGCCGTGGTCCATCATCGGATCTACTCGCCGCGCATCGCGGAGGTCCTGCCCTCGCTGCCGAGGATCCGGCACACCGTTGTCGTCGAGGACGATCTCGGCGGCGCCGGCGTGCCCAGCGACTCGGTGCCGTACGAGGAGGCACTGTCCGGCAGCGGCGACCGGGACTTCGGTGAACGCAGCTCCGAAGACCTGTTCATCATGTACACCGGCGGCACCACCGGACGTCCCAAGGGTGTCGTGTGGACGCACGAGGCGATCTGGCGCGTCCTCGCGGGCGGTCTCGACTTCTACACCGGTGACGCGATCGAGGACGAGTACCAGCAGTCGCGGGTGGGATCGCAGGGTGAGCCGACCCTGTGGTTCGCGTTGCCGCCGCTGATCCACGCGGCCGCGATGATGCCGACGTTCACCGCGCTGTTCAGCGGAAACACCGTGCTGCTGGAATCGAAGTTCGACGCCGACCGGACGTGGGAACTCGTCGAGCGGCACAAGGTGCAGATCCTCATCATCACCGGCGACGCGATGGGAAGGCCTCTGATCGAGGCGCATCAGCCGTCGCGCACCGACACGTCGAGCCTGGGTGTCGTGGCATCCGGGGCCGCGCTGTTCTCACCGGTGATCAAGGACGCCTTCCTCGACGCGTTCCCGGGACTGCTGGTGTCCGATTCGATCGGCGCGTCGGAAACAGGCTTCGGCGGAATAGGTTTCGCGACGAAGGGGGAGAAGCAGGTGGGTGGACCCCGGGTGCCCCCTGGCCGGTACGCCCTGGTGATCGACGAGGACGACGTTCCCGTCGAGCCGGGGTCCGGGAAGGACGGCTGGTTCGCGAAGGGCGGATACGTCCCGCTGGGTTACTACAACGACCCGGAGAAGACCCGGGAGATCTTCCGGGAGGTCGACGGGCGACCCGTCGTCGTCACCGGCGACCGCGCGCGGATCGAGGCCGACGGATCGATCACCCTGCTCGGCCGCGGCAACATGGTGATCAACACCGGCGGCGAGAAGGTGTTTGCCGAAGAGGTCGAGAGCGCAGTGAAGGCGTACCGCGACGTCTACGACGCCATCGTGGTCGGCGTCCCCGACGAACGGTGGGGGCACCGGGTCTCCGCGGTCGTGCAGGCGCGCGACGGTCGGGGCGTCGACTTCGCCGGACTCGAGGAACACGTGCGGCGAAGCCTGGCCGGCTACAAAATCCCGCGTCTGGTGTGGGTGGAAGACACCGTCCAGCGCACACCGAGCGGCAAGCCCGACTACCGCTGGGCTCAGGGCGTCACCAAACAGCGCGACCCCGACCACCGCACGTGAGTGGCGAAGTGTGCTCCCGCACGCTTCGCCACTCACGTGCGGGTCAGGCAGGAGCGCGGACGACCAGGACCGTTCCCGGGAACTCCGCGGCAAGCTCCTGACGGCTGTGCTTCACGGCCGCGGTGCCGTAGCCCTTCTTCCGGGCGTCGGGGGCGATCCAGATGGCCACGTCGACCTCGCGTCCCGACAGTTCACCGAACACCATGCCGACGGCCGTGTTCTCCGCGGTGTCCTCACACACGAACCATGCGGCGGACTCGTCGTCGACACGGCTCAGGCCTTCCGTGCGTTCCTTCTCGACCCGCTCCGCGGACCACTGCGCGCCCGCGTCGTCGACCTGCTCGCCGCAGCGGCGCCGGAACAGTTCGGCGTCTTCCTCGGTTTCGGTGAACGGACGGAGGCGGAAGTTCCGCCCCGTGCTCGCCGGCCGGTCCGTCGACGTCCACTCGAGGGTGGCGTCGAGGTCCTTCAGTTCCGTCTGGATGCGAAGCCGTTCGACCTTGGTGAGGCGGCGGAACGTCAGGTTGAGGACGGCTTCCGCGTACGCCTCGGAGGTGTCGAGGAGCCCGGCGACGGTGGTGAGGGCCTCGGCGTGATCCTCGCTGTCGACGATGGCGTCGAGCACCTCGTGACGCTGCTCGAGCGCACGCAGCAGGACCGCGGTGAGCTCTCGACGGTCGTGTATCCGATCTTGAACCTGTGTACTCATGTCTGCAATTCCTCGCCCTCGGCCGTCGTACAAGTCCGTACGCGTCAATACTGCAAGAAGTCCCCCGACATGGCACCCGTTACTCGGCGGTACATACAAACGCTATCGAGGAGTGCAGACCACGACGGGAATCGTGCGGTCGGTCCAGGCCTGGTAGTTGTCGAAATCCGGATACATGGCGACGAGCCGCGGCCACAGGCGCGCACGTTCCTCGGGGTCCGCCACGTGGGCGGACATCGGCCGGACCCGCGACTTCACCTGGACGGTCACCTCGGGGTTCGCCCGCAGGTTGAGATACCACATCGGGTGCTTCGGGAGGCCACCCTGCGAGGCGACGAGGATGATGCGGTCGCCGTCCTCGAGGAACAGCAGCGGGCTGATTCTCGGCTCGCCGCTCTTCCGTCCAGTGGTGGTGAGCAGGCAGACGGGCAACCCGCGGGGGAAGGCGCTACCCACCCGCCACTTGCTGCCCAGTCGCCCGCCCGTCCGCCGGTACAGCACGACGTTGATCTTCGACATCCACTTGATGAAGGAGACCGTCCACTTCGAGTCGAGGCCGGGCGGTCGGGCGGGGGCGGGTGCATTCATCGGCAGATCCTAGATCCGCTCGATGATGGTGCCGGTGGCGAGCGCGCCGCCGGCACACATCGTGATCAGTGCCGTCGACCCGTCGGTGCGCTCGAGTTCGTGCAGCGCGGTGGTGATGAGTCGAGAACCGGTGCTGCCCACTGGGTGTCCGAGTGCGAGCGCGCCGCCGTTGACGTTGACCCTGTCCATGTCGGGCTCGTGCACCGATGCCCACGACAGCAGCACCGACGCGAACGCCTCGTTCACCTCGAACAGGTCGAGGTCGCCGATCTTCATGCCGCTGCGTTCGAGGACGCGCGCCGTGGCCTGGACGGGTCCGTCGAGGTGGAATTCGGGTTCGGAGCCGACGAGCGCCTGGGAGATGATGCGGGCCCGGGGCTTCAGACCGAGGGCGCGCGCCCTGGCCTCGTCCATCAGCATGACGGCGGCGGCGCCGTCGGAGATCTGCGAGGACGTGCCCGCCGTGTGGATGCCGCCCTCGAGTACGGGCTTCAGCTTGGCGAGCGACTCCGCGGTGGTGTCGCGCAGACCCTGATCGCGCGTCACGACCCGGGTCTCACCGGTGAGGTTACCGTCCTTGTCGACGACGGGTGCGGTCACCTGCAGCACTTCCCGGTCGAAACGCCCTTCGTCCCAGGCCTGCTTGGCGCGTGCCTGCGAGCGGACTCCGAGCGCCTCGACGTCGGCGCGGGTGATTCCGCGGCGACGGGCGATGCGCTCGGCGGCCTCGAACTGGTTGGGCATGTCGATGTCCCAGTCGGCGGGCCTGCGTGGTCCGGCGTTGTCGCCGACGTTCGCGCCGAGCGGCACCTGGCTCATCGCTTCGATACCGCAGGCGATTCCGACATCGATCGCGTCGGTGGCGATCAGACCGGCGATGAGGTGGTTGGCCTGCTGGGCGGATCCGCACTGGCAGTCGATCGTGGTGGCGCCGACCTGCCAGGGCAGTCCGGCGTGCAGCCACGCGGTCCGGGTGATGTTGTTCGACTGCGCACCGGCCTGGGTGACGCAACCACCGATGACCTGCTCCACCAGTTCGGGGTCGATGCCGGAGCGGTCGAGGATGCCCCGCTGAGCGGTGCCGAGGATCTCGGCGGCGTGCAATCCGGACAGCCAGCCACCGCGCTTTCCGATCGGGGTGCGTACTGCCTCGACGATTACTGGTGTGCCCACGGTGGGCTCCTTTCCTTGTCCTCAGAAAATAGAACAGGTTCTGCTATCCGGGCAAGGTCTGAATGAGCTTTCCTTTGCTAGTCGCCCGGCTTGTGCTTCAATGCTAGTAGAACGTGTTCCACATCACGGAGTGGTGTATGGCTTAGGGCAGGAGACAGCAGTGGCGCAGCCCAATCTTCCAGAGGGTTTCGACTTCACCGACCCGGACATCTACGCAGAGCGCATCCCCTATCAGGAATTCGCCGAACTGCGGAAGACTGCCCCGATCTGGTGGAACCCGCAGCCGCCGGAGATCGGTGGCTTCCACGACGACGGCTACTGGGTCGTCAGCAAGCTCGAGGACGTCAAGGAGGTGTCGCGGCGCAGCGACGTCTTCTCCACACACGAGAACACCGCGATCGTGCGCTTCGCCGACGACATTCCGCGCGAGAACATCGAGATGCAGCGCTTCATCCTCATCAACAAGGACGCTCCCGAGCACACTAAGCTCCGCAAACTCGTCTCCCGCGGCTTCACGCCCCGCGCGATCAACAGCCTGCGCGAAGAACTCACCGAACGCGCCGAGAAGATCGTGAAGGAGGCCGCCGAATCGGGGGCCGGCGACTTCGTCACCCAGGTGGCGTGTGAACTTCCGCTGCAGGCGATCGCCGAACTGCTCGGTGTGCCGCAGGAGGATCGCCTGAAGGTCTTCGACTGGTCCAACCAGATGACGGGCTACGACGACCCCGAACTGGACATCGACCCGCAGGCCGCGTCGATGGAGATCCTCGGCTACGCGTACCAGATGGCGGACGAGCGCAAGAAGTGCCCCGCCGACGACATCGTCACGACGCTGATCGAAGCGGACATCGATGGAAATGAGCTGTCTCCCGAGGAATTCGGTTTCTTCGTGATCCTGCTGGCGGTCGCCGGCAACGAGACCACCCGCAATGCCATCACACACGGCATGATGGCGTTCCTGGACCATCCCGATCAGTGGGAGCTCTACAAGAAGGAGCGCCCCAAGACGACGGCGGACGAGATCGTCCGGTGGGCGACCCCGGTCAACTCGTTCCAGCGCACCGCACTGGAAGACACCGAACTCGGCGGAGTGCAGATCAAGAAGGGCCAGCGAGTCGTAATGCTGTACGGCTCCGCGAACTTCGACGAGGATGCGTTCGAGAACCCGGAGAAGTTCGACATCATGCGGGAGAACAACCCGCACGTCGGATTCGGCGGGACTGGCGCCCACTTCTGCCTCGGCGCCAACCTGGCGCGACTCGAGATCGATCTGATCTTCAATGCGATTGCGGATCACCTGCCCGATATCAGTAAGCTGGGAGATCCGCGGCGGTTGCGCTCGGGCTGGCTCAACGGTATCAAGGAGTTTCAGGTCGATTACAAGACTGCGTCAGGCGGTTGCCCGGTCAGACACTGACCCCCTGATTCAGCGGCGTCGGAGGGCACCCTCATCCTCTCCGACGCCGCTGTTCTCTTTCGCCGGCGTGGTGTCCGAGGGAAAGCGGGAGCCACCATGACTGTGCGGTCCGTCGTCGAAGAGGCGGGCGCCGCGTTCTCGGAGCCGGGAGACCCGACCGTCACCGCTGCCCTCGGCGCATTCCTCCGTCGCCTGGACCCTGCGCCCCGCCTCCTCGGGTTCGGCGAGCCCATGCACGGGGAGGAGAGTTTTCTGCAGCTCCGCAATCAGATGTTCCGGTTCCTCGTCGAACACGAGGGCTATCGCTCCATCGCGATCGAAAGCAGTTGCTTGAAAGGGATACTCGTCGACTCGTTCGTGCGGGGTGCGGACCACCTGCCGCTCGACGACGTCATGGAGCACGGTTTCAGTCACGGCTTCGGTGAGTCCAGGGCGAACCGCGACCTGGTCGGATGGATGGCCGAATACAACCGTCGGCACGATCCGGGCGAGCAACTAAGGTTCTTCGGATTCGACGGCCCCATCGAGATGACGTCCGCGGACAGCCCGAGGCAGGCCCTGACCTTCCTCGACACCTACCTGCGGACCCACCTCGACGAGCAGGATCTGCCCTGCGCTCCGGACCGGATCTCCGCACTGATCGGCGACGACGACCGCTGGAGCAACCCGGCCGTCGCCATGGACCCGACCCAGGCCGTCGGCGCCACCCCCGAGGCCGCCGAGTTGCGTCTCATCGCCGACGACCTGATGACGCTACTCGCGTCGCAGGCGCCTCACCTCGTCGCCGAAGGCACGCGGGACGAATTGTGGGAGGCCGAGCTTCACGGTCGCGTCGCCACCCGCCTGCTCAGCTATCACGCAGGAATGGCGGAGAACTCTCCACGCCGCATCACAAGGCTCCTGGGAATCCGCGACACCCTCATGGCGGACAACCTGTCCGCGCTGGTGCAGCGGGAGGCCGACCGAGGCCCGACATTCGTCTTCGCTCACAACGGCCATCTGTCGAAAGGGCAAACCCACTGGGATCTCGCCGGACTGCATCTGCACTGGTGGTGCGCCGGTGCCCACCTGGGCCTGCGGCTCGGCGATGCCTACACGGTCATCGGTGGGGCCGTCGGGGAGGCGCCCGGCCACGGCATCGGGACGCCGCCACCCGACACCGTCGAGGGCCGGCTGTTCGCCGTGGGGGAGAGCTGTCTCGTGCCGGCCGCGCCGGTGGCCCGCAGGATCGGAGACGTGGAGAAGCGTGCCGACCCGTCGGGCAACTCCACGTACTTCCCGCTGGACCCCGCGGGCCTCGGCGAACTCGACGCGATCCTCTTCGTCCGGCACATCGACGACGCCGGCACGTGATTGGGGGCGTTCAGGTCTTGCGCAGTGTCTTCATCGCCCGCTCGACCTCCCAGAAGGCCCGCAGGGACGTGATCTTGCCGTCCTCGTTCACGCGGTAGATGAACACGCCCTCGGCGTCGATCTGCGATCCCGCCACCGTGGACCGGATGGTCCCGATGTTCACGTTCTCATTCCCGCACACCAGTGAGTCGGTGATGAGGAACTCGAGCGATTCGGTGGTCGCGATCGTCATGTCGTAGAACCGGGAGATCGCGTCGAGGCCGCGGTGACCCTTGCCTTCCGGGTCGAAACCCGAAGGGCCGACCGGGTCTTCGACAACCGCTTCCTCGGCGAACAGGGCCAGCCACTCGTCCTTGCGCCTGCCGCTGGCCGCCTCGCGGGACGCCTGCCCGGCGAGGCGGGCGGGATGGTCCGTCGTCGTCATGTCCACACCCCTATCCGATGTACTGGTCGGCGAACTTGCGCAACGAGTCCTGCTTGGCCTCGAGCGGTCCGTCGAAGCCGATGCCGTCGAAAACCCACGGGACGACGATCGTGTCGGTCACTCCGGCGTCCGCCAATTCGGCGTAGCCGTCCTTGCCGAATCGGTCGATGCACACGGTCTGGATCTCGTAGGGCAGATCGGCTCGGCCATACTCCTCCCGGAGTTCCCGCAATCGCGCGATGACCTGAACGAGATCGTCGAACTTGATCATCGCGGACGTCCAGCCGTCGCCCACCCGGGCGGCGCGTCGCAGCGCGACGTCGGTGTGTCCGCCGACGTAGAACGGCACCGGCTTCGTCGGCGCCGGGCTCATCTGTAGCCGGTCGAAGTCGAAGAATTCGCCGTGGTACTCGACCATGCCGCCGCCGAGGATCAGCTTGATGACGTCGATCATCTCGTCGACGCGCGCACCGCGCTTCTTGTACGGCACGCCGCACCATTCGAACTCCTCCGGTGCCCAGCCGATCCCGACGCCGAACCCGAAACGGTTGCCGATGAGGTTGGCGACGGAACCCACCTGGCGGGCGAGGAGTACCGGGTTGCGGGATCCCAGTTTGAGGACCTGGGTGTAGAACTCGATCTTCGACGTCACCGCGCCCATGGCGGCCGCCGCGATCAGCGGATCCACCCACGGGGTTTCCTCGTTCCACATCCGCGAGCCGTCCGGTGTGTACGGGTAGTCGGCGCTCTGCTTCTCCATGAAGAACAGTGAGTCAGGGAGGGCGATGGACGAGAACCCGCACTCCTCGGCTGTTTTCGCCAGAGCAGGCAGTTGGTCGAGGGGATTCATGGCGATGCCGACGGTGAACTTCATGGTGATGTCCCGCTCCTAATTGTTCGGCCGGTCGGAACCGACCACCCACATCGAGAAGTACTGCGAACCGCCGCCGTAGGCGTGGCCGAGTGCCTTGCGCGCGTCCTTCACCTGATGGTCGCCGGCGCGGTGCATGACCTGCATCGCCGACTCGGCGAACCGGATCATGCCCGAGGCGCCGATGGGATTGGACGACAGGACGCCGCCGGACGCGTTGAGCGGAAGCCGGCCGCCGATCGCGGTCTCGCCCGCCTCGGTGAGTTTCCAGCCCTCACCCTCGGAGACGAAGCCCAGATTCTCGAGCCACATCGGTTCGAACCAGGAGAAGGGGACGTAGATTTCGGCCACGTCGATCTCGTCGAGCGGGTCCTTGATGCCCGCGGCCTTCCACAGCGCGGCCGCGGCGTCCCGGCCGGCCTGCGGATTCACCTGGTCTCGTCCCGCGAACGTGGTGGGCTCGGTGCGCATCGCGGTGGCGTGGATCCAGGCCACCTCACGACCGTCCGCAATGACCTGCTCGGCCGCCTCCTCGTTGCCGATCACCATCGCGCAGGCGCCGTCCGATGACGGACACGTCTCGTCGTAGCGGATGGGATCCCACAGCATCTGCGAGGCCTGTACGGATTCGAGCGTGATGTCGGGTTGCTTGAGGTGGGCGTACGGGTTGAGGCTGCCGTTCAGCCGGTCCTTCACCGCCACCATCGCGCCGATGTGATCGGGTGCGCCCGACCGCCGGATGTACGAGCGGACGTGCGGGGCGAAGTAGCCGCCCGCGCCAGCGCCGACCGGCATGTGGAACGGAATGGGGGTGGACAGCGCCCACATGGCGTTCGACTCGGACTGCTTCTCCCACGCCACCGTCAGCACCCGCTTGTGCACCCCCGACTTCACGAGGCTCGACGCCACCACCGCGGTCGAACCGCCGACCGAGCCTGCGGTGTGCACACGCAGGAGTGGTTTGCCGTTGGCGCCCAGCGCATCCGACATCGCGAGCTCCGGCATCATCGACCCCTCGAAGAGGTCGGGGGCCTTCCCGATCACGACCGCGTCGATGTCGTCCCAGCCCACTCGGGCGTCGTCCATCGCACGGTCGATCGCCTCGCGAACCAGCCCCGCCATGGACACGTCGTGCCGCTTCGCCACGTAATGCGTCTGACCGGTGCCGAGCACCGCGGCCAATTGATTCGCCATCAGTTGCGTCCCTCCAAGACTGCGACCAGATTCTGTTGCAGCACAGCACCACTCGTAGCATGCGCCAGCGTGCGCCCGGCGTTGCCGTCCATGATGGCCTTGGCTGCGTAACCTATGCGTTCCAGACCCGCCGAGAACATCGGATTCCCGCTCAGCGGGCCGCCCGACGGGTTGATCGCCGTCGCATCGGACAGTCCGATGGCCTCGCGGAGGATCAATTCCTGATGGGTGAACGGCCCGTGCAGTTCGGCCACGTCGATTCCGCCGACATCCCCTCCGGTCGCAGCGCGGGCGGACGCCGTCGTCGACGGCGAGACCGTCAGGTCGCGGGCGCCGAAGTTCGGGGAATCGATCCGATGCTCGATCCCGGTGATCCACGCAGGCCGCTCGCACAGCTCACGGGCACGATCGCCCGCGGCGAGCACGACAGCGGCGGCGCCGTCCGTGATCGGTGCGCAGTCATGGGCACGCAACGGGTCCGCGACGAACGGGCTGGCGAGCAGCGCGTTGATGTCGACGTGCCCCGACAACTGGGTATTCGGATTGCTCTCCGCGGCGGCCCGGCTACGTGCGGCCACGGCCGCCATCTCCTCGGCCGTCCACTTCCCGGCATCGAGTCCGAGGCGGGCCTGCAGTCCGGCCAGCGACACGGAGTCGAGCGCGAGCGGGGTGACCAGGTAGGGGTCGAGTTGCATCGACAGGATCTTGCGGAGGTTGCCCGCCGACGACTTCCCGAAGCCGTAGACGAGGGCGGTGTCGACCTCGCCGGTCATGATCTTGATCCAGGCCTCGTAGAACGCCCACGCCGCATCCATCTCGACGTGCGACTCGTTGATCGGCGGCACCGCACCGATCGAGTCGACAGCGGAGATGAAGGAGAACGAACGGCCGGCCAGGTAGTCCGACGATCCCGAACACCAGAAACCGATGTCGGACTTGGTGATTCCGAGCTCCTCGTACAGCTGCTGGAAGCAGGGAACCAGCATCTCGACGCCGTTGGTGGTGCCGGTGGTCTCGCGCACGTGAGGTGCGTGCGCGAACCCGACGACTGCGATATCTGTCATTGTGCCGCGCCCTTACAGGTGGTGTTTGTAGGTGTCGTACTCGGCGTCGGGCTCACCCGTCGGCCTGAAGTACTCGATGTTCTCGAGGGTGTAACCCCACTCCTCGCGCGGCTTCCACTTGGCCTCCACGCGCATGCCCATCCGCACGTCGGCGGCGTCGCAGTCGAGGATCAGATGCAGGAACGCGATGTCCGCGCCGTCGAGCAGCACGTAGGCGGCGACGTACGGCGGCTTGATCCGCTGTCCGAGGAACGGGACGTTCACGATGCAGAACGTGGTGACGATGCCCCTGTCCGGCAGTTCCACCTGCTCCTTCGTCGGGATGCCGTCGGTGGGGTTGGCGCTGCGCGGCGGGATGTACACCTTGCCGTCCGGCCCGGTGCGACCACCGATCAGCTTGCCCGCCTTCAACCCTCGGAGGTAGTAGCTCTCCTCGGCGGAGGCGGAGTGCATGTAGTCGAGATCGATCGGCGTCGTGACCATCGTGACCGGTTCCGACTCCGCAGACGGTCCGGCTTCGCCGGTCGACTCCCCGGGCTCGAAGCACACGATGTCCTGGATGCGCCCGACCCGCTCCTGCGCCCACCGTGCCCGAACCCGCATACCCGTGCTCATTGCGGCGGGGGAGCCGACGTCCACAGCATGCACCAGTGACGTGTCGGCGCCGTCCAGCGTGATCAGCGCCCACGCGAACGGCGTGGTGAGTGGCTGTCCGGCAATCGGTTCCGGCATCCACGTCCAGCTCACCACGGTCCCGGCGTCGGAGACCCCGACGAAGTCGGTGAGAGGTTCGGCGGTGTTCGGGTCGAATTCGGGCGGTGGCACGTAGACGCGTCCGTCCGAGCCGCGGGCGCCGATGACCTTGCGGTCGCGCAGCGCGGTCACGAAGGCTCCGATGGTCGGACCCACCGATCGGGTGTAGTCGAATTGAAGTTTCAGCGGGGCGCTCAACGGTTCGTTCGAGAATTTTTCGGCCACCGCGCTCTTTCCCATGCTCACAACTTCGAGTAGAACAGGTTCTAGTGTTTGTGGCAAGGGTCACTTCTGACGACGGTCGATGCGGAGGCACACGATGAAGCTCGGGTTGCAACTGGGATACTGGGGCGCACAGCCGCCGGCGAATGTCCCGGAGTTGATCGCCGCGGCCGAAGCCGAGGGATTCGACGCCGTCTTCGCCGCCGAATCGTGGGGATCCGACGCCTTCACCCCCCTCGCCTGGTGGGGTTCGAGCACCGAACGCGTCCGTCTGGGCACGTCCGTCGTGCAGATCTCCGCGCGCACACCCACCAGCACCGCCATGCACGCACTCACCCTCGACCACCTCAGCGGCGGCCGGGCGATCCTCGGGCTCGGCGTGTCCGGGCCGCAGGTCGTCGAAGGGTGGTACGGGCAGCCGTTCACGAAGCCGCTCGCCCGCACCCGCGAATACGTCTCCATCATCCGGAAAGTCCTGTCGCGGGAGGAACCCGTCACCAGCGACGGCCCGCACTTCCCGCTGCCCTACACCGGGCCCGGCAGCACCGGACTCGGGAAACCGCTCAAGCCGATCACCCACCCGTTGCGTGCCGACATCCCCATCTGGCTCGGCGCCGAAGGTCCGAAGAACGTCGCGCTCACCGCCGAGATCGCCGACGGCTGGCTCGCCATCTACTACTCGCCGCGCCTCGCACCCATGTACAACGAATGGCTCGACGAGGGTTTCGCCCGCACCGGCGCCCGTCGCAGCCGCGAAGACTTCGAAGTCGCGGCCACCTGTCAGGTGATCGTCACCGACGACCGCGCCGCCGCCATCGCCGGACTCAAACCGATCACCGCCCTGTACGTCGGCGGCATGGGTGCCCCCGAACTGAACTTCCACGCCCAGGTCTACACCCGCATGGGCTACGGCGAGCAGGTCGAGGAAATCGGGCGTCTCTTCCGCGCCGGCCGCAAAGACGAAGCGGCCGCCGTCGTCCCCGACGAGATGGTCACCGAGACCATGATCATCGGCAACGTCGACGAAGTCCGCGCCGACGTCAAACGCTGGGCCGACGCCGGCGTCACCATGCTCCTCGTCTCCTGCCGCGACGCCGACCACGTCCGCGAACTGTCCGCGGCGGTCCTCGGCTGACCTCCCCCTTCCTCCTCCCGCCGCTCCCTTTCCTCCTCCCGCCGCTCCCTTCCGGACGAACGGGACGCTCGTTGCGTCAGATCGAACGAGCGTCCCGTTCGTTCGAGGGGGGAAGGTGAGTTATCCACAGGCGCGCAGATTCGGCCTGTCGTGACGGGCGGACCGCTGGCAGCATGAGCTGATGCGACGGGGGATTTGGGGACAGCGGCCGGAGTTGCTCGATCAGGTGGGAGTGGCCGGCGTCGTCCGGGCGTCGGACCTGGAACGTCTCGGTCTGGCTCGATCGACGATCTCTGCGCGATGCCGGTCCGGTGGGCCGTGGCAGCGGCTTCTGCCGGGAATCGTTCTACTCCAGAACGGGCAGCCGTCGTTCCAGCACCGAGTGCTCGCAGCTCGTCTGTTCTGCGGTCGCGACTCGCTCGTCACAGGACGCTCGGCACTGCGGTGCCACGGCTTCGGGAGCTACTCCGGTGACGTGGACGTGCTCGTCGCAGTCGATCGCCGCGTGCAGTCGACGGGCTTCATCAAGGTCGAGCGCACGTCGCGCATGCCCGACGCCGACGTGCGCGGAGATGTCGCGTGCGCACCGTTGCCGAGGGCACTGCTCGACGCGGCGCGCAGGTGCACGACCGTCGACGCGGCGCGGGCAACGATCGCGGAAGTCGTCCAGCGCGGAGCGGTCACCGCGGAAGAACTCGTCGTCGAACTCGAGGCGGGCAGTGGTCGCGGATCCGCGATCCCCCGGATCGTGCTGCGGGAAATGACGGCCAACGTCCACTCCGTCTCCGAGGCGCATGCGCGTCGGTTGTGGCTGCGCAGTGGGCTTCCCGAGATGATGTTCAACAGGAAGATCGCCGATGTCGGCGGACGGTTCATCGCGATGCCGGACGGTTGGATCGACGAGGTCGCGTTCGCCTGGGACATCGACTCGCTCGATTGGCACCTTGCGCCTCAGCAGTACAAGCACACGGTGGAGCGTCGGACGCGGATGCAGAACGCCGGCATCATCGTGCTGCCGACACTGCCGAGCGCTGTTCGTGATCAGCCGGAGCGGGTGATCGCCGACCTCCGGGCCCACTTCGAGCTCGCCGCGTCGCGTCCGAGGCCGAATGTTCGGATGCTGCCCTAGCCGCGCCTAGCCGCGCCTAGCCGGGCCTGGACGAACGGGACGCTCGTTCGATCTGACGCAACGAGCGTCCCGTTCGTCCGGAAAGGGGAGGGGACCGCCCGGGGTCAGCGGCCCTCGAATTTCGGCGCGCGCTTTTCGGAGAAGGCGCGGGGGCCTTCCTTCGCGTCGGCGCTCTTGAAGACCTCGGTGCCGAGGGCGGCGTCGACTTGAAATGCCTCCTCCTCGTGCATGCCTTCGGTGTCCCGGATGGTCTTCAGGATCGCCTGGACGGCGAGGGGTCCGTTGGCGGAGATGAGGTCGGCGAGTTCGAGGGCCTTGTCGAGGGCCTGACCGTCGGGGACGACGTGTCCGATGAGGCCGATCTCCTTGGCCTCGGGGGCCTTGATGTGACGTCCGGTCAGCAGGATCTCCGCGGCGACGGTGTACGGGATCTGCCGGACGAGGCGCACGGCGGAGCCGCCGAGGGGGAAGAGTCCCCATTTGGCTTCGGAGACACCGAATTTGGCGCTCTCCCCGGCGACCCGGATGTCGGTGCCCTGCAGGATTTCGGTGCCGCCGGCGATGGCGGGACCCTCGACTGCGGCGATGAGGGGCTTGGTGAGGCGCCGTCCCTTGAGGAGCGCCTCGATCTTCGACAGGTCCCAGCCGCCGCCCGAGAACGAGTCGCCGGGGTGCTGCGACGTCATGGCCTTGAGGTCGGCGCCCGCGCAGAATGCGCCGCCTGCGCCGGTGAGGATGGCGACCCGGATGTCCGGGTCGGAGTCGACCTGATCCCACGCGTCCCGCATGATCGCCATCATTTCGCCGGACAGCGCGTTCTTCGCCTCGGGGCGGTTCATCGTGACGATGAGGACGTGCCCGCGCTTCTCCACGAGGCAGTGCGGCGACTGTGCCGAAATGTCGGATTTCTCGGTCGTTGTAGAGGACACTGAAGTCTCCCGAAGGGTGTGTGAGCTGGCTCTCAAATTGGGTCTTGCCAGAAACGGTAACACGTTCTACTTTGTTGACGTGGCCCTTAATATCGCAGACCTCGTAGAGCACGCAATCGACCTCGTTCCGGACCGCGTCGCGTTGGTGTCCGACGACCGGGAAGTGACGTACGCGCAGATGGAGGAGAGGGCCAATCGCCTCGGCCACTACCTGCGCGAACAGGGTGTCCAGCCCGGCGACAAAGTGGGCATCTACTGCCGGAACACGATCGAGGCGATCGAGGCCATGGTGGCGGTCTTCAAGATCCGTGCCGTGATGGTGAACGTCAACTACCGGTACATCGAGAACGAGTTGCAATATATCTTCGACAATTCGGACATGGTCGCGCTCGTTCACGAGCGCCGCTACTCCGACAAGGTGGCGAGCGTGCTCCCCGAGACGCCGCTCCTGAAGACCACCGTCGTGGTCGAGGACGGCACCGATCTCGACTACGAGGGCATCGAATACGAGGCCGCACTGGCGCAGGGTTCCCCCGACCGCGACTTCGGCGAGCGCACTGGCGACGACCTGTACATGCTCTACACCGGTGGCACCACCGGCAAACCCAAGGGCGTCATGTGGCGTCACGAGGACGTCTGGCGGGTGCTCGGCGGCGGCATCAACTTCATGACCGGTGAATACGTCGAGGACGAGTGGGACCTCGCGAAGCTGGGCGCCGAGAGCCCCGGCATGACCCGCTTCCCGATCCCGCCGATGATCCACGGCGGCAGCCAGTGGGCGGTGTTCCAGAGTCTGTTCGGCGGCGGAAAGTGCGTGATGCACCCCGAATTCGACGGCCACGACGTGTGGCGGATCGTCGATCAGCACAAGGTCAACCTCATCTTCATCACCGGCGACGCGATGGCACGACCGATGCTCGACGCGCTGGTGGAGGGCGACAAGGCGAGCGGCGAGCCGTACGACCTGTCGTCGCTGTTCCTGATGGCGAGTTCGGCGGCGCTGTTCTCGCCCAGCATCAAGGAGAAGTACCTCGAACTGCTGCCCAACCGGATGATCACCGACTCCATCGGTTCGTCCGAGACCGGTTTCGGCGGCCTCAGCGTGGTCGCGAAGGGTGACTCGCACGGCGGCGGCCCGACGGTGAAGATCGACGCGTCCACCTCCGTCCTCGGCGAGGACGGCAACCCGGTCGAACCCGGCTCCGGCGTGATCGGCATCCTGGCGCGCAAGGGGCACATCCCCATCGGCTACTACAAGGACGAAGAGAAGACCAAAGCCACGTTCAAGGAGATCAACGGCATCCGCTACTCCATCCCCGGCGACTTCGCGCAGGTGGAGGCGGACGGCACGGTGACGATGCTCGGCCGCGGGTCGGTGTCCATCAACAGCGGCGGCGAGAAGATCTTCCCCGAGGAGGTCGAGGGCGCGCTCAAGTCGCATCCGGACGTTTTCGACGCCATCGTGGTCGGCATCCCCGACGAACGGTTCGGCCAGCGGGTCGCCGCCGTCATCCAGGCCCGAGGCGGGGCGCGCCCGAGCCTGCACGAGATCGCCGACGCGGCACGCAAGGAGATTGCCGGATACAAGGTTCCGCGCAGCCTCTGGTTTGTCGACGAGATCAAGCGCTCGCCGGCGGGTAAGCCCGACTACCGCTGGGCCAAGGAACAGACCGAGACCCGACCGGCCGACGACCACAACGGCAACGGCTCGCCCGAAAGCAAAGGCGCGTAAATGCACACCAGTTTGAGCGAGAAGTTCGGCATCGAGTACCCGGTCTTCGGGTTCACTCCCTCCGAGCACGTGGCCGCGGCGATCTCCCGGGCCGGCGGTCTGGGTGTGCTCGGTTGCGTCCGGTTCAACGACCCCGAGGAACTCGAGGCCGTCCTGTCGTGGATGGACGAGAACACCGACGGCAAGCCGTACGGTGTCGACATCGTGATGCCTGCGAAGGTTCCCACCGAGGGCACATCGGTGGACCTCGAGTCGCTGATCCCCGCGGAACACCGCGCGTTCGTCGACCGGACCCTGGCCGAGCTGGGCGTGCCGCCATTGGATTCGGGCGCCGAACACGCGACCGGTGTGCTCGGGTGGCTGCACTCGGTGGCGCGTTCGCATGTGGACGTCGCGCTGAACCATCGAATTGCCCTGATCGCCAACGCTCTCGGTTCGCCGCCGAAGGATGTCATCGACCAGGCCCACGAGAAGGGCGTTCCGGTGGCCGCGCTGGCCGGCGCCGTGGAGCACGCGCGCAGGCACGTCGCGAACGGTGTCGACATCGTCATCGCGCAGGGGTACGAGGCCGGTGGGCACACCGGTGAGATCGCGTCGATGGTGCTGGTTCCCGAGATCGTCGATGCCATCGGTGATTCCGCCGCGGTCCTCGCGGCCGGTGGTATCGGCAGCGGACGTCAGGTCGCTGCTGCGCTGTCGCTGGGGGCGGCGGGGGTGTGGATGGGGTCGTACTGGCTCACCACCTCCGAGTACAAACTCGGCAGCGCGTCGTCCGAGGGGCCGTCGGCGATCCAGCGCGCCCTGCTCGGTGCGACGTCCGCCGACACGGTGCGGTCCCGGATCTACTCGGGCAAGCCCGCGCGCCTGCTCAAGACCAAGTGGACCGACGCCTGGTCGAAGCCGGATGCACCGGCGCCGCTGCCGATGCCGCTGCAGAATCTGCTGGTCAGCGAGGCACATCAGCGGATCGCCGCGTCGGAGAACCCGGATGTCGTCGCGATGCCGGTGGGACAGATCGTCGGCCGGATGAACGAGATCCGTCCGGTGGCCGAGGTGATGGACGAACTCGTCAAGGGCTTCGACTCGGCGGTGTCCCGCCTCGACAGCTTCCGATAGCCGATGTGAGTGGCAAAGTATGCGTCAGCACACTTTGCCACTCACCTGGGGGAGTAGCCGGTTCCCTCGCGGACCCACACCGGATCGGTGCACTCGGCGGCCTCGGCGCTCAATACGCGGGTGAGGACCTTGAACGTGGCGGTCCGCGGGAACTCGGCACACACCCGGATCAGACTCGGGCGCTGCTTCGGACCAAGGTCGGACTGCGCGTCGAGGAAGCGTGTGAAGGCCACGGGATCGAAGTCACGCGTCGGGACGACGGCCGCCATCACCCGGTCCCCGACGTCGGGATCGGGCACCGCGTACACCGACACCTGGGCGAAGCCGTCGTACCGCATCAGGATGCGTTCGATGGGCGCCGAACCGATGTTCTCGCCGTCGACGCGCAACCATCCGGAACTGCGTCCCGCGAAGTACACGAACCCGTCGGCGTCCCGGTAGGCGAGGTCGCCGCTCCAGTACTTGCCGTCGCGGATCCGCTCGGCGTCGGCCTCGGGATTGTTGTAGTAGCCCGCGAACGCCCCCGATCCGGCGACGTTGACGAGTTCGCCGGTCGCGGCCTCGGCATTGAGCACCCGGCCGGCGGAATCGAATTCGGCCGGGGGACAGGGGTTGCCGGTCTCGGGGTCGAGGATCGCGATGCCCTCGGGGAGCTTGCCCAGAGAACCTGCCGGCGCCTCGGGGCTGCCGGAGATGGCGACACCGCCCTCGGTGGAGCCGAATCCGTCGACCACCGCGGTGCCGAAGCGGCGCGCGAACGCCGCGACCGCGGGCGCGGACCCCTCGTTGCCGTACATCACCCGAAGGGTGTTGTCGGCGTCATCGGACATTTCCGGGGTAGCCAGCACATACGACAGCGGCTTTCCGACGTAGTTGGCGTACGTGACGCCGAATTTCCGCACGTCGGACAGGAAGTTCGACGCGGAGAACTTGCGCCGCAATGCAATCGAGCTGTGTCCCGCGAGCGCCACGGACCACGCCGCCATCATGGCGTTGGAATGGAACATGGGCATCGACATGTAGACGACGTCGTCCGGGGTCAGGCCGAAGCGTTCGGCGAGCATGATGCCGGGGCCGGTGATCTTCGCGTGGGTGCAGCGCACCGCCTTCGGATCGCCGCTCGTGCCCGACGTGAAGATGAGCATGAACAGGTCTTCGGCCGCGGCGGCCCTCGGCGTGAATTCGGGGCGCTCGCCGGCGAGCAGGGCATACCAGTCCGGTGAATCCACGTTGACGACGGGAACGCAGGGGTCGAGACCGTCCAGCAGCGCGGACCGCCCGGATTCGGTGAAGACCACCTGGCAGTCGGCCAGCGCGATGTCGCGGGCCAGTGCCGCCCCGCGTCGAGTGGTGTTGAGCCCCACGAGGACGGCGCCGGACAGCGCCGCCGCTCCGGCGAGGAGCGAGAACTCGGGGACGTTGTCCATCAGCACACCGAAGTGCCGGGGCCGCTGTGCATCGAGCAGGTCGTCGAGGACAGCCGCGCGCCGCAGGCTCGCGCGTACGTGTTCGGACCACGACAGGAACCGGTCCTCGAAGTACAGGCCCTGGGCGTCGGACTTCGAGACGCCCAGGAGCAGGTCCGATACCGTGCGCGCAAGCGTGGCGGTCATGCCGGGACGGTGGCCAGTTCGGCGCCGAGGATCCGCAACTGCTGCGTGGCCGAACCGAGCCGGAATTCGAGTGCCTTGGCCGCGAGGAAGTACCGATGCACGGGGTGGTCCTCGTCGAGTCCGACGCCACCGTGGACGTGGACGAGGGTATGGGCCACCCGGTGTCCGGCGTCGGACGCCCAGAAGTTGGCGGTCTGGATGTCGCCTTCGCTGGGCAGGCCCTCGCTGAGCCGCCACGCCGCCTGCCACAGCGTGAGCCGGACGCCCTTCACGTCGATGTAGCCGTCGGCGAGTCGCTGGGCCACGGCCTGGAAACTGCCGATGGGCCGACCGAACTGCACCCGCTCGCGGGCGTAGGCCGCAGTGAGTTTGAGGGCTTCGTCGAGGACGCCGTACTGGTACGCGCAGGCGCCGAGCGAGCCGCGCTCGACGAGCCAGTCCACGATCTCGCCGCCCTGGTCGGCGGCGCCGAGCACGCGGTCCTCGGCCAGCGACACTCCGTGGAGGGTCACCTCACCGGTGCTGGCCAGGTCGACGGTCTGCTGGCGGGTGACGGTCACTCCGGCGTCGTCGGGGCGGACGAGGAAGACGGCTACACCGTCCGGGGTAGTTGCCGGGACCAGGAAGAGGTCGGCGGACGGCGCCGCGTCGACGACGATCTTGGTGCCGTCGAGGGTCCAGCCGTCCGCGCCGCGTTCGGCACGCGTGACGGGCGCACCCGGAGTGTCGTTGAGTTCCTCGTCGAGGGCGACGGTGAGGATCTTCTCTCCACGCGCTGCCGGAGTACCCCAGTCGGAACGCTGTCGTTCGGTTCCGAACTTCGCGATCGCCCCTGCCGCCATCACGATCGACGACAGATAGGGCACCGGCGCGACGGCGCGGCCCAGTTCGACGAGGATGCTGCACTGCTCGAGGACGCCGAAACCGTCGCCGCCCACCGACTCCGGCAGCGCGGCGCTCAGGACACCGGACGACGCGAGCGCGGACCACAGGCGGCGATCGAGGCGGTCCTCCGCGTTGTCGAGTTCGCGCAGCCGGTCGTTGGTGACGAGGTCCGAGACGATTCCTCGGGTGAGGCCGGCCAGGTCCTGCTGGGCCTCGGTGGGGGTGAAGTCCATTGTCGTAGTCCTAACGCTTCGCGGGGGGCAGGCCGAGGGCGGTCATGGCGATGATGTCGCGCTGCACCTCGTTTGTTCCGCCGCCGAACGTGAGGATCAGCGACGACCGGTGCATCCGTTCGAGTCGCCCGCGGAGCAGGACCCCGGGGGAGTTCTGCCGCAGCGTGGCCGAAGGTCCGAGGATCTCCATCAGCAGCCGGTACGCCTCCGTGGCGAACTCCGTGCCGTAGACCTTGTTGGCCGACGCCGCCTCCGGGCCCGGCGCGTGGTCGGTGGACGAGGCGATCTCCCAGTTCATCAACTTGAGGTACTCGGCCTTGGCGTGGACCCGGGCCAGATTGATCTGCACCCATTCCTGGTCGATGACGCGGCGCCCGTCCGGCAACTTGGTGTTCTGCGCCCATTCGCGCACTTCACGCTGGGCGGTGAGGACCGGCCCGGCGGAGGTCAGGGCGACGCGCTCGTGGTTGAGCTGATTGGTGATCAGTGCCCAGCCGCCGTGTTCGGGGCCGACCAGCGCGGACGACGGAACCCGAACGTCCTGGTAGTAGGTGGCGCTCGTGTCCGGACCCGCCATCGTGTGGACCGGGGTGTACGAGAAGCCGTCGGCGGTGGTCGGGACGATCAGCATGCTGATGCCCTTGTGCTTCTTGGCTTCGGGATCGGTGCGGCACGCCAGCCACACGTAATCGGCGTAGGCGATCAGGCTCGTCCACATCTTCTGGCCGTTGATGACGTAGTCGTCGCCGTCCTTGACGGCGGTGGTCCGGAGGCTGGCGAGGTCGGTGCCCGCTTCGGGCTCGGAGTAGCCGATGGAGAAGTGCAGTTCGCCGGCCGAGATCTTGGGCAGGAAGAACGCCTTCTGCTCGGGGGTGCCGAAGTGCATGATCGTCGGCGCCACCGAGTTGATGGTGAGGAAGGGGACCGGGGCGCCGGCGATGGCGGCCTCGTCCGTGAAGATCAGCTGCTCCATGGCCGACCGTTCCTGGCCGCCGTACTCCTTGGGCCACCCGAGCGTCAGCCAGCCGTCCTTGCCCATCTGAGCGACGACGTCGCGGTAGACGTTGCCCTCGCCGTATTCGCCGGTGGTGGCGGCCAGTGCCTCTCGACGCTCCGGCGTCATCAGCTTCGCGAAGTACGCGCGCAGCTCTTCCCGCAGCTGCTGCTGCTGCGGTGTGTAGGTGATGTGCATCGAAATACCTCTCCAGTCCGAGAGCGGAAGCAGCTGAAATCTGGCACAGGTTCCAGTCTCTGCGGTGCATTCGCGGAGTCGGCCCCGGCCGGCCCCGGAGCGTGCCCGGTAGGCGTGCTCGCAGTCGTGGAACGAATCATTGCACACGACTGGAACAGGTTCTAGTGTTATCGCAGGAACGGAGTGCGCCGCAGCCCGGCGGCACCCGGATCCGCGAGTGACGAGACGAGGAGAAGTGAGGGTTGCCATGGAGGTCAGAGTCGATTTCGACCGTTGCGAGGCCAATGGTGTGTGCGTGGGGATCGCACCCGACATCTTCGAGCTCGACGACGACGATCAGCTGCACATTTCGAGTGCCGTTCCTCCCGCTGACCGGGAGGAATACGTGCGTACGGCGATCGCCCAGTGTCCGAGGGCCGCGCTCACCGAGCACCCCTGAGGATTGTTGCCCGGAATGAGAACACGTTCTACAGTGACGTCGACCTACCGCCGTGTCGTGTTCGCGACCTGCGGCGAGTGCACAGAACCAGGAGAGCGTGTTCATGAATGCTGTGGCTGACCGCGATGTGAACGTGGACGGCAAGGTCGCCGTCGTGACCGGCGCCGGATCCGGCCTCGGGAAGTACGAGGCGATCGCACTGGCCCGCGCGGGTGCGTCCGTCGTCGTCAACGACCTGGTTGCGAACGACGTCGTGGAGGCCACGCTCGAGGAGATCCGGGGCCTGGGCGCGAAGGTCGAGTTCGTGGCCGGCGACATCGGGGAACGGTCCACCGCCGACGCGATCATGGAGGCGGCGCAGAGCCGGCTCGGCAGCCTCGACATCCTGGTGAACAATGCGGGCATCACGCGGGATCGCATGCTGTTCAACATGTCCGACGAGGACTGGGACCTGGTGCTGAAGGTTCATCTGCGCGGCCACTTCCTGCTGTGCCGCGCAGCCGCGTCGTACTGGCGGGGCAAGTCCAAGGAGGCCGGTGCGCCCGTATACGGGCGCATCATCAACACCTCGTCCGAGGCGGGACTGCTCGGCCCCGAGGGGCAGGCGAACTACGGCGCCGCCAAAGCAGGCATCACGGCGCTCACGCTGTCGGCGGCCCGTGGGCTGTCCCGGTACGGCGTCCGAGCCAACGCGATCTGCCCCCGCGCCCGCACGTCGATGACGGAGAACGTCTTCGGAGAGGCGCCGGCCGAGGGGGTCGACCCGTTGTCGCCCGAGCATGTGGCCGCGCTCGTCGCGTACCTCGCATCGCCCGCCGCCGACTCCGTGAACGGCCAGGTCTTCGTCGTCTACGGCCCGATGGTGGCGTTGATGGCGGCACCGGTCGTGGAGCGGCGTTTCGACGCCGCGGACGGTCGGTGGACACCCGGCGCGCTCGCGGCGGAGCTCGGGAACTACTTCGGGGATCGGGATCCTGCCGCGATGTTCTCGGCCTCCGCGGCGCTACGCGAACTGGGCTGATCTGCGTCCTGGGGCCGAAGAACCGACACGAAGGTTGTTTCCGTATCGTTTCCGCAGGTAATGCCCCCGCGATGGGCGATACTGAAGGCAACTGAAGAGCGGCGGAACGGGGGGCCGGGTGACCGTGGAGGGTGTTCGAGTGGTGTGCCGGATATGACTAGATCGTGTTCTAGTTCTGCTGTCGTCGAGCAGTTCGATCGAGCGTGCCCGGCCGGTCCGGCGACTCCCGGGGCCTGCCTCCTCACGCGGTCGCCCGGAACCGAGGCCGGCGACGATTTCGACGGTCGTCGGTACGTGACGAAATTCGCTCAAAGTTCTTGTGCTATAACCTCTTAAGTCCACGCCTCGGCCTTCTCGCTCGGCGCGAATCGTCGGATCCGATCGGGCGGAGACACGCCCGGCGTTTCGGTCGAATTCGGCCCTCGGGACGTGCTGAATGTGGGACGATTCATGCTGATGAGCGACCACCTTTGACAGGTGAACACGTTCTAGTTAATATGACCTGAGTCACAGACCGCTGGGGGGCTGGGCTCGAACTGACAGTCGGTGCTGGGCGAGATCATGGACGAGGAGGACGGATGGTAGACCTCCTCGAGGTGCCGTTGCGTGCGGTCGGCGGGTTCTTCACGATGTCGGGCGAAACGTTGAGGGCAGTCTTTTCGAGGCCCTTCCAGCGTCGCGAGTTCGTGGACCAGGCGTGGTTCGTCGCCCGGGTCTCGATGGTGCCCACCGTGCTGGTGGCCATCCCGTTCACCGTCCTGGTGAGCTTCACGATCAACATCCTCCTCCGCGAGATCGGCGCCGCCGACCTCAGTGGCGCCGGCGCCGCTCTCGGCACCGTCACCCAGGTCGGCCCCATCGTCACCGTGCTCATCGTGGCGGGTGCAGGCGCCACCGCCATCTGCGCAGACCTCTCCGCCCGCACCATCCGCGAAGAGATCGACGCGATGCGGGTGCTGGGCATCAATCCGATCCACCGCCTGGTCGTGCCACGAGTGCTGGCGTCGACCGCCGTGGCGCTCCTGCTCAACGGGCTGGTCTGCACCATCGGCATCCTCGGCGGCTTCGTCTTCTCGGTCTACATCCAGGACGTCAACCCGGGTGCGTTCGTCAACGGCATCACCCTGCTCACCGGATTCGGGGAGCTCGTGATCTCGGAAGTCAAAGCCGGTCTGTTCGGCATGATCGCCGGTCTCGTCGCCGCCTACCTCGGCCTGAACGTCAGGGGTGGCGCGAAGAGCGTCGGTGACGCCGTCAACCAGACCGTCGTGTTCTCGTTCATGGCCCTGTTCGTGGTCAACGTTCTCGTCACCGCCGTCGGCATCAAGCTGACGGCAGGGTGATCGACATGGTGGTGGAGTAGATGGCACTAGCGGCGGCCGGGCGCTTTCCCCGAACTCGCAAACGGTTCGCGTCGGCGTCCCGCTCGATCGACCGGCTCGGTGAGCAGGCGCTGTTCTTCGCGCGTGCCATCGGATGGGCTCCCCGCGCCCTGATGCACTACCCGAAGGAGACGCTGCGGCTCATCGCCGAGATCAGCATGGGCACGGGTGCGCTCGCGGTAATCGGCGGAACGGTCGTCATCGTCGGCTTCCTGACCCTGTTCACCGGCGGCACCATCGCGGTACAGGGCTACAGCTCGCTCGGCAACATCGGCGTCGAGGCCCTCACCGGCTTCTTCGCGGCCTTCATCAACGTGCGTATCGCGGCGCCGGTCATCGCGGGCATCGGGCTGGCGGCCACCATCGGCGCCGGCTCCACCGCCCAGCTCGGCGCCATGCGCGTCTCGGAGGAGATCGACGCGCTGGAGACGATGGCGATCCCGTCGATCCCGTACCTGGTCAGCACACGTGTGATGGCGGGGATGATCGCCATCATCCCGCTGTACGCCCTGGCGGTGATCGCGTCGTTCATGGCCAGCCGGTTCGCGACGGTGGTGCTGTACGACCAGTCGTCCGGCGTGTACGACCACTACTTCTCGACGTTCTTGATACCCACGGACATCCTGTGGTCGTTCGCCCAGGCCATCGTCATGGCGATCGCGATCATGCTCATCCACACCTACTACGGTTTCAACGCCTCGGGCGGTCCGGTCGGCGTCGGTGTGGCCGTCGGCAACGCGGTGCGCTCCTCGCTGATCGCCGTCGTCACCGTCACCCTGCTCATCTCGCTCGCCATCTACGGCGGGTCCGGCAACTTCAACCTTTCGGGATAGGAGTGCCGGTAGATGACTGATTCGGGTGGGAAGAAGAAGCTCGCGGCACTCGTCCTCGTGGTGAGTCTTCTCGCGATCATCGGTGTGTCACTGGCCATGTTCAACGGAACCTTCAGCGAGACCACGCCCGTCACCGTCACGTCGGATCGCTCCGGGCTGGTGATGGAACCCGACGCCAAGGTCAAGCTCCTCGGTGTCGAGGTCGGCCGTGTCGGCTCCATCGAACACGTAACGGACGGCGCCGAGCTGAAACTGGCGATGTATCCCGACATGATGTCGCTGATTCCGTCCAACGCCACCGTGGAGATCAAGTCCACCACCGTGTTCGGCGCCAAGTACGTCAACTTCGTGATGCCGGACAACCCGTCGTCCACCCCTCTTCAGGCAGGGGACGTGATCGCGTCCGACAACGTCACCGTCGAGTTCAACACGGTCTTCCAGCACCTGTCCGACGTGCTGGCCCAGGTACAGCCGGAGAAGCTCAACGCCACCCTCGGGGCCATCTCGTCGGCGCTGCGCGGGCGGGGTGAGGAACTCGGCGCCCTGCTCGAGCAGAGCGACAGCTACCTGGCGAAGATGAATCCGAGTCTGCCTCAGCTGCAGGAAGATTTCGCGAAGGCCGCGCAGGTCACCGACGTGTACGCCGACACCGCACCGGATCTGCTGCGAGTGCTCGACAACGCGACGGCCACCAGCGGCACGGTCGTCGACGAACAGGACAACCTGGATGCCGTGCTGCTCAACGTCACCGGGCTGGCCGACACGGCCAACACCGTACTGACCGAGAACGAGCAGAACCTGAACTCCTCCCTCGACCTGTTGCTCCCGACGACGGATCTGCTGGCCGAGTACTCGCCCGAGATCTCCTGCTTCATCGTCGGCCTGAACAATGTGATCCCCCTCGCCGAACAGCTCATCGGTGGCAATCAGCCGGGCATCGCGCTGAGCGCCAGCTTCATGTACGGGCAGGAGCCGTACACCTATCCGAAGGACCTGCCGAAAGTGAATGCGACAGGTGGGCCGAACTGCCACGGTCTTCCCAATCCTGATCTCAGCAAGCATGCGAACTTCGTCGTGGCCGACACCGGAACGGTGCCGTTCGTGCCGTCGACGGAAGTCCAGGTGCACCTGCCCAAGGTGTTCCAGCTGCTGTTCGCGGGTGTGTACCCCGGGCAGGGTGGGCAGTGACTGTGCGAGCGACCACGGTCAAGCTGTTGATCTTCGCGACGGTGATGTCGGTGATCTTCGCCGGACTCGCCCTGGTGTTCAGCCAGTATCGGTTCAGCAGCTCCGACGGCTACCATGCCACGTTCACGGACGTGTCCGGCCTCAAGCCCGGCGACAAGGTGCGCATCGCTGGCGTTCCGGTCGGAGCCGTCGAGAAGGTGAGCATCGACGACGACAATCTCGCCGACGTCGACTTCACCGTCGACACCAAGTACTCGCTGTTCGACGGGACCAAGGCCACGGTGCGGTACGAGAACCTCGTCGGCGACCGGTACATGGAACTTCTCGAAGGCGCCGGATCGGTGGAACCCCTGCCGGACGGCGGATCCATCCCCGTCGAGAACACTTCTCCCGCACTCGATCTCGACCTTCTGCTGGGTGGGTTCAAACCGTTGCTGCGGGCACTGGACCCGCAGCAGGTCAACGATCTGTCCCAGGCGCTGGTCCAGGTGTTCCAGGGGCAGGGCGGAACCCTCGTCTCGCTCCTCGGCAGCACGAGTTCGTTCACGAACACCCTCGCCGACCGGGACCAGTTGATCGGTGAGGTGATCACGAACCTCAACCAGGTGCTCGGCACCATCAACGACCGCGGCGATCAGTTCCGGTCGACGCTCGACCAGTTGCAGCAGTTGGTCAGCGGGCTGTCCCAGGACCGCGATCAGATCGGTGACGCCATTCCCCGCATCGCGGGGGCGACGGGGGATCTCGCGAATCTGCTCGAAGGTGTGCGGCCACCGTTGCAGAGCACGATCGCCGAGGCCAATCGCACTGCAACTCAGCTCCAGGCGGGGGAGGACGACCTCGACTGGGTTCTCCAGAATCTGCCCGACGCCTACCGGCGGCTCATCCGCATCGGCACGTACGGCAGCTTCTTCCAGATGTACGTCTGCACGGTCAAGTTCAAGTTCTCCGGCCCGGACGGATCGGATCTGCTCCTCAATATGCCGGGCGGTCAGACGGCAGGGAGGTGTGCACCGTAGCCATGAAACGCGAACGTAATCCCGTACAGGTGGGAATCATCGGTGTCGCCATCGCGAGCATGATCGTGATCGCGACCCTGCAATACGATCAGCTGCAATTCCTTTCGGGCGGAACGCAGTACTCCGCCTACTTCGAGGACGCGGGTGGGCTGATGACCGGCGACGCGGTGACGCTCGCCGGCGTCGACGTCGGGAAGGTCGCCGACGTCGAACTCGATGAGCAGCACGTGCTCGTCAGGTTCACGATCGAGGACGGCATCGTCCTGGGCGACGCCACCGAGGCGAACATCAAGACCAACACCGTTCTCGGGCGCAAGTCGCTGGCCGTCACCCCGCTCGGGTACGAGACGATGCCGGTGGGGTCGACGATTCCGTTGGAACGCACCAACTCTCCGTACTCCCTCAACGACGCGCTCGGCGACCTGTCGAACACCGTGTCCGAGCTCGACACCGACGAGGTCAACAACGCGTTGAACGCGATGTCCGGCGCTCTCGAGAACACACCGCCCGAGCTGCGCACCGCACTGGACGGCCTGACCCGGTTGTCGGAGAGCATCAATTCGCGGGACGAGACGCTGCGACAGCTGCTCTCGCGTGCCGAGAACGTGACCGGAATCCTCGCCGAGCGCAGCGGGCAGATCAACTCGCTGATCGTCGACGGGAACCAGCTGTTCGGCGAGCTCGACCGTCGCCGCACGGCGATCAGCCAGCTGATCGTGAACATTTCCGCGGTGTCCCGGCAGCTCACGGGATTGGTCCAGGACAACGAGGAGCAGATGAAACCGACGCTCGACAAACTGAACTCGGTGGTCGACGTCCTGCAGCGGAACAAGGACAACATCTCGCAGGCTCTCGACGGCCTCGCGCCGTACGCCACTCAGCTCGGGGAATCGGTCGGTAGCGGTCCGTTCTTCATGGCGTACGTCTACAACATCGGCATCGGCAACCTGTTCCAGGGGCTCAGCGACGCGGTGACGTGGCCGGAGCACCTCCCCAACGACCTCCAGGCCTACCTGCAGACAGGTCCGTCCATCGAGCTGAGGGAACCGCCGCGATGACGACGAACCCGGAAATCACCAACACGCGGAAGAAGTGGCTGATTCGCGGCGGCGTCGCCGCGGTCGTCGTGGTGCTGATCGTGGGCGCCGCAGTGATGTTCGTGCCCAAGCTCTTCCAGAACACGATCACCGCGTACTTCCCGACGACCACCGGGCTGTATTCGGGCGACGACGTCCGCGTCCTCGGTGTGAAGGTGGGGACGATCGACTCGATCGAGCCCGGTGCCGATTTCGCACGGGTCACGATGAACGTGCAGAAGAGCGTCGACATCCCGGCGGACGCGAAGGCCGTCATCGTCGCACCCAGCCTGGTGTCGGGACGGTTCGTGCAGCTGACACCCGTCTACGCGGGTGGGCCGACGATGGGCGACGGCGCGAGCATCCCCGTGGAGCGCACCGCCGTCCCGGTGGAGTGGGACGAGATCAAGACCGAGCTGAACAAGCTGTCGGAGGCGCTCGGACCGCAGGGCGCCGACCCGCAGGGCTCGCTCGGCACGTTCATCGACACCGCCGCCGACAATCTCGACGGCAACGGAGAGTCGTTGCGGAACACGCTGCGGGAACTGTCGGAGACCATGCGGACCCTGTCCGACGGCCGGACCGACCTGTTCTCCACCATCCGCAACCTGCAGACGTTCGTGGCCGCACTGTCGTCGAGCAACGAGCAGATCGTCCAGTTCGAGGGCAGGCTTGCGTCGGTGTCGAATATGCTCGCCACCAACTCCGACGAACTCGGAACCGCGCTGAACGATCTCGACCTCGCACTCGGCGACGTCAACCGGTTCGTCGTGGAGAACCGGGCAAGCCTCAGCGAGCAGGTCGGCCGCCTGGCCGACGCCACCCAGGTGCTCGCCGACAAGAGGCCGCAGATCGAGCAGGTGCTCCACGTCGCGCCCACGGCGCTGGCCAACTTCAGCAACATCTACAAGCCGGCGCAGGGATCACTGGTCGGTGCGGTCGCGATGGCGAACTTCGGGAACCCGGTGAACTTCATGTGCGGTGCCATCCAGAGCCTGCAGGCCAATGAGGCGAACCGAAGCGCGGACCTGTGCACGCAGTACCTGTCGCCGGTCCTGAACTCGCTGACGGCGAACTACCTGCCCATCCTCACCAACCCGACGACGGGGGTGAACGCATTCCCCGACCAGATCGAATTCACGCCGCCGAGCCTCGGGGCCTCCGTACCCCCGCGGTCCGCGCCGCCGATGACCGGGGCCCTCGCCGGGATGCCGACCGTCGCCGTGCCCAAGGACCTCAACGATCTGCTGCAGCCGGGAGGTGGGCGATGACGAAGCGCACACGGTTGCGTCGCGGCGCCATCGCGGCTGTGGCGATCACGTTGTCCCTCACCCTGACCGGGTGCGAGTGGGAAGGGCTGAACTCGCTTCCCCTGCCGGGCACCGAGGGACAGGGCGACGACGCGTACACGGTCGAGATCCAGATGCCCAATGTCACGACGCTGTCGCAGAACTCGCCGGTCCGCGTGAACGACGTGACGGTGGGTTCGGTGACGGGCATCGACGTGCAGGACTGGCATGCACTGGTCACCGTCTCGATCAACGGCGACGTCCAACTGCCTGCCAATGCGACGGCCAAGATCGGCCAGACCAGCCTCCTCGGCTCGCAGCACCTCGAACTGGCTCCGCCGACCGACGCCGAGCCCGAAGGCCGGCTCGAGAACGGCGACGTGATCCCCATCGAGCGGGCGGGCGCCTACCCGACCACCGAGCAGACGTTGTCGTCACTGTCGGTGGTGCTCAACGGTGGCGGCATCGCCCAGATCCACGACATCACCCAGGAACTCAACGCCGCACTGGGTGGCCGGGAGGACTCGATCCGGGATCTTCTCCCGCAGCTCGACCAGCTCGTCACGAGCCTGGATCAGCAGCGCGGCGACATCATCGGCGCGATGGAGGGACTCGACCGGTTGGCGGGCACCGTCAACGAGCAGAAGGCCACCCTGGACGCGGCGCTGGACGGCATCCCGCCCGCGCTGGAAGTGCTCGTCACCCAACGGCAGAACCTCACCACCGCGCTGGTCGAGGTGGGCAAGCTCAGCGACACCGCTTCCCGTCTCGTGGAGAACAGCGGCGAGGAACTGAAAGCGAACCTGGCAAACCTGACACCGGTGCTGCGTGAACTCGCCAACTCGGGTAGCGCGCTGACCGAGGTGCTGACCCTGATGCTCACGTACCCGTTCCCGATGAAGACGATGGACAAGGCGATTCAGGGTGATTACGCGAACCTCATGATGACGATCGACATGACCAACGAACGCGTCGACAGCAACTTCCTGACCGGAACCGGCCTCGGCGGATCGCTCGGCGGCGTCGAGGGCGCCGTGGGATCGCTCGCCGGGGTGGCGGGGCAGTCGGGCAATCCCCTGCAGGCACCCCTGCAGCCGGCTCCGAAGCCGGCACCCGCACCGCCGATGATTCCGGGTCTTCCACAGATACCCGGACTGCCGCAGATCCCGGGCCTTCCGCCGCAATTGGGAGGGGCGCCTACGCCATGAGAATGACGAGATTCGTTCGCATTCAGCTGATCATCTTCTCGATTCTCACCGTCATCGGGCTCGTGGTGATGTCGATCCAGTACGTGAAGGTGCCGGTGCTGTTCGGCGTCGGGCGCTACGAAGTCAGCGTCCGACTGCCGTCCACCGGTGGGCTCTACTCGCACGCCAATGTCGCTTACCGCGGCACCAACATCGGTGTCGTCGAGAACGTGACGCTCACCGGCGACGGTGTGGAAGCGAAGATGTCACTCGACAGCGACTACAAGATTCCGGCCGACGTCGACGCGGCAGTCAAGAGCGTGTCGGCGGTCGGCGAGCAGTACGTCGATCTGATTCCCCGGGACGGCGCCGCCGAGGCCGACGGCCCGTACCTCGCGGACGGCGACGTGATCCCGTTGGACCGGGCCACCATTCCGCAGGACGTCGGCGAAATGCTCGACCAGGCCGACGAACTGCTCGCCAGCATTTCGGACACCAGGCTGCAGACGGTGATCGACGAGGCGTTCACGGCGTTCAACGGATCGGGCCCCGACCTGCAGCGGCTCATCGACTCGGCCCGGTTGTTCGTCGAGGAGGCCGATGCGAACAGCGACGCGACGAAGGCCCTGATCGACCAGGTCGGCCCACTGCTCGACACCCAGGTGGTCAGCAGCGACGCCATCCGGTCGTGGACCCAGGACCTGGTGACGTTCACCGACCAGTTGCGGGCGAGCGACCCGAGCCTGCGGTCGGTGCTGGAGAAGGGCCCGGGAACGGCGCAGGAAGCCACCCGGCTGTTCCAGGACCTGCAACCGACACTGCCGATTCTGCTGCGGAATCTGGTGAGCGTCGGCCAGGTCGGGGTGATCTACAACAAGAGCATCGAACAGGTGCTGGTCATCTACCCACCCCTGACCGCGGCGCTCGTGACGGCCGCGACCGGCGGGCCGGTGGAGGACGGCGCGATTGTCGACTTCGCCCTGCAACTGCACGACCCGCCGGCCTGCACGACGGGATTCCTGCCCCCGGAGCAACGCCGGTCGGGAGATCAGACCGACCCGATCGCGACACCGAACGACCTGTACTGCAAGGCCGCTCCGGACGACCCGTCCGTGGTGCGCGGCGCGCGGAACCTGCCGTGCATGGAGTTCCCGGGACGTCGCGCGCCGACGGTCGAGGCGTGCCGCGAGGGCTGGGAGGCGTCGGGCAACAACCCGCCGTACGGGCCGATCATGCCGCCGGATGTACCCTCGTACACAGCCGTTCCGAGTTCCTACGAAGGCGCCGCGGGTGCACCGGTCGCGGCCGTGCCCTACGACCCGGCCACCGGTAGCTTCATTGGTTCGGATGGAAAGACGTACACCCAACCGGATCTGGCGGTGCAGGGAAAGGACTCGACGTGGCAGACGATGATGACAGGTCAGCAGATTTGAGTTCCAGCACAGACGAGCGCGCAACCGACTCCGCGGAGCAGGCGACCGAGCAGAGCTCCGCGGCGAAGGACCGGAGCAGGCGAAGAGCGGTCCGGCACGCCGGCCCGCCGGTGGGGGAGACCGAGGCCCCGAAGCCGGTGGTCCTGGCCAAGCCGACAGACGCGAACGCCGCGCCCGAGGCGGAAAAGGTGTCGACGGCGAAGGTCGCGTCCCCGGACGCTCCGGCGCCCGACGCGCCGAAGCAGCGTCGTCCCCTGAAGTCGTTGCTCGCGTGGGGTGTTACCGCGGCGGTCGTCGTCGCACTGGTCGTCGCGGCGGTGGTCCTGCTGCTCGACCAACAGTCCGCACAGGAACGGGACGACCGCCGTCAGGCCTTCGTCGACACGGCCCGGCAGACGGTGCTCAACCTGACAACCATCCATCCCGAGACCGCGAAGGAAGACGTCGACCGGATCATCGCCGGCGCGTCGGGTCAGTTCCTCGAAGAGTTCCAGGGCCGTGAGGATCCGTTCGTCGGCGTCGTGCGGGATGCGAATGTGACTACCGAGGGCCAGGTTGTCGAGGCCGGTGTCGAGAACGGGAGCGAGACCTCGATCTCGGCGAACGTTCTGGTGGCCGCGCGGACGATGGTCAGCAGCAAGGAACAGCCCGAACCCTCACCGCGCGACTTCCGAATGCGAGTGACCGTCAGCGACGTCGACGGAAAGTTGACCGCATCGAAGGTGGAGTTCGTCCCATGACCGACAACAACGAAGACAAGCGAAAGTTCGCCGTCACCAAGCAGACAGCGCTGAAGATCGCGGCCGCGGTCGTGGTGGTCGCCCTCGCGGTGGTGGTGGGTTTCCTCTGGTACGACCACCGGCAGGACCAACTCGCGGAGCAGGCGCGCACCGAGGCCGTCGACGCCGCGGGCAAGCAGGCCGTCGCGATGCTGGCGTACGACTTCGCCGACGTCGACAACCAGTTGGCGGCTGCCGCAGACGGACTCACCGGTTCTTTCCGCGACGACTACACCACGCTCGTGCAGGAAACGATCGCGCCGGGCGCCAAGGAGAAGCAACTCACCGTGCAGGTGTCGGTGCAGGCCGCGGCGCCCGTGTCGACCACACCCGACGAGGCGGTGGTTCTGCTGTACCTCAACCAGACGACGACGAGCGCCGACGCTCCCGACGCCCGGACGTCGGGCAGCCGCGTGCGGGTGTCGCTGCAGAAGGTCGACGACGACTGGCTCGTCGATCAGCTGACCCCGGTGTAGCGGTGCCGGACTCCACGCCGACCGTGGCGGAACTCCTTGCTGTCGTGGGGCGTTCACCGTCCGCGGTCGCGGTGCACGACCGCGCCGCGTGGGTCGGGCTGTTCTCGGACGGCGCTCGGGTCAACGACCCGGTGGGCTCGCGGCCACACGTCGGCACGAAGGCGATCGAACGGTTCTACGACACGTTCATCGCCCCCAATTCGATCACATTCCATGTGAAGCGGGACGTGGTGTGCGGAATGACCGTGGTCCGCGACCTCGACCTCGAGACCCGGATGTCGACGGGAGTGGTGCTGACGGTGCCGATGCACCTGCGCTACGACCTGGTGGCGGAGTCGGGTGTCGTGGCCGTCGACGGGTTGTATGCGCACTGGGAACTGTCCGTGATGATCGCCCAGTTGGCCGCGGCGGGGTGGCGGGGCGCGGCGGCGTCGGTGAAGCTGGCGCCGCAACTTCTCGCGAATCAGGGCGTTCTCGGTGTAACAGGTTTCATGCGAGGCCTGCGGACCGTCGGGCGTCCGGGCAGGAATGCCGCCATCGGATTTCTGGTCGCCGTCCGCCGTCAGGACGCGGCCGCAATGTCGGAGAGGCTTGCTCCCGGTGCGGTTCTCGAACTGTCACCGGATGCCCCGCTCTCGCCCACTCACTTCGCGGACAGTCTCCGTGACCTGCAGTGGAGCAAGATGATCGTGGCGGGGCGTGCCGTGACCGCATCCGTGCGCGCTGCCGGGTGGGAGGGTGTGGCCCTGCTGGAGTTCGCACACCGATCCCACGAGATCGCACGAGTGCGGATGTTCGTCGAGGCAGTCACCCCCTTCACAAAATGAAACAAGTTCTAGTACTGTCGGGGTCTCCTGGCCGATTGCCGACGCACGACGCTGCGTTGCCTGGCCACAACCGAACGGGGAGTCGTCGATGAAGGTTGCAGTAACCGGCGCCGCGGGATTCGTGGGCAACAATCTGCTGAATCTGCTGGTCGAGGCGGGGCACGAGGTGACCGCAATCGACCGCGTGCGTTCCCGGTACGCACCCGAATACGGGGTCACGTGGGTGAATGCCGATGTACTCGACGTCGAATCCATGAAGCGGGCGCTGGACGGCGCCGAGGTGGTCTACCACCTGGTCGCGATGATCACCCTCGCCCAGAAGGACGACCTGGCCTGGACCGTCAACACCAAGGGCGTGCGTACCGTCGCCGAAGCCGCTCTCGCAGTGGGTGTTCGGCGGATGGTGCATTGCAGTTCGGTGCACTCCTTCGATCAGAGCAATTGCGGCGGAACGCTCGACGAGAACTCACCCCGGTCCGTCGACGCGTCGATCCCGGTGTACGACAGGTCCAAATGGGCGGGCGAGATCGAACTCAGTGAGGTGGTCGAGGCCGGGCTCGATGCGGTGATCTGCAATCCCACCGGGGTGTACGGGCCCGTCGACTACGGACTGTCGCGGGTGAACGCATTGCTGCGCAACGCCGCTCGCGGCCGGGTTCCCGCGGCGGTGCAGGGCGGTTTCGACTTCGTCGACGTCCGCGACGTCGCCGCCGGACTGATCGCCGCCGGGGAAAAGGGCCGGACCGGTGAGAACTACCTGATCTCGGGGCACATGCTCGGCATGCACGATGCCGTGAGGAGGGCTGCGCGTGCGGCGGGTCGTCGGGGGCCGCTGTACTCGTTCCCACTCAGCGTCATCGAACGCGTGCTGCCGATCGCCGAACCGATCGGGGCCCGGTTCGGATCCGACGTTCTGTCACGGTCGGCGATGTCGGCGCTGCTCGCGGCGCCCGTCATCGACGGCTCCAAGGCGCGGTCCGAACTCGGCTACGTTCCGCGTCCCGCCGACGAGACGATCCGCGACTTCGTCGGCTTCCTGGTGACGTCCGGTCAGCTGAGCCGGGGAGGTCAGTTCTCCCCGGTCGCGTCCTCGTTGTAGTCGGACTCGGAAGCCTCAGCGGGCGCGATCAGCGCGGGGCCGGCGGCGCCGCCGTGAGCGAGGGCGTCGAGGAAGGACCTGGCCCACCGGTCGACGTCGTGTGCGAGGACCTGCCTGCGCAGGGCCCGCATGTGGCGTCGGCCGTCCTCCTTCGGCTGGCCCAGGGCCTGCTCCATCGCGTCCTTGACACTGTCGAGATCGTGCGGATTGCACAGGAACGCCTGACGCAGTTCGGCGGCCGCGCCGGTGAACTCGCTGAGCAGCAGTGCGCCGCCGAGATCACTGCGGCACGCCACGTACTCCTTGGCGACGAGGTTCATGCCGTCACGCAGCGGAGTCACCAGCATCACGTCGGCGGCGACGAAGAACGCGATCAGCTCCTCGCGGGGGATCGGCCGGTGCAGGTAGTGCACCACCGGCCTGCCGACCTCGCTGTACTCGCCGTTGATCCGCGACACCTTGCGTTCGATGTCGTCGCGCATCTGCACGTAGCTGTCGACCCGCTCGCGGCTCGGCGTGGCCAACTGCACCATCACCGTGTCGGCCGGGTCGATGCGCTGCTCGTCGAGCAACTCGTGCAGCGCGGCGAGGCGGACGTCGATGCCCTTCGTGTAATCGAGGCGGTCGACGCCGAGCATGATGTGTTTGGGATTGCCCAGTTCCTTGCGGATCTTCTTGGCGCGGTCCCGGATCGACTTGGATCGGGACTGTTCGTCCAGCTGCCCCGAATCGATGGAGATCGGAAACGCGCCGACGCGCACGGTGCGGAATCCCACCTGCACGACGCCGAGCTTGGAGCGCACGCCCACGTTGCCGCGGGACGTCTGCTGACCGGCGAGTTTGCGGGCCAGGTAGAGGAAGTTCTGGGCACCGCCCGGGAGGTGGAACCCGATCAGGTCGGCGCCGAGCAGGCCCTCGATGATCTCGGTGCGCCACGGCATCTGCATGAACAGTTCCACCGGCGGGAACGGAATGTGCAGGAAGAATCCGATGGTGAGGTCGGGGCGAAGCATGCGCAGCATCTTCGGAACGAGCTGCAGCTGATAGTCCTGGATCCATACCGTGGCGCCGTGCGCGGCCGCCTTCGACGTGGCCTCCGCGAAGCGCCGGTTGACCTCGACGTAGGCGTTCCACCAGTCGCGGTTGTACTCGGGCTTGACGATGACGTCGTGGTACAGCGGCCAGAGGGTGGCGTTGGAGAAGCCCTCGTAGTAGTCGGCGATCTCCGCGGCGCTCAGCGGAACCGGGTAGAGCTCCAGGTCGTCCTCGACGACGGGATCGAGCTCGGCGTCCGCGACCCCCGCCCAGCCGACCCATGCGCCCTTGTTGCGGCGCAGGATCGGCTCGAGCGCGGTGACGAGGCCACCGGGGCTGCGCTTCCAGCGTGTGGTGCCGTCCGGAAGGCGTTCGAGGTCGACGGGGAGTCGGTTCGCGACGACGACGAAGTCGGCTTGCCCGGAAACAGGATCAGAAGTCGAGCGTGATGACGATGCTGACGATTCCGAACTGGCAGCCACGGGCTTCCTTCGCAGTCGAAGTGGATGAAATTCTCAGTCGAGCTTGCTGGTGGGTCCGATTCCGAGCATGGAGAGCAGCATCCTGCACTCGTCGGCATCTTCGGCGTATGCAGCGACAACGCGCTGCGCCTGGCGGGCGGTCTCGTCGGCTAGGGGTTCGAGATCCTCGTCCGCGATGTCGTTTTCGGCGGTCGTCTTCGCGGCCATCTTTGTCCTCTCGGGCTTGCTGCTGCGTCACGCGCAGTAGTTCGTATCGGCGACTCTATGAGAACCGGGCATGTCAACGCTAGTTGCCCATCGATTAGGGTTCATCTAGTTAGGGTCTGCTTACTTCGTTGGTGGGTGGGGAAGCGTCGGCGTTGGGAGTTACGCGCGTGAAGACTGGTGGCACCGCAATTCTGCGTCGCACGCTGGTGCGGAATCGTGTTCGGCTGGGGATCGGCACCGTGCTCGTCTGCCTGCACCAGGTGGCCGAGACACTGGTCCCGATATCGATCGGCGTGATCGTCGACCGGGCCGTCGCGACCGGAGACGTGTTCGCTCTCGCGGTGTGGCTGTGCGCCCTGGCGCTGCTGTTCCTGGTGCTCACCGCGGCGTGGCGGTTCGGTGCGCGGTTCATCGTCGTGGCGATGCAGAACGAGGCCCACCAGCTGCGGATGGAGGTCGCGCACCGCATCCTCGACCCGCGGGGAGTGCGCACCGACCTGCGGGCCGGTGAGCTGCTGTCCGTGTCGACGTCGGACGCCGACCGCGCGGCCTGGATCGCGGACATCACACCGCGGGCCGCGGCGGCCCTCACCGCGGCGATCGGATCCGCCGTCGCCCTGCTGCTGATCGACGTTCCCCTCGGACTCGCCGTTCTGATCGGCACCCCCGTGATCCTCGGTCTCCTCCAACTCGCGGCGCCGCTGATCACCCGCCGGGCCACCGATCAGCAGGCCGCCGTCGCCCGGGCATCCGCCATGGCCACCGACCTCGTGAGCGGGCTCCGGCCCCTGCGCGGGATCGGCGCAGAGGTGTCGGCGTCGCGGCGATACCGGACGGTCAGCCGCGACGCGCTCGGCGCCACCCTGCACACGGCGAAGAGTTCCGCCGTGTTCGCCGGGGTGTCGATGACCGTCAGCGCCCTCCTCGCCGTCGGTGTCGCGGGTGTCGCCGGCTGGTTCGCCCTCGAGGGACGCATCACCATCGGTGAACTGATCACCGTCGTCGGACTGTCCCAGTTCTTCATCGAACCGCTCGGCGTCCTGGCCGGCCTGCCCGGGTTCCTCGCCCTCGCCCGCGCGTCGGCGGACCGTCTCGCCCTGGTCCTGGACGCGGAACCCCTGCTGCCCGCCGGGTCCGGCCGGACACTCGACGGCAGCGAACTCAGCCTGAGCGGCGTGTCCTACCGGTCCCTGAGCGCGCTGGATCTCCGGGTCACCCCCGGCGAACTGCTCGGTGTCGTCGCGTACCGCCCGCAGGACGCGGAGGCGCTGGCCGCGCTGCTGTCCGGGCAGGTTCCGCCCGATCGGTACGACGGCGAACTGACGGTGGGCGGAGTGCGGTTGTCGGACGCGGATCTCGCGCAGGCCCGCCGGGCGCTGCTCGTCGAGCCGCACAACGGCGACCTGTTCTCCGGAACCGTCGCGTCGAACGTGACCGCGGGCAGACCCGGCGCCACGGCGTCCGAGGTGCAGGCGGCGCTCTCCGCGTCCGCGGCGGTGGACGTCGTCGAAGCACACCCCGAGGGCCTCGACCACGAGGTCGCCGACCGTGGGTCCTCGCTGTCCGGCGGTCAGCGGCAGCGGGTCGCCCTCGCGCGTGCACTGGTGGCGCAGTCGCCGGTGATGGTGCTGCACGATCCGACGACCGCGGTGGACGCGGTCACCGAACACACGATCGCGGGCGGCATCGCGGACCTGCGGCATCGCGACTCCGAGGACCGGCAGACGACGATCCTCATCACGAGCAGCCCCGCGCTGCTGTCCGTGACCGACCGCGTCGTCGTCCTCGACGACGGAACGGTGGTCGGCGAGGGCACGCACTCGCAATTGGCGACCGAGAACGCGAACTACCGTCAGGCGGTCCTGCGATGAGTGAACTTCTGCCCATCGCGAACGCACGCGACACGTGGGCGTGGCTGAAGTTTGAACTGGGACGCCGCCGCGGCCGGAGCGTCGTCACCCTGCTGGTCGCCGCCGTCGCGGCCGGTATGGCGCTGGTCCCCGTCTATGTCTTCGGCGTCCTCGTCGACCGGGTGCAGGACGGTGCGCCGCCGTCCACCATCGGGTGGGTGGTCGCGGTGATCGCGTCCGCCGCCGTGATCGGCGGTGTGTGCGCCGGGTTCGCGTCGTTCCTGATCCGCAGCCTCGGCGAGGGAATCCTGGCGGATCTGCGCGAACGCACCGTCGACCGGGCGCTCCGGCTGCCGATCCAGACGGTCGAACGGGTCGGCAAGGGCGACCTGCTGTCGCGGGTCGGCGACGACGTCGCGGTGATCGGCAAGGCCGTCACCGACGTGGTCCCCAACCTCGTCACGGCGGTCCTGCTGGTGGTGCTGAGCATGGTCACGATGCTCGGCATCGACTGGCGGCTCGGGCTCGCAGGCATGGTCGCGCTGCCGATGTACGCGCTGGCGATGCGCTGGTACCTGCCGCGGTCCGCACCGGTGTACGCCGCCGAACGCGTGGCGATGGGAGAGCGTTCGCAGGCCCTGATCAGCAGCATGCAGGGTGCCCGGACGGTGCGCGCCTACGGTCTGGAAGACAGCCATCTGGCGCAGATCAACGGTGCGTCGGAACAGGCCCGCGACCTGTCCGTCGGCGTCTTCGCACTGTTCACCCGGTTCGCTGGGCGCGGCAACCGGGCCGAGTTCGTGGGGCTCGCCACCATCCTCGCCGCCGGATTCGCCCTGGTGAACGCGGACATCGTCACCGTCGGCCAAACCACAACCGCGGCACTGCTCTTCCACCGGTTGTTCAATCCGATCGGCATGCTGATGTACACGTTCGACGAGGTGCAGTCGGCGGGTGCGAGCCTGGCCCGGCTCGTCGGCGTCGTCGACCTCGACGACGAGTCGGGCACCGGGACCGCCGCCGTCCGGGAGGCCGCCGATTCGACGCTCGAACTCGCCGACGTCCGGCACACCTACGACGGCACCCACGAAGTGGTGCACGGCATCAGCCTGCACGTGAAGTCCGGTGAACGTGTCGCCCTCGTCGGCTCGACCGGAGCGGGCAAGACGACGGTCGCGGCGATCGCGGCCGGCTCGATCGTCCCGACGTCCGGGTCGGTGCGCATCGGCGGCACCGCGCTGCCCGATCTGGAGCCGGGGGGTCTCCGCCGTCTGGTCGCCATCGTCAGCCAGGAAGTCCACGTGTTCGCCGGACCGCTGATCGACGACCTTCGGCTCGCCGCACCCGACGCCTCCGAGGAGGACGCGGCGATGGCACTGAAGGCCGTCGGCGCCGACGGCTGGGTGAACGCACTGGACGACGGCGTCCAGACCGTGGTCGGGGAGGGCGGCCACGAACTGACCGCCGCCCAGGCACAGCAACTGGCTCTGGCGCGACTCGTCCTCGCCAACCCGTCGGTCGCGATCCTGGACGAGGCGACCGCCGAAGCCGGCAGCGCGGGTGCGCGGGAACTCGAGGCGTCGGCCGAGGCCGCGACCCGTGGTCGCACGACGCTGGTGGTGGCCCACCGGTTGACGCAGGCGGCCGCCGCCGATCGGGTCGTCGTCCTCGAACACGGCCGGATCGTCGAGCAGGGTCCACATGCCGATCTCGTCGCCGCGGGTGGGCGCTACGCCGAACTCTGGTCGGCGTGGGAGGGGCGGTAGGGCGTTCCGCCCCGTGCGCCTTTCTGGTAGCTCCCGCTACCAGAAAGGCGCACGGGCGTCAGCTGAGGTAGCCGCCGCCGTGGGGGAAGAATTCGGTGCCGGCGAGTTCGGTGCCGTCGTCGAGCCGGACGCGCTGGATCTTGAGGCCCTTGTTCTGACCCGTGCGAGCGTCGGGCCCGGCGACGATGACCATTCCGTCGCCTTCGTGGATGAAGACACGCCCGGGCGTTCCACCGTAATTTCCTTCGGACACGGCGGCCTTCAGAACCCGGACACGCTGTCCCTTGTAATGGGTGAAGGCGTTCGGGTACGGGTCGGACTGCGCGCGGACGAGTCGTTCGATCGCGTCGGCGGGCCACGTCCAGTCGATGAGGCTGTCCTCGGGGGCACGCTTGTGGAAGAACGTGGCCTGCGAGCGGTCCTGTGGCGTCCAGTCCGTGCGACCGGACGCGATCAGCTCGAGTGCGTCGAGGGTGATCGGGCCGATCATGTCGACGGTGCGGTGGAACAGATCGGTGACGGTGTCCGTCGGCCCGACGGGCGTCGACCTCTGCAAAACGATGTCGCCGGCGTCGAGTTCCTCGTCCATCAGGTGCGCGGTGAGGCCTACTTCTTCTTCACCGTTGATGAGCGCCCAGATGAGCGGGGAGAATCCTGTGTACTTGGGCAGGAGCGAGTCGTGAATATTGAGGGTGCCGTAGCGGGGAGAGTCGAAGACGTCCCGTGGCAGCCAGGTGCGCCAGTTGTTGGCGACGACGATGTCGGGGTCGGCCTGCTTCAGCGCGGACTTGAAGTTTTCGTCCGGCTTGGTGGCGATGTGCACGGGCACCCCGTGCTCGGTGGCCAGGTCGGCGACGGAGTCCGCCCACATCTGTTCGTAGACGTGGTCGCTCTTGGGGTGGGTGATCGCGAGGACGACCTCATGGTCGGACTGGAGCAGGGCCTGCAGGGTACGGTGACCCCAGGTTTGATATCCGAGTGTGGCGACTCTCAACGCGGTCCTCCTGGACGAGCTTGTCGGTCAGCGCCGCATGCAAGCGGCCGCCAAGCCAGCTTAGGCTATCCAATCTAAAACGGTGAGACCGCCCATGGAAGGAAGGCAACATGACGATCGCCACGATCAACGGGATCCCCCTGAATTACCAGGTCAAGGGATCCGGCGATTTAGTGGTGCTCATCATGGGAACCGGCAGCCCGGGACGGGTGTGGGATCTGCATCAGACCCCTGCGCTCATCGACGCCGGCTACCGCGTCTGTACGTTCGACAACCGAGGCATCGCGCCGTCCGGTGAGAGCGTCGACGGGATCACCATGGACGACCTCGTCGCCGACACTGCGGGACTGATCGAGCACCTCGGCGGCGGACCGGCCCGTGTCGTCGGCACCTCGATGGGTGCCCGCGTCGCGCAGGAACTGGCCCTGACCCGGCCCGACCTCGTGCACAAGGCGGCGTTCCTCGCCGGTCACGCCCGCATGGACTACTTCCAGCAAACCCTCACCGAGGGCGAGCGCGCCCTCCACGACAGTGGTGTCGAACTCCCGGCCAAGTACCGGGCCGCGGTGACTGCCGTGATGAATCTGTCGCCCGCGTCGCTCGTCGACCCGCACACGGCCCGCGACTGGCTCGACCTGTTCGAGTTCAGCGGCGGCCGGACGTCGGACGGCGTGCGCGCGCAGATGGAGATGGACCGCAGCTTCGATCGCAGGCAGGCATACCGGGCCATCACGACACCGTGCCTGTCCATCGGGTTCGCCGACGACAGGATGATCCCGCCGTATCTCTCGCGTGAGGTGGCCGAGGCGATCCCGTCGGCCCGGTACTACGAGATCCCCGACGTGGGGCATTACGGCTACCTCGAACAGCCCGAAGTGGTGAACAAGGTGCTGCTCGAGTTCCTCGCCAACTGACAATTCCGAGCGGCTGGGGCGATCACGGTGACGGCGAGGTTCTGATGGCGTTGGGTATTCCGCGCCTCGGGGTGGGCATCGTCCGGTACGACGTCGTGAACGGGGCCTTGTGGTGGGATGAAAAGGCCGCCGCCATCTTCGAGGACGACGGTTCCCGGCCACCGCTCGAATTGTGGCGGGAGCGGGTCCATTCCGAAGACATCGGCGCGGTGCGTCGCATGTTCGGTGACACCGCCGGGTCCGTCGGCGCGGAATGCGTGTTCCGCATCGTGCTGGCGGATCGGTCGACCCGGTACATCCTCACCCGCAGCATCGACGTCACCACCGACGCGTCCGGTGCCCCTGTCGAGCTGACGGGAGTGGTCATCGAACTCGGACACGTGGCCGGCCGGGACGTGCAGCTCGCGTCGTTGCTCGACCGGGTGGGCCTGGGGTTCATGGCGCTCGACGAGGACCTGCGGATCATCTACGTCAATTCCGGCTGCCTGCGGCACGTGCGGCGGTCGCGGGACGAACTGCTCGGCCGTGTCGTCACCGAGGTTCTTCCCGAAACGCAGGGCAGCTACTTCGACGCACTGTGCCGCAAGGTTCTCGCCACGGGCCGCGAGCAGCAGACCCGGGTGGACTCGCTGTACTCGCCGGGGATGACGATCGAGGTGACCGCCGCAGCCGATTCCGGCGCGCTGGTCGTGCATTTCCGGGACGTCACCGCGGAGATTACCGCTCAGCAGCAGGCGGAGGAGGCGCACGCGCTTCTTCTGCACGCTGCCACGCACGACAGTCTCACCGGACTGCTCAATCGCGCCGCTATCACGGAGCATCTGCAGCGTCTGTTCGAGCGTGGCGCGGGACCTGCTGTCGCGTTGTTCCTCGACGTCGACGGTTTCAAGGACGTCAACGACACCCGTGGGCATCGCGTCGGAGATCGCATCCTGCAGGGGGTGTCCGAGCATTTGCGCCTCGCGATGCGCGCGCCGGCCGCGGTCGGCAGGCTCGGCGGCGACGAGTTCGTCGCCATCCTTCCCGACGTCGACGAATACGACGTCGACGACGTGGTCACCCGGATGCTCGCGTCGATCACGACACCGATCGACGTCGGCGACGAACTCCTCGTCGTGACCCTCAGCGTGGGGATGGCGCGCAGCACGTCGGCGCGCACGGTCGACGAACTGCTCCATCATGCGGACATCGCCCTCTACGCCGCCAAGCGTCGCGGTGGGAACACGGCGGTCTGGCACCACTAGGTTGCTGGGCGGCTGCCCCCGGCGGTCGCCGCCACCACCGGCGTGCCGAACCCGCGAACGCGCGGTATGTTTACGCGGTCGAAGGCGACGTCGGGACCGCTTCGGCGGGGTGAATGCCGGCGGCGGTGCGGGGGACACGCGTTCGTGGTGATTGAACTCGAATTGCCGCTGTGATAACTGGCACCTGTGAACTTGCCGGCAACCGGCTTGTTGCTGGTGGGTAGCCTAACCTAAACTCCGTCGGGTGCCCGTCGTTGGACGGGCGCTCTCGACGGACGATCGGATCACCATGTCTCCGGACCACTCGGCGGCTGCTCGCCCCCAGCGCACTTCGGCTGAGCGCACTTCTTCCTCGGCTCGCGTCGGTTCGGCGCCTGTCGCGTTGCCGGTGACGGCCGCGCAGTCCGAGGTGTGGGTCGGGCAGCAGTTGAACCCGGGCAGCCCGGTCTACAACCTCTCGCTCGTCGTCGAGGTCGCCGGCCGGATCGACCTGGACCGTGCCGCCGAGACGATCCGGAAGACCGTCGAACGGGCCGAAGCCCTGCACGTGCGTTTCGAGCGAGGCGACGGCAACGAACTGCTGCAGGTGCCGACAGCCCCCGACGGGTGGACCCTTGCGGTCGTGGACCTGCGCGGCGACGAGGATCCCGAAGCACGTGCGCGCGTGTGGATGGACCGCGACATGGAGACCGTGGTCGACGTCGAGGGCGACGAACCGCTGTTCCGGCACGCCCTGCTGCGCACCGGGGACGAGTCGGTGATCTGGTACCAGCGCTACCACCACAGCCTCATCGACGGATACGGCATCACTCTGCTCGTGGCCGACGTCGTCGATCGATACGAACACCCCGAACTCGAGACGTCCACGGCACCGTGGCCCCTCGACACGCTCGTGGCGTCCGACCGCGACTACCGTGCGTCGACGCGCTTCGCGTCCGACCGCGACTTCTGGATCGAGCAGGTGATCGATGCGCCGGAGCCGCCTCGGCTGCTCCCGCAGGTCGTCGACCACACCGGGGCGCCGATCTCCGCCGTCGTGGAGATCGACGGGGACGACGCCGACGCGATCTACACCTTCGCCTCCGACGCCGGGATCAGGCGCACCCGGCTGCCGCTCGCCGCGATCGTGGCGTACATCCACCGGTTCACCGGCCGCCGCGACCTCACGTTGTCGCTGCCGATGACGGCGCGGGTCGGACGCGAACTGCGCCGCATCCCCGGAATGTGCTCGACGATCCTGCCGCTCCGGGTGCAGGTGGATCCCGAGATGACGGTGGGTGAGCTCGCCACCCGCATCGACACGACGCTGATCTCGGTGCTGCGGCACGGGCGTTACCGCGGCGAGGACCTCGCCCGCGACCTGCGGTCGATCGATCCGGACCGTCAGATCTTCGGTCCCGGAATCAATTCCATGATGTTCGAGCATTCGCTGACGTTCGGCGGGTTCCCGGCGTGGGTGCGGGGTTCGGCCACCGGACCGGTCCGCGACCTCGATTTCTCCATCCGCGGTGGGCAGGATTCGGAGCCCATCCAGATCGATCTCCGGGCCCCGGCCGGTCTCGGCGCCGAGCTCGAGGAACATCGTCGCAGGCTCGAGCACTTCGTCGGGCAGTTCGTCGCCGACCCGTCGCAGCCCATCGCCTCGCTCGATCCGATGACCGAGGCCGAGCGCAGGCAGTTGCTGGTGGAGTTCAACGACACGGCGTCCCCGCAGGAATCGGTGACGGTTCCCGACCTCTTCCACGCTCAGGTCTCGCGGACGCCGGATGCCGAGGCCCTGATCGCCGGCGACACCCGGCTCACCTACCGCGAACTCGGGGAACGCGTGGCGCAGCTGTCCCATCACCTGCGCGCCCGCGGTGTCGAGGCGGAAACAGTTGTGGCGGTCGGTCTTCCGCGATCGGCGGACATGGTCATCGGCCTGCTCGCCGTCATGTGTGCGGGTGGGGCGTTCGTGCCCCTCGACCCGTCGTGGCCGGAGGACCGCCGGACGTCGGTCCTCGCCGACGCCGGGGCCGCGCTCGTGCTCACCGGGCCCGGTGGAGTTGCCGACGCGGGGGAGCGGGCCGTGCCGGTCGACCTCGCGGCGTGGGCGTACGCCGAGGAGCCCACCGAGCCGCCCGCGGTGACCGTGCAGGGTTCGCGGCTGGCGTATGTCATCTTCACGTCGGGTTCCACGGGCAGGCCCAAGGGCGCCATGATCCGTCACGAGGCCGTCTGCGCGCGACTGCTGTGGCAGCGCGACGAGATCCTGGGCTTCGGGCCCGCGGACGCGTCGCTGTTCAAGGCGCCGCTGTCGTTCGACATCTCCGTGAACGAGATTCTGCTGCCTCTGGTGGCGGGTGGCCGGCTGGTGGTGGCCGAGCCCGGCGGGGAGCGGGACCCGCAGTACCTGCTGGACCTGATCGCCGGCGAGTCGGTGACGTTCGTCTACCTCGTGTCGTCGATGCTGGACGTGCTGCTCGACCTGTCGCGGGGCACGGATCGGCTGGCGGCGCTGAAGCACGTGTGGTGTGGCGGTGAGGTTCTCACGCCGCGCCTGTTCGAGAGGTTCCGGTCGCAGCTCGCCATCACGCTGTACCACGGCTACGGCCCGGCGGAGGCGACGATCGGGGTGTCGCACGTGATCTATCGGGAGGATGCGGCGCGGATCGCGACGTCGATCGGTCGCCCGAACCCCAACACCCAGCTGTACGTGCTGGACGAACACCTGAACCCGGTGCCGCTCGGCACCGGCGGTGAGCTGTACGCCGGCGGATTCCTCCTCGGCCGCGGTTACGTGGACGCTCCGGGGCTGACGGCGTCCCGTTTCGTCGCCAACCCGTTCGCGAACGACGGCTCCCGGTTGTATCGAACCGGTGACCTCGCGCGGTGGGCGCCGGACGGGTCCCTCGACTTCCTCGGCCGCGCCGACAATCAGGTGAAGATCCGGGGCATGCGACTCGAACTCGAGGACGTCGAGGCGGGCATCGTGTCGCATCCCGACGTTCGGCACAGTGCCGTCGTCGTTCGGGAGACGCCGTCGGGGGCAAAGTATCTCGCGGCCTACGTCGTGGCGAAGCAAGATTCGGTTCCGGACGTCGCCGAACTGCGGGTCTGGGCGTCGTCGAAGCTGCCGGAGTACATGGTGCCGTCGTCGTTCGTCGTCCTCGATCGGTTCCCGCTCACCCCCAACGGAAAGTTGGATAGGCGTGCGCTGCCCGAGCCGGACCTCGGCGCGGCCGGCGAGAACGTCGCGCCCCGCACCGCTGCCGAGGAAACCCTGTGTGCGCTGATGGCGGGTGTCCTCGGGGTGGAGTCGGTGGGCGTCACCGACGACTTCTTCGCGTTGGGTGGCGACAGTATCGTCGCGATCCAGCTGGTCAACCATGCTCGGCGGGAGGGTCTTTCGATCAGCCCGCGGGAGATCTTCCAGCTCCGCACCGCCGAGGCGCTCGCCCGGGTCCAGGACGGCCGGACCGCGGCCGCCGTGGACTCCGACGACGTCGCCGTCGGTGAGGTCCGCAGCACCCCGATCGTCGCCCGCATCGCGGAGCGGGGTGGTGAGATCGCCGCGTTCCACCAGTCGGTGCTCGTGCAGACTCCGGCCGCCCTCGACGAGCATGCCGCGAAGGCGGCACTCGCCGCGGTGCTCGAGCGGCACGACGCCCTGCGCGCGACGCTCGTCCGTGGTAACGGAAGCGGCCTCCGCCGCGGGGGCGACCGCTGGACGCTGTCCGTGCCGGAACCGTCCCCGGCGACGCTCGACGGAATCCTGCGGGTCGTCGAATTCGACGGCAGCGCCGAGCAACTCGACATCGAGGCACGGGCGGCCGTCGGAAGGCTCGACCCGGATGCGGGCACCATGGTGCAGGCCGTCCTCTTCTCCGCGGCCGAGGGTCCCGGCCGGTTGCTGCTGATCGGACACCACTTGGTGGTCGACGGGGTGTCCTGGCGCATCATCCTCGAAGACCTCGCCCGCGCGGGCACAGCCGTGGCGGCCGGGGGCGTCCCCGAACTCGCTCCGGTCGGGACGTCGCTGCGCCGCTGGTCCGAGCTGCTCGACGAGCAGACGCGGTCGGGTGCCTTCGACCACGAACTGTCCTTCTGGGTGGACGCGGCGACCACAGAAGACCCGCTCCTCGGTTCGCGTGCGCTCGATCCGGCCCTCGACCTCGCCGGCGACGCCGAAACCCTCACGGTGACATTGCCTACGGAGTTCACCCGACCGCTGCTCTCCACCGTGCCCGCGGCGTTCCACGGACACGTCAACGACGCGCTCCTCACCGGTGTCGCGGTGGCGTTGCAGAGGTGGCGAGACGGAGGGCCGGGCCCGGTGCTCCTCGACCTCGAGGGGCACGGACGCGAGGAAGACCTCGTGCGCCGCAGCGACGGACCCGCCCTCGACCTCTCCCGGACCGTCGGCTGGTTCACCACCGTCTATCCGGTGGTGCTCGACCCCGGCGCAGCGGCGGACGAGGCGGGAATCGCCGACGCGCTGAAGGCGGTGAAGGACCAGCTGCGCCGCATCCCGGGTTCCGGGTTCGGCTACGGCGCGTTGCGCTACCTCGGTGTCCCGAAGCCGGAACTCGCGCTCGCGCCGACCCCGCAGGTGCTGTTCAACTACCTCGGACGGGTGACGTCCGCGGAGGGCGTCGACTGGCTGCCCCGCGCCATGGGCGGCGCGGACGACCCGCGGATGCCGCTCGGACACGCCCTGGCGTTCGACGTGATCGCCGAGGACGGCGCGGACGGCCCCGTCCTGCGCACGACGCTGACGTGGGCGCCCGGTGTGCTCACCCGTGACGCCGTCGTGGCGCTCGCCGACGAGTGGACCGCGGTGCTGCGGGTGCTGGCCGGAATCGACCGTCTCGGCGGTCACACGCCGTCGGACTTCCCACTTGTGTCGCTGACACAGCCGGACGTGGACGCGCTGGCGGGGGCGGCCGACGTGCTTCCGTTGACACCGCTGCAGGAAGGCATCTACTTCCAGTCGGCATTCGAGGACACCGGCACGGACCCGTACGTGGTGCAGCAGGTGATGGAACTGACCGGGCCCGTCGACGCGGCGGCGTTGCACCGCGGGCTGCAGGCGGTCGTCGACCGGCACGCGGCCCTCCGCGTCGGAGTGCGGGCGGTATCGGACGGCCGGGTCGTGCAGGTGGTCGGCGAAAACGTCCAGGTGCCGATGGAGGTGCTCGATCTCACCGGTGTCGCGGATCCGGAGCAGCGCGTGGAACAGGTGCTGGCGGCAGATCGGGCCCGGGGCTTCGATTTCGAGCGTGGCCCCCTGCTGCGCTACACGCTCGCGCGGGTGAAACACCAAAAGTTTCTTCTGCTGCAGTCGATTCACCACATCGTCGCCGACGGGTGGTCGGTGCCGGTGATGTTGCGGGAATTGATGAACCTGTACAGCGTCGAGGGGAAGCCGCTGGCGCTGCCGACGCCCACGTCGTACCGGAGCTACCTCGAATGGCTGGGGGCGCGCGACCGTCAGGCGTCGCTCGCCGTGTGGCGGGAGGCGCTCGCCGATAGCCCCGAGCCGGTGGACCTGCCGACGCCGTCGTCGACGGGGGAGTCCGGGATCCGCAGTGTCCGGGCGACACTGCCGTCGGACGCCACCGTCGCGCTGTCCGCGGTCGGCCGGTCCCGCGGATTGACGCTCAGCACGCTCGTGCACGGCACGTGGGGTCTGGTCCTCGGCCGACTCACCGGCCGGGAGGACGTGGTGTTCGGTTCGACGGTGTCGGGCCGCGGCGGCGACCTGCCCGGAATCGAGACCATGGTGGGCCTGTTCATCAACACCGTGCCCACCCGGCTGCGGTACCGGCCCACCGACACGGTGGCCGAGACCCTCGCCCGGTGGCAGCACGAGCAGTCGACGCTGCTCGACCACCAGTATCTCGGCCTGCCCGAGCTGCGCCGGGAAGCGGGACTGCAGAACCTGTTCGAGACGCTCGTCGTGTTCGAGAATTATCCGCTCGGCGACGGCGCGGTGGCGGATCCCACCGGTGCGGTGCAGTTGACCGACATCAGGTTCGACGAGCACCCGCCGTACCCGATGACGCTGATCGTCGTGCCCGGTGACGCGCTGACACTCGAGCTGAAATACGACGCCGCCCGCATCGATGCGGCGACCGCGACCCGATTCGCGGAGTCGACGGTGGCGTATCTCGCGGAGCTGACCCGGGACGTCGACCAGAACGTGTCTTCCGTCGCGCTGGCGTCGCGCGAGCCGATCGACGCGGCACTGCGCGACGTCGAGGTGGAGTTCCCCGACACGACGGTGACGGCGCTGCTCGAGGAGCAGGCGGAGCGGACACCCGACGCGGTGGCCGTCGTGTTCGAGGACGAACACCTCACCTACGCCGAATTGCATGCGCGCGCGAACCGCCTCGCCCGACTGCTCGTCGACCGCGGGGTGGCGCCCGAGTCGAAGGTGGCGGTGGCGCTGCCCCGTTCGCTGGACCTGATGGTGGCGCTCCTCGCGGTCGGGAAGGCGGGCGGCGCCTACGTTCCGCTCGACACCGGTTACCCCGCCGACCGGCTGGCGTTCATGCTGGAGGACGCGGAACCGGTATGCGTTCTCACCGACGGCACCGTGCCATTCTCCGGGTCCGCTGTTCCGCAGGTCCGGGTATCGGACGCCGAGCGGTACTCGCCCGAGCCGCTGACCGGTGTCGCGCTCGCGCCGCAGCACCCCGCCTACGTGATCTACACGTCGGGCTCGACGGGACGGCCCAAGGGGGTCGTCGTGCCGCACGCCGGCATCGTCAACCGTCTGCTGTGGGTTCAGCGGTTCCGGCCGATCACCCCGACAGACAACGTGTTCCAGAAGACGCCGTCCAGCTTCGACGTGTCGGTGCTGGAGTTCTTCGGACCGCTCCTCGCCGGGGCGACCCTCGTGCTGGCGCGGCCGGACGGACACAAGGACCCGGCGTACCTCGCCGACGTCATCGTCCGGCGGTCGATCACGCGTGTGCATTTCGTGCCCTCGATGCTCGAGGTGTTCCTCGCCGAGCCCGCCGCCGCCCGGTGCACCGGACTCCGGATCATCTCCTGCAGCGGTGAGGCGCTTCCCGTGGCCTCCGCCCGGCGCGTCGCCGAACTCCTGCCGGGAGTGGAACTCGACAACCTCTACGGTCCGACCGAGGCGTCGGTCGACGTCAGCTACGCCGCGTCCGTTCAGGGAATCGACGTGTCCGCGCCCTCCGTGTCGATCGGCCTGCCGACGTCCAACACCGGCCTCTACGTGCTCGATCGGTACCTGCAGCCGGTGCCCGCGGGCGCCGCCGGTGAGCTGTACCTGTCGGGGCCACAGCTGGCCCGCGGCTACCTGGGCAGGCCCGGGTTGAGCGCAGAGCGGTTCGTCGCCGATCCGTTCTCCCACACCGGGTCCCGCATGTACCGCACCGGCGACATCGCCCGGGTGAACGCGGAGGGCGCGGTCGAGTACCTCGGCCGGGTCGACGACCAGGTGAAGTTGCGCGGCTTCCGCATCGAACTGGGCGAGATCGAAGCCCAGATGGCGGCGTGCCCCGGAGTGCGGCAGGCCGCCGCCGTCGTGCGCACGGACCGGCCCGGTCGGCAACAACTGGTCGGGTACGTCGTGGGCGACGCCGACGTCGACGACGTCCGTGCGCGCCTGGCTGCGGCCCTGCCGGACTTCATGGTGCCCGTCGCGTTCGTGATCGTGCCCGAGTTCCCGGTCGGCCCCAGCGGGAAGCTGGACCGCACAGCGCTTCCCGCGCCGGACTTCTCCGCGCACATGAGTTCGGGGCAGGCGACGTCCGCGCCGGTCCTCGAGAGCGGACCGGCAGCGGTGCTGGCCGCCCACTACGCCGAGGTTCTCGGTCTCGGGACTGTCGGGGTGGACGACGACTTCTTCGCGCTCGGCGGCGACAGCATCCTCGCCATCCGCCTGGTGAATCTCGCTCGCCGGGAGGGAATCACCGTAACCCCGCGGCAGATCTTCGAACAGCGGACGCCGGCCGCGCTCGCGCGACTCGTCGCGGCCACCGTCGTCGCGCCGGCCCCGCGCGTGGAGGAGTCGGGCACCGGCGTCCTGTCGCCTCTGCCGGTGGTCCATCGGCTGTCCGAATGGAGTGGCGGAAGGAACCGGTTCAACCAGGCCGTCCTGCTCCACACACCGGCGGGCACCAGCGCCACCGTCCTGACGGCCGCCCTGCACTCGGTGATCGGTCACCACGACGGCCTGCGGCAGAAGCTCACCCGGCACGCGCCGGGTGTGTGGTCGCTCGAGATCACCGAATCCGCAGACCTGGAACTGCGTCGTGTCGACGTCACCGGACTCGACGCCGCCGCGCTGCGCGAAATCGTGGCAGCAGAATCCGACGCCGCGACCGACCGGCTCGACCCCGACGACGGCACCATGCTGTCGGCGGTGTGGTTCGACGCCGGCCCGCAGGAGCTGGGCAGGCTCCTCCTCGTCGCGCATCATCTGGTGATCGACGGGGTGTCGTGGCGGACGCTGATCGAAGATCTGGCCATGGCGTGGGTGGCGGCCGACAGCGGCCAGGACGCGGCGCTCGACCCGGTGCCCACGTCGCTGCGCGGATTCGCCCGCATCGTCACCGAGCAGGCGCAGGCCCCCGACCGGCTCGCCGAACTCGACCACTGGCTGCGCGTCACCGAACCCGGTGCCGATCTGGTGCGGGGCACCGACGGGCACGCGGTGGTGAGCAGTGGCGCACGACGGACGGTGCTGCTGGATCCGCAACTCACGACGGCGCTGCTGACCACCGTTCCCGCCGTGGTCGGCGCCGACGTCACCGATGTGCTGCTGGCGGCCCTGCGGCTGTCGGCCGATCGGTGGCTCGCCGGCCGTGGGCGCGAGAACGACCTGCTGGTGGACCTCGAGCGGCACGGCCGCGAAGAACTCGCCGAGGGCGTGGATCTGTCCCGGACCGTCGGCTGGATCACCAACGTCACCCCCGTCCGGTTGCGCAGCCGGACGGGCGCACTCGAGACGCTGAAGGACGTCAAGGAGCAGCTGCGCGGCGCCCCCGACGGCGGCATCGGCTACGGCATGCTGCGGTACGTCAATGGGCGCACCGCGGGCCTTCTTGCGGCACGGGCGGAATCGCAGGTGCTGTTCAACTACCTGGGGCGCATGCCGCACGCGGTGCCCGGACCGTGGACTCCCGCGGTCGAATCCGACTCGCTGGCAACCGATCCCGATGCCGATCTCGGTGGCCCGTACCGGCTGGTGATCAACGCCCTGTGCGAGGAGTCCGAGCGGGGCACCGAACTGCAGGCCGTCTTCGCCTGGTCGGACGCCGACCTGAGCGAGGCCGACGTCCTCGCGTTGAGCGACGGCTGGGTGGCCGCACTGCGTGAACTGGCCGACGCCGCAGGAGAGCACGACGGACCGGCGATGATCACCCCGTCCGACCTTCCCCTCGTGGCGTTGACGCAGGAGGAGATCGACCGGATCGTCGAGGCGAGCCCGAGCGGGGTCGACACAGTGCTGCCGCTGTCGCCGCTGCAGGAGGGTCTCTACTTCCAGGCCGGGTTCGACTCCGGCGCCGACATCTACACGGCACAGTTCTCACTCGACTTCGCGCACCGCCTCGACACCGACAGGCTCGCCGCCGCGCTCCGCACCCTGCAGCGACGCAATCCCACGCTGCGAGCGGGATTCGTCAGTGCAGGCCTGCCCGCGCCGGTGCAGTTCTTCGGCGCCGGACTGGACGTGCCCATCGCCGAGTTCGACCTCAGGGAACTCGACGAGCCCGAACGCACGTCCTACGCCGAACAGCTGACCGCGCAGGACCGGCTGACACCGTTCGACCTCACCTCCCCGCCGCTGTGGCGGGCAATGGTGTTGCGGCTCGGCGACTCCCACGACCGACTGGTGATCAACCGGCAGTTCCTGCTGTGGGACGGATGGTCCAACGGCCTCGTCGTCAGCCAGCTGCTCGCCCTCTACGAATCGGGTGGCGACGACTCCGGGTTCGCCGCCCCGGAAGGATCTTTCGAGGACTACCTGCAGTGGCTGGCCACCCGGGACTCCGATGCCGCGCAGTCGGCGTGGACCGACGCGCTCGCCGGGCTCGACGAACCGACGCTGCTGGCCGCGACCGTCGCGGGGGCGCCGCAGCCACCGCAGCGCCGGGACGCGGTGCTGTCCGAGGAACTGAGCGAACGGCTCCGTGCCGGTGCCCGCGGCGCCGGTGTCACGTTCAACGCGGTGCTGAGCGCCGCGCTGGCCGTCGTACTCGGAATCGAGACCGGGCGCCGGGACCTCGTGTTCGGCACCACCGTGGCCGGACGCCCACCGGAAGTCCCGGGCATCGACGCGGTGGCCGGAATGTTCCTCAACACCGTCCCCGTCCGGACGACGCTGCGGGCCGACGAGACCGTCACCGACCTGCTCCGGCGAATCCAGTCGGAGCGGCTGGCGCTGACCCCGTACGACTACCTCGGGCTCGCCTCCATCCAGCGGGTGTCCGAGCACCGGCAGCTGTTCGACGTGCTGTACGTGCTGCAGAACTTTGTCGACGAGAAGCAGGTGTCGGCGCTCAATGCGGCGCACGACATCAGCGGCGGCGACAGCATCGATCACACGCACTACCCGGTCACGGTCGTCGTGACCCCGGGCGCGAGCGTGAAGGTGAAGTTCGAGTTCCACCCCGAGAAGATCTCGGAGTCGCGGGTCGAACGCATGCTGTCGCGGTACCTGACAGTGCTCGAGGAGTGGTCCACCGACCTGTCCGGTGTGGTCGGCGGAATCGCCGGTGCCGCAATGCCCGTGCCGGTCGAGCGGAAGGCCCTGCCCGACAGAACCATCGCCGATCTGTTCGCCGACGCGGCCCGCGGCCGGCCCGAAGACACGGCCCTGGTGTTCGGCGACCGCACCGTGAGCTACGCCGAACTCGACGCCGACGTGAACCGGATGGCCCGGGTCCTGCTCGGCCACGGCGCGGGCCCGGAGCGGATCGTCGCGCTCGCACTGCCGCGGACGGTGGAGATGGTGGTCGCGCTGTTCGCCGTGCTGCGCACCGGATCCGCGTACCTGCCGCTCGAACTGGACCACCCCGCCGAGCGACTCGTCGCGATGCTCGACGACGCGCGTCCGACGGTCCTGGTCACCATGTCGGACATCGCCGGAACGCTCGCCGCTGCGATGGTCGACACGCTGGTCGTCGACACCGTGGACTTCGGCGCGGTCGCGTCCGGACCGCTGTCGGAGGCCGAACTCGGCGGATTCGCGCCCGGAACCCCCGGGCGCCTGGACCATCCGGCGTACGTCATCTACACGTCCGGGTCCACGGGCAAGCCGAAGGGCGTCGTCACCCCGTACCGCGGTCTGACCAACATGCAGTTCAACCATCGTGAGGCTATCTTCGAACCCGTCGTGACTGCCGCGGGCGCTCGGCGGCTGCGCATCGCGCACACCGTGTCGTTCGCGTTCGACATGTCGTGGGAGGAACTGCTGTGGCTGGTGGAAGGCCACGAGGTCCACATCTGCGACGAGAACCTGCGGCGTGATGCCGAGGCGCTCGTGGCCTACTGCGACGCCCACGCGATCGACGTCGTCAACGTGACGCCGACGTACGCGCAGCACCTCGTCGAAGAGGGTCTGCTGGACGACGGCCCGGGGCGGCACCGGCCGCCACTCGTACTCCTCGGCGGCGAGGCAGTGTCGGATTCGGTATGGAACCGGTTGCGCGACACGGACGGAACGGTCGGGTACAACCTGTACGGTCCCACCGAGTACACGATCAACACCCTCGGCGCCGGTACTCCCGACAGCGTGACACCCACCGTCGGCACCCCGATCTGGAACACGTCCGCCTACGTGCTGGACGCGTGGTTGCGTCCGGTTCCGGACGGCGTTCCCGGCGAGCTGTACATCTCCGGGGTCGGGTTGGCGCGCGGCTACCTCGACCGGTTCGCGCTGACGGCGGAACGTTTCGTCGCCGACCCGTTCGAGGAATCCGTACGTATGTATCGGACGGGCGATCTCGTCCGGAGACGTGAGGACGGGAATCTCGACTTCCTCGGCCGGACCGACGATCAGGTGAAGATCCGCGGTCACCGGGTGGAACTCGGCGAAATCGCGTCCGCGCTCGAAGCTCTGGACGACGTCCGCCAGGCCGCCGTCGTCGTCGATTCGGGCCCGGGTGGGTTCAAGCGGCTCGTCGGCTACGCCGTACCCGTGAGTACTTATCAACCGCGGGACGTTAACAAGTACTCACAGGCGCTGCGCGCAACGTTGCCGGACTACATGGTGCCCGCCGTGGTCATCGAGGTCGACAGCCTGCCGATGACGGTCAACGGCAAACTCGACGTCAAGGCGCTGCCGTCGGCGGACGACGTGCTCGGCCGCAGCGGCGGCGCGCGCACGGAACCCCGCACCGACACCGAACGGGTGCTGTCCGCCTTGTTCGGGGAGATCCTCGGCGTCCCCGCCCCCGGGGTCGACGACGACTTCTTCGACCTCGGCGGTCACTCGCTGCTGGCCACCAGGCTGATCAGCCGGGCGCGGGCCGCGCTCGACACCGACCTCACCCTGCGCGACCTGTTCGAAGCACCGACGGTCGCCGAACTCGCCGCCCGGATCGGCGACGACACCGGTTCGACCCGTCCGGTGCTGGTTGCCGGGCCGCGGCCCGAGCATCTGCCGCTCTCCGCTGCGCAGCAACGTCTGTGGCTCCTGCAGCAGATGGAAGGCACCTCGGTTCGGGATGGGGCGGGCCCCGCCGTCGCCTACAACTTCCCGATCGTCCTCCGACTGCAGGGTGCACTGGACCCCGGGGTGTTCGAGCAGGCGCTGACCGACGTCGTGTCGCGGCACGAATCGCTGCGAACGGTGTTCGGGGAGCACGACGGCGAACCGGTGCAGGTGATCCTCGAAAACGCCCGGCCCGACGTCGCGGTGCTGGACGGCACCGAGGCCGATCTGGTGCGGCTCGTCACCGAGACCGTCGGCCGCCCGTTCGACCTGGCGACGGAGATCCCGGTGCGCGCGAGCCTCATCCGGGTCGCGGACCAGCAGGTGCTGGCCATCGTGCTGCACCACATCGCCACCGACGAATGGTCGGACCGCCCGTTCCTGCGGGACCTGATGACGGCGTACGCCGCTCGCGTCCAGGGCTCGGCGCCGGCGTGGGAACCGCTCGACGTGCAGTACGCCGACTACACGCTGTGGCAGCGCGACGTCCTTGGTGATCCACAGGACCCGTCCAGCCTCGTCAGCCGTCAACTCGACTACTGGGCGAAGACTCTCGACGGGGCGCCGGAGGAGCTGGTGCTCCCCACCGACCGCACCCGTCCCGCGCGGCCCAGCTTCGCCGGCGGTGCGATCGAGACGACGCTCGACGCCGCGACGACGCGGGCCCTGCGTGCGCTCGCCCGGACGTCGGGAACCAGCATGTTCATGGTGCTGCACGCGGCGTCGGCGGCGTTGCTGCACCGTCTCGGTGCGGGCGACGACCTGCCGATCGGCGCGCCGGTCGCCGGCCGCAGCGAACAGGGTCTCGACGACCTGATCGGGTTCTTCGTCAACACCGTGGTGCTGCGGACGGACGTGTCGGGCAACCCCACGTTCGACCAGCTGCTGGCACGGGTCCGTGACACCGACCTGGCGGCCTTCTCGCATGCGGACGTTCCGTTCGAAACCGTTGTGGAGAAGGTGAATCCGGCGCGAACCCTGGCCCGGAACCCGCTGTTCCAGGTGATGGTCGGCTATCACAGCCGGACGTCCGATTCGGCGCTCGCACCCGGCTCGGCCCTCACCCCGGTGGCGTTCGAGGAACGCACCGCCAAGTTCGACCTGGTGTTCAACTTCACGGAGTACCTCTACGACGACCGGGTCGACCTGCGCCTCGAGTACGGCTCCGACCTGTTCGACCGGGCCACCGCGGAGAAGATCGCGCGCAGGCAGGTCGTGCTGCTGGACGCCCTCGCATCCGACTCGGGTCGCGCGGTCGGCGACCTCGACGTGTTCCTCGGCGACGAACGCGAACTCGTGGTGCACGGGTTCAACGACACGTCACAGCCGGTGGCGGAGGAGACGTTCTACGAGGCGTTCGCGCGCCACGTGGCGGCGACCCCCGACGCCGTGGCCGTCGTCGACGGCCACGGCGAGGTGACGTACGCGGACCTGAGTGTGCGCGCCGACCGAGTCGCCGCACTGCTGCATCGTCGCGGCGTCTCCGTCGAAGACGTTGTGGGACTGGCGGTACCGAGATCGGCGCAGATGGTCGCGGTCGTGCTCGGGGTGCTGAAGCTCGGGGCGGCATACCTTCCGCTCGACCTGAACCACCCGTCCGACCGCATCTCCTACATGCTCGCCGACTCCGCCGCGCGGGTGCTGGTGACCACGGTGGGGGAGAGCCCGCGCATCGCGGACGTCGACGGCCTCACTCGCGTTCTCCTCGACGACGAGTCCGTCGTCACGGAACTCGGGACCGGGCCCGCCCTGCAGGTGCCGCGGCCCCCGCAGGGCCTGGACCACGCCGCGTACGTCATCTACACGTCGGGCTCCACCGGTAAACCCAAGGGTGCGATCCTCACTCACGACGGGATTCCCAGTCTCGTCGCGACCGCCGAACAGCGGATGAAGCTCGTCCCGGGTTCGGTGGTGATGCAGTTCGCGTCGATCGGATTCGACGTCGCGGTCTTCGAGTTGTCGATGGCACTGTGCACGGGGTCCCGCCTGGTCATCGTGCCCGACGAGTCCCGTGTCGCCGGACCGGAACTCACCGATTTCATGGCCGCACACGCCGTGACGCACGCGATCATTCCGCCGTCCCTGCTGGCGGCGCTGCCGTCGGGTTGCGCCGTCCCCGAGGGCTGCACCGTGCTGGTGGGCACCGAGACCGTGCCGCCGGAACTGATCGGACGCTGGGCGGAACGGCTCAACCTGCTGGCCGCGTACGGTCTCACCGAGGCCACCGTCAACAACACGCTGTGGCAGGCACGGCCCGGATGGAACTCGGCTGTGCCGATCGGCATCCCCGATCCCAACGAGCAGGCGTACGTCCTCGACGACCGCCTGCAGCCGGTGCCGCCGGGGGTGGCGGGCGAGTTGTACATCGCCGGACGCGGACTGGCCCGCGGATACCTCGGCCGGCCCGACCTCACGTCGGCCCGGTTCGTGCCCAGCCCCTTCGGCGACGCGGGCTCCCGGATGTACCGGACCGGTGACCGGGCGCGCTGGCGGGAAGACGGCAACATCGACTTCCTCGGACGCGTCGACGACCAGGTGAAGATCCGTGGATTCCGCATCGAACTCGGCGAGATCATCGCGGCCCTCGGAAGTCATCCTGCGGTGAAGCAGTCGGCGGTCGTCGCGGACCGGTCCGGTGACATCGTCCGGCTCGTGGGCTATGTGACACCGGCCGACGGTCACGCAGCCGGGCGGATCGATCCGCAGGCCGTGCGGGAACACGCCGCCGCGCGGCTGCCCGACTACATGGTGCCGACTCGCGTGGTCGTGCTGGACGGGGATCTCCCGTTGACACCCAACGGCAAACTCGACCGCAAGGCGCTGCCGCTGCCGGATTGGTCGGCCCTGACCGGGGACGGCACGCCGCAGACGCCGGAGCAGAAGGAGATCGCCGCAGCGTTCGCCGACATCCTGCATCTGCCGTCGGTGGGCATCCACGACAACTTCTTCGACCTCGGCGGCAACTCCATGGCATCGATGCGGTTGGTGGGACGTATCCGCGGGCGGTTCGCCGTCGACATCGGTATCCGGGACGTGTTCGACAGTTCCACGGTGGCCGAACTCGCCGCGATGGTCGCGGGGGCCTCGTCCATCGGCAGACCGGTGCTCACGGCGGCGGACCCGAGACCGGGGGTGCTGCCGCTGTCCGGGCCGCAACGCCGGTTCTGGAAGCAGTTCCGGGCGGCAGGCGCCGAGGCGCGGGCCAGTCACGCACTGTCGCTGCAGCTTCGCGACGCCGTCGACCCCGAGATCCTGGCGCAGGCCGTCGACGACGTCACGTCCCGGCACGAACCGCTGCGGACCGTGTACGTGGAGGCCGGGGACAGCGTCGTAGCGCAGGAAGCGGTGCGGCCCGCCCTCGAACTCGTCGACGTCGGAGACGGAGACGTCCACCGCACGGTCTTCGAATTGGCGCAGGAGCCCCTCGATCTCACCGAGCACGCACCGCTCCGGGTGCATCTCGTGACCGGCGGCGACGGCACCCAGGCACTGCTTCTCGCGATGCACTACATCGCCGTCGACGAGTGGTCCGTGGTGCCGTTGCTCGGTGATCTGATGGGCGCATACGCCGCGCGCTCGCACGGCGAGGAACCCGCATGGGAACCGCTGCCCATCGGATACGCCGACTACGTCGTGTGGTCGCAGGCGCTCGTCGGCGATCCCGAGGACCCGGACAGCCGTCGGTCGCGTCAGCTCGACTACTGGCGGGAGACGCTGGACGGCATGCCGTCCCGGCTCGAACTGCCCGCCCCGGCCGTGCGCGGACCGCGGACGGCGGAGATCGTGCCGGTCGAGATCGACGCGGAACTCCACAGCGCGGCCCGGAAGTTCGCGAGCGAGACGGGCACCAGCCTGTTCATGGTGTTGCAGGCCGCACTCGCCACCGTGTTGACACGGCACGGCGCCGGCACGGACATTCCGCTGGGGTCGCTCGTCGCGGGACGCACGGAGGAGGCGCTGGACGCGCTGGTCGGCTGCTTCTTCAATATCGTTCTGTTGCGAACGGATACGAGCGGTGATCCCGATCCCGTGGAGTTGCTGTGGCGTATCCGCACCGCGAATCTCGACGCGCTGGACAACCAGGACGTGGCGTTCGCCGACGTCGTGGAGGCGGTCGGCGAGACGCCGGTGCTCCGTCCGCAGGTCATGCTCGTTCATCACGAGCAGGCCAGGCTCGGTCATCTCGACGCGCTGGGTGGGTTGATGCCGGTGCCGGTGGGGGTTCCGGATTCGGACCTGACGCTGAGTTTCTACGAGCCGATCGGTGACGGACCTGTCCACGCGTATTTCTCGTTCTCCTCGGATGTGCTGGACGCCGAGGAGGTCCGTGGCTGGGCGTCGGAACTGTCGTCGCTGGTCACCGCATGGGCGGAAGGAGCCCGGTGATCAAGAGTGATCTAGATCGCAGTTCCGGGGCGGAGTTCGCCGCCGCGAGGGCCGGAAGTACTTGGTACTGTGCTGGAAATAAGGATAGGCTTCACTATCTTTTCGGAAGGCAGACGGCGGCTGGGTCGGGTGCGGCGCGGCGTCGAGGACGGACGAGCTATGAGTGAATCGCCGGAAACGGTCGGTACAGATCTCCCAGTGCGAGATGTCGTGGGTGTCGGATTCGGTCCCGCTAACCTCGCCCTGGCCATTGCCATCGAGGAACACAATGCGGAGTGCCCCCCGCGTGAGCGGATCAGCGCGCAGTTCTTCGAGAAGCAGGATCGATTCGGCTGGCATCCCGGGATGCTTCTCGACGGCGCGACGATGCAGATCGCGTTTCCGAAGGACCTGGTGACGTTCCGGAATCCGCGTAGCGCATTCACCTTCTTCAATTACCTCTTCGATCAGGGTCGCCTCGTCGACTTCGTCAATCACCAGACCTTCTTTCCGACTCGTCACGAGTTTCACGACTACCTGCAGTGGGCGGCACGCCGAGTGGACGCCGACGTGCGATACGGCACCGCAGTGGAGACCGTACGCGGAATCCGCGGCGACGACGGGGTGATCGACCGTTTCGAGGTCCGCACCGCCGACGGCAGCACGGTCATCGCGCGCAACGTCGTGATGGGCGCCGGTCTGCGTGAGCGAATCCCGGAGTGGGCCAACCCCTCTGCGCGGTGCTTCCACAACCACCAGTTCCTGTTCCGGCTCGGCGAGATGCCGGCCCCGGTCCACCATCGGTTCGTCGTCCTCGGGGCAGGCCAGAGCGCCGCCGAGATCGTGCAGTACCTGCACGGAAACTACCCCGAAGCCGAAGTCCACAGCGTCTTCTCGCGGTACGGGTACAGCCCGGCCGACGATAGTCCGTACGCCAACCGCATCTTCGATCCGGAGGCCGTGGACGATCTGCACGGTGCCCCGGAGGCGGAGCGTCTGCGATTGCTGGATGTCCATAGGAGTACGAACTATTCGGTGGTCGACATCGAGCTCATCAACGAGCTCTACGCGACCGAATACCAGGAACGCGTGCGTGGGCGTCGCCGCCTGTTCATGCGCCGCGCGTCGGAGATCATTGCCGTCGACGAGACTTCGGACGGAATCGAGGTGGCTGTCCGCAGCGGGGTGGACGGCCTCACCGACACCCTCGCTTGCGACGCACTGATTCTGGCCACCGGTTTCACCCCCGCACCCCTCGAGCCTCTACTCGGCGATCTCGCGCCGAAAACCCACCCGCCGCGCGAAGTGGGCCGAGATTACAGATTGGCGGTTTCACCGGACGTCGCAGCGGGAATCTATCTGCAGGGCGGCACGGAGAAAACGCACGGAATCACGTCGTCGCTCCTGTCGAATGTTGCCGTGCGGGCGGGAGAGATCGTTACATCTGTCGTAACAAGGCGTGGCCGCAACGGCACGCTTGCTAGTGTGAACGCACAGGACACGTATGCGACAAGCGAGGCGAGATGAGCACCAATCCATTCGATGACGAAGAAGGCCGCTTCTACGTGCTGGTGAACGATGAGGACCAGCACTCACTGTGGCCCACGTTCTCTGAGGTGCCGGCAGGCTGGCGCGTAGTTTTCGGCGAGGAAAGCCGGGCCGCGTGCCTCGAGTACGTGGAGAAGAACTGGACCGACATGCGGCCGAAGAGCCTGCGTGAGGCCATGGAGGCCGACGAGAAGTCGGGCGGACGGCACAGCGTCGACAAGAGCTGACCTCCCCGGCGCCGCGTTTCGGCGACGATGTGCCGGGACGACCGTCCGGTGAGACACCGGCGGTCGTACCCGGCAGACGGCCGAGAGGCCGTCACCTGAAACTGCCTCAGGCCGCCTTCTGTGTGTGTGTTTCGACCGGCTTCCGCCGCCTCGTCTTGAAGACGGGGCGGCGGATGTCGTCTGTGCGACGCAGGATGCGCGGCCTCCGCATGGTCCGGGCGATCCATTCGCCGAGCGTGACGCCCGCCGCGAGCGCGCAACCGATACCGAACGCCGCCAGCAGCGAGCTCAGTCCGATCACCACTTCGTTGTTGAGCAGGGCGTACAGACCCCGGTACAGAGACAGACCCGGCAGCAGTGGCGTGATACCCGCCACCACGACGACCAGCGGCGGCGTGAGCGCGCGGCGGGCCATCAGACCACCGGCGAACCCGACCACGGTGGCCGCGAGTGCCGAACCGATGATGGGGCCGATGCCGAACTGGTGCGCCACCATGTAGACCAGGGCGCCGGCCGCACCACCGAACCACGCGGCCGTGAGCGCGCGCTGCTCGGCGTAACAGGCCAGCGCATAGAACATCGACGCGAACGCGCCCGACATCACCAGCACGGGTAGTTGCACGAGTTCCGTGATCTCGACGTTGACGGGTGGCAGCGTCGAACCCAGCACGCCGGTCAGCCGCAACGAGATGGCCACACCGGCGATGATGCCGCCGGTCATCATGACCACTTCGAAGAATCGCGCCGCCGCCGTGATCGGTGCCCCCGTGATGGCGTCCTGCACCGAACCGACCAGCGACAGTCCGGACAACAGCACCACCACACCGGCCGAAATGATCTGCGAGGGTCTGATCTCGACACCCAGCTGATCCTGGAACGTGTAGAGCGTCGCCGCCGGGGTCGCGGCCACCAGACCACCGGCCACCTGCTGGAAGAAGAACGGCAGGCCGATGCGGTTGAGAACGCGGTTGACCCGGTAGATCACCATCGTCGTCAGGAAGGCGACCGATGCGACCAGCACCCCACCGCCCATCAACACGGAGACCGACGCGGCCATGGACGCCCAGGCGAGCGTCGCGATCCAGCGGTTGTACGGGTGCGGCGCCGTGGTGACCGCGGTCAGGGCCTCGTGCGCCTCGCTGGGGGTGACGGCCTCACGGCGGATCCGCCGCGTGAGCCGGTCGACCGCCGCGAGACGGGTGAAGTCCATCGAGCGGTAGTGCACTATCCGCATCGTGCTCGCCGGCGGGAGCGTCGGCCCGCGGTACGCGGACAGCACGATGGAGTTGTACGTGACATCCACATCGCACTGGGCGAGGCCGTACGTGGCGGCGATGAACTGCACCTGCTCGGCGGTGTCCATCGCACCGGTGCCCGACGCGAGGAGCACTTCACCGACACGCACGGCGAGGTCGAGTACTTCGGCGACCACCGCATCGTCGGTGAGGTCGATCGGCTGCAGCGGTGTGGGTGCAGCGGTGACCGCATCGACCGTTGCGCGACGGTCGCCTGTGAGACGTTGGAGGGTTTCTGTGAGCTTGGCCATACTACGTGTCGGAGACAAGGTCTTTCTCGGTCAAATCGGTAGCGGAGAGTGCAGACTCGAGTGTCTCGTGGCGGAACGTGGAGATGACCTGATCGTGGACGACACGGAATGCAGAGGCCAGGATACGCGTCTCCTCGGGGTCCGCCCACGTGGCCTGCTGTTCGACCACCAGCACCCCGTCGTAGTAATACATTCGCTGCGGAATCAGCGTGATGCCCGCGGTAGACGCCCATTCCCGCAGCGCCGCCAGGCCCTGGGTGGCGCCTTTCGGCCCACCCATCTCGATGTCGTCGCTCGACAGCGACAGCAGAGTGTCGATGTCGCCGGAGTTGAGGGCGTCGTGCCAAGCGAGGACAGTGGCGATCTCCGAGGTACTCATGGCTCCAACGCTATCCAATGTGGGCGGAAGTGGCCGACGTTCCTGCAATGGATATGATGGGCGCGCGTGTCCGCCTCCTTAGCTCAGTGGTAGAGCACTCGCCTTGTAAGCGAGCGGTCGTCAGTTCAATCCTGACAGGAGGCTCCACCGCGGAATTACCTCCGCACACAGAGGGCCACCTTCCCCCGGGAAGGTGGCCCTCGGACTTTCATGCACGTGAATTCGTGCAGGTCGGCGGCCTCTGATCGGACCGCGTCCTCACGTGCCGATCGGCTGACCGAGCAGGCTCGCGATCGTGTCGCCGACGATCGACGACCACACCGGCCACGTCGCCTCGTCGAGGGCCATCGATCCCACGTCGTGGGTGCTGCATCCGGTCTCGGCCGGGACCCCGGCGAACCGGTCCCGCAGCCACATCAGGGCGCTCGCCGCCGCGACCGGTTCGAGGGACAAGTGCTCGCTGGCGTGGTCGCGGGTGTACGTCACCCGGGCGTTCGGGTCCTGACAGTAGGTGTCCACCAGTGCGTCGACGGGCCCGACCGGCACCAGCCAGTCCGGGTTCGCCTGGTACATGAACATCGGGACGTCCGGGACCCGGTGACCCATCTTCGTCCGGTCGAGTACCGACTCGACCACCGGATCGCGGAGTGGGTCGCCGCTCGGGCTGTCGAACAGGCCCCTCAGGTTCGCGAACGGCAGCAGCGCCGACTGGTAGCTGACGCAGAGGTTGCTCTTGGCGGCAAGGAGCTGTTTGCCGAGTGGATTCAGGTGCGTGTCGAGATACTCCGCGAGTTCGGGATAGTCACGGCTCACGCCGAACACGCCGCCCAGCACGATTCCGGCGCCCAGGTTGTTGTCGGCCAGATCGACGAGGGCGCCGAGATCGGCCGGGATGCCGCCCTCGGCAGCACCGACGATGTTCAGGTCCGGTGCGTAGCTCGCATGGAGTTCGGCGGCGTGACCCGTCGCGATCGCGCCTCCGGAATAGCCCATCAACCCGACAGGGGTCTGCCTGCCTGTCAGGCCCAGGGGTTCGAAGTTCTCCGCCGCCCGGATCCCGTCCAGGGTGATGCGGCCCGCGAGGGGCCCGGCCGCATACGCGGCGTTCGGACCCTGGTGATCCGGCATCACGACGGCCCATCCCTGGGCGAGGGCGGCCTGCGCCTCGAGGAACTGCAGCGGCGCGACGACCTGACCGGTCAGCGGCGCGGGCACGGACCACTGCTGCAGTGCGTACGAGGCGGCACAGTACTTGCCGAGGGAGTCTTCCGCCGGCTGGAGCGAGAGCAGATTGCGGACGCCGTCGATCGTGCCCCGGGGCTTGACGACAGTCGCGACCGCCGGGATCGGCTCGTCCCGCGAGTTGGTGGAGCGATACGACAGCTGCCACGCGTCGACGTTCACCGGAAGCACCGACAGGTTCGCCAGGTGTACTTCGCGGGCGGCGATGATCTCGCCCGGCTCGGCCGCCGCGACCACGGAGGCCGGTGGTTCGTAGAAGCCCCGGTCGGCCTCGGGCCAGGCGGGGACGGTAGGGGCCGGCTGCACGTCGACCGGCGTTCCGTCGTCGGCGGGAGCCCCGATGGACGGCGCGGCGACGGCGAGCTGTGCGCCCACCACCATCGCTCCCACCAGCAGCATTCGGCGTCGTCGTGCTCTCGGTCCGATCATGTGGTCCTCCCCGGCCGAAGTGAGACGTCTATGTCTCACTTTGTGAGCAGACCTTAGAACAGGTGTGACGGGTATCGCAATACTCGCGAGTAAGTTCGGTTCAGGTCTGATCGGTGACCAGCGCGATGAGCATCGTGCTCAGGACGTCCACCAGCACCGACGCGGACGGCCGGGGGGAGGCGGTGCTCCAGTGGTGGGCGAGATCGTTGACCGCCCCGATGAAGGCGATCGACACCATCGCGAACCGCTCGGGCGGGTCGACGATGCCGCCGTCGATCGTGCGGGTGACGGTTTCGAAGAGTTGCGCCCACTGCGTGCGGCGCGCGAGGCGATACTGCTCGACCCGGGGGCCCGCCCCGACCACCTCCACGAAGATGATCCTGGCCCGCCGCTCGTCCGTGCCGACCGATTCGATGTACGCCGTCATGACGGTGCCGGCGACAGTCCGGGGATCCCGCGAGGGAGCCCGGTCGTTCGCGGCGAGCACCGCGTCCCGGGCCTCGTCCTGAATCGTGTCGTAGAGCGCGAGGAGGATGTCCTCGCGGCTGCCGAACTCCTCGTAGAACTGGCGACGTGACAGTCCGGCGTGGGCACAGATGTCGCTGATCGAACTGTGGGCGTACGTCTTCTCCGCGAAGACCGACAGGGCGGAGTCGAGGAACCGCGCCCGGCGGGCTACGCGACGTTCCGCAACCGGTTGGCCGCTGTACGTCCGATTCGACTCTGCTCGGGACACGATCTCAGCCTACGGTGACGGGACGTCGGGGCCCGCCTGGGCTCACATCAGTTCCCGCATCCGCTCGTGCAGGATGATGCGCCCCGCGGCCTCGATCAGTGCGAGGTGGGAGAACGCCTGCGGGAAATTGCCGAGATGACGGCCGGTGCTCGTGTCGAACTCCTCGGCGTACAACCCCAGGGGCGAGGACACGCTGAGCAACCGCTCCATCAAATCGGTTGCCTCCTGTACCTGTTCGACCACGGTCAGTGCCGACACCAGCCAGAAGGAGCAGATCAGGAAACTACCTTCCTTCCCCGACAGTCCGTCGTCGGTTTCGCCGGTGCGGTAGCGCAGGACGAATCCGTCTTCGGTGAGATCGGTTGCGATGGCGTCGACCGTGGCACGCAGGAGCTGGTCCCCGCGGGGAAGGAATCCGAAGACCGCGGCGAGCAGGGTCGACGCGTCCAGCGCCTCGGTGTCGTAGTGCTGGCGCAGCACCCCGTTCTTCACCCCGTGCTCGAGGATGTCGGCGCGGATCTCTTCGGCTGTGGCACGCCAGGTTTCCTCGGCCGAGCGATCGCCGCGGATACCCGCGATCTTCGACGCCCGGTCGAGTGCCACCCAGCACATCAGCTTCGACGACACGTAGTGCTGCGGTGCGCCGCGGGCCTCCCAGATCCCCTGATCGGGGTTGCGCCACACCGCGGACGCGCACGTCGCCTGCTGCTGCACGAGCGGCCACAGCCGGCGGGGGAGGCGCTTGCTGCGCACGGTGTGCAACAGGATCGAGTCGAGGACGGCGCCGAACACGTCGTTCTGCCGCTGGTCGAACGCTCCGTTGCCGATGCGCACCGGTCGCGCGCCCGCGTAGCCGGACAGGTCGTCGCGGGTCGACTCCGTCAGGTCGCGGGTGCCGTCGATTCCGTACATGATCTGCAGTGCGCCATCGCCGTTCGACTCGAGATCGGCGATGAACTGCATGAACTCGTCGGCCTCCCAGTCCAGGTTCAGATAGTGCAGAGCCTGCAGGGTGAACGTGGAGTCCCGCATCCAGGTGTACCGGTAGTCCCAATTACGTTCGCCGCCGGGAGTTTCCGGCAGCGATGTGGTGAGGGCCGCGACGGTGGCGCCGGTCGGCATGTACGTGAGTCCCTTGATGGTCAGGGCGGACCGCTGGATCGCCTCCCGCCACCGGTGGTCGGGAAACCGTGCGTGGCTGAACCAGCGCCGCCAGAACGTAGAGGTTGCATCGAGTTGCGCGACGGCCTCTTCCGCCGTTTCCGGTGCGGCGAGCTCCGCCGCCCAGGACAGTGCGCAGTAGAGGGTTTCACCCTTCTCCAGCACGTGGCGGGCGCGAACCCGCCCACCCTCGATGCCGAGCGCCATGTCCGTCCGCAGTCGGAGGGTCCGACCCGCGCCGCTCGCGTCGGCGGTGTGCCGATCGCCGTCCACCAGAACCCACTCCGCCGGTGTACGCCCGTAGTCGAACACGGGCTCGCACACCAACTCCACCTCCACACTGCCGTCGAGGCAGGTGACCGTGCGGACCAGCATGTGATCGGCGTCCTCGTCTGCCGGCGGCCGTGTGTGGGGCGTGACGGTGTCCTCGCCGCGGCTCGGACCCATCGTCAGCGCGCTGCGCACGGTCACCCAGCCGGTCGGCGTGTTCCACACCGCCGAGATGGTGTTGCTTCCCGGCTCGTACTGCCGGGACGCCGGAACGTTGAGCCCGAACGGGCCGATCCGGAACATCCCCGCTTCGCGGTCGAGGAGGGACCCGAACACGCTGGGTGAGTCGAACCGGGGCACGCACAGCCAGTCGACGGAACCGTCCGGCGCGATCAGCGCCCCCGTGTGGCAGTTCGAGAGGAAGGCGTAGTCGGCGATCGGCGGGAACGGGGACGGCGCGGCCGCGCTCTGGGGTGGGGCATCGTCGTCCGAGGCAGTAGTCACGTTCGCGCCCCTCTCCGGGCAGTGTCGACCACCTCCATGCTGGGGGTCGGGGCGCGCAGGGTCATCACCCTGTACGGGTGACCGGCGTCCCGTCAGTCATCGAGAACCGCGAGATCGAGTCGGCGGACCCGATCGGGTTCTGCGATGACATCGATCTCGGTGATCCTGCCGTCCGCGATCGTGAACGCCAACACCAGGTGCAGCCGACCGTGGAGAGCCATCACGAGCCCGGCTGCCCCGTTCACCAGGGCGACCTGCGTGGACCGGGCCCGTTCCGAGGAGGCGAGCGCGCCCCTGGCCACGACCCGGGCGCCCCGGATCAGGAGAGGCGCCGGGGTGGGTCCGACCGCCGGATCCGCCCGGAGCACCACGTCCGGATCGAGCAGGGCGACCAGAGCGTCGAAGTCTCCGCCGCGGGTCGCGGCCAGATAGGCGTCGACGACACGGCGCTGGCGGTCCAGATCCGCAGTGTCCGGCGCCGGGGAGGCTCCTTTCACCCGTCGGCGGGCGCGGCTGGCGAGTTGCCGCACCGCTGGGGAGGAGCGGCCCACGATGGGGGCGACGTCGTCGAAGGGCACGTCGAACATGTCGTGCAGGACGAACGCGAGCCGCTCGGCCGGGGTCAGCGTGTCGAGCACCACGAGCAGTGCCAGGCCGACCGAGTCCGCCAGCATCGCTTCGTGTTCGGGGTCTCCACCGTCCTCGTGAGCGACGACCGGGTCGTGTGCCTGGACGTCGAGAGGTTCCTCGCGCCGCTGCTCGCGTGAGCGCAGCACGTTCAGGCACACCCGCGACACCACCGTGATCAGCCACGCCTCGAGATTGTCCACGACGTCGGTGTCGGCGCGGCTCATACGCAGCCACGCCTCCTGGACGGCGTCGTCGGCCTCGCTCACCGAGCCCAGCATCCGGTACGCGACAGCCCGCAGCCGGGGCCGGTGTTCCTCGAAACGCTCCGTCAGCCGATCGCGGTCGTCCACCGTGTCACATTCCTTCCTCGCCGCGTGTCTTAGCAGTAGATCCACCGAAAACCAGCTGTCGAGACCGGGAAACCGAGTCCCGCACCCAACGAATCTGGAGAGATCATGACATCACCCATTCTGATCACCGGCGGCACGGGCACGCTCGGACGTCAGGTCGTCCCACTGCTGCGGGCGGCGGGACGGGACGTGCGCGTTCTCAGCCGGCACGGCCGCGAGCCGGGCGACGGCGTCCAGTATGTGGCCGGTGACCTGTTCGAGGGCAAGGGAATAGAGCCCGCGCTGGAGGGGGTCGAGACCGTTCTGCACCTGGCGGGCGGACCCAAGGGTGACGAGGTCGCGACGCGGAACCTGGTGGAGGCCGCCTCGCGCGCCGGGGTGCAGCACCTGGTGTACATCTCGGTGATCGGCGCCGACGGAGTTCCGCTCGGCTGGTTCGGATCCAAGCTGGCCGCGGAACGAGCGGTGGCCGACTCGGGTGTGCCGTGGACGACGCTGCGCGCGGCCCAGTTCCACGACCTGGTGCTGACCATGCTGCAGAAGATGGTGAAACTGCCGGTGATTCCGGTTCCGGGCGGACTGCGGTTCCAGCCGGTCGACTCGGCGGAGGTCGCGGCGCGTCTGGTGGAACTGACCCTCGGGGCGCCGGCCGGCCTGGTGCCCGACCTGCCCGGACCGACCGTGTACGGGATGGCCGAGCTGATGCGCGGATACCTGAAGGCGACCGGACGGCATCGGCTGATGATGCCGGTGCGGATGCCGGGAAAGGCCGGCCGCGCGTACCGGGAGGGCGCGAACCTGTCACTCGACGTCGCAGCGACGGGTAAGCGGACGTGGGAGGACTTCCTCGCCGCCTACGAGAGCAACTGACCGCCCACGTCGGCGAGTTTCCCGCGCAGGTCCGCCAGCGTCTTGGTCAGGAGCCGGGACACCTGCATCTGCGAGACACCCACCCGCGCGGCGATCTGCGACTGGGTCATGTTGCCGAAGAAGCGCAGGACCAGCACGGTGCGTTCGAGGTCGGGAAGTGATTCCAGCAGTGGTGCGAGGACCACGTGGTCCTCGACGTGGGCGAGCGCCGGGTCGACGTCGCCGATCGTCTCCGACAGCGGGCGTTCGTTCTCGCCGAGCGGGAAATCGGTGGAGAGGGTGCTGTACGCGTCGGCGACCCGGAGGCCCTGCACTACTTCGTCCTTGTCGATCCCGACGGCCTCGGCCAGTTCGCTCGCCGTCGGGGCGCGTCCGAGTGTGGTGGTCAGTTCGGTCGTCGCGTTGGTGAGGGAGAGGTGCAGTTCCTGCATGCTGCGCGGGACGCGCATGGCCCACCCCGTGTCACGGAAGTGCCTGCGGACTTCGCCGGTGATGGTCGGGACGGCGTAGGACACGAAGTTCGCTCCGCAGCGGGCGTCGAAGCGGTCGACGGCCTTGACCAGTCCGAGGCGGGCGACCTGGATCAGGTCGTCGAGTGGTTCTCCGCGACCGTGGAAACGCCGGGCGATGTGTTCGGCGAGCGGCAGGCAACGTTCGATCAGCCGCTGGCGCAACACTTCGCGGCGGGGGTCGGAGGCGGCGAGCCGGCCGATGGCCTCGCACTGCGCGGGCACGTCGCGGTACTGGTCGCGCTCGCGTCGCGCGGGCTCCGGGCGTTCCCGCCGTCGGTCGTCTGTTGCGACCTCTGCCGCAGGCTTCGTGCGATGCGTCGGCGTCGTCCTGGAGGGGATGCGACGGATTTCGCAGGATGGTGCGACGAGCTGGGTGGACACGTTCATGGCTCTGCCCTTCTCTGACCTGCCGGCATCGGCGATGGCGTCACTATTCGACGAGTGCGGGGGAGGTGTCGGTGGCCTCGTCGGCGAACATCGCCTCGATCCGGGCCTTGATTTCCTCGGTGCTCATCGCTGCTCCGCCTCGCGAGGCAGTAGTGGTGGCGGAAGCGTGGGATGTGGAGCTGGCGGGCATGAGCGCTGTGTCCTGTCGGGTGTGAAGGGTCGGTGTGGAAAGGGTGGGGCGGGCAGGCCGTCAGGTCGGCAGGGAGGAGAGGAGAGTGAGCGCGCTGAGGGCCAGCGTGGCGATCAGGCCGCCGGCGATCGCTCCGCCGCTGCCTGCGCCGAGAACGAGGACATCTCCGTCGTGGGGAGCGTTCTGCGGGTTGTGTGTGGTCATCGGTTCTCCTTGGTGCCCACCTCGTGGTGAGAACTTATCTGCGTTCAAGAATATAGATTTGTTCTACAGTCATGGGGCAGGAAGTTCAAGCGGAATGAGCAAGATTGCTGCTCGAGAGGGCGAGCGCGGACGGAGAACCGAACCGGGAAGGAATCAGATGAGGCAGGGTGGACCGCGGGGCTACCGGGAACTGCGATGCAGGAGCGCGGAAGCGCGGTCCGCGAAGGCCAGAGCGAACCTGCACCCCCTGCGGCACATTGTGTCTTCCGGACCTTGATAGGATTGATGCGCCCTGAGAAGAAGGGAGATCCGGTGACGTCCTCTCATGTGCCGCTTCGATCGCAGCGGGGTGTGTACGGGATCTCGGTAACGTCGGAGCTGACGGGTATCGGCCCGCAGACGCTGCGCTTGTACGAGCGGCGAGGGTTGATCACACCGACTCGCACGGGCGGTGGAACACGCCGGTACAGCGAGGACGATGTCGCGCGCCTCCAGAAGATCACCGAACTCGTCGCGGCCGGTGTCAATCTGATCGGAATCGGTCAGATTCTTCAGCTCGAAGCCGAGAACGCGATCCTGGCGGCCCGCAACGCCGAGCTGGAGCAGCTCGTGAAGTCCGAGGTCCCGGGTCGGGCCTGAGTCGCGCCTACCGGCTCAGCTGGTGGACTGGTCGTTAGTGGAGTTGAACGCGTCGAACGAGGCGTCGGCCGACTGCCATTTGCCCTCGGCCCGGATATCGGCGAACGCGAGGTCGAACGCGTCGACGAGCCATGCGTGCTCGGCGGCGGCCAGCAGTTCGTCCGGAGTTCCGTCGGTGACTCCCTGATAGAGGCTCACCCGCCATTCGGACGTGTCCTCGGCGGCGTCGGTCAGTCCGTCGGCAGCGTTGGACGCGAGAAGGTAGCGGTTGTACTCGAAATCGACCCGGATCGCATAGCCCGCCCCGGTGTTGACCACATTTGCCGGTCGCTGGGTAGCCGCCGCGAGCGCAGTGAGGGCGTCGCGGTAACGATCTGCGTGTTCCTGAGTGCGGGGCACCGTCTTCTCGTCTCTGGCGCAGCGGCCGTGGCACTCGCGGCCACGACACCTCCGCGATCCCTGCCCGGGCGGCCTCGGTTCGCGTTCGGTTCGGCTCCGAGATTACGTCACCCTGCCCTGGCTCTCGCCGCAGCCGAGGGTGCATGCTGAGTGGAATATGCAAAATCTATATCTGGTGTTGCAGATTGATTTCATTGGTTTGTTAACATCGGGTGTTCCTTAAGCAGAAGGGAGCCTGTTGTGACCATCGACGCCTTACCCCGCTCGTGTCGCGGGGTCTACGGAATTGCGGTGACGTCGGAGTTGACGGGCATCGGCCCGCAGACCCTGCGGTTGTACGAGCGTCGCGGATTGCTGACCCCTGCACGGACCAGCGGCGGCACCCGTAGATACAGCGACGACGATCTGGTCAGGTTGGCGCGCATAGCGCAGCTCATGGACGACGGAGTGAACGTCCCGGGCATTCAGAGGATCCTCGCGCTCGAATCCGAGAACGCGGATCTGGCGTCACGGTTGGAAGGGTCGGAAAGTGGCGCAGCCGGAGGGTGATCGGGTTGCCAGGATTCGACCGATCGTCGGGTTGAGGGCGGTGTCCGCCCCCGGTCTTCTCGCGCACTGAAGATTCTGTGTGTGTGTCATCTGTGCTGGTCCCGGCGGTTTTTGGTGCCGCCATCCCGGGTTCGGCCGATTCTCTTGCTCGGATGGGTTGAACTTTACTGCCAAGTAGATAAGATGAAATCTGTATCAGCCAGAGCAGATAAGTTGACGATCCGAACGAGCCGCACGCATTCGAGCATGTGACGTTGCGGTAGGGAGAGAACACGCAATGGCCGAACCCGACACTGCCCGTGCAGTCGATGTCGTCAGCGAACTGACGCTGTAAATCGCGAAACCCGGGATCTGCACGAAGGCGCCGACAGCGTCGTCCGGCGATCGCCCTCTCGTGTGGTCCCGACTCTGGTCCGCATTCGACTCCAGACGGGAAATCGAACCATGACCCTTGCCCACAATGCACTCCGCGCAAGCACACCCCGGCACGCGAAGAACCAGCAGGACGAGCCCGACCGTCGTTTCTCGCTCGGGACCGCTCTCGTCGCTGCTCTCGTCGCCGCCGTGCCCGCGATGTCCGTGACCGGATCGGCGGTCCTCGCGGCCGTCACCGCCGCGGCCGTTCTCGCCGGCGTCCTACTCGCGGCGTATCTCATCTCCAGCCTGATCTGACCGCACGCCTGATCTGACCGCACCCAAGAACGGGAAAGGACACAACATGACCGTCCCCACACTGATCACCCAGCTGCACGCCGTACTCGATCTGACCAACACCGAGATCCAGGTCGCCGAAACCCGCGTCGCGCAAGCGCGCACCGAGGCCGTGCGCCGAGAGCTCACTGAGAACGCCGAGAACGGACGCCTCCGCGCAGAGGCGGTCGAACGCGCCATCCGCGATCTCGGGGGAGTGCCCGAGATCGTCGGCCCGCTGTTCGGCAGGCTGGCAGCGGCGCTGAAGGCGATGGCGGAGCAGGCGCAGCCGTTCGACGAGGCCCTGCTCGGCGACCTCGCCCTCGAACACCAGTTGCTCGACCGGGCGCGGTACGTGAAGGCCCTCGCGACCGCGGCCGGGAAGCAGGACGTCGTCCGGTTGGCCGATCGACTGGTCACCGCGCACGCCGCGACCGTCGACTGGTTGACCACGGTGCTCGCGGAGGAGGCGCTCGGTGGGCCGGCGGCCCTGCGACGCACCCCGTTCCAGGCGGCGACCGGTGCCACGATCCGGCTGATCAACGTCCCGGTCTCGTGGTCCGCGCGTGGCATCGACCGTGCTCTCGACACGGCCCGCACCACCCCGCCGATGCTGAGCGCGTTGCTCGGTCGAGGCGCCCACGCGGGCGATGTCGCCGTGAAGACGCTTGCCGCCTCGCGTGATGCCGCCCTCGAAACGGCGGAGCAGGTCACTCGCAACGAAGGCGCCGACGGAATCGCCGACGCGATCCATTCCGCACGCGCCGCTGGTGGCGTCCTGGAGGCGGGCGAACTCCCGATCGCCGACTACGACGACCTCAACGTGTCCCAGGCGGTCGCCGCGGTCAAGGAACTGACCGATCCCTCCGACGTGCGCACCGTCGTCGCCTACGAGGAAGCCCACAAGGATCGCCAGGGCGTGGTCTCCGCGGCCCAGACGCGACTGGCCGGTATCGCCCAGGAGGTTGCCGGTATCGGCAACTGACGCAACACCGTCGACGAACCGCCGGACCCCCGCCCGGGCCGGTGGTTCGTCGTATCGCGCTCAGCGGAGTCCGGCGAAGAACTCCCGGATGTCCGCGGTCAGGGTCTCGGGCTCTTCGAGTGCGGCGAAGTGACCGCCACTGTCCTCGACGTCGGTCCACCGCGTGATCGCGTGTTCCTGTTCGGCGTAGCGGCGGATACCGACGTCGTGGGCGAACACGATGACCGCGGTCGGAACTCCGGACGCGGATTTGTCGGCGCCCCAGGATGATTCCTGCATGTAGCCGACATACGCGGACGAAGACGCGGTCCCGGTGAGCCAGTACAGCATGACGTTGGTGAGAAGTCGGTCGATGCCGACGACGTCGTGGGGGAGCGTCTCGCGGGGATGTGTCCACTCGCGAAACTTGTCGACGATCCACGCGAGCTGACCCACCGGCGAATCGGCAAGGGCGGCACCGAGGGTCGCGGGCCTGGTGGACTGGATGGCGATGTAGCCGAACTCCTCGGACATGAACCGTGACACCCGGTCGCGTCGGTCCTGTTCCAGCGGTGACAGGCTCGCCTGCTCCGCCTCGTCCAGCTCGTGGAACGGAACCCCGACGTTGCCGTTGAGATGCACCCCGACCACCGCGGCCGGGGCGATGCGGGCGACCTCGGGTGAGACGTCCGCACCGATGTCCCCGCCCTGGACCCCGTAGCGGTGGTAGCCGAGCCGGGTCATCAGCTCTGCCCACGCCGCGGCGATACGGGTAGTGTCCCAGCCCGATTCGCGGACCGGTCCGGAGAATCCGAATCCGGGCAGCGACGGCACGACCACATCGAACGCGTCGGCGGGGTCGCCCCCGTGCGCTGCGGGGTCGGTGAGCGGGCCGATCACGTCGAGGAACTCGACGAACGAACCCGGCCAGCCATGGGTGAGGACGAGGGGCAGTGCGTTCGGTTCGGGGGAGCGCACGTGGAGGAAGTGGATGTTCTGCCCGTCGATCTCGGTGACGAACTGCGGGATGGTGTTGAGCGATTTCTCCTGCGCCCGCCAGTCGAACTCGTCGCGCCAGTACGTGACGAGTTCGACCAGGTAGGACGTGGGCACACCGCTCGCCCAGTCGTCACCCGGAAGGGGTGTGCCGAACCGGGTGCGCGCGAGACGATCGGCAAGATCGTCGAGTTGCTCCTGCGCGATGTCGATGCGAAACGGATGGATGGACTTCGTCGTGTCGGTCATACCGGGCACGCTACGAAGAATTGAGGACAGTTTCGGTCCTCGATTGCGAATCCGGGTCAGCAGGCCCCGGTCTTGGCGGCGTCGTAGGCCTGGATCATCTGATCCTTGCGCTCCTGCGGAGCATCCTTCCACTCCGGCGTCTCGGCCGACTGGGTGAACAGGTCGTCGAGGGCCTTCGTGCGGTCGAACGTCTCGCCGCTCTGCTGCGCGCGAGCCTCCGCTCCGTTCGTGTACTGGAGCAGCCCCTTGCACAGGTCCGCGACAGCGGGCAGGTCTGCGGAGGATGCCTCGGTGGCCTCGGTCGTTGCGCTCGCCGGGGACTCGGCCTCGGTGGTGGTCGATTCGGAACTGCACGCCCCGAGCAGCAGGGCGGCAGGGATCAACAGCGCAACGATGGTTCGTGTCATGCGAAATACATACCAGAGGCACGGGTCGGGGGCTGTCGGCCGGTCGTCCTATGCGCGAAGTGGCAACCGTGTCGCGAGCTGCCGGGCCACCTCGCCCGGCCGCTCACCCAGTTCGCTCACGACGACATGATCGGCGCCGGCCGCGAGGTGGCTGTGTACCCGCGCGACGATCGCGTCCGCATCACCCCAGGCGACCAGGTCGTCGACGAGCCGGTCGCTCAGCCCCGAGATGTCGTCGGCGCCGAAACCCATCCGCTCGAAATTCGTGGCATAGCCGCCCACCCCGGACAGGAATCGGAGCGGAACGCGGGCGGTGTCGCGGGCCCGCGCGGCGTCGGTGCCGAGCACCGTCATCAGCGAGACGACCAGCGTGGCGTCCGGGCCGAGGATGCGCCGCGCCTCGGCGGTGTAGTCGGGGGTGACGAGGAGCACGACGGCCCCCGCGGTCCTGTCCCGCGCGAGTTCCAGCTTGCGTGGGCCCAGTGCGGCCAGAATCCGTCGCTCCGCAGGCACCGGCGGATCGGACCGGTCGAGCCTGTCGAGATACTCGTTCAACGCCCGGAGCGGCCGGGGGACCTGCGGGCCGCCCAGCCCGACGACGAACCGGTCCGGCGCCGTGGTCTGCAGATCCGCAAAGAGCTGAGCGACGGCGTCCGAGTCGTACACGCCGACCGGGATGATGCCGGTCGCGACGGGGATCGAGTCGGTCGCCCGGACGACGGCCGAGATCCGGTCCAGGCTGTCGATCTGACCGCCCCGCAGCCAGATCGCCGAATAGCCGAGGGATTCCAGCCGGGCCGCGTCGTCGAGGTACGTCTCGCCCGGTGAGATGTTCAGGGTGATGCCGACAGGTCCGAGGCCTTCGATGCGAGTCATGACCCGACCGTAAAACCTCGAGTTGCGTTCAGGTCAAGTGTCAGGCGGGCCCGAGTGTGTAGTCGACGCCCGGGCGGTCGCCCTTGCCCTTGAGCCAGCGTCCCGGCAACTTGCCGGCGAGGTCGCCGAGCGGCCCGACCGCGGCGCTGAGAATGCCCACGGTTTCCTGCAACAGGTCGATGCTGGCGCTCATCCGCTCGAGGTTGGGCGCCAGGGCCGTCAACGTCTCGGACAGCGCCACGATCTGGTCGAGCGGGCCACCCTCGGCGATGAGCCGTTCGAACGCGCCGCCCTCCGACAGCAGGGTCTCGAGGATGCCGTTCTCGGCGAGCGCCCGGTCCACGATTCCGCCCGGCGCCGTGAGCCGCTCGACCGCACCGTCCCGCGCGGTCAGTCGTTCGAGCGGCCCCTGCTCCGCGGTGAGGCGGTCGAGGAGACCGTCCTTCGCGAGAAGCCGTTCCAGGGTGCCGTCCTCGGCGAGCACCCGGTCGAGCGGGCCGTCCTTGGCGAGCACCCGCTCGAGCGGGCCGCCCGGCTCGAGCAGGCGTTCGAGGGTGCCGCCCTCCGACGTGAGACGGTCGACGGGACCGCCTGGAGCGAGGAGGCGGTCGAGCGGACCACCCGGCTGGAGGGCCTGCCCGAGCGGGCGGTCGTTGGCCGCGAGCGACGACAGCTGGCTGATCACCTGCAACGGGCTGCCCTGGGTGCCCATCCCCGTGACGACACCGGTCCCGGCGACCGCCGTCCGGACGGTCATCAGGCTGGCTTCGGCGATTCCGAGACCGACATCGGCCGCCGCGAGGCCGACGCGCACCGGGAGGGTCATCAACGACACCAGGTTCATGGAATTACTGTAACCCGCGACACACAAGCATCGAGTGTCACGATCCGGTCAGTGCAGGACCTTCAGCCCGACGACGCATCCCACGATGCCCAGGATCAGCAGGATCTTCACCAGTGAGGAACTCTCGGAGCCGGTCACCATCGCGAACCCGACCGTGAGGGCTGCGCCGATGCCGACCCAGACCGCGTACGACGTTCCGATGGGGAGACTGCGCATCGCGAACGCCAGACCCGCCATGCTGAGAATCAACGCGACGCCGAATACGACACTGGGTCCGAGTTTGGTGAACCCTTCCGATCGGCCGAGGGCGGTGGCCCAGACGGCCTCCAGGATTCCCGACAGCACAAGCACGATCCACGCCATGACAAACCTCCGGGCACCGTCTTGTCGCTGGCCGGGTACGGTGCGCTCGTCCGGATGTCGTGTCGACGATTTCCACGGTACCCAACGGGGCACTCCGCGCCCGTGAGTGGTGAGCGAGTACACACACTCCTCGAACGCGCACGGGTCGCGAATGCGCCGATTATCTCGCAGATCGAGGTCGCCTCATTTATTGTCGAGCGAAACAGTGAATTCTGTGCATATACCACGGAAGATAACGAGGCACATCATGATGCTCGGACTGCTCGCCGCAATCAACAGCGCTTTCACCCTCGGACTCGCCAACACGATCGGGACGTTCGGTGGAGTGGTTTTCAACCTGAACGTCGTAGCCTGAACTTCCTGCCTGTCAAGACAACTCCGCTCCCGCAACCCCGCTGTCGGATCGACGGCGGGGTTGTCTCGTGTGCGACGGCCGGAGGCGCCGGCACGCGGAGCGCAACTTTCCCATCCTTGCTCATGTACCGAGAATTTCCCCCTTTTTCGGTAAAGAAGAATGGGTGATTTTATTCAGCGAATTTGCTTGCGTGTGTCGCCGCGAATTCTTCCGAGTTGACCTAGTGTCATCCGCAACGCGCACGGACAGCGCGCAACCACCCCTTCCCAGGGGCGACGATGGAGGTCATGATGCTCGGACTGCTCGGGGCACTCAACAGCGGTGTCACCCTCGGATTGGCCAACACGATCCTGACGTTCGGCGGAGTAGTACTCAACCTCAACATCGTGGTGAACTGACGACCGGAATCCCACCCGCACAAGCAGGCGGTACGGCTCACAGCAATCTCCCAGGAAACGTGCAGCGACGATCCAGCGTCACGAGTGATGATGGGTTGCGTGAATGAGAAGCCTGTCGAAGCCCGCGTCCTCGTCGTCGACGACGAACCGAACATCCTCGAGTTGCTCTCCGTGAGCCTGCGTTTTCAGGGATTCGAGGTGGCGACGGCGTCGACCGGGGCCGAGGGACTCGACACGGCGCGCACGTTCCGCCCCGACGCCGTGATCCTCGACGTCATGATGCCGGGAATGGACGGGTTCGGCCTGCTCAAGCGGCTGCGCGCCGACGGTGTGGACGCTCCGGTGCTGTTCCTCACCGCGAAGGACGCGGTGGAGGACAAGATCAGCGGCCTCACACTCGGTGCGGACGACTACGTCACCAAGCCGTTCAGCCTCGAAGAAGTGGTGACCCGGCTGCGCGTCATCCTGCGGCGGGCAGGCAAGGTGTCGGTGGAGGAGCAGTCCGCCCGCATCAAGTTCGCCGACATCGAACTCGACGACGACACGCGGGAGGTCTGGAAGGCGGGCGACCTGGTATCGCTGTCGCCGACGGAGTTCACCCTGCTGCGGTACTTCATGGTCAACGCCGGCACCGTGCTGAGCAAGCCGCGGATCCTCGACCACGTCTGGAACTACGACTTCGGCGGTGAGGTCGGGGTGGTCGAGTCGTACGTGTCCTACCTCCGCCGGAAGGTCGACACGGGCGAGACGCCGCTGATCCACACCCTCCGCGGAGTCGGCTACGTGATGCGAGAACCGCGGCGATGACCGCGCCTGCGGCTCCGCGGGAGCCGGCCGAGGCGGTCGCCGCTGTCCCGAACGGGCCTGCGCGACGGTGGATTCGCGCGATGCCGCTGCGCATCACCCTCGTCGGCGCCGTGCTCCTGCTCGCTGCGCTCGGACTCCTCGCATCCGGTGTCGCGGTGACGTCGGCGCTCGAGAATTCGCTGACCAACCGTGTCGATCACCAGCTGCACGACGCGGCTCAGGGGTGGGCGAAGCCCGGCAAATTGCGCCCGCTGCCGCCGCCGGTCGAACCGAACCTCGGCCGCCCACCGAGCCCGTTCTACGTCCGCACGACGCTGCCGAACGGAACGGTCCTGCGTGAGATCAACGACGAATCCGCCTCCCCCGCACTGCCCGAGGACCCCGCGTCGGGACCCGAGACGGTCGGCTCGACCGACAACTCCGACGTGCGGTGGCGGGTGCTGACGACGACCGCGCCGGACGGAACCGAGACCACCGTCGCGATGACACTCACCGAGAACGACGAAACGGTGAACCGGCTGATCGTGCTGCAACTCATCATCGGTGTGGTCGTGCTGATCGCGCTGGGGGTGGTCGCGTACTTCGTGGTCCGGCGCAGTCTGCGTCCCCTCGTCGAAGTGGAGGAGACCGCCGCGGCGATCGCGTCGGGTGACTTGCACCGGCGTGTCCCGGAACGGGACGAGCGTACCGAGATCGGTCGACTGTCCGTGGCGCTCAACGGAATGCTCGCCCAGATCCAGCACGCGTTCGCCGCCACCGAGGCATCGGAGGAATCGGCGCGCCGCTCCGAGGAGAAGATGCGGCGATTCGTCGCCGACGCGAGCCACGAGTTACGCACCCCGCTCACCACGATTCGCGGCTTCGCCGAGCTGTATCGACAAGGCGCGATGACCGACACGGAAACCCTGATGAGTCGCATCGAAGGCGAGGCGTCGCGGATGAGGCTCCTCGTCGAGGATCTCCTCATGCTCGCCCGGCTCGATGCCCAGCGTCCCCTCGAGACCCGGCCCGTCGACCTGCTGTCGGTGGCGTCGGACGCCGTGCACGGGGCACGCGCCGTCGCCCCCGATCGGTCCATCGCACTCGACGTCCGCCCCGGACCCGGGACGCCCGAGGTGATCGGTGACGAGGCCCGGCTGCGGCAGGTCCTCGGCAACCTGCTCGCCAACGCCGTCAAACACACCCCCGCCACCTCGGACGTGACGGTGCGGTTGAGCACCACCGAACACAGCGTCGTGCTCGAGGTGGCCGACACCGGACCGGGACTCAGCGAGGAGGACGCGGCCCGGGTGTTCGAGAGGTTCTACCGCACCGACGCGTCCCGCACCCGGGAGAGCGGTGGCAGCGGCCTCGGCCTGTCGATCGTGGCCGCCCTGGTCGCCGCCCACCGCGGGTCGGTGACCGTCGACAGCCGGCCCGGCGAGGGCGCCACGTTCCGGGTGGAACTGCCGCGGTCGAACTGACCGTCAGTCGGGGACGTTCTCCCCGTGACCGAGTTCGCGCAGCGCAGCCTTGAGCTTCGCCTGCGCCTCGTCGAGCGATTCCTGAGACGGATTCTGCTCGGCGTTGCTGATGTTGAAATCGCCGAGGTCGTAGGCCGGGAAGACGTGCACGTGCAGGTGCGGCACCTCGAGGCCCGCGATCAGCAGTCCTGCCCGCGGTGCGTCGAAAGCGGGGCGGACGGCCTGCCCGATCGTGCGGGCGACGTCCATGACCTTCGTCCAGATCTCACCGTCGACGTCCTGCCACTGGTCCACCTCCTTGCGGGGTACGACGAGCGCATGGCCCTGGGTGACCGGGGCGATGGTGAGGAACGCGACGACGTCCTCGTCCTCCCACACGAAACGTCCGGGCAGATCTCCGTTGATGATGGCGCTGAATACAGATCCCATGGCCGCCATTATGCGGCTTCGCCCCCCGTGAGTACTTATTAACCTCCCGCGGTTAATAAGTACTCACGGGGGCGAAGCGCACAGGAAACTCCCAGCCTCCGTCCAGAGTCATCGGAGCGTACGGGCTGAATCTAAGACGCATGACGACGAATTCCCTCTCCCGCGCACCGGGCGCCATGGGACGACTCGAGACCCCCGAAACCGCCGAGACCGCGCCCGTGCTCGACGTTGTCGTGCCGGTCTACAACGAGGAAGCCGGACTCGAACGTTGCGTGCGCCGGCTGCGGCGGCACCTCGACGAGAACGTTCCCTACTCCGCCCGGATCACCATCGCCGACAATGCCAGCGCCGACGCCACCCTCGCCGTGGCGCACCGGCTGGCCGCCGAGATCGACGGCGTCCACGTCGTGCACCTCGACGAGAAGGGGCGAGGCCGCGCTCTGCGTGCGGTGTGGAGTGCCTCCGACGCCGAGGTGGTGGCGTACATGGACGTCGACCTGTCGACGGACCTCAACGCCCTGATGCCGCTCATCGCGCCCTTGCTGTCGGGACACTCGGACCTCGCGATCGGCTCCCGCCTCGCCCGCTCGTCGCGGGTGGTCCGGGGACCGAAGCGCGAGTTCATCTCCCGCAGCTACAACCTCATCCTCCGCAGCGCACTGCACGCGCGGTTCTCCGACGCGCAGTGCGGGTTCAAGGCGATGCGGGCGGACGTCGCGCAGCGCCTGCTGCCGCTGGTCGAGGACACCGGGTGGTTCTTCGACACCGAGTTGCTGGTGCTCGCGGAACGCGCAGGCCTCCGCATCCACGAGGTCCCCGTCGACTGGGTCGACGACCCGGACAGTCGCGTCGACATCGTCGCGACCGCCGTCGCCGACCTCGAGGGCGTGTGGCGGGTGGGCCGGGCCCTGTCCACCGGATCGCTGCCCATCGGCAGCCTGCGTGACAGTTTCGGGCGCGAGCCGCTGGTGCCCGGAGTGCCCCGCGGCATGGTCGGGCAGCTGGCCCGGTTCGTCGTGATCGGCGTCGCGTCGACCGTCGCGTACGCGCTGCTCTACCTGATCCTGCATCCGATCATGGGTGCGCAGTGGGCCAACGCCGTCTCACTGCTCGTCACCGCCGTGCTCAACACGGCCGCGAACCGCGCGTTCACCTTCGGTGTCCGCGGATCCGAGGGTGCCGCCCGGCATCAGATGCAGGGCCTGCTCGTGTTCGCCTTCGGGCTCCTGCTCACCAGCGGTTCGCTGCACGTCCTCCACTCGGCGGCCCCGGACGTGTCCAAGCACGTCGAACTCGCCGTCCTCGTCCTCGCCAATCTCGTTGCCACCATCAGTCGTTTCATAGCCCTTCGCTGGGTGTTCCGGAACGCACGCCCCGAAGGAGCTCACGCATGACGACGACCCTCGAACAACCGAAGGTCGACGCGGCCGAACCACCTCCCGCCCGCAGGCGGTGGGAGCCGTGGGCGCTCGCCGCACTCCTGGTCGGGACCGCGGTCGCGTACATCTGGGGGCTCGGCGCCTCCGGCTGGGCCAACTCGTTCTACGCAGCCGCGGTCCAGGCGGGGTCGGAGTCGTGGAAGGCGTTCTTCTTCGGATCCTCCGATGCCGCCAACTCCATCACCGTCGACAAGCCTCCGATGTCGCTGTGGCTGATGGCGTTGTCGGTCCGGGTCTTCGGGCTCAGCTCGTGGGCGATGCTGGTACCGCAGGCTCTGCTCGGGGTCGGTTCCGTCGCGCTGCTGTACGCCACGGTGAAGCGGTGGTTCGGCGCCCCGGCGGGTCTGCTCGCGGGTCTCGTGCTGTCGCTGACGCCGATCGCGGTGCTGATGTTCCGGTTCAACAACCCCGACGCCCTGCTGGTGCTGCTGATGATCGCCTCCGTGTGGGCGATGCTGCGGGCCGTGGAGGACGGACGCACCCGGTGGATGGTGCTGACCGGCGTGTTCGTCGGTCTGGGGTTCCTGACCAAGCAGCTTCAGGTGATGCTCGTCGTCCCGCCGCTTGCTCTGACCTATCTCGTCGCGGGACCGCCGAAGTTCGGCAAACGCCTCGCCCAGTGCTTCGCGGCGCTCGGCGCGATGATCGTCTCCGCGGGCTGGTGGTTGCTGATCGTCGAACTGTGGCCGGCGTCGTCGCGGCCCTGGATCGGCGGTTCGCAGAACAACTCGATCCTCGAACTCACGCTTGGCTACAACGGTCTCGGCCGGTTGAACGGTGAGGAGACCGGCAGTGTCACGCCCGGCGGCGGTGGTCGTGGGGACGCCGCAGCGGCCATGGGCGGTGCCGGCGAGGCCATGGCGGGCGGCGGCTTCCCCGGAGGAGGCGCCCCCGGCGGTGGCGGTATGTGGGGTAGCACCGGCATCACGCGGATGTTCGAGGCGGCACAGGGCGGTCAGATCGCCTGGCTCATCCCGGCCGCACTGATCCTGCTGGCCGCCGGTCTCGCACTGCGCGGCAGGGCACCTCGCGTCGACACCCAGCGTGCGTCGTTCCTCGTGTGGGGTCTGTGGCTGCTCGTGACCGGACTGACGTTCAGCTTCATGGCGGGCATCTTCCACGCGTACTACACCGTGGCACTCGCACCGGCCGTGGCCGCGCTGGTGGCGATCGGCTCGGTGACGCTGTGGCGTCGACGGGACACGCTGTGGGTGCGGGCGGTTCTCGCGGTGACACTGCTGGCCACCGCTGCCATGTCCTGGGTTCTGCTCGGACGCAGCGCGTCGTTCGTGCCGTGGCTGAAGTGGGCCGTGGTCGTTTTCGGCGTCGTCGCCGCGGTTGCCGTGCTGATCCCGGCGCTGACCCGCGGCCGGATCGCGGCCGTGGTCACCCTGGCCGCGCTGTTCACCGGGCTCGCCGGTCCGACGGCCTACGCCGTCGACACCATCGCGACGCCGCACACCGGTTCGATCGTCTCGGCCGGACCCAACGTCGAAGGCGCCCGCGGAGGCCCCGGCGGGATGGGTGGCCCCGCCGGCATGGACGGTGCCGGACGCATGGGCGGCCGCACCGACGGTGCCGCGGCGCCCACCTTGCCGGGCGGTGCCGTTGCCGGCGCAACGGACGGCGCGGCGGCAGGAGCCACCGACGGCATGGGCGGTATGGGTGCCATGGGCGGCGGCGGCGCCGGGGGGCTGCTCTCCGGCAGCGATCCGGGCGCGGAACTGGTGGCGTTGCTCGAACAGGACTCCGGCAACTACACCTGGGTGGCAGCGGCCATCGGATCGAACAGTGCGTCCGGCTACCAGCTGGCCACCGAGGATCCGGTCATGCCGATCGGCGGATTCAACGGCAGCGATCCGTCACCCACGCTGCAGCAGTTCCAGCAGTACGTGGCGGACGGCAAGATCCACTACTTCATCGCCGGCGGTCGAGGCGGAATGGGTGGAGACGGAACGGCATCGGAGATCTCCACCTGGGTGCAGGAGAACTTCACCGCCGCCACCGTCGACGGCGTGACCCTGTACGACCTCACGTCCTGACCGACACCGGCTGTGAGTACTTGTTAACCGCCCGCGGTTAACAAGTACTCACAGCCGTTTCAGAGGGGGAACGAGATCTCGGGTGTGCGGCAGATCAGCAACCTCCGTACGCGGCCCGAACCGTCGAGCTGCGCAGAGGTGTTGAACGAGGCCTCGAAATCGCCGTTCCGTGTGGTGCGTCCCAGCGCCAGCTCGACCTCTCCCACACGAGATCCCGCGAGGATTTCGTGTACGAGCACACTCTTCTCGCGTTGCTGCAGGTACTCGACGAGTCCGGCGCGATCCCCGACGAATTCGGCGGCATTCCCACCGCCGGTGGAGAATTGAACCGACATCCGGAAATCGTCGGTGATCATGTTCAGGACGCGATCGGGATCGTCCGAATCCATGATCGCGAACCACGCGATGAGCACGGGCGTCGGAGAGGCCGTCTCGGTCAGGTCAGTCACGCTTCCCATGGGCCAACTCCTTTGTGAGAATGCTGAATTCCGTGTCGAAGGACACCTCGTACGCGTCGATGGCGCCATCGCTGTCGAGGTGCATCGCGGCGAGGAAGTAGCCGGTTGTCTTCACGTCGTTCTCGACGACGGAGCCGTAGGCGAACTGGACGTCGCCGGCGCTGCTCGTTCGGAGAAGCACGTGTCGTCGATCGACCGAGGGCCGTCCCCTCAGGTAGTCGAGCATGTCGGAGCGGCTGTACCCCCTGCGGACGGTACCCGGGAGGACTATGGCGAACTCGATCGATTCGTCGAGCAGGGCAACTGCGTCGTCGATCCGGCCGCTGTCGAGGATCGCGTAGTACCGCTCGATCACGAGTGCATCGGTCATGAAATGAACTTAGTTCAACCCAACGCCGCTTGTCGAGAGTGCTTGCCGCGACGGCTTCGGCGAAACTAAACTGAACTCACGTCAATTTGAGGAGAGTTTCATGCCGACCCCCCATTCCCATCCCTGGCCCGAGACCGAACCCCCGGCGATGACGCCTGTCGCCGAGCACGACGACATCCGGGCGGTGGTCCGCCAATTGCTGGATCGGCACTCGACGCTCGAGGTCGGCAGACTCGCCGCCGAGTCGGAAATTGGATATTCCCCCGAGTTGTGGTCGCTTCTCGTCAAGGAGATGAACGTCGCCGCCCTGACGGTGCCGGAGGATCGTGGCGGCCTGGGTTACGGCGTGGTCGAACTCGGGATCGTTCTCGAAGAATGCGGGCGCGCGCTGGTCAGCGAACCCGTACTCACGTCGGCGATGCTGGGAGTGCACGCCCTGCTCGCCGCCGACAGGTGCCCGCAGGTCGACGAACTGCTGGGGCGAGTCGTCCAGGGCGAACTCGTCGCAACCGTGACAGCTCTGAGCGCGGAGACCGATTTCGTCGACGCCACCCGAACCGGAGACCGCTGGTCGGTGTCCGGCCGCTCGACCAATGTCGTGCAGGGCGGCGCGGCCGATATCGTCGTGCTACTCGGACGCGGTGACGAGGGGCCCGGCCTCTATGCGGTCGATCTGCGTACCGCCCCGGTGCGGCGCACGGAGCTTCCGGTCATAGATCCCAGTCGGCGGCAGGCGAATCTGCTCTTCGACGACGCGGCCGCGGTGCGTCTCGTCGGACCCGGCGACGCACTGCGGACGGCCGCATCACTGCACAGCCTGGGAGTGATCGGGCTGGCCTGCGAACATGTGGGAATCGTCGATCGTTTACTCGAAAGCACAACGGAATACACGACGCAGCGCCACCAGTTCGGGCGAGCGATCGGCTCCTTCCAGGCCGTCAAGCATCGATTGGCGAACACTTTGGTCGAGTTGGAGAAGGCTCGATCGGCGGCGCGGTATGCCGCCGCCGTGTTCTCGGAAGACCCGGAATCCGCGGCGCTCCCGGCCGCGGTCGCGGGGGCGATCTGCACCGAGGCGGCGATCGGTACCGCCCTCGAGGCCGTGCAATTGCATGGCGGTGTCGGTTTCACCTGGGAACATGCGGCGCATTCCTACGTTCGCCGCGCGCTCGGCGACGAACCGCTTCTCGGTGATTCACGGGCACACCGCAGTCGCGTCGCGGATCTCGTCGGGCTCTGAATCCTGGCGCCTGCCCGCGGCTGAATCGAAACCTCTTGCCCCGGCCTATTGACGGACCATCTCCCACCCAGTAGAACTGAAGTGAATCCAGTTCAGTTTCTCCCCTCGAAAGGACACCGACATGGTGGACACCGACCACATCGTGCTCGAGAAGGACGGCGACGTCGCCCGTGTGTGGCTCAACCGCCCGCACAAGAAGAACGCGGTCACCGTCGAGCTGCTGCATCGCCTCGACGAGATCATCGTGGAGGTCGACAACGACCCCAGCCTCAAGGTGCTCGTCCTGCGTGGACGTGACGGCACCTTCTGCTCGGGCTTCGATCTCGACGAACTGCGGGAGAAGTACGTCGGCTCCACCACCGCGATGGACGTCGCCGTGCTGTCCGCCAAGGTCTGCGACCGCCTGTACTCGATGAACACACCGTCCGTCGCGGTTCTCGAAGGCTTCGTCACCGCAGGCGGTTTCGAGCTCATGATCTCCTGCGACTTCGCCATCGCAGCCGAGGACGCTCGGATCGGCGACTTCCACATCCGTCGCGCGCTGTTCGGTGGGGCAGGCCCGATCTACCGGCTCCCGCGGATGATCGGAATTCGAAAGACCAAGGAGCTCATGCTGACCGGCAAGCTCCTGACCGGCAAGGAGGCGGAGGCCTTCGACCTGATCAACGCGTCGGCGCCGGCCGAAGACCTCGACAAGCTTCTCGCCGAGTTCATCGCCCCGATCGTCGACAAGAGCCCGTTCATGATGAAGCTCACCAAGATGTGCATCGACCGCGGTCTCGACGCAGACATCCAGTCGCTGATGGTGATGGAGCACCTCGCCGTCGGCAACGCGCTGCAGTCCGAGGACGCACGAGAAGGCGTGAACGCCTTCCTCGAAAAGCGTGAGCCGGTCTGGGTCGGTCGCTGATCCGACGCCGACGACGAATCCCGAGGAGAGAATGAGGATGGGCGAGACACATACCGCGCCTGCGCTCGGCGCGAGCCGGTGCTCCCACTGCTCGACTGTCGCGTTCCCGGCCACCGGCCTGTGCTCGCAGTGCTCACGACCGGCGATGTCGCCGTTCACCCTGAGCGCACGCGGAACGGTCTGGGCGTACACGGTCCAGCGGTTCGCCCCGAAATCCCCGCCGTACGTGCCGCCGCCGAACGGTTTCGCGCCGTTCGCCGTCGGATATGTCGAACTCCCCGAGGGAATCAAGATCGAAGCCGTGCTCGAATGCCACGACTTCGACGAGTTGGACGACGGGGCGCCGGTGACCTTGATCGCCACGGCGCCGGTGCCCCGGTTCGCCACCGATGCCTATCTGAAGGAGATCCGCTGATGTCCACCGTGTCGATCATCGGGGCCGGACTGTCGAAGTTCGGACGTCAGCCGGGCAGGAGTGGTCGCCGGCTGGCGCTGGATGCGATCGCGTCCGCGTTGACGGACGCCGGCATCGGGTGGACCGATGTTCAGGTCGCATTCGGTGGCAGTGACGGTTCCGGGCTCGCCGACACCCTCGTCGCCGAACTCGGGCTCACGGGAATACCCTTCACCAACGTCAAGAACGGTTGCGCGACCGGCGGTAGCGCGCTGGTGTCGGCCGTCAACGCGATTCGTGCGGGTGCCGCCGACATCGCACTCGCGGTCGGATTCGACAAACATCCGCGCGGCGCCTTCGACCCGGCACCGGAGGATTGGGGTCTGCCCGTCGGCTACGGCGAGGCGGGCCTGATGGTCACCACCCAGTTCTTCGGCATCAAGATCGCGCGGTACATGCGCGAGCACGCAATCAGTGCACCGACTCTGGCCGCCGTGGCGGAGAAGGCGTACCGCAACGGCTCGCTGAACCCGAATGCCTGGCGCCGCGAACCGATGTCCGCCGAGGCAATCGCCGCAGCGGACATGGTCAACGACCCGCTGACGCGATACATGTTCTGCTCTCCCGGTGAGGGCGGTGCCGCCGTCGTCGTGGCGAGTGAAGCCGCCGCCCGGCGCCTCGGCGGAAGGCCGGTGCACTTGCGCGGAATCTCGGCGGGCACCCGCCGGTTCGGTTCCTTCGAGGTGTTCGGTCCGTCGATACAGGGCCGGGGAACCCCACCCAGCGTGAGCACGTCCACCGCCGCCGCCGCATTCGAGCAGGCCGGACTCGGTCCCTCGGATGTGGACGTCGCGCAACTCCAGGACACGGAGAGCGGTGCCGAGATCATGCACATGGCCGAGTGCGGATTCTGTGAGCACGGCGAACAGGAGAAACTGATCGCGGCCGGCGAGACGGAGATCGGCGGCCGGATCCCGATCAACACCGACGGCGGATGCATCGCCAACGGGGAACCGATCGGCGCCTCCGGCCTCCGGCAGATACACGAGATCGTCACGCAGTTACGCGGGGAGGCCGGTGCCCGACAGGTTCCCGGACACCCGCGCATCGGATTCACCCATGTCTACGGTGCGCCCGGAATCAGCGCCTGCACCGTCCTGTCCGTCTGAGGAAGAGCCATGAATCAAGCAACGATGCCCGACCTGGACCAGTTCGTGGATGAAGCGCGGGCATGGTTGAGAACTGTCGCCGAACCGCGCACCCAGATCAAATGGGGTGTGGGATCCGACTCGGTCGCCGTCTTCGAGAATTGGACAGCGGAGCAGGAGCGCGACGAGACCGACCATATCCGCGCGTACGAGCAGACGAAGTTCGACGCCGGCTGGGGCTCGATGAACTGGCCGGCCGAGTACGGTGGCCGCGGCCTGCCGATGTCCTACGTCCTCGCGTTCCGGCGGGAGGAGAACGCATTCGACGTGCCGCGCCGGACCGAAATGTTCTCGGTGACTCAGCAACTGGTAGCCCCGGCGATCGCCCAGTGGGGAACACCGGAACAGTGCGAGCGGTATGTGCGCGCGATGCTCCGGACCGATATCATTGCCTGTCAGCTTTTTTCGGAGACCGAAGCCGGATCCGACCTTGCCGCCGTCCGGACGAGGGCAGTCGAACGGAATGGCCGCTGGACGATCACCGGGCACAAGGTCTGGACGTCCGGCGCCCGCGTCGCCGACGTGGGGGTGGCGGTGTGCCGCACCGACCCCGACGCGCCCAAACACGCAGGCCTCACGGTGTTCCTGGTCCCGATGGATGCTCCCGGGGTCACCGTCCGCCCGATCCGCCAGATGACCGGGGGCAGTTCCTTCAATGAGGTCTATCTGGACGGTGTCGAACTGTCGGACGACCACCGGTTGGGGCCCGTGGGGCAGGGGTGGCCGGTCGCCTTGACGGTGCTGGCGGCTGAACGACTCGACGCCGGGAACCTGGGTCTGGCCAACGCCGATCACGCCGTCGAACTCGCCCGTCACCTCGACCGGCCGCTCACCGAGATCGAGCGTGACAAGGTCGCGGACCTGGTGACCCGCAGCTATGTCCAGCGCGTGACCGGAATGCGGGTGGCCGCGGCAGTGGTCGCCGACAAGGACCCCGGCCCCGAGGCTTCGGTGGGCAAGTTGCTTGCCACGGACACCATGGCGCGCACGTCGGAGGTGGTCCGGCTGTTGCTGGGACGCGATCTGATTGCCGACTCGGGCGAGTGGGGAACGTTCGCGTGGACGGAGCATGTGCTCGGCGCGCCCGGGTACCGGATCGCGGGCGGCACCGACGAGATCCAGCGCAACATCCTCGCCGAGCGTGTTCTCGGTCTGCCGAGGGAGCCGCGCCGATGACCACGAACAGCGCGCTCGGCGTCCGGGTGGCCCAGCGCCTGCGCGAGCAGAGCCCCGGCCTCGATGTCGGCGCACTCGAGCCGCTCCTCGGTGGGCATTCCGGGCTGACGTACAAAGTGCCGACCAGCGACGGCGACCTCGTGGTCAAGGCGGTTCCCGAGGGGCAACGCCCCATCGGGCGGCACGACATGGTGCGTCAGGCGCGGATCATGGAAACACTCGGTGCGACAGAGGTTCCCGTGCCTCGGATCGTCGCCGTCGACGAGGACGGGCCGGCGTGGTTCGCGATGGAGTGCGTGGCCGGGGAATCACTCGAGCCGGTGCTCGATTCCCCTCCGGTCGAACCGGCCGTCGCGGCGGCGCGGATGCGCCGTGCGGCCGCGGTGCTGCCGCGGCTGCACGCGGTGCCGGTCGACACGATCCCGGCTGCCGGGGAGCCGTTGTCACCCGCTGCGGAGCTGGCGCGGTGGAAACGAACCCTGGACGCCGTTCCCCCCGACCTCGTCAGCGGCGGTGACGAACTCCTGCGCCTCCTCGCCGCCGATCTCCCCGACGCGCTGCCACCGACGTTGGTGCACGGGGACTACCGGCTCGGCAACATAATCGCGCGTGACACCGAGCCGGCGGCGTTGATCGACTGGGAGATCTGGAGCCTGGGCGATCCGCGGGTCGAATTGGGCTGGTTCCTCGTATTCGCCGACGGTGCGAACTTTCCCGGGGTTGGACGCGCCGTGCCGGACCTGCCGTCCGCGGACGAACTGATCGACCTCTACACCGGGGACCACCCGGCGCTGCCGGACATGAACTGGTTCAACGCGCTCGGCCGTCTGAAGATGGCGGCGATCATGGGCCACAACCTGCGCCGGCACCGTGAGGGCCGCCACCACGACCCCGACCAGGAACGGCTGCCCGACACCATCTCGCAGCTCATCCGCAGCGGAACCGCGCTACTTGCCTGATCAACCTCCGATCACCGCGTGACGCGATGACGGAACAGAGAGGACCTCACGTGGACTTCGAATACTCCGCGCGCACCGAGCGACTGCTCGAGCAGCTGCGGAACTTCATGGAAGAGCACGTCTATCCGGCCGAGGCCGTGTACGACGAGCAGATCAAGTCGAACGACAACCCACACGAGCAGCCCAAGGTCATGCTGGACCTGCAGGCGAAGGCGCGCGAGCTCGGACTGTGGAATCTCTTCATGACGCACGGCGAGTGGGGCGCCGGTCTCACCAACCTCGAGTACGCCCCGCTCGCCGAGCTGGTCGGACGCTCGGTGATCGGCAACGAAGCCATCAACTGTTCGGCACCCGACACCGGCAACATGGAGATCCTCGCCATGTACGGCACCGAGCAACAGCAGTCCCGGTGGCTCGCGCCGCTCCTCGACTGCACGATCCGGTCGGCGTTCGCCATGACGGAACCGGATGTGGCGAGCTCGGACGCCACCAATATCACGTCGACCATCCGCCGGGACGGCGACGAATACGTCCTGAACGGCCGGAAGTGGTACACCTCAGGCATTCTCGACCCCGACTGCAAGCTCGTCATCTTCATGGGAAAGTCCGACCCCGACGCTCCGACCTACCGGCAGCAGAGCATGATCCTGGTGCCCGCGGATTCTCCCGGTATCGAAATCCTTCGCGATCTGCCCATGTTCGGGTACCGCGACCGGCTCGGTCACGGCGAGGTCCAGTTCACCGACGTCCGGGTGCCTGCCGATCACATGCTCGGCGCCGAGGGCGTCGGTTTCGCGATAGCGCAGGGCAGGCTGGGGCCGGGCCGCATGCACTACGCGATGCGCGCGATCGGCATGGCCGAGCGCGCCCTCGAGCTGATGTGCCGACGAGCTCTGCAGCGCAATGCCTTCGGTGCGCCGCTCGCCGACCGCGGTGTGGTACGGGAGTGGATCGCGCGCAGCCGGATGGAGATCGACCAGATCCGGCTGCTGGTTCTCCAGTCGTCGTGGCTGATGGACACCCGGGGCAACGCCGCGGCCCGCTCGGAAGTCGCCGCGATCAAGGTCGCGGCCATGGAGGTCGCTCATCGGGTGGTCGACCATGCCGTCCAGACCTACGGCGCGGCAGGGGTGAGTGACGACACGATCCTGGCCCGGCTGTATGCGATCACCCGGGCACTGCAGATCGCCGACGGTCCGAACGAAGTCCATCTGCGCACCATCGCGCGCCTCGAACTGAAGAAGTACGCATGAACGCACCGCGAGAACTGACAGGCAAGGTCGCACTCGTCACGGGGGCCACCCGAGGGCTCGGATACGCCATCGCCAGCGGACTGGCCGCCGCGGGAGCCACCGTGATCGTGTCGAGTCGCAAGGAGGACGCATGCATCTCCGCGGCCCTCGCGATCACGAGGGACACCGGTGGCATCGCCGAACCGCTCGCACTGCACGTCGGCAAGTGGGACGCGATCGAACTCGCCGTCGACCACATTCTCGCGCAGTTCGGGAGCCTCGACATCGTCGTCAACAACGCAGGCATCGCACCGCTGTCGCCCAACCTCGAATCGGTCTCCGAGTCGCTCTTCGACAAGACGATCGAGGTCAACCTCAAGGGCCCGTTCCGGCTCATGGCGGTAGCCGGCGCCAGGATGAGCGCGGCCGGAGGCGGTTCGATCATCAACATCTCGAGCATCGGCGCACTGCGGCCCAGCCCGCCGGAGGCGATGTACGCGGCATCGAAGAACGGCCTCAACGCGCTGACGATGGCCTTCGCTCAGGAATACGCGCCCCGGGTTCGGGTGAACTGCATCATGCCGGGCGGATTCGCGACAGACATGGCGGCGGACTGGGACGACGAGTTCGTCGGCAAGATCATCGACCGACTCCCTGCCGGGCGCCTGGGGAACCCGGACGAAATCGCCGGTCTCGTCGTGCATCTGGCGGGCGACCGTGCCGGTTACACCACGGGTGCCGTCATCCCGGTCGACGGCGGACGCACCGCCGTCTACTGACGCGCGCGTGCCACGAACACGAGTAGGAGCCAACCACATGCAGGTACCCGAGCTGTTCCAGTTGAGCGGTCGCGTCGCCGTCGTCACGGGTGCGTCGTCCGGACTGGGAATGGGATTCGCGCGGACACTGGCGTCGGCGGGCGCGACGGTCTTCGCGGCCGCCCGCCGTGTCGAGCGGCTCGCGGCGCTGGCAGGCGAGGTCGACGGCGTCGTCCCCGTCGAGTGCGACATCACCGTGGACGCGGACCGGCGCTCGCTCGTGGATCGGGCATTCGCGCAGGCCGGGCGGATCGACGTCCTCGTCAACAACGCGGGCAGACCCGGCAGGCCGAACGCCGAGGACGAGAGCCCGGAGGAATTCTCCTCGATTCTCGACGTCAATCTGGCCGCGGGATTTCATCTCGCCACGTCCGTAGCCTCGACCACACCGGCAGGCGAGGCCGCGTCGATCATCAATATCTCCTCGGTCGTCGGGCTCGTGTCGACGGCACCTATCGGCGGGGCGAGCTACGCGGCATCGAAAGCCGGCGTGCTCGGGCTGACCCGTGAGCTGGCCGGGCAGTGGGGCAGACGTGGGATCCGCGTGAACGCCATCGTGCCGGGCTGGTTCGACACGGAAATGACCGATGGATTGTTCAGCAACCAGCGTTCGGCGGACTGGGTGCGCCGCAACACGATGCTCGCCCGCGGTGGACGTCCCGGCGAAGTGGACGGCGCCGTGCTCTTTCTGGCGTCGGACGCGTCGTCCTACGTCACAGGCCAGACTCTGGTGGTCGATGGCGGCTGGACCGCCCGGTAGGCAAAGGTGACACTCATGGCAGTTCCGACAATGCGCGCAGTACGCCTGACCGGCTGGGGCGACGGTGCACGGGTTGTGCGCATCCCGGTTCCCGAACCACAGGGGCATCAGCTGCTCCTCCGAGTCGAGGCCGCCGGGCTGTGCAGATCCGATCTGCACGTGATGGACGCACCCGCGGGAGTATTCGACTATCCCCTCCCGTTCACGCTCGGGCACGAGGTAGCGGGAACCGTCGTCGGTGCGGGCCCGTCGGCGGACACGTCCTGGATCGGCGAGTCCGTCGTCGTCCATGGTGTCTGGTCGTGCGGGCAATGCCGCAACTGCCGCCGAAACCGTGAGAACTATTGCTTCGAACTGAGCGCACGCGAGGACGGCCGTCTCACCGCGATCGGCAACGGCATCGGCCATGACGGCGGTCTGGCCGACACCATGATCGTTCCATCGGAGCGGTGCCTGGTCCGTACCCACGGGCTCGCCCCCGAGAGCGCCGCCCCACTCGCCGATGCCGCCCTGACGGCCTATCACGCAATCCGTACCAACCGTGATCTCGTCGACGCCGACTCCGTTTCCGTGGTGGTCGGTGTCGGGGGACTGGGCCACATCGCGATCCAGGTTCTTCGCGCACTGGGCGCGGGAACGATCATCGCGGTCGATCCGCGTGAGAGTTCGCGCGACCTCGCGCGTCGGCTGGGGGCGGACGTGGCGGTGTCGGACATCGCGGAGGTTGCGGCCTCTCGGTCCGGTGTCGCCCGGCGTCACTGCGCTGATGTGGTCTTCGATTTCGTGGGAGCGCCGGACACGATGGAATCGGCGGCGCAGTTGCTCGCCCCCGGCGGCCGACTGGTCACCGTCGGCAGCGCCGGCGGTCGGCTCACGGTGGGCAAAGACGTGGGACTCGCGACGGGGTGGCAGGTGACTGCGCCGTTCTGGGGAACGCGAGCAGACCTCGAGGCCGTGGTCGACCTCGCGAACCGAGGCCTGCTGGCCGTCGAAGCGACCGCGTACCCGTTGGACGACGTTCTCGACGTGTATTCGAAGTTGCGACGCGGCGAGATCACCGGGAGGGCCGTCGTGATCCCGTAACGGACGAAAAGCTGGGTGCGGTGCGCGTTGTAGTCAATAATGAAACTAGTTCACTTCAATGAAAGGTCGGCGGAATGTGGGAGCTGGCACGCGAATTCGTTGCTCGCGCAGCGAATTCTCCGGATGACATCGCAGTCGTCGATGCAACGGGGGAGCACACGGTGGCGGAGGTTGTCGCGGCGGCAACCGGGCTCGCCGCCCAGCTGGACGCCGCGACGGGTGGCTCACCGACGGTGCTGGTGCAGGCTGACAACACGTGGCGCACACTCGCCGCGGCCATCGCCGTCGGACTGCGCGGCGGCCTGATCGCGGTGTTCAGCCGACATGCCACCCCGTCGGAGTTCGCCGTGGCCCTGAACGACATCGCACCCGACGTGGTGATCGCCGACCGGCAGTCGCTCTCGCACTGGGGTGTACCGGAGGACCGGTTCTGCGAGGAGGCGGTCGCGACGGCAGGCTGGGTGATGCGCTGGTCGCGATCACCGGTCAGCGACATCGAGCGGTGGAACGGCGGGATCGCGATCGCGATGACGTCCGGGTCGACCGGACATCCCAAGTGCGTGGTGCAGTCCGAATCTGCAATCCGGTACGCCTGCCGGTGCACGATCGAGGCGGTCGGCCTCGAACCCGGAGATCCTGTCGCGGCGTTCGTGCCACTGTCGTCGGTAGCGGCATTCTGCTTCGGGCTCTATCTCCCCGCCGTGCTGGCCGCGCCGATGGTCTGCATGGACGGCTGGAAGCCTGCGACCGCCCTCCAGATCGTCCGGGAACACCGGGTCGCGTGGACGATGCTCGTCCCGACCATGGCGCTTCAGCTGGCCGTCGCGCCGGACGCTGCGGGAGCGCTGACGTCGCTGCGCGCAATGACCGTCGGCGGCGGTCCCATGGATGCCGGCGCGCTCGGCCGCGCCGAGCAGACCCTCGGCACCACATTCCTGCGTGTGTTCGGTATGTCCGAGTGTCTCGGGCACACGACCCCGCTGCCCGCGGACGAACCGGACGTTCGCCTGGGGCGGGACGGTCGTCCCTTCCCCGGGACCGTCGTCCGGGCGGTCGACGCACACGGCGCTACTCTGCCACCGGGCCGCGTGGGCGATGCCCAGGTCAAGGGGCCTTCCCTCTTCGTCGGCTATGCACGGGCAGGGGTTCCCGCACCCCCGGAACTCACCGCGGACGGATTCCTGCCCACCGGCGACCTCGTCGAAGTCGCCGAAGACGGCAGCATCCGGGTCATGGGGCGCCAGAAGCAGATCATCATTCGCGGGGGCCGCAACATCGACATCAACGAGGTCGAGGCCGCGATCGCACGCATCCCGACCGTGTCCCAGGTGTGTGTGGTCCCCGTTCCGGACGAGCTACTCGGTGAACGTGCCGCGGCCCTGGTCGTGAGTACCGGCGATCCGATCACCCTCGACGAGGTCGTCGCATATCTCGGAGACATCGAGTTCCCGAAGTTCAAGTGGCCGGAGTTCGTCTTCACGATCGACGATCTGCCGCAGAATCGGGTGGGGAAGCTGTCTCGACCGGATGCGGTAGATCTTGCAACACGCCTGCTCGCGGGTACCGACAGCCACTCATATTGACCCGACTTCACCTCAGTTCAGGTAGTCTCTGAGGTACCGACCCGAACAAACAGATGGATGGGGGACCCGTGTCCGTAGAAGCCATGACGCTCCGCGATGGTCCGCGTTCGAAGCGCGGGCTCATTCTGACGGCCGCGATCGAACGCTTCGGGGAGGTCGGCTTCGAGCACACGAAGTGGGCGTCGATTGCCGACGAGGTGGGCATCGGCCAGACGGCGCTCTATCACTATTTCGAGTCGAAGGGTCACTGCCTGCTGACCATCATGCGTCTCGAACTGGCGCAGTCGCTCGAGCGATTCACCGCCGCGATCGAGGGCATCGACGACCCGGTCGAGGCGTTGAGTGCCGCCGTCACCAGCGCTCTGGAAGCGACCCCGCGGGACGCCCTTCAGCGGCGCATCCTCCAAAGCCACATGGATCTGCTCGCCACTCCCCGCCAATCGGAGAAGGAAGAGGCCGAGCGTCAGACCTCGCGCGCGCTGGTGAACTCGATCGAAGAAGAGTGGTCTCTTCTCATTGCGCGGGGGATGGGTGCGGGCGTATTCGCCGACAGTGATCCACGATTGATGGCCCGGCTGATTCTCGGTCTCGTCGTCAGTGTGTGGCGGTGGTATCGACCGGGCGGGGACATGACCCTCGACCAGCTCAACCAGCACGTTCGCGACGCCACCCTGCGCATCGTCCGCGCGTGACGCGGGCGTGTGCGGAGGGGTGGTTTTTCTTACTCTCGATATTTGAACTAAATTCAGGTCAGTTATGGAGTGATGATGTACAACTTGATCGTCTTGGCCGCTCGTCCGCACGACTGGAGCCATGAGCAGTTCATCGAGTGGTGGCGCGGTGAACATGCCGACGTGACCTACCCGCTGCCGGGCCTGCGGCGCTGGCAGCACACCGAGGTGCTCGACGCCATGGACGACCGGTCCCGGGAATGGGACGGCGTCTCGATTCTGAGCTTCGACTCCCGCGAGGACCTCGATGCCGCACTCGCCAGCCCGGAATGGCAAGCCGCAGTGGACAACGTCGGCCAGATGCGTGGAAAGCGCATCCTCGTCATGGGGGAGGAGAAAACGATGGTCGAAGTGGGCAGCGGTGAATCATGAGGGCGCACTGGATGGAACCGGGCTGCTTCGAGGTGGCGCCCGGTGTGCACCGAGTGCCCCTCCAGATGCCTGGCGACGGCCTCGGAGCAGTGAACGTCTACGCCCTCGAGACCGAGGAGGGACTGGCCCTCATCGACGGTGGCTGGCGAGTCGACACGACCTTCGACGAGATGGAGCGCGCACTGCTTCGGATCGGGCACAGCACCGAGCAGATTCACGACATCTATGTCACCCACGTGCACCGCGATCACTACACGTTCGCGATCGAACTCCGCCGCCGTCACGGCTCCCGCGTCCACCTCGGGATCGCCGAGGCTGACGGATTGGCAGCCGTCAGTGCACTCGGCAGTAACGTGCCGACGGATTCGCTGCACGAACTCCGCCGCGCCGGTGCCACCCTCCTTGCGGACACGGTCGAGGTTCTGACCGCCGCGGAGCCGTTCCACCCCTCGGACTGGGAACAGCCCGACCACTGGCTCACCGCAGGTCCGGTCCGGATCGGACGGCGCACACTCGACGTGGTGCACACGCCCGGCCACACAAAGGGGCACATGGTCTTTCACGACGAAGAGCAAGGGGTGCTCTTCAGTGGCGACCACGTCCTGCCCACGATCACACCGTCGATCGGCTTCGAACTCGGCGACTGGGATCTGCCGTTGGGGCGCTACCTCGAGTCGCTGACCCGTATGCTCGAACGCCCCGACTCGCAACTGCTCCCGGCGCACGGAGATCCGACACCGAGCGTGCACCTGCGCGTCGAGGAACTTCTCGCGCATCACGACCGGCGCTTCATAGCCATGCGCGATGCGCTGGTCTCGCTCGGGCCCGCGACCGCGATTGCCGTCGCAGGCGCGGTCACGTGGACCCGTCGCGAGAGGCCGTTCTCCACCCTCGACCCGTTCAATCAAATGATCGCGACCTGTGAGACCCTCGCCCACCTCGACACGTTGGTCGATCGCGGCCGGCTCACAGTCCGAAGACGAGACGACCGCGACGTCTTCTCCGTCGTCTGAGTGCGGAAGGATTCCCATGCAGAGTCATGAGCTGAAACTGGCGCACCATCCCCGGGGGAAGGTCCGGCCGTCGGATTTCCACCTCGACGTGGTGACGGTTCCGGAAGAACTGGCGCCCGGTGACATTCTCGTGCGCAACTCGTGGTCGTCGATCGACCCGTCTGTCAGGATGCGTCTCGGCCCCACCGGCCCCGCGGGCTACCTCCCACCGTTCCGCATCGGGGAGACACTGACCGGGTTGGCTGTCGGCGAGGTACTCGAGTCCCGTGACCCCGGCTTCGAGAAGGGCGACACGGTTCTGCACATCAAGGGTTTTCGCGAGTTCGCGGTGGTCCGGCAGGGCAGCGAAACCTTGGCCGGGGCAGGCGGCGTGACACGCCTCGACACGAGCGTGCACCCGCCGCAATCCTATCTCGGAGCGCTGGGCAGTTCCGGGCTCACGGCGTACGTGGGATTGCAGTGCATCGGTGGACTCACGAGCGGAGACGCCGTGTGGATTTCGTCGGCCGCGGGTGCGGTCGGCAGCCTCGCCGCGCAGATTGCAAAACTCAGAGGTCACTACGTGGTCGGCAGTACCGGTTCCGGCGAGAAGGTCAGGTTCCTGCTGGACGAACTGAAACTCGATGCCGCATTCGACTACCACAGCCCGGACCTGGCCGGAGCGCTCGCAAGCGCGGCACCCGACGGCATCGACCTGTATTTCGACAACGTGGGAGGAGCGCACCTCGAGGCCGCCCTGTATCACCTCCGGCCAGGCGGCCGGGTGGCCATGGCGGGCGCCGTCGCCTCCTATGACGCGGACACGGCGGCACCGAGTCCGGGCAATCTCTTTCAGATCGTCGCGAAGAACCTGACGGTGCAGGGTTTCCGGGCTGGAGCGTACGACCATCTGCTCGGCGACATGCGGGCCGAGGTCGGGAGCTACCTCCGCGACGGTCGCCTCGTAGTCGAGGAGACCGTGTTCGACGGCCTCGGGTCGGCGCCGGACGCCATCGTCGCGATGCTGCACGGCCGCACCGTGGGAAAGACGCTGTGCCGCCTACGCTGATGCTCCGACGGCTACACCGACGAACATGGCCTCCGCATCACGCGGAGGCCATGTTCGTCTGCGCAGCTCAGGCCGCCGTCCACCCACCGTCGGCGTAGATCTCCGAGCCGGTGACGAAGGTGGAGTCGTCACCGGCCAGGAAGGCGACGACGGCCGCAATCTCCTCACCCCGCCCGAGACGACCCATCGGGGTGCCGGCCAGCATCTCGCGGTGACGCTCGCTGCCCTCCCAGCGCTCGAGTAGTGGGGGCGTACCGATGAATCCCGGGTGCAGAGAGTTGACGCGCACCCCCGCTTTCGCCCAGTGCAGGGCAGCGTTCTTGGTCATCGTGCGGACTGCGCCTTTGGCGGCTGCGTAGGCAACGCTGTTGCCCAGGCCGCCCACCGTTCCCAGTATCGAGCACATGTTCACGATGGAACCGCCGCCGCTCCGCTCGATCAGCGGCCCGGCGTGTTTCATACCCAGCCACGTGCCGGTCTGGCCGACCCCGATCACCCGGTCCCATTGTGATCGGGTTTCCTCGTCGACTGTGGCGACGCTGCCGATGGCAGCGTTGTTGACCAAGGCGTGCAGCGCGCCGAACGTGCTCTCGGTTGCTGCCACGACGTCTTCCCACTGTTCCTCGGAGGAGACGTCGAGGGCGAGCGCCGCATGTCGCTCGGGCTGGGTGAGGGTATCGAGCAAGTCCTGGCAGACCGATTTCCCGAGATCGGTCAGGACGACGTGAGCGCCCTCTTCGGCGAGCCTTCGGACGATCTCCGCGCCGATACCACCGGTCGCACCCGTCAGTAGGACGACCTTGTCGCGAAGTCGGTCAGGGCCGACAGTCATCTGGACTCCTTGTCACTTGTTCGGCTCGGGCAGGGAAGGTCGATATCAGAGGTTGCTCAACACGTTTCGGCCACCGACGAGCATCGCGACCACGACACCGATGCTGGTTACCGCGGTCATGAGAAGAGCCATCGCGGCCACCAGCGGGTAGGAGCCGTTCTCCCACAGGTCGAACAGCAGCGTCCCCATCACCTGTGTCGTGGCGGCACGGACGAGCAGTGAGGCGGCGAACTCGTGGGTCAGCAGGATGAACATCAAGGCGACGGAACTGAGCACGGTCGGTCTCATCAGCGGCAGAATCACCCGCACATTGGTGACGAACGGGCTCGCGCCGCTCGTTGCCGACGCCTCGGCGTAGGTCTCTCCGAGCGACAGCATCGCCGTCATTTGCATCCGGGTGGAGAAGGGCACCATCAGCACGATGTAGACGAGGATGATGACCGCTTTGGTCCCGTAGAGGATCAGCGGAGGCTGGGTGTACGTGAGCAGGAACCCGACGCCGAAGATCACCGCTGGAATACCCAGGGGGAGAGCGGTGATGATGTCACCGATGGTTCCCAGGACTCTGTGTTTGCGGCCTCGTACGAGCAGCGTGGCGGTGAGGTAACCGATCGGCACGCAGACGGCGACCGCCACCACGGAGGTGAGGAGACTCGTGTACACCGAGTCGACGATGCTCGCCGTCCGGAACAGCGCCCGGAAGTTGTCGAGTGTGAAGAGATTCCAGGACAGTGTCTCCGACCAATAGGGAGACACGGCCACGATGGCGAGTCCGATCAGCGGAACGACGAGTGCGAGCATCGCATACGCGGAGATGCACACGGCGGCCCACGCCGAGCGTCCGGTGTTCGGTGCGAATGCCTTTCCGCCGTGCGTGACGAAGCGTGACTGATTGCCGAGAAGCATCTTCTGCGCCAGCACGACGACGACGCCGAAGATGACGAGCGGCGAGCCCGCCGCGGCTGCAGCGGCGAAGTCCGCCGGTGACTCGGACACCCGCCGATACATTTCGGTGGTGAGAACCTTCACGCCGGTGTTCTGTCCCAACAGGAGTGGTCCGGTGAACTGGCCCAATCCGAGAAGCAGCGCGATGCCACCGCCGTAAACCAGGGAGGGGCGAAGCAGCGGGAGCACTACACGAAAGAACACGCCGAGCGTCGACGAACCGCTGATCTGTGCTGCCTCGAGGTGCTCGGAACTGATGTTCTGCATTCCCGCGCTGACGAAGAGGTAGACGAAGGACGTGAGTCCGAAGCCCGTGAGAATGATGATCCACGGTGTGCTGTAGACATCGATGGGTCCGGAGTCGACGTGGTTCCACCAGGGGAGTTTCCGCAGGAGCGCGTTCAGGTACCCGGGGCCGGGGGAGAGGAGGAACGCCCACCCGACCACGTTGGCCACCGCGGGCATCACGATGGGGAGGATGGGGACGATCCTGAGGAAGCTCAGCCGGCGTGGCAGCCTGGTCGCCGCGAACGCAAGGATCGTTCCGAGGACCATGGCGATGGCGAGCGACGAGACAGCGAGGGCGATCGTGGTCCGGATGGTCTGACCGATGTCGTATCGGCCGTACTGGGCTTGATATCCGCGACCGCCGTCCTCGAACGCCAGCGACTGCAAGCGGAAGAGCGGGAGCACGACGAGATACGCCAGAACCGCCAGCAGTGCGCCGTACCCGAGTCGGGTACGCCACACCGTACTGACGACGAACGGACGTGCGCCGCGACTCACCGCAACCGTAGCCATCACGCCTCCGATCGGGCGGCCTGGGCGAGCACGGGAACCTGGAGATCCACGTGACCGTCCGGGTGCGGAAACACTCGCAGCTTGGTGGGCGAGAAGCTCACCACCAGAGGAGATCCGATGGTGGCAGCACGCAACCAGCGTCCGTGTCGTTCCGCGTCCGCGCGGACGAACAACTGCTCGCCTCCGGCATCGACCGTCACGTCGAAATAGCGGCCTCCGTACTCGGAGGTGACGAGTTCGCCGACGAAGCCGACGTCACCCGCACGGACCTCGTCGAGTGAATGATGAAGTGCGAGGTCTTCGGGCCGGAGTCGTCCCACAGCCGTATCGCCGCTGATGTAGTCGCCCTGGACGCCCGCCGCGTCGAGATCGACGGGAGCCCCCGCTCGCGTGGTCCACCCCTCGTGCCGGCGGACGAGTTCGAGCCGGTTCGCCATCCCGATGAACGCGGCGACATAGTCGGAGGACGGGGTCTGGTAGACCCGCTCCGGGGTGTCGTACTGTTCGATCTTGCCCGCCTTCATGATGGCGAGTCGGTCACCGAGCGCAAATGCCTCGGCCTGATCGTGGGTGACGAATACGGCAGTGAAGCCCAGTCGTTGGTGTAGTTGATGAATCTGGGACCGCACCTGATCGCGCAGCCGTGCGTCGAGATTGCTCAGGGGCTCGTCGAACAGCACCAGGTCGGGTTGGGCGACCAGGCCGCGGGCCACGGCGACTCGCTGTTGCTGTCCACCGCTGAGCTGGGACGGATACCGGTCGAGCAGGGCTCCGCAATCGACCATGTCTGCGGCGGTCTCGACCTGTCCGGCGGCGATGGCGCTCTTCATCCGTCGAACCTTCAAGGGGTACCGGATGTTTTCTCGCACTGTCATGTTGGGCCACAGCGCGTAGGACTGGAAGACCATGCCGATGTTGCGCTTGTAGGCCGGAACGTTGATGCGGGTCGGCGCATCGAAGACGGTGTGGTCCTTGAACGTGATCGACCCGCCCTCGGGTGTCTCGAGACCGGCGATGCATCGTAGGGTCGTCGTCTTCCCGCAACCGCTGGGGCCGAGTAGGACGAGAAATTCACCGTCCTGAATGTCGAGGTCGAGTTGATCGACGATGGTGTTGGACCCGAAGGTCTTGGTCAGGTTGGAAACCCTGAATTGTGATGTCACCTTGGCACCTGCTTGGTTGCGAGTGGTTTGTCGAGGAAAAATAAAGTGAAGTCAGTTCATCTCATGACTGCGTCGGGCGCTTCGGAGTCCTGGCGCCCGCGGAGGTTCCGCCGTCGATCATGAGATCGGAGCCCGTGATGTAACTGCTGTCCTCGCACGCGAGGAACAGGATGGCCTTCGCCACCTCGAGCGGTAGACCTCGGCGTTGCAGCGGAATGCTTTTCACATACGCGTCCATGTCGTCGTCGGCGAAGTCGGCGCCGGCGGTAATTGCCGTTTCAATGCTGCCCGGGCACACGGCGTTGACCCGGATATTCGATTCCGCGAACTCCAACGCCGCGACTCGGGTCAGGGCGCGAACGCCGAACTTCGACGCGCCGTATGCACCGAGCTCGGCCGTCGCGAGGACGCCACGCAGCGAGGACAGGTTGACGACGGATCCGCCCGTGGTCATGGCGGCGCCTGCGGCCTGCAGGCCGAGGAAAGTCCCCACAAGGTTGAGGTCGATCATGCGTCGTAGGTCGGCGAGCGACGTCTGCATGATGGACGCTTTGGATGCGGCGCCCGCGGAGTTGACGAGAACACGCATCGGATGCCCGCGATCCGCCATCTCGGTGGTGACGCGCGTCCACTGAGATTCGTCGGTGACGTCGAGGTGCCGGTAGTGCGCTCGCGCACCGATTTTCGCCGCGACACGTTCACCCACCTCGTCGTCGACGTCGCCCAGGTAGACCGTGGCGCCGTGGGCGTGGAAGAGTTCTGCGGTCGCGGCACCTATCCCTCGTGCAGCACCGGTGACGAGAGCGCAGGTGTCGCGCAGTCGCGCGTCGTCGGTCGTCACTGGATGAATCTCTTTTCCCAATCGGACTGGTACTCGGTGAGCGATTCGGGTGTCAGGTCGGACGGGTTGGGCAGCGCGATGTCCTGCGCCTGTGCGACGCTTCCTTCGATGCCGGGGAGTGCGCTCGCGTAACCGAGTGACAACGCCTTCTGGCCGGCGGGGGTGACCATGAAGTTCGCCAGCACCTGTGCGGCATTCGGGTGCGGCGCCGCGGACAGTGCGTGCGTGAACCACGGGGTTCCCCACGGGGGCGAGGGCAGTGCCCAGTCCACCGGTGCTCCCGATTCCTTCTCTCGCACAAGCGGTTGCACTACCGGGGTTGCGACGATCTCGCCCGAGGTCAAGGCCTGCGCGACCCCCAGTGAACTCGGGTAGATCCGCGGCTTCAGCTCCGCGAGCTTCTGGAGGTAGTCGGCGCCGAAGTTCTTCTCGAAGAATCGGTAGAAGTCGACGTACGAGGCGATACCGGACGGGTTGACGATTCCGATCTTGCCCTTCAACGCCGGGTCGAGGAGGTCTGCCGGCTTCTGCAGACCTCCCGGAAGTGCTGTCGTGTTCCAGCCGAGAGCGAACACCGCCGCGCTGGTCAGGAAGAACTTGTCGGAAATGATGCTCTTCTGCGGTTCGTACTCCGGCGCATCGAATGCCGGGCCGACGAGATCGGTCGAGTAGGTGCCCGACTCGGCGGCAGTCTCGATCCAGGCGGCGTCGGTCATCATGTGCACATCAGCCGTTCCCCGTTTCGTCTGATTCTCGACCTCGACCTTCGGGTTGATGTCGGCGTCGGTGCCCCGGACGTATTCGAGGGAGATCTCGGGATACTCCTGCTCGAACGCCACTTTGAGAGCTTCGAGATTGGCGGGGTTCTGGCTCGAGTACAGCAGGACACTGCCTTCGCCCTTGGCTGCGGCGACGACGTCGTCCCACGTGCCGGACACGGGACCGGTGGAACCGGAACCGCCGGATCCACAAGCGGCGGAGGCGAAAGCGGCGACCACTGCGACGGCCATCAGCTTTATCGGCATACTTCTCATGGCATGAAAGCCCTTCCGGTATCGGTTCGCCGAATGCGAACCCGTGTATTCGGTGACGGATGGAGGAGTCGGATGAGGCCTACGGCGCGAGACCGTTGAGCAGCGCGGCAACGCGATCGGGAATCGTGACCATGGCCATGTGGCCGGATTCGAGGAATGCGGTGTCGCCGCCGACGAGGGCAGCAGATCTTTCCTGGAGTTCGGGTGGATAGCAGGTGTCCTTGGTCAAACGTACGTATGTACGGGGTATATCGGCGCGGAGACCGGACAGGTCGACGGACTCCGTGAGTAGCGCGCCGCAATCGTCGACCAACTGGGCGATCATCCAGTCGGTCTGTTCCGCGTCCATGTCGTTGCAGAGCATCGCGGCGGCGCCCATCGGATCCTGGCGGTACACACCATCTTCTATCGAGGCTTCCACCGCGGCGCGGACGTCCGGATCGATCTGATCGATCACTCGCGTCCCGTCGGGCGGGACGACGGCGGACAGGAAGACCACGTGCCGTAGTCGGTGTGCGAGTGCCTGCATGACCCGAGGGGCCGTCACTCCCGCGAAAGAGTGTGCGACGAGGACGACGTCCTCGAGGTTCGCCGCCTCCACGTCGCCGATGACTGCGGCGGCGCAGTCGTCGAGGGTGACGGACCGCGGGTCGACGGAGTGCCGCCGTCCCCGTCCCGGGAGATCGACTGCGAGAGTGTCACCTTCGAGCAAGGGGAGGAGAGGCGCCCAGCACGAGGCGCCCATTCCTGCGCCGTGGACGAGAACGAACGACATGTTGCTCCTCGCTAAATTGAACTGATATCAGTTTGAATCTAAGGAAGTCGCCTTGTGATGTCAATCACCTGATAATGTGAAGTGAATCCAGTTCACTTAGGAGGTCCGTGTGACGACTCCACGTGCAGCGCGGCCGCTGCAGCTCGGTTCACTTCGGTTGGCAAACCGGCTCGTCGGTACGCCGCACGCGTCGGGTGCCGTCGCCGGCGGCCTCCCCTCACGCGGCGACGACGACTACTGGCGACGCTGCGCGGCCGGCGGTGCCGCAATGCTCATCGTCGGCGGCACGGTGGTGTCGCCCGGTTCGACCAACCGCAACGGCAACATCACCGAGGCCTGGCGTCCTGAAGTCCTCGCGGGCCTGGAGGCTCGGGCGCGGGCGATCACCGAGGAAGGAGCCATCGCGGCCTGCCAGCTGGTGCACCTCGGACGCGAAACTCTGGGCGCCGAGATGTGGAGTCACCCCGTCGCGCCGTCCGCTGTCCGCTCGCCCCGCGAACCGACGCGACCGCGCGCCCTCTCGGGCGCCGACGTCGACGCGGTCGTCGACGCATTCCGCACATCCGCGGTCCACGCGTGGTCGGCCGGCTTCCCGGTCGTCGAACTGCATGCAGCCCACGGATATCTACTTGCGCAATTCCTCTCGCCGAACACTAACCTCGGCCGAGACGCTGCGACGGGTGCTCAGCGTGTGCGGATCCTCGACCGCATCGCCTCCGCGGTCCGCGACGCCTGCCCCGGTGTCGTACTCGGAGTCCGCGTCTCTTCCGACGGCGGCGACGAGGCAGGTCTGAGCATGGACGGTCTCTGCGACCTACTACCGCACCTCTCCGATTTCGACTACGTCAACGTCACGGTCGGCGTACGCACCACCTACGTCCGGGACATGGCCGTAACCGACCCGCCGCTGCTCGGTTCGGTCGGACAATTACGCGCCGCCGCAGTGACCCCGCTGCTGGTGTCGCAGTCGTTCCGGACCGGTGCGTCCATCGACACTGCATTGCAATCGGGAGCCGACCTCGTCGGTGTGGCACGACCGCTGATCGCCGACCCGAACTTCCCGCGGAAGATACTGACCGGCCGCGAGGCGTCGATCCGCCCGTGCGTGTCCTGCAACGAGGACTGCCGAGCGTTCGACCCCGTCCTACTGTGCTCGGTCAATCCCGACCTCGCGCCGCCGGGTCATTCCGCACGTCCCGCGTACCCGCTGACGCTGGGGCCCACGCGCGGGTCGAGAGTGCGGAGACGGATCGCCGTCGTCGGTGCAGGCCCCGCCGGGCTCGAGTGCGCGATGCGGCTCGGACCCGACCACGACGTCACACTCTTCGAACAACGAGAGCGAATCGGAGGCCAGCTTGCGACAGCGGCAGACGCGCCGCATCGCAGCGGCTGGCGTCGCCTCCTCGACTACTACTCCGACAACATGCCGAAGGTGGCAATCCGTCTGGCGCACCACGTCAATGCCGACGACCTGGCGGACTTCGATGACGTAGTCCTGGCCGTCGGTGCCGTGGAAGAACTTCCCCAGGAATTGGCGGGAACGTCGTCCATGCTCACCTCTCAGGCGTTGCTCGATGGGGGAGGAGCTCTTCGCGGCGCCGGCCACGTCGTGGTGGTCGACGACGGATTCGGGCTCTGGCCCGCAGCGAGCACGGTCGAAGCGGCGCTCGCCGCGGGTGCCGACCACGTCACGGTCCTGACGCCCGCCGCGGCCTTCGCGTCGGGTCTTCCCGCGGAGGGCCGGGTGCAGTACCTGCGTCGGCTGTCGGGGGAACCGGTCGACGTGCGCGTGCTGTCGTCGCTCGTCGCGGTCTCCGACGGCTCGGTCGAGTTCGAGAACACGCTGTCGGGGGAGAGGACGCGCCTCGACGTCGACCGGGTGGTCGTGGCCGGTGAGCGGCGCCCGCGCGACTGGTCGCAACTCGCACCGGAAAGCGCACGCGTGCACATCATCGGCGACGCGCTCGTACCGCGCAAAGTCGCGCACGCCGTCTCCGAAGCCCGTGCTGTCGCCCGTGAGTACTTATTAACCGCGGGCGGTTAACAAGTACTCACAGGGGGTGTTCCCCGACATCCGCGGCGGCGAGGGTGATGACCAGCAACGGCACCACCTTCGCCGCCGCGATGCGGTAGTGGTTCCTCGACTCCTGCTCGACGATGCGTGCCCCGCCGAGGACGCGCAGGTGGTGGTAGAGCTGACCGGGCGAGGACAGCCCGACCGCGGTCTGCAACTCTGCCGCGCCGGCGGGACCGCGCAGCAGGGTGCGGACGATCTCGAGGCGGGTCGGATGTCCCAGCGCGGCGAGCACGTTCGACACGGCGGTGGGGGACAGGTCGAGGGTGGCGCCGGCGTCGTAGCGGATCGTCCACTGGATCTCGCCGCCCAGGTCGACGGTGCCCTGATATCCGATCTGCCCGATGCTCTCGCCGACGTCGGGTGTGGGGGTTTCGGCGGTCCGGGCCGATTCGAGGGCGTGGACGCGCGCCTCGAGGTCGGCGAGCCGGGCGTCGTACTCGTCGTTCACACGGCACAACTTAGCTGCGACATCGTGTCGGGATCGGTCATCGCCTCGGTGACCACCCCGGGAAGGTTGCCGCCCTTGAAACCCAGCCCGTCCAGCCCGGGCGGGGCGGGCTGCCATTCGAGTGTTCGGCGTGCGGCGTCGGCGAGGGCGGCGTCGCCGAGTCGGTCGCGTAGATAGTCGGGGACGGCGTTGTCGCTCTCCTGGATCATCGCGGTCACCATCTGCTCGAGCGTGACGGTGTCGTCGGGTTCGGTGACACCGAGCCGCTGCAGAGCCTTCGGGTGGGCGCCGCCGTCGGTGTTCGGGAGGTACCAGCGTTTCCACTCGGGCAGCGGTACCGGCTCGGCCGGGTCGAGTTCACCCGGCGCGACGGCCCGGGCGTAGGTGGCCAGGTGCACCACCTTGATCGCGGACGCCAGCGGAACGGTGTCGCCGGCGCGGTGCTCGACCGTTCGGCCGCGACCGTCGTCGACGACGAAGGCGACGTCGTCGGGGTGGGAGCCGACGACTGCTGCTGTGACCGTGCCCAGCTTCCTCGTCATCGAGAAGATCCCTTCACCTGTGGAAATTTGATAATTCGGAATTACGGAATTCTAGAAGTACGGTAACGCGAACCGGTAGGACTGTCGAGACCGCACGCTCCGAACGTCCCGTTCGGCGCGGCCCGTAGGCTGACACCCGTGCGCGTACTCGTTATCGGCTCCGGAGCCCGTGAACATGCCCTCCTTCTCGCCCTCGCTCGCGATCCGGGTGTCAATGCCCTGATGTGCGCGCCCGGCAACGCCGGGATCGGCAAGATCGCCGAGCAGCACCCCGTCGACATCGCGTCCGGGGAGGCGGTGGCCGCCCTCGCGAAGAAGCTCGACGCCGACCTCGTCGTGGTGGGTCCCGAGGTCCCGCTGGTGCTGGGTGTCGCGGACGCCGTCCGCGCGGCAGGCATCGCCTGCTTCGGCCCGTCGGCCGACGCCGCGCGCATCGAGGGTTCCAAGGCGTTCGCCAAGGACGTCATGGCCGCCGCCGGTGTGAAGACCGCGCACAGCGAGATCGTCGACTCGCCCGCCAAGCTGGACGAGGCACTCGACCGCTTCGGGCCCAACTGGGTGGTCAAGGACGACGGCCTCGCGGCAGGCAAGGGTGTCGTGGTCACCACCGATCGGGACGCCGCCCGCGATCACGCGGCCGAACTGCTCGAGAACGGGCACCCCGTTCTCCTCGAATCCTTCCTCGACGGTCCCGAGGTGTCGCTGTTCTGCGTCGTGGACGGCGAGACCGTCGTGCCGTTGCTGCCTGCCCAGGACCACAAGCGCGTCGGCGACGGCGACACCGGACCCAACACCGGCGGCATGGGCGCGTACACGCCGCTGCCGTGGCTGCCCGAGCAGACCGTGACGCAGATCGTCGACGACGTCGTGAAGCCGGTCGCGGCCGAGCTCGTCGCCCGGGGCAGCGCCTTCAGCGGCCTGCTGTACGCCGGGCTGGCGATCGGCAAGGACGGCCCCGCCGTGGTCGAGTTCAACTGCCGCTTCGGCGACCCCGAGACGCAGGCGGTACTCGCGCTGCTGAAGAGCCCGCTCGGCGAACTGCTGAACGCGGCCGCCACCGGAACGCTCGATCAGGTCGCGCCACTCGAATGGCAGGACGGCTCGGCGGTGACCGTCGTGGTCGCGGCCGAGCACTACCCGGCCACCCCGCGCACCGGCGACGTGATCACCGGCGCCGACGGTGACGGCGTCCTGCACGCAGGCACCAAGCTCGTCGACGATCAGGTGGTCTCCGCCGGCGGACGCGTGCTCAGCGTGGTCGGAGTCGGAGCGGACCTCGACGCGGCGCGCGCGGATGCGTACTCCAAGATCTCCGCGATCAAGCTGCCGGGAAGCCACTTCCGCAAGGACATCGGACTGGCCGCTGTCGAGGGACGCATCGCCATTCCCTGAGGTCGAGGCACTCCCACGACTGAGAGGCGTGCACCCCCGGAACATCCGGGGGTGCACGCCTTTGTCGTCACGTCACCGGGCGGTCCATCCTCCGTCGATCGTGTAGGAGGCGCCGGTGACCATGCCTGCGTCGGCGGACGCAAGCCACGCGACGAGGGACGCCACCTCCGCCGGTTCGACCAGTCGCTTGATCGCGCTCTCGGTGAGCATCACCTTCTCGATCACGTCGGACTCGCTGATGCCGTGCACCTGTGCCTGATCCGCGATCTGCTTCTGCACCAACGGTGTCAGCACGTAGCCGGGATTGACGCAGTTGCTGGTGACGCCGTGCGGGCCGCCCTCGAGCGCCGTCACCTTCGACAGTCCCTCGAGTCCGTGCTTGGCGGTGACGTATGCGGCCTTGAACGCCGATGCGCGGAGCCCGTGCACGGACGACACGTTGACGATGCGCCCGAATCCCGTGGAATACATGTGCGGCAGGGCGGCACGGATCAGCAGGAACGGTGCCTCGACCATCAGCGTCTGGATGCGCCGGAAGTCCTCGGGGCGGAATTCCTCGATGGGACTGATGGTTTGGATCCCGGCGTTGTTGACGAGGATGTCGGTCTCCAGCCGCAGCTCGGTGAGCGGTTCGGTGTCGAGGAGATCGACGTGCCACGCGGTTCCGTCGATTTCGTCGGCGAGGCTCTTGGCGGCCACGTCGTCGAGGTCGGCGACCGTGACGTGGGCTCCGCGTGCGGCGAGCGTCCGGGCGCAGGCTGCGCCGATTCCGCTGGCGCCGCCGGTGACGAGCGCGGTGCGTCCGGTCAGGTTCTGCTCGGTCATGCGGGGACCCCGTTCTTCGCGCCGGCGGCCTTCTCGTCCGCCAGGATCTGGGCGTCCGCCTCGTCGATCGATTCGAGCGAGATGCCCTTGGTCTCCCGGGCGACGATCACGGCGACGACGGTGACGAGGCACGCGATCGCCAGGTAGATCGCAATCGGAACGGACGAGTCGTATTTGCTGAGCAGGCTGGCCGCGATGATCGGCGCCAGCGAACCGGCCACGATCGACGTCACCTGGTAGCCGAGGGAGACACCCGAATACCGCATGCGCGTCGGGAACATCTCGGCCATGATTGCCGGCTGACCGGCGTACATGAAGGCGTGGAACACCAGGCCGATGATGATCGCTCCGAGGATGACGGCGTTGTGCCCGCTGTTCATCATCGGGAAGGCGAAGAAGCCCCACGTGCCCGCGGTCACCGCGCCGATCATGTAGACGGGGCGCCGGCCGATGGTGTCGGAGAGTCGCCCGACGAGCGGGATCACCGCGAAGTGCACGGCATGCGCGATCAGCATCCACCAGAGGATCTGCGCGGTGTCCGTGTGGACGACCACCTTGAGGTAGGTGATCGAGAACGTGACCACCAGGTAGTACATGACGTTCTCACCGAAACGCAGGCCCATCGCCGTCAGCACGCCGCGGGGGTAGCGCCTGAGCACCTCGAAGACGCTGAAGGCCGTCTCCTTGATGTGCTCCGCTTCCTTCTGCGCCTGGATGAAGATCGGGGCGTCCGTGACCTTCGTGCGGATGTAGTAGCCGACGAGGACGATCACGGCCGACAGCCAGAACGCCACGCGCCAGCCCCAGCTGAGGAACGCCGCATCGGACAGCGTCGTCGTCAGGATCAGCAGGACGACGGTCGCGACGAGGTTGCCGGCAGGCACGCCGGCCTGCGGCCACGACGACCAGAAGCCGCGGGACTTGTTCGGGCTGTGCTCGGCCACCAGCAGCACCGCGCCACCCCACTCGCCGCCGACGGCGAATCCCTGGATGAAGCGGAGGGTGACGAGCAGGGCCGGGGCCCAGTACCCGATCTGGCCGTACGTGGGCAGGCAGCCCATCAGGAACGTGGCCGCGCCGACGAGGAGGAGGCTGAACTGGAGCAGTTGCTTGCGGCCGAACTTGTCGCCGAAGTGACCGAAGACGATGCCGCCGAGGGGCCGGGCGACGAAGCCGACGGCGTACGTGACGAACGCCGCGATGATCGCGTCGAGTTCGTTGTCCCCGGCCGCGAAGAAGACCTTGCTGAACACGAGCGTCGCCGCGGTCCCGTAGAGGAAGAACTCGTACCATTCGACGACGGTGCCGGCCATGGATGCGCCGACCACCTTCTTCAGCCCGGACGGCGGGGCTTCCTTCGCGTGCGCTGTTTCGTCGACGCTCATCTGTCGCTCCTCGTTACACTCCGTACCCCGTTGTGACTGGGGACACAGTTCATTGGTCCTGCCGAGTATTGATGCATATTTGTGCGCACACAATGACGCAACCTGCAGTCGGCATGTGCAAATATGCACAAGTGACCTCTGGAACAGCCCTGCCCAGCGCCGATGACCTGCTCGTACTGCTGGCAGTGGGGCGGACCGGCCGCTTCAACACCGCCGCCGACGACCTGGGCGTCAACCACACGACCATCTCGCGGCGGATCGCGAGTCTGGAGAAAAGCCTCGGCGGCCGGGTCCTCGTGAAGGCCGCGGGCGGGTGGGAACTCACCGACCTCGGGCGGCAGGCGCTGACCGCGGCCGAACGCGTGGAGGCCGCCGTCCACGGACTCGTCGCCGAACCCGGCCGCGCCGACCACCTGAAGGGCGTGGTCCGGGTATCGGCGACCGACGGGTTCAGCGCCTACATCGCGGCACCCGCCGGCGCACTGATCCGCAGCAGGCACCCCGAGGTGTCCGTGGAGATCGTCGCGATCACCCGCCGGGCCTCACAGCATCGCTCGGGGCTCGACATCGAGATCGTCGTGGGCAAGCCGCAGGTGCACCGGGCGGAGGCGCTGTGGCTGGCCGACTACACCCTCGGCCTGTACGGCGCGAAGGCGTACCTGTCCGAACACGGCACCCCGAGGCAGGTGGGAGATCTGGCCGATCACTCACTCGTCTACTTCATCGACTCGATGCTGCAGGTCGACGAACTCGACCTCGCGCGCCGCCTCACCGTCTCGATGCGCGAATCGGTGACGTCGACCAACGTGTTCGTGCACGTCGAGGCCACCCGGGCGTCGGCGGGCATCGGATTGCTGCCGTGCTTCATGGCCGACCGCCACGCCGACCTCGTGCGGGTGCTGCCCGGGCAGGTCGAGGCCACGCTGGCGTACTGGCTCGTGGCGCGACCCGAGTCGTTGCGCCGACCGGAGGTCGCGGCGGTGGTGGGGGCGATCCGGGAGACGGTGGAGTCGCAGCGGGACGCGTTGGCGGGGCAGTGAGCGCGTCACGCTAGCGTCAAGGGGTGCGTCCAGAATCCCAGCGGTCCAACATCCAGACCTTCCACGTGATGGACGTGTGGAAGGCCGCCACCGAACGTCAGCGCACCCACGGTGACGTGCTGACGCTCGCGGCGGGACAGCCGTCCACTCCCGCGCCGCAGCCGGTGCTCCGCGCGACGCGGGAAGTGCTCGACGGACACCTGCTCGGCTACACGGAGACATTCGGCATTCTGCCGTTGCGGGAGGCGATCGCCGGATACCACTCCGCCAAGTCCGGTATCGACGTCGATGCCGAGGACGTCGTCGTGACCACCGGATCCTCGGGTGCGTTCACGCTGCTGTTCCTCGCCGCGTTCGACGTCGGCGACACCGTCGTGGTGGCCCGCCCCGGCTACCCGGCCTACCGGAACACGCTCGCCGCGCTCGGCTGCACCGTCATCGAGATCGACTGCGGAGCAGACACCCGGTTCCAGCCGACGGTCGCGATGCTCGACGCCCTGCCCGAGCCGCCTGCCGGACTGATCGTCGCCAGCCCCGCCAACCCCACGGGCACCGTCATCGACCCCGGCGAATTGGCCGCCCTCGCCCGCTGGTGCGACGAGCACGGGACGCTGCTGATCTCCGACGAGATCTATCACGGCATCGGATACGGCGAGCAGGCGATGACCAGCTCGTGGGAGACGTCGCGCGAATCCGTCGTCGTCGGATCGGTGTCGAAGTACTTCTCGATGACGGGCTGGCGGCTGGGCTGGATGCTGGTGCCCGAGGGGCTGCGTCGCCCGTTGCAGCGGCTCGCGTCGAACATGACGGTATGCCCGCCCGCCATCTCCCAGTACGCGGCGATCGCCGCGTTCACCGAGGAATCGAGGGCCGAGCTCGACGGCCACGTCCAGCGCTACGCCGTCAACCGGGAGCTGCTGCTCACCGGACTCCCGGAACTGGGTATCACCGACCTGGCGCCAGCCGACGGCGCGTTCTACGTGTACGCCGACATCGGGCACCTGCTCGGCGGATCCCACGGCGCGACGTCGACGGAATGGTGCTCGCGACTGCTGCAGGACACCGGTCTGGCGCTGGCCCCGGGCATCGATTTCGACACCGTCCACGGCGACCGGACGGTCCGGCTGTCGTTCGCCGGATCCACAGCCGAGGTCCGGGAATCGCTGGTGCGACTGGGTCGCTGGCTGTAGCCGGAGTTTCCCGGCCACGCCTCTTGCGGCGCCGCCGCTGCAGTTGTTCGATGGACTTGGGCGCACTGCGTGTTCGGGCGTGCCAGGCAAGGAGAACGGCGATGCTGTACATCGCGTTGTTCGCATTCGTGTTGTGGGTCCTGTGCTTCGCCGACGCCATCACCACCGACGACGACCAGTTCCGGAACCTCTCGAAGGAGGGCTGGCTGGTGATCGTGCTGCTGCTTCCGCTCGTCGGCTCGGTGTTGTGGCTCCTCGTCGGACGGCCGCAGAAGGACCAGGGAGGTCAGCTGCCCACCGACCCGGAGGAAGCCGAGTTCGTGCGGCGGTGCCGGGAACGGGCGGAGGAGCAGCGCCGGGAAGGTTTCCACGGGCGCGACCAGGAGTAGAAGGCCTACACTGTGGCTAGGATTACAGTGTTACACACCGGCCCTGAGGCGACGACATGAGCGACATCAGTCATCCACAGCCACCCGTTCCCGGCGGAGTCCGCATCGGGACCGTGGAACGGGAGCAAGCCGCGGCGGCACTCGCCGAACATTTCGCAGCCGGACGGCTCGAGACCGACGAGTTCGACGCGAGGGTCCGTCAGGCGTACCTCGCCAAGACCGCCGCCGACCTCACGCCGCTCTTCGCGGACCTCCCGGACAAACAGCGCTTCGTGCCCGAACCCGATCGCGTGCGCCGTGATCCGGGACGGGAGGCCGCGGCGCTGCGGACACTCGTGTTCGTGGTGGCCGTGCTCGCCGCGATCCTGTGGGTCGCCCTGGTCCGCGTCCCCCCGCTCGTCTTCCTGCCCATCGTCTGGCTCGTGCTGGCCCGGCGCGGCTTCGGCAGGCGGTCGTGCCGGGCGTGGTGACGGGCTGACCCGGACCGGCGAGAACTGCGGAAAACTACCGCGAGGTCGGTTGTCGCTCCCGTACTCTGACAGGCAGGTCCACGCCGTCGAGCGATCGAGGAGCCACGATGACCACCAGAATTGTGCGATGTGCGAGCCTGATCCCGGTTGTTGCGGCCTCCGCGCTGCTGCTGGGTGGGTGCGGTTCCGACAGCAGTGACACCTCGTCGACCTCTGCCAGTGCCACGGCGTCTGCCACGGCCACGACGACGGCGCCCACAACGACGGGCACGGCGGTGGCATCCGCGGTCACCAAGCAGCAGGCGGAGCAGATCGCCGTCGCGACGGTCCCGGGTGGCACGGTCGTTAACTCCGAGGAACAACAGCGGGACGGTAAGACGGTGTGGCACGTCCACATCCGCGACACGCGGGGCTACGACTACGACGTGAATGTCGATGCGGCGACCGGCGCGGTGGTGCCCGACAGTCAGAACAGGGAGACCACCGCGACGCCCGCACCCGCGCCCCCCGCCGGCGGGGCGGTCACCCAGCAGCAGGCGGAGCAGATCGCGGTCGCGACGGTCCCGGGTGGCACGGTCGCGAACGCCGAGCAGCAGCAGCGGGATGGTACGGCGGTGTGGCACATTCACATCCGCGACGCCAAGGGCTGGGATTACGACGTGAACGTCGACGCGGCGACCGGAGCCGTCCTTCCCGACAACTGACCGCAGTGGGTAGAACGACCCATGTTCCGCCCGGGGCGGGATGGGTGAATTTTCCGATGCCCGGGTGGTGACGTCGCTCTAGCGTCGAAGGCATGGTCAACACGTCAGTTCTCGTGTCGCGCTCCGACTTCCAGCGGTGGGCCGCCCGTGCGGGCGCAGCGGGACCGCTGGTGTTCACCGCGGGGTTCGTCGCCCAGGAGGTATTCCTCCGGGACGACTACAGCTCGATCGCCGACCCGATCAGCGCTCTCGAGGCGGACCCGAGTGGGTGGATCCAGCAGCTGAACTTCCTGGCGTTCGCCGTGCTACTGCTGATCTTCGCGGCCGGACTGCACCGCGGCATCGCGGCGACACGCTTCGGCTGGGCGGGACCGGCTCTGCTCGGCGCGGCGGCGGTGGGGCTGGTTCTTGCCGCCGGGTTCCCGTTGCGTGAGGACGCGACCGGGAACGCCTACGACCCCGGCCACCATGTGATCTCGGGGGTCACGTTCTTCTCCTGCAGCGCGCTGTCGCTGCTGGTGCTGTCGCGCCGGTTCGCCGCCGATCCGCGGTGGCGCGGCCTGGCGTGGTACACCGCGGTCGCCGGGGTCCTCGGACTGGGATGCTTCGTGATGCTGGGCCGGTTCGCGATGCCGGAGGGTGCCCCGCTGCACGACGTCGCCGGACTTCTCCAGCGGTTCACGCTTCTCGCCGTGACATTCCCGGCGCTGGTGACCATCGCCCTGCGGCTCCGTCGCCTCAACTGCCGGCCCCTGGATCTCATCCGGTCGTGAAGGACGGCATCTGTGCTCGCGCGAGGCAACTCGTGTCGTAGCTGCCGACCGGGTTCTCGAGAAAGCCGACCGTGACGGCCGGGGCGCAATCCGAGGACTGCAGCACGTCGTGGCCCAGACCGGGGAACTCGAGGACCTCGGACCGAGGCAGGGTTTCGGCCGCGGTCCGCGCCTGCGATCCGCACCGACACCCGCATGGTCCCGACGCTACGCGGGCGGCCTCCGCAGCCCACATACTTCGCGGTCTGTCGTCCAATTTGCCCTGGTGCGGCACCCGCGGCTGGCAGGATGAATTGGTGTCATCTGCGGCAACTCCGAAGGGCGAACGGCGCCGACAGGCGCTGGTCGAGGCTGCCGCCGATCTGCTGCTCGAGGGCGGATTCGACGCGGTCCGGCACCGCTCGGTGGCCACCCGGGCCGACCTTCCGCTCGCGTCGACTACCTACTATTTCGAGTCGCTGGACGACCTGATCGCGAAGGCCGTCGAATGCAACGGCAACCGCGATCTCGCGGTCATGCGCAGCCGCGTCGACGACGTCACGCACCGGCGCCGCGGCCGCGAATCCACCGTCGACCTCCTCCTCGAGCTACTCGTCGGACCGGCACTGATCAGTGAGGACTGCCGCGAGAGGCTGATCTCCCGGTACGAGCGGTTCACGGCCTGCGCGCGTCGCCCCGAACTGCGCGAGGTGCAGTTGCGGTTGCGCGCGCAACTCGACGACATACTCACCGAGGCCCTGCGACGCTCCGACCGCGACGTCCGGCAGGAGCAACTCCGACGGCTCGTCGCCGTCGTCGACGGAGCTCTGGTGACCGCGCTCGGCGAACACGACCCCGACCTGCGTGCCCTAGCCCGGGCCATGCTGCTCGACGTCGTCGACGTCGTCGCGCCCGCCCTCGACCGGCCGGACCACGTCGAGCTGTAGCACCGCCGTAAACTGAGGACTCGTGAGCCGCATCCCGAACGTCCTTGCCAACCGTTACGCCAGCCCCGAACTCGTCGAGTTGTGGTCGCCCGAGCACAAGATCGTCCTCGAGCGTCAGCTGTGGCTCGCCGTGCTGCGTGCCCAGGCGGAACTCGGGATCGACGTGCCGGCCGAGGCGCTCGCCGACTACGAGCGGGTGCTCGAGCAGGTGGACCTCGACTCCATCGCCGACCGCGAGCGCGTCACGCGCCACGACGTGAAGGCCCGCATCGAGGAATTCAACGCACTCGCCGGGCACGAGCAGGTTCACAAGGGTCTGACCAGCCGCGACCTCACCGAGAACGTCGAGCAGCTGCAGATCCTGCGGTCGCTCGAGCACGTCCACGCGCACGGTGTCGCGGTCGCCGCCCGGCTGGCCGAGCGGGCCGCCGAGTACGGCAGCCTCGTCATGGCAGGCCGGTCGCACAACGTCGCGGCGCAGGCCACCACACTGGGCAAGCGGTTCGCGTCCGCCGCCGACGAACTGCTCGTCGCGCTCACCCGGCTGCGCGAGTTGATCGACCGCTACCCGCTGCGCGGCATCAAGGGGCCCATGGGCACCGCGCAGGACATGCTCGACCTCCTCGACGGCGACGCGTCCAAGCTGGAGGCGCTGGAGCAGAAGGTCGCCGAGCACCTCGGCTTCTCCCACGTGTTCACGAGCGTCGGCCAGGTGTACCCGCGGTCGCTGGACCACGACGTGCTGTCGGCGCTGGTGCAGGTGGCGGCCGGGCCGTCGTCGTTCGCGCACACCATCCGCCTGATGGCCGGCCACGAACTGGTCACCGAGGGCTTCCAGCCCGGCCAGGTCGGCTCGTCCGCGATGCCGCACAAGATGAACACCCGCTCCTGCGAGCGCGTCAACGGACTGCAGGTCGTGCTGCGCGGGTACGCGACCATGGCCGCCGAGCTCGCGGGCGCGCAGTGGAACGAGGGCGACGTGTTCTGCTCGGTGGTGCGCCGCGTCGCGCTGCCGGACGCGTTCTTCGCGATCGACGGACTGATCGAGACGTTCCTGACCGTGCTCGCCGAATTCGGCGCCTACCCCGCCGTCATCGAGAAGGAACTCACCCGGTACCTGCCGTTCCTCGCCACCACCAAGGTCCTGATGGCCCTGGTGCGGGCCGGAGTGGGCCGGGAGACGGCGCACGAGGTCATCAAGGAACACGCCGTCGCCGTCGCGCTGGCGATGCGCGAGGAGGGCAGGGAACCCGACCTCCTCGACCGTCTGGCCGCCGACGACCGCCTGCCCCTCGACCGGGCCGCCCTCGACGAGGCCCTCGCCGACAAGAAGGCGTTCATCGGTGCCGCCGAGTCGCAGGTCGCCACGGTCGTCGCGCAGGTGCAGAAGCTCGTCGACGCCAACCCTGAGGCAGCCGCCTACCAGCCGTCCCCGATCCTGTAGGCGCGTAGCGCCCGTGCGCCTTTTTGGTAGCGGGGACTACCGAAAAGGCGCACAAGCACCGGAGGTGCCTACCCGTGAACTGCATTTTCTGCGAGATCGTGTCGGGCCGATCCGACGCCAGCGTCGTGCACGAGGACGACGACGTGATGGCGTTCATGGACATCCGGCCGTGGACCTCCGGACACCTGCTGGTGGTCCCGAAGCGGCACGCGAGCGGGCTCGCCGACCTCGACCCGGGCGACGGCGCGGCGGTGTTCGCGGTGGGACAGCGCATCGCGACCGCGCTGCGTCACGGGCCGATGCGTGCCCAGGGCGTCAACTTGTTCCTCGCCGACGGGATCGCCGCCGGCCAGGAGGTCTTCCACGTCCACCTGCACGTCGTTCCCCGGACGGCCGGTGACGGGTTCGGGCTGCGCGGAATGCCGAAGTCGCCGAGCCGGGTCGCGCTCGATCAGACGGCGGGCGTCATCCGTTCCTCCCTCACCTGACGTGAGTGGCAAAGCGTGCGGGAGCACACTTTGTCACTCACGTGCGGGGAAGCGGACCTCGCCGGTGGGGCCGTTCTCGTCGAACCGTCGTTCGGTGATGTCGAAGGTGCCGTCCGGCCGGACCCGCAGCAGTGTCGACGCCCGCGTCCCGTAGTCGCCGTAGTGAATGAACCGGGACGACAGGGCGCGCTCGAGTTCGGGTTCGATGCCCGTGTCGGGCAGTGAGTCCCACGGTGCGGGGTCGCTGTCGGCGAGCACGTCGAAGTATGCCCCCGGGTCGGCCTCGGGGCTGCCGTCGTCGGCTGCGAGGGCGGCCGCGAATGCCTGCTTGCCGCCGGTCACCTTCGGCCACGGCGTGTCGAGTTCGGCGTTGGACAGGCCGTGGACGCCGGGTTCCACCCGCTGCCGCCTGCCGTGGGGCCGGTTGGTGGCCCACCACAGTTCCGTGGGGTCGCCGACGAGCAGGTTGAAACTGCCGTACTCGGCGCCGGTCGCGGCCACCTGTTCGGCGTAGTCGGCGGGTGACAGCCCGCCGCGGAGGTAGTCGACGGGCAGGGCGCCGCGGGACCGCGCCCCGGTCGAGGGGGCGCCGTTGCGGACGTTGGTGACGGCCGCGAATCGCTGGGAGTCGGCAATTCCCATCCAGGTGCCGCCGGCGAGCAGATCGCGGCCCGCGAGGAACCCGTCGTCCCACCTGCTCAGCGGTTCGGTGGGCCGGGCGTAGAACTCGTCGCGGTTGGCCGCGACGACGAGGGGGAGGTCGGGGCGGGTATGCCAGGCGAACAGGACCAGGCACATGCAGACGTCTCCTCGTCACCTCGATCATCCGAACTCGCTTGTGCATGCCCGAGCGTAGCCGCCCTCGTAATACCTCTGAAACAGAGCTATATTGATTTCATGGCACAGAACGAGTCGCCTGCCGAACAGCTCTTCGCCGCAATCGGATTGCTGCGCCGGCACACGCGCCGTCGAGTCGGGCGGCCGTGGCCGGAGACCCCGTTGACGGGGTCACAGGTGGAGTTGGTGCGTCTGCTCCGTCGCAGGCCCGGCACGTCCGTAGCGGAGGCCGCGGCGGCCCTGGGCCTCGCGGCGAACACCGTTTCCACCCTCGTGCGGCAACTGACCGACGCCGGGCTGGTCGAACGGGTGCGGGACGAGTCCGACCGCCGCGTCGCCCGCCTGGCGCTCACCGACGACGCTCGGGCACAGGTCGAGCGTTGGCGCGACCGCCGCAACATCGAGGTCGCCGCCGCATTCGACGGGCTGAGTGCCGAGGACAGGAAGGCCATCGAATCCGCCATCCCCGCCATCACCCGCCTCGCCGGAGCGCTCCACCCGGATCAGGCCGGGCCGACCGATCGGGAGGTCGTCAGATGATGTTTCGCAGGGCGCAGACCGCCGCACGACAGCGGTCGGCAGGCGACGCGCTGGAACTGTCGCACGTGACCTACTCGTTTGGGGACTACACCGCGGTGAAGGACCTGAGCCTCGTGATCGAGGCGGGGGAGTGCTTCGGCCTTCTCGGCCCCAACGGGGCGGGGAAGACCACCACGATCCGACTGCTCAACACCCTTCTCCCACTGCAGGGCGGCGACGTGAGCATCTTCGGGTTCGACGTGCGCACCCAGGCGATGGCCGTTCGACGGCTGCTCGGGTATGTGCCGCAACAGTTGTCGATCGAAGGCGCGCTCACCGCCCGTGAGAACGTGTCCTGGTTCGCCCGCCTGTACGACGTACCCCGGTCCGAACGCAGGCGCCGGGTGGACGAGGTGCTGGAGACGGTGGATCTCGCCGACGTCGCCGACCGGGTCGCGTCGAGTTTCTCGGGCGGCATGGTCCGGCGCCTCGAACTCGCGCAGGCGTTGGTCAACCGGCCGTCGTTGCTGGTGCTCGACGAACCGACGGTCGGGCTCGATCCGGTGGCGCGGGATTCGGTGTGGACCCGCGTCACCGAGATGCAGAAGCAGTACGGGATGACGGTCCTGCTCACCACCCACTACATGGAAGAGGCCGAGGCGCTGTGTGATCGGGTCGCGTTGATGCACCGCGGCGAACTGCGGGCGGTCGGTTCCCCATCGGGACTCGTCGCCGAACTGGGGCCGGACGCGACGCTCGACGACGTCTTCCGCCACTTCACCGGTGACAGCCTCACCGCCGACGAGAAGGGAGGGCTCCGGGATGTCCGTAGCGCCCGCCGCACTGCCCGCCGTCTGGGCTGAACCGCCGACCCGGGATGCGCTCCGGTTGTTGTCGCGGATCGTCACGTTCTGTCTGGTCGAATTGCAGAAGCTCCGCCACGACCGCACGGAGTTGGTGACCCGCGCGATCCAGCCGATCCTGTGGCTCGTCATCTTCGGGGAGACGTTCAGCCGCATCCGCGCGATCCCGACCGGCGACGTCCCCTACCTGGACTATCTGGCGCCGGGCATCATCGCCCAGTCGGCGCTCTTCGTGGCGATCTTCTACGGCATCCAGATCATCTGGGAACGCGACGCCGGGGTCCTGACCAAACTGCTCGTGACACCCACTCCGCGTGCGGCTCTCGTCACGGGTAAGGCGTTCGCGGCCGGTGTTCGCGCGGTGGCCCAGGCCGTGGTCGTCGTGGTCGTGGCGGCGCTGCTCGGCGTCGGAATGACGTGGAATCCGGTGCGACTTCTGGGTGTCGTCGCGGTCGTGGTGCTGGGAGCGGCGTTCTTCTCGTGCCTGTCGGTGGCCATCGCCGGGGTGGTGCTCAAACGCGACCGGCTGATGGGGATCGGGCAGGCGATCACGATGCCGCTGTTCTTCGCGTCGAACGCGCTGTACCCGGTGGAATTGATGCCGGGGTGGGTCCAGGCGATCAGCCGCGCCAACCCCCTGAGTTACGAGGTGTCCGCACTCAGGGGGCTGCTGATCGGCCAGCCGACGAACTACTGGCTGGACTTCGGGGTGCTCGTGGCGGCCGCGGTGCTCGGGATCGCCGTCGCGTCCGCGCTGCTGGGGCGACTGTCCCGATAGCCGGGTGGGGTCACGAAGTCACGAACGTCTTCTCCAGTGCCCGGCGCAGGTCGGACTTGCTGATCTTGCCGACGCCGGTGACCGGGAACTCGTCGACGAACACGACCTTGTCCGGCACCTTGTATTCGGCGAGTCCGCGGCCGCGGACGAACTTCTTGAGTTCGACGGCCTTCGGCTGCTCGCCCTGGACCACGACGAACGCGCAACTCCGTTCACCGAGATACGGGTCGGGCATCGACACCACCGCGACGTCGGCGACGGCGGGGTGTGCGAGGAGATGGTTCTCGACCTCTTCCGCGGCCACCTTCTCGCCGCCGCGGTTGATCTGGTCCTTCGCGCGGCCCTCGACGACGAGGTAGCCGTCGTCCGTGAGCCGGACGATGTCGCCGGTGCGGTAGAAGCCGTCCTCGGTGAACGCCGTCGAATTGTGTTCGGGAGCCCGGTAATACCCGCGGATGGTGTACGGGCCGCGGGTGAGCAGATGACCGGACGTGCCGTTCGGGACGGGCTCGCCCCGGTCGTCGACGACCCGGACCTCGTCGTCGGGGCTGATCGGTCTGCCCTGGGTGGTGACGATCGTGTCTTCCGGGTCGTCGAGCCGGGTGTAGTTGACCAGGCCCTCCGCCATCCCGAAGACCTGCTGCAGCGTGCACCCGAGTTCGGGACGGACCCGCTTCGCGGCCTCGGCGCTGAATTTGGCACCGCCCACCTGCAGCACCTCGAGGCTCGAGAGGTCGCGTTCCGTGCGACCACTGGCGGCGAGCCACGCCAACGCGAGCGGCGGCACCAGCGACGCGATCGTGACGCCCTCCTTCTCGATGAGCGCGAACGCGGTGTCGGGACTCGGATCCGGCGCGAGCACCACGCGACCACCGGCGTGCAGCACACCGAGGATGCCCGGTGAGCTCATCGGAAAATTGTGCGCCGCAGGCAGAACGACGAGCATGCGGGTGCTCTCGTCGACACCGCAGATGCGGTCCGACTCGCGCACCGAGTACAGGTAGTCGGTGTGGGTGCGCGGGATCAGCTTCGACACCCCGGTGGTTCCGCCCGAGAGCTGCAGGAATGCCACGGATTCCGGACCCACCGCCGGCCCGTCCGAGATCGGTTCCGCCGCCCGCAGTTCGTCGAGTGACGTGAACTCCTCCGCGTCCCCGGCCACGATGATTCGGGGCGGATTCTCGGCCGAGGCCACCACGTCGCGGGCGAGGGTGCGGTAGTCGAATCCTGCGTGCGTATCGGTGACGACGTAGGCCGCGGCGTTGGTGAAGCTGCAGAAGTAGGAGATCTCCTGGGCGCGGTGCGCGGGAAGCGCGAACACCGGCAGTGCGCCGAGCCGGAAGACCGCGAAGATCACCTCGACGTACTCGACGACGTTCGGCAATTGCACCACCACCCGGTCGCCGGGCTGCACCCCCGACGACTGCAGCCCGGCGGCGAGCCGGTCGGCGCGGTCGGACAGTTGCCGGTAGGTGAGGGAACGGTCGACCCCGGACGCGTCCGGCCCGGTCACGGCGATCGCGTCCCCGAATTGCTCGGCGCGGGCGCCCAGGAACTGCTGGAACGTCTCGTCCGTCCAGTACCCGGCGTCACGGTAGCGTGCGGCGAGGTCGGCGGGGTAGCCGACGGTGGTCTCCAGGGGAGCGCGAACGCTCGTGGTCATCGAAAGTCCTTTCACGGGCATGGCTGTTCGGGGCGTCAGGCTCGGAGGGTAGCGCCGCCGTCGACGTAGAGCGCCTGCATGGTGATGTGACGCGCCCGCTCCGACAGCAGGAACTCGACGGAGTCCGCGATGTCGGCGGCGTCGGCGATGCGGCCCAGCGGGATACCGACCTTGAACGAGCCCAGGTCGCCGTCGATCGCCCCGCGCGCTCCGGCGTCGTCGGCGGGATCCGACCACAGCGACCGCTGCATCGCGGTGTCCGTCGAGCCGGGGGCGACGATGTTGGCGCGGATCCCGTATTCGGCGAGTTCGAGGCCGAGTACCCGGACGATCATCGAGACGGCAGCCTTGGACGCGCCGTACGCGCCCATGCCGGTGCGGGGGACGCCCGCGGCGTTGGAACCGACCACGACGATGGAACCGGCTGCACGCTCGCGCATTCCGGTGCCGACCGCCCTCAGCACGTTGACGAGGCCGGTGACGTTGACGTCGAACACCCGCTGCCAGCTCTCGGGGTCGGCATCGAGCACCGAGCCGGTCTCGAGCACACCCGCCACGTGCGCGAGTGCGGTGATGGGTCCGTGCTCGTCCTCGATCCGGCGGACGGTGTCGGTGACGGCGGCGGTGTCGCGGATGTCGGTGACGGCGGTGCCGAGCGGCGGGGTGTCGAGCAGTGCCGCGGTGGCGGAGAGGCCGTCGGCGTCGCGATCGAGCAGTACCAGGCGGTGACCGGACCGCGACAGTGTGACGGCCGTGGCCCGCCCGATGCCCTGTGCCGCCCCGACGACCAGTGTCGTGCCGCTCATCGGGGGAGTCCCAGTGCGGCGAGGACGGTGCCCAGTTTGGTTGTGGTCTCGGCGAGTTCGTCGTCCGGTTCGGATGCGGCGACGATGCCGCCGCCGGCGTACGCCGTGACGGTGGTGCGGTCGGCGTCGATCTGCGCGCACCGGATGGTGACAATCCATTCGCCGTCACCGTCGGCGTCGGCCCAGCCCACGGCGCCGGCGTAGAAGCCGCGGTCGCCCTCGAGTTCGCCGATCAGTGCACGCGCCGCGTCGGTGGGGGTGCCGCACACGGCCGGGGTCGGGTGCACGGCGACGGCGAGGTCCAGTGCGGTCACCGAGCGGTCCCGCAGCCGTCCCGACACGGGCGTGCCGAGATGCCACAGTTGCGGTGTGCTGGTGAGGGTGGGCCGGTCGGGGATGTCGAGCTCGGTGCAGAACGGTTCGAGGCTCGCTCGCAGCGCCTCGACGACGAGGGTGTGTTCGCGCAGGTTCTTCTCCGACGACGCGAGGTTTTCCGCGGTCAGCCGGTCGATCTCGGGATCGGTGTGCCGGGGAGCGGATCCGGCGAGAGGGTGGCAGGTCACGGTGTCGCCGTGGCGACGGATGAGCACCTCGGGACTCGAGCCGACGAGGTGCCGTCCCGACCAGCCTGTGCCTGCGGCGCTCAGATCGACGCTGAAGCCGTTGCCGCCGAGGTCGTTCGCGACGAGTTGCGCGAGCAGTGCGTGCGGATGCAGCGGTTCGTCGGCGTGCAGGACGACCGATCGGGCGAGCACCACCTTGTGCAGTGTGGCCTCGGGTTCCCGCAGCACGTGAATGGCGGCGGCGACCCGGGAAATGTGCTCGTCCTCCGCGGGAATCGACGCACCGGCGCGCACGCGCGGAAGGGCCTGCAGTCGAGGGGACCAGCTTCCCGGGTGATGACGCAGCGTCTGTGGTGCGATCAGCGCGGCGGGATGTGACGGGTCGAAGGCGAGCGCGCCGACCACCGACGTCGCGGTGCCGCTCCGCAGGGCCGCGGCGGCGTCGTGGGCGGAGTCGTAACCGGTGCGGATGCCGTCGGCGATCACGGTGCCGTGCGGTCGGGAGAGAATGAACGGCGCGCCCGGCGGGAGGTCCGCCGAAGTCTCTGCGGACTCGGCAACGGCCGTCGACTGCATATGCGATCACCTTTCGTAGCGGACAACTGCGGTGCGCGTGGCGATGCGCACCGTCACGTCACGACCATATACGGTTAGCCTAACCTTTGGTGGTTCAGCTTGTCCGTCTGCGGTCCCGTTGCGACACGTATTCCGTTGCAGACCAGCGATTTCGAGTCACGACGTGGGGCGCGATATCAGCCGCAAACAGCATCTGGATTCTCGCCACCCCCGACTGGCCTAACATCGCATGCACACGTTGCATGGAGGGCAGGCGGCTGCAATGACCGAACGCAGGTTCTCGCTCGATCAGCGGATCGTCGCCGCCCTCCAGGTCGACGGGCGGTGCTCCTGGAGCCGCATCGCCCAGGCGCTCGGCGAACCCGAGCGGAACGTCACCCGGCACGGCATCGCGCTCCTCGAGTCCGGCCGGGTGGCCGTCACCGCCGTCGCGAACAGCGGCGGCACCGCGATCGTCCGCCTCCAGTGCTCCCCGGGAACGGTTCGGGTGGCGGCGAGCGCCCTCGCCCAGCGCAGCGACTGCATCTTCGTGTACATCCTCACCGGCACCGCCGACTGTGTGGCCGAGATCCACGTGTCCCGGGACCGCCTCCCGAAGCTCGTCATGGACGAACTGCCCGCGACGATGGGCGTGGTCCGAAGCTGGACCGACCCCGTGCTGCGATACTTCCGCACGGTCCGCGAGTGGGAGGCCGGGGTGCTGACCCCCGCCGAGAAGGAAGCGATCGGCGGGGTGTCGCCTCCGGCGACCTTCCTCACGGACCTGGAACGCGGCACCCGGGATCCCGTCGACCGGACGATCATCCGCGAGTTGATGCAGAACGGGCGGGTGGGCACCACGGCGCTCGCCCGGACCGCGGGCGTGTCCGAGGCGACGGCCCGGCGACGCGTCCAGTCGCTGCTCGCCGAGGGTGCGATCAGCCTCCGGGTGGTGGTGGATCCGGCCCTGTTCGGGCTGCGTGCCGAGGCGATGCTGTTCATCAAGACCCAGCGCAACCGGATCGAACCGCTTGTGCGGGGGATGCTCGAGATGCCGTACGTGCGGTACGCCGCCGGCACGGCGGGCGAGTACCAGGTGGTCGCCAACATCGCCGCGCCCGACGAGTCGGTGCTTTACGACTACATCACCACCGCGCCGTGGGTGGCGGACGCGGCGGCCCTGGAAACCAACATGGTGGTGCAGGCGGTCAAACGCAGCGGGCGGGCAATGTGACGGATTTCGACATCTGGCGGCCCCTCCGGCACACCTGATTGCGATCTCCGACAGGCTGGTGGCCGATTTCGCCGAACCTCGTCCAGCTGTTGAGTGCTGTGATCCGCACCACGCATGCTTCCTCTACTCCCCGGATGGAAGAAGGAACAGCATGCAACGAGACGCCATTCTCGGGGCGATCGAGGATTCGCCGCAGCGCCGCTGGCTGCTGCTCGTCCCGGTCGCCCCGGTGCTCGCACTCGTCACCGCCGTGTGGCTGCCGTTTGTGAACACCGCCGACCTGTGGCTGGGGATGCCCCGGCTGCTCGTCTGGTGCTCGGCCTGGGTGCTCCTGCTGCTGCCCGCCCTGGCAGCGGTGGAGTTCGGCCTCGTCCGGCCGCACGAGGAGCGGCGCGACGACCGCCAGCTCGAGGAGGCGACGCTATGACGAACTCAGCTCTGTGGATCACCCTGGCCGGCATGATCGGATTGGCCGTGATCGCGTTCGGTGGACGCCGGAAACGCGCTCAGAACCTGAGCGAGTGGACGGTCGGCAAACGGAACTTCGGTGTGGTCACCAGTTTCTTCCTGCAGGCCGGTGAATCGTTCACCACGTTCACGTTCCTCGGTGTCGCCGGTATCGCGTTCACCGCGGGCATCGGCGCCACCTACGCCATCCCGTACATCCCACTCGGCTACGTGGCCCTGTATTTCATCGGACCGCGAATCTGGAAACTCAGCAAGGACCGCGGATACATCACCCAGGCCGACTTCTTCGCGGACCGGTACCGCAGCCCGCTCCTCGGCCGGCTCGTCGCCCTGTGCGGCATCATCTTCCTGCTGCCGTACCTGCAGCTGCAGATCACCGGCCTCGGTCTGATCGTCCGTCTCGTCACGGGCAGCGCGAGTTCGGGCACGCTGAGCATGATCGTCGCGACCGTCCTCGTCGTCGGATTCGTGCTGTGGGCCGGCATTCACGGCCTCGCGCGCACCGCCTACGTCAAGGACGTCCTGATCCTGCTCGCCGTCGTGGTGCTGTCCATCGTGATCCCGTTGCACTTCGCCGGTGGCATCGGCGACGTGTTCGGCCAGATCGCCCAGACCCACAGCGAGATGCTGACCGTGAACCCCGGCGACTACGACAAGGTCTGGTGGACCACGAGCCTGCTGATCTCCGCGATCGGCTGCGGGTTCCTCACCACCCCGCACCTCTGGCCGCCACTGCTGGCCGCGAAGAACGGTCGAGTGATCCGCTCCAACAACACTTTTCTGCCGATGTACCAGGTGGTCATGATTCTCCCGATCATGCTGGGCTTCGTCGGGATCCTCGCGCTGAATCCCAACACCAGCAGCAACGCCGTCCTGCTCACGCTGGCCGGGGGAGCCCTGCCGAACTGGGCGCTCGGACTGATCGCGATCGCCGCGGCCTCCGCCGCGATGCTGCCTGCCGGCGCCATCTGCATCGGCATCTCGACGCTGGCGTCGCACAACCTGGTGAAGATCGAAAGCGAGCGCACGAAGCTCCGGTTCAACCACCTGGTCGTGATCGCGGCTGCCACCACGGCTCTCGTACTCGGCCTGACGCGCCCCGATCTGCTGGCCAACCTGTTGCTGCTCACGTTCGGCGGTCTCAGCCAGCTCGCTCCCGGTCTGGCGCTGGCTCTGCCCGAGAAGCCATTGCTCGCCAAGCAATCCGTGTTCGCCGGACTCGTCGTGGGCATGCTCACCGTCATCGTGATGACCGTCTTCGAACTGAACCTCGCCAACATCGACGCCGGCATCTGCGGCCTGGTCCTCAACCTCGCGGTAATCGCCGTCGTGGAGGCCGTCGTCCGCGCCACCCGTCCCCGCACCCCGACCTCCGCGTCGTCGGAAGACCTTCCGGCCGCCACCCCGATCCTGGAGACCACGTAATGACCATCGATCACTACTCGACCGCGCGAGAGATGCTCGCCGCACTGCGTAGCAAGGACATCTCGGCCCGCGAGCTGCTCCACCTGCACACGGACCGGATCACGCAGGTGAATCCGACGGTCAACGCGCTCGTCAGTCTCGACCTCGACCGCGCGCACGCCACCGCCGCCGCCGCGGACGCGCAGACTGCGGCCGGGACCCCGGTGGGGCCGCTGCACGGACTGCCGTTCGCGTTCAAGGACACTCACGACGTCGCCGGATTCCCGACGGTGGCGGGCTCATCGCTCCTCGTCGACAACGTGCCAGTGACCAGTGAGCTGATCGCCGAACGCGTCATCGCGGCCGGGGCCGTCACGATCGGCAAGACCAACGTCCCCGAATTCGCCGCAGGCTCGCACACGTTCAACCCCGTCTTCGGGACCACCACCAACCCGTACGACCCCACCAAGAGCGCGGGTGGCTCGAGCGGCGGCGCCGCGGCGGCGCTCGGTGCGGGACTCGTCCCGCTGGCCGACGGCAGCGACATGGGCGGTTCGCTGCGAAACCCGGCGTCGTTCTGCAACGTCGTCGGATTGCGCCCCACCCCCGGCCGTGTTCCGTGCTGGCCCAACAGCGCGCCCTGGGACTCACTCGTGACGCAGGGGCCGATGGCCCGGAACGTCGACGACCTGGAACTGTTGCTGTCGGTGATCTCCGGACCCGACGCGCGGATCCGCAGTTCTCTCAGCGCCGACGCCGTCGCGCCGCGTCTCGGTGTCGCCGGCCTGCAGGGTCTGCGCGTCGCGGTGTCCGCGGATCTGAACGGCATCTTCCCCGTGGACGCGCCGGTCCGCGAGATTCACGACCGGCAGTCGTCGATCTTCGCCGCCGCGGGTGCCGTGGTGGCCGAGGACGCGCCGTCGATTCCCGACGCCGAGTGGGTGTTCCGCACACTGCGGGCATGGCGGTTCAAGATCGACCTCGGTGACCGCGCCGACGCCACCCCCGAACTGCTGAAGCCGTCGCTGCTCGACAACATCCGGCAGGCAGACCGGCTCTCCGCCGACGATGTCGCGAAAGCCATGGTGGCGCAGGCGGAGATCCAGCAGCGCGCCGTCGAGTTCTTCACCCACCACGACATCCTGGTGATGCCCGTGTCGCAGGTGCTCCCGTTCGACGCCGAGCTCGAGTACCCGGCGGCGGTCGACGGCCGTCGCTGCGACGACTACCTCGACTGGATGACGTCCGCGTTGACCGTGACGGTGCTGGGTTGCCCCGCGATCTCGGTTCCCGCCGGCTTCAGCGCCGACGGTCTGCCCGTCGGCGTGCAGATCGTCGCCGCCCCGGGCAACGACCTGTTCCTGCTCGACGTGGCACGGGCCTACGAGCAGCTCAACCCCGTCGGGGCCACGCGTCCGCACCTTCTCCAGAGGGCGGCAGCGTCTACTTCGTGAAGTCGTCCTCGCCGACCCGGTGGACGTGGATGAGGTTGGTGGATCCGACGGTGTGTGGGGGTGAGCCGGCGACGATGACGACGAGGTCGCCGCGCCGGTAGCGGCCCAGTCGGAGGAGGGCGGTGTCGACCTGGCGGATCATCTCGTCGGTCGATTCGACCGGGTCGACGAGGAAGGTTTCGGTGCCCCAGGTGAGGGCGAGTTCGTTGCGCACCTGGGGTACCGGGGTGAATGCCAGCAGCGGCAGCGGGGTGTGGAGCCGGGCGAGTCGTCGCACGGTGTCCCCGGACTGGGTGAACGCCACCAGCGCTGCGGCGTCCAGGCGTTCGCCGATGTCGCGGGCGGCGAACGAGATCACCCCGCCGTGGGTGCGGGGAGTGTGGGTGAGGGCGGGGACGGTGGTGGACTGGTGTTCGACGGCGGAGAGGATCCGCGCCATCGTCGCGACCGTCTCGGTCGGGTAGGCGCCGACGGAGGTTTCACCGGACAGCATCACCGCGTCGGCGCCGTCGAGGACCGCGTTGGCGACATCCGACGCCTCGGCCCGGGTGGGGCGGGAGTTGTCGATCATCGACTCGAGCATCTGGGTGGCGACGATCACCGGTCGGGCGTTCTCCCGGGCGATCTGCACGATGCGTTTCTGCACCAACGGCACCTGTTCGAGGGGGAGTTCCACCCCGAGGTCGCCGCGCGCGACCATGACGGCGTCGAAGGCGCGCACGATCGCCTCGATGTCGTCGACGGCCTCGGGTTTCTCGATCTTCGCGATGACCGGCACCCGACGGCCGATCCGGTCCATCACGTCGTGGACCCGGTCGATGTCGGTGGGGGCGCGGACGAACGACAGGGCGATCAGGTCGACTCCGAGCCGCAGGGCGAATTCGAGGTCGTCGATGTCCTTGTCCGACAGCGCCGGGACGGACACGTCCATTCCGGGGAGGGATACTCCCTTGTTGTTGCTGATCGGGCCGCCCTCGGTCACCCGGCACACGACGTCGTTGCCGTCGACGTCGAGGACGGTCAGCGCGATCTTGCCGTCGTCGACCAGCAGTCGGTCACCGGGCCGCGCGTCCTGGGTGAGGTGGGTGTAGGTGGTCGAGACCCGGTGGTGGGTGCCCGCGCAGTCCTCGACGGTGATCCGGACCTGTTCGCCGGTCGCCCATACCGCCCCGCCGTCGGCGAAGCGGCCGAGGCGGATCTTCGGTCCCTGTAGGTCCGCGAGGATTCCGACGGCTCGGCCGGTGTTGTCGGCTGCGGCGCGGACGCGCCGGTAGTTGGCTTCGTGGTCGGTGTGGTCGCCGTGACTGAAATTCAGTCGGGCGATGTCCATCCCGGTTTCGACGAGACTGCGGGTGCGCTCGTCCGTGGCGGTGGCCGGCCCGAGCGTGCAGACGATCTTCGCCCTCCGCGGCGACAGCAGCGACGCCGCGCCGACATCGGCGGCGAGTGGCGAGGGGATGTCAGTGAGAGTCATCGTGGTCCTTCGTTGTGGAGAAGTGAGCTGCGGCCGATGTCGCACCCGATACGGGTGAGGAGTTCGCCGGTCAGCTCCGGGTCGGTGGCCGTGTTCCGGTCGGTGTAGTCGCCGAGGGCATGGATGTATTCGAAACCGGTGGGTGCCCAACGGTTCCGGGAGAGCGTGTTGCGGCCGGCGACGGCGATCACCGGGACCGGGTGGGCGCGGCGGGCGAGGACGGCGAGGAGTTTGCCGTGTTCGGTCTGCTCGTCGATGCTGCCCTCGCCGGTGATCACCAGGTCCATTCCTGCGAGGTAGCCGTCGAAATCGAGCAGGTCGAGGAAGTACTCGGCACCCGAGACCATGCGTGCTCCGAGCATCATGGCGGCGAATCCGATGCCGCCGGCGCTGCCGGCGCCGGGGGAGTTCGCGACCGTACGCGCCTGCGGGTGGCCGCTGCGGGTGAACGCGTCGACGAGGTTGTCGAGGCCGGCGTCGAGTTCGCGCACGGTTGCGGGGTCGGCGCCCTTCTGGGGGCCGTACACGGCGGCGGCGCCGTTCGGTCCGGTCAGTGGGTTGGTGACGTCGCCGGCGATCACGATCTCGTTTCCGGAGAGATTCACTGCGCGGGAGGAATCGACCGTGTGGACCTGGTGCAGGGTCCGGCCGCAGGCCCGCAGTTGCCGGCCGTCGGCGTCGGCGAACGTGAATCCCAACGCGGCGAGCATGCCCATTCCGCCGTCGGTGCCGGCGGACCCGCCCAGGGCGAGGACCAACCGGCGGGGTCGAAACCGCAACGCCTTCGAGATCGCTTGTCCCATACCGAGGCTGGAGGCGTCGAGCGGAGCGCGGCGGCCGCCTGGGAGGGTGGCCAGACCGCAGGTGTTGGCGACTTCGATCACCGCTGTGGTGCCGTTGACTGCGATACGACCGCGCTGGGGTGTTCCGGTGGCGCCTGCGACGGTGACCGGGTGTGGAGTGAACCCGACGGCCACCGCCGCGTCGACGCTGCCGTCGCCGCCGTCGGCGAGGGGAAGCTGTGTGCTCTCGATTCCCGCCGAGGCGAGTCCGGCAGAGAGGTGTTCGGCGACATCGGCTGCGGAGAGCGAGCCCTTGAACTTGTCCGGGGCAACCAGAACCCTCATCGGCCTTCCTTTCTCGCGTGCAGTGCGGAGTGCGGTCATCGCTGTGCGGAGTGCGCGGGCGCCGTCGCGGGGTCGAGCCTTTCGTGGTCGACGCGGACCGCGTCCGGTTCCTTGATCATGTGGTGGTGCTTGTCCCGTGGTTCCTGTTCCAGGATCTCCATGTCGAAGTCGTTCTCGACGTCACCGTCGGGCGGGGGAAGTACTTCGCCGGAGAAGACGCGGCGGGCGCGGTCGACGTCGAGTTCGTGGTTCCATTTGGCGACGAACAGGGTGGCGACGGCGTTGCCGATGAAGTTCACCAGGGCGCGGCATTCGGACATGAACTTGTCGATACCGAAGATGAGCATGATGCCGGCTGCGGGGATGGTGCCGAGTGTGCTCAATGTTGCTGTCAGCGCGATGAATCCGCCTCCGGCGACACCTGCGGCGCCCTTGGACGTCAACAACATGACGCCGAGGAGGCCGAGCTGCTGCGGAATCGACAGGTCGGTGTTGGTGGCCTGCGCGATGTACAGCGCCGCGAGAGAGAGGTAGATGGCTGCCCCGTCGAGGTTGAAACTGTAGCCGGTGGGCACCACGAGTCCCACCGTGGGCTTCTTGACGCCGGCGTACTCCAGCTTCCGCATCAGGCCGGGCAGCGCGGGCTCGGCGGTGGAGGTTCCGAGAATGAGCAGGAGTTCTTCCTTGAAGAAGCCGAGCATCCGGAAGATGTTGAGCCGCAAGTACGCCATGACCGATCCGAGGACCACGAAGACGAAGAACGCGGACGTGACGTAGAACAGCAGGATCAGGCTGCCGAGGCTGGTGAGGGTGGAGACACCGTACTTGCCGATGGCGAAGGCCATGGCACCGAACGCACCGAGGGGTGCGAGTTTCATGATGAAGCTCAGGACCTTGAACACCACCGCGGTCAGGCGTTCGACGGCGTCCCGGATCGGTGCGGCGATCTGTCCTACCGCGTTGATGGCGACACCGAAGATGACGGCGAGGAAGATGACCTGCAGGATGTCGCCCTCGACGAACGGGCCGAACACACTGTCCGGGACCAGGTGGGTGATGAACTCCCACCACTGTTTCTCTTCACCGGTCTGAATCAGCTTGTTGGCCGAGTCGGTCGTTTCCAGCGAGGCGGCGTCGGCGTTCACCCCGTCCCCGAGGCGGAAGAGGTTGATCGCGACGAGGCCGGTGAGTAGCGCAAGGATCGTTCCGACCTGGAAGTAGGTCAGCGCCTTGATTCCGGTCAGCCCGACCTTCTTCAGGTCCGCGACACTCGCGATGCCGCCGACGATCGTCAGGAACACGATCGGACAGATCAGCATCTTCATCGCGGTGATGAAGGTGGTGCCGATCGGCTCCATCGCCTCGCCGGTGTCCGGCCAGAGCCACCCGACCAGGATGCCGAGCACGATCGCGATGAGAACCCAGAAGTACAGTTGCCTGTACCACGGTTTCTTCACAGTCGCCGGTTGGTAAGTCGCTGCGCTGCTGGGTATTTCCATGACGTTCACCTCGGGTGAGAGTGTTCGGGTGTGAAGACGGGGTGGCCGAGAGTTACCGACCGTTCGAGGGGTGAGGGCCCGGCTCGGCAGATCCTGCCGAGCCGGGCCGGCTGTGCAGATGGAAGGCGGTCAGGCCGGGGTCAGCGCAGTCTGCAGCGCGTGCACGATCGCCTCGGTGACGGCGTCGGTGTCCGACGAGCCGCCGATGTCGCGGGTCAGTGCTCCGCTCGCGGTGGCGGCCTCGATGGCGGCTTCGACGCGGCGTGCCTCGTCGTGCAGTCCGAAGTGGTCGAGCATCAGGGCGGCGCTGGCGATCGCGCCGATCGGGTTGCTGATGCCCTGGCCCGCGATGTCGGGTGCGGAACCGTGCACGGGTTCGAACATGCTCGGGAAGCGTCGTTCCGGGTTGAGGTTCGCGCTCGCCGCGACACCGAGGCTTCCCGCCAGCGCGGAGCCGAGGTCGGAGAGGATGTCGGCGTTGAGATTCGACGCCACCACCACCGACAGGTCCTCCGGGTGCAGGATGAACTTGGCGCTCATGGCGTCGACGAGAACGCTTTCGGTCGCGACGTCGGGGTAGTCGAGGGCGACGCGGTTGAAGACCTCGTCCCACAGGACCATGCCGTACTGCTGGGCGTTGGACTTGGTGACGCTGGACACCTTCTTCACGGTGCGGGTGCGAGCCAGGTCGAACGCGAACCGCATGATGCGCTCGCAGCCCTTCTCGGTGAACAGCGCGGTCTGCAGTGCGACCTCGTTGCCCGGTCCGCGGCCGCTGAGGTTACGTCCGCCGAGGCCCGCGTACTCGCCCTCGCTGTTCTCCCGGACGACGACCCAGTCGAGTTCGGTGTCGTCGGCCTTGCGCAGCGGGGACTGCACGCCGGGGAGGAACTTCACGGGTCGCACGTTGGCCCACTGGTCGAAGTTCTGGGTGATGTTGAGCCGCAGCCCCCAGAGGCTGATGTGGTCGGGGACGTTCTCCCATCCGACCGCACCGAAGTAGATGGCGTCGAATGCCTTCAGGATCTCGAGGCCGTTGTCGGCCATCATCTTCCCGGTCTGCTCGTAATACCCGCACCCCCAGGGAAATTCTTCCCACTCGAAGGCGAAACGCCCACCGGACTGTTCTGCGAGGACGTCGAGCACGCGCCGTCCGGCAGCGACGACCTCCTTGCCGACGCCGTCGGCGGGGATCGATGCAATCTTGAACGTCTGCGGTGCCATGTCGTTGCCTCCATCGTGTTGTGCTCGTCACAGTGTGTGATGCATTCATTAACCCGTCACAATCGCGCAGCGTCCATGACCAAGAGTCGATCCGGCTTATAGGTTTGACCTAATCGAAACGTATCTTCGCAGGTAGAGTGAGTGTCCACGCAGCAGTCGCACTCCAGGGTTCGGCGCGGCTCGACGGAAACGAGGGGTTCGGATGGACGCGCGTCAGTTGAGGTACTTCCTGGCCGTGGTCGATCAGGGAGGCATCAACCGCGCAGCGGAAACACTGCTGATCGCGCAGCCCTCGCTGTCCCAGTCGATATCCGCGCTCGAACGGGAACTCGGGGTACCGCTCTTTCACCGCGTCGGACGCCGGCTGGTGCTCAGTGACGCCGGCGATACGCTCGTCGGTCCCGCCCGCGTGGTGCTGCGCGATCTCGCGGACGCGAAGGCCTCCGTCGATGCACTGAAAGGGTTGCGCGCCGGGCGCGTGGACCTGATCACGATGCCGTCACCCGGGATCGAACCCCTCACCACGATCCTCACCAGGTTCAGCCGCACCTATCCTTCGGTCACCGTCAATGCCGAGGCGGCGTTCACTCCCGAAGAGGTGCTGCACGCCGTGCGCACCGGCGTCTGCGAGATCGGGATCCTGGGTTCACCCGCCGCGGTGCGTGCTCCCGAACTCGACGTCGTCGCGCTCGAAAGCCAGCCGCTGATCCTCATCTCCGGCCCGGGCGCCGAAACACCGGCCCGCCCGGAGATTCGGAGATCGGAACTGTCGGGCTTCCGCCTGATCGTCTCGCAGCGGGGGTCGTTGATGCGAACACTCGTCGACGAGGTCCTCGCCAGTGGCGTCGCCGCCACCATCGTCGCCGAGGTCGCCCACCGGACGTCGATCCTGCCGATGGTGCTCAGCGGATTCGGGCAGGCCGTCATGCCGTCGTCGTGGGCACCGTCGGCCCGGCAGGCAGGCGCCACCGTGCACCGCATCGTCCCCGAGTCCTACCTGCACGTCGCCGCCGTCTGCCGGCGAACCCACCTCACACCACCCGCGCGGGCGCTCATGGACGAGGCACGACAGTACGCCGGACGCACACCGGCCGCCTGGGAGGCCCCCGCCGCGGAGAGCCCGCAAAACTCCTGAACGACAGTCGTGCCCACGATCCGTGCGGTTTCGACGCGCGGGGGACTCAGCCCAGGTCTGTCCCTTCGCCGGAGTTCTGTGGTGTCGGGTCCGGTATGCGCCTCATGCGGAACGAATTGAACACCCCGATGAGCCCGGCGAGGATGGGGATGAGCAGGGCGATTTGAAGGGCGAGCGGTCGTGCGTCGGTGTTGATGCGGATGATCTCGTCCTGAATCTCCGGGGGCTGGTCGACGAGCAACTGTTCGAGCTGGGTGTTGCTCATGACTTCGGCGTCGTCCTCGAGCACCTGCGCCACCTGTTGCTGCTCGGCGGGCGGGAGCACGGTGCTCGACTCCGCCATCGAGGTGAAGGTGAAGGACAGCGTTGCCAGCATGATGGCGCCGGCGAACGCCAGCCCGAACGAGAGCCCGAACGATCCCGCCGCGGAATTGACGCTGGCGGCCTCGCTGATCCGCTCCTCCTCGATCGGTGCCAGCGTGTAGTTGTTGAGTTGAGACACCAGCAACCCCAACCCGGATCCGGCGATCACCAACGGGATCACCAGGCCCCAACCGAACTCGGCGCGCGGCACGATCGGGATCAGCGCCGCGATCCCGATCGTCAGAAGCACGAATCCCCACCGGATGATGCTGCTCGGGCGCCGGTCGCCCGCCTTCTTGCCCGCGAGCACCGCCACTGCGAACATGCTGAGCGAGAGAGGTGCGAGGGACAAGCCAGCCTGCATCGCGTTGTACTCGAGCACCATCTGCAGGTAGATCGGTAGCGCGATCATCGTGCCACCCAGGGCGATCTGCTGGAGCATCTGCCCGGAGATGCCCAGTCGGAAGACCTTGGAGCGGAACAGGTCCGGGTCCAGCAGTGCCGGCTTTCCTTGACGTTTGCGCCGCACGAGCCAGTACGCCAGCACGGCCATCGCAATCGCACCGATCACCAGGAGCGCACCAACGGATTCGCCGCCCTCCTGCCACACCAGGATTCCGAGCACGATCCCGCCCATGCCCAGAACGGAGAGGGCCGCGCCCACCAGGTCGATGACGCGGGGTCCGGTGTAGGGCACATCGCGGACCAGTTTGATGCCGGACAGGACGACCGCGATGATGACGACTTCGAGCACGAACCCGACGCGCCACGAGAGGTAGGTGGTGATGAAACCGCCGAGCAGCGGTCCGACGGCAGCGGCGATCGCGGCCGCCGCCCCGACCAGGGCGTAGACCTTCTTCTGAGCGGCGCCTTCGAAGTTGCCGTGGATGAGGGACTGCATGGCGGGCAACAGGAGTGACGCGCCGATTCCACCGAGTATCGCCCAGAAGATGATGATCGCGGTCAGGCTCTGTGCGAGTGCCATCGCCGACGCACCGACTGCGTAGCCGAGCAGGCCCAGCACATACGCCCGTTTGCGCCCGATGAGATCGCCGACCTTGCCACCGATGAGGATGAACGCGGCGGATACCAGCGCCTCGAGTGCGATCGCCGCCTGGACGCCGCTGACGGTCGTGTCGAGGTCGCGAACCACCGAGGAGATCGACACGTTCATCAGTGATGTGTCGACGACGAGCACGAACATCGCCATCGCCAGCAGCAGTCCGAGCAGGCGTTGAGGGCCCGCTACCCGCTTCGAATCACTGGAAGTCGGTTCTTCGGTCATCGGAGGCCCACCGTCCGTCCATCGCGCGCTGCACCGAGTGTCCCATGTGTGGGGACGACGAAGCTACATCTTCACTTTGTTCTCGGTTCGATCCGGCCACCGGTCTCGCGACAGTTACGGTGATGAGACACTGCACCGAGGTGAGGAGTCGCCGTGCCCAAACTGGAGATCAAGAGGAAGTCCGAGCTCTCCCGGAAAGAGGTGTCCGACCGGCTCATCGCGCTCGGACAGGCACTCGCGAGCGGCTCCGAGGTGGAACTGGGCTCCGGTGGCGACTCGATTTCGGTCGTCGTCGGCGACCGTGTCCAGTGGGAGCTCGAGATCGAGGTCGACGGCGACGAGACCGAGATCGAGATCGAAATCAGTTGGCGCGACGATCCGTCCGAAGAATCCACCGCCGACGCGGAACCGGAATCGGAGAACCCGCCGGTCAAGACTGCGCCTCCGGCCAAGACCACCGCGCGTCGTGGGCGGCCCCGCAAGAGCACCGCCAAGTGAGCTGTGCGAAGTCAGGCCGGTGAGATCGGTTCGAAGGGCCGGATTTCGTCGTCGCCCGGACGGACCACGCCGGCGGAGGATTCCGGCACTTCGTTCCACGCGCCTTCGAGGTCGCGGAGGGGTTCGGAGACCACGAAGCGGGTCTCCCCGCTCAATTCGCGCAGCACCTCGACCTCCGGGTGGAGAGCGCGCAGCTTCGTGACCTCGGTGGAGAAGAACAGCGACCTCGACTGCCGCTCACTCGAATAGCGGAAGATCCACAGCGATTCGCCGTCGGTGGTCGCGACGGTCATCTGCACCGGATGCTCGACCCCGTACGTCCGGCCGACGTCTTCGACGAAGCCAACCGCCCGGGCGACAGCGCCGAAGGGGTCGTCGGCGAGGCCGAACGTCAGTGCGAGGAAGAACAGGGCCTCGGAGTCCGTGGACCCCTCGATGTCGGAGAACAGCGTCGGGTCGACGGCCATCACCAGGTCGCGTCTGATCTCGTGGAAACCGCGGAGTGCGCCGTTGTGCACCCACAACCACCGGCCGTGCCGGAAGGGATGACAATTGCTGCGCTGCACCGGCGTCCCGGTCGAGGCCCGCACGTGCGCGAGCAACATCGGTGTTCGCACCTGACCGGCGATCTCCCGCAGATTGCTGTCGTTCCAGGCCGGTTCGATGCTCTTGTACACCGCCGGCTCACTGCCTTCGCCGTACCAGCCGATACCGAAGCCGTCACCATTCGTGGTGGTCGCCCCGAGCCGCGAGTGCAGACTCTGATCGATCAGCGAATGAACCGGTCGGAACAACAGCTCCTCGGCGAGGATCGGCTCACCCGAGTACGCCATCCACCGGCACATACATCAATTCAAGCAGAACGGCACCGCCGAGCCCACCCCTTTGCCGATGAACCTACTGGTATTTGCCGCGAACGCCGTCCGGGCGGAGGAGAATGGGCAACCGACAAGCCATATCGCGTCGCTCGAGGAAGGCAGACAGCCATGTCCGAGGAATCTACGGCGGCCCGATGACGCACTCCGCGGACGACGACGAACGGGTGGCGCATCCGAGCCGGGCCGAGCGCGCACAACGAGGGGTGGCCGCCCGTCGAGACACTCCGCCGTCCGCGCTGGCCGAGCACGGTGTGGCCGATCGGCGCGACCCGGTGGGCCTCCTCGAGAAGCAGGCGACGGAGAGAGTCGCGGAACTCGTTCCGATCCGGTACGGACGTATGGCGGCGACGGCATTCGCCTTCTACCGCGGCGGCGCCGCGATCATGGCCGACGACCTGTCCCACTCACCCACCACGGGCTTGCGCACGCAGCTCTGCGGTGACGCGCACCTGAGTAACTTCGGAATCTTCGCCACCCCGGAACGTCGGCTGGCATTCGACGTCAACGACTTCGACGAGACGCATCCCGGTCCCTTCGAATGGGATGTCAAACGCCTGGTCTCGAGTCTCGCGATCGCGGCGCAGGAGAACGGATTCAGCGGCAAGAAGACCAGGAAGATCACCCTCGCGTGCGCCGCCGAATACCGCGAAACCATCGCCAGACAGGCGCAACTGGGAAACCTGGGCGTCTGGTACTCCCACATCGAGCCCACAGCGGAACTCGTGGGACTTCGAGACGAGCTGGACAAGTCGCAGAGGAAACGCGCCAGCACAGCTCTGGAGAAGGCGCGGCGCCGGGACAGCGTCCAAGCGCTCTCCAAGCTGACCGCCGTCGTCGACGGGGAGAGGCGGATCATCAGCAACCCGCCTCTGCTGGTCCCGGTCGAGGAGTTGTACGCGGGCGAAGACCTCGAATCGCTGTACCGAGACCTACGGCATCGCCTGAACGCGTATGTGCAGTCTCTGCGGTGGGACCACCGCGTCCTCTACGACCAGTTCCGGATGGTGCAGATTGCCCGCAAGGTGGTCGGGGTCGGCAGTGTGGGCACCCGCACCTGGATCATTCTGATGCTGGGAGCAGACGACGACGATCCGCTGTTTCTGCAGGTGAAGGAGGCGGGTCCGTCCGTGCTGTCGAGTTACGTCGACGGCCCGTCGTTCGCTGCGGAGGGCGAGCGAGTGGTCAGCGGACAGCGGCTGATGCAGGCCGCGAGCGACATCTTCCTGGGCTGGGAACGTGGCGCGGGCCCCGACGGCGTCGAGCGGGACTTCTACGTGCGCCAACTGCGGGACGGCAAGGGCTCGGCGGTGGTCGAATCCCAGACACCCGCCACCATGATGCTGTACGGGCGATTGTGTGCACGGGTCCTCGCCTATGCGCACGCGCGGGCCGGCGACCGGATCGCGATCGCCGCCTATCTCGGGGACGACACCGAATTCGATCATGCGATAGCAGAATTCGCCGAAACGTACGCAGAGCAGAACACCCGAGACCATGCGGCGTTGCTCGAGGCCGTCGCCGGGGGCCGCATCGTCGCAGCCACCGGTTTCTGAAGCAGCGACGCCGGTCGACTGGATTCGGCTTCGACAGTTGGCGCGGCTCAGAAGATCTGCATGAAGCGGTACCAGTCGGATTCGATGTGCTGATATCCGATCTCACCGTCACGCTGGGGTGGGCCGATCTTGTCGGTGCCGCCCGGTAGACGAGCGACTCCGACAAGGTTGACCAGGCCGCCTTCGAGGAAGAAGTGGCAGCCGGTGTCCAGCGGCTCGACGCGCCAGGTGTCGTACAGGCCTATCCGCTGGTCCTCGGACGATGGTGTGCACGCCTGCGCGTACGCGGTCAGTGCGCCGACCGACAGCCGCCACCCGAGGTCGGACGGCACACCGAAGAATACGAGGGTCGCGGTCAGCGCCACCATGGCAGGCGCAAGGCAGATGCGTCGATCCCACCGGAACCGCCAGAGCTGCACGCCGGCGAGGATCAGCCACACGGCACCGAGAATGAGCAGGGCGAAACCGGCGAGCACGACGTACGGGAAGACCGGATCGATCGGAATCGTGATCACCAGCGTCGCAGCGCAGGCGAACGCGACGAGGGCGGTGAGGACGATTCCGGTCGCCAACCGCCACCACCGCGGCGTGTCCGTCCGGCGGCGGGGCCCGTGCTGGGCTGACTGTGCGTCGCGGCCGTCCATCAGGGTCTCCGTTCGCCCGGCGCTCTCCGAGAGGTGGTCAGGTCGGTAACCTCCGGTCAGGCTCGCATGGGCGGTGGGCCGCCGAAGCCGCGGAGATCGCGGGCGGTGGCACCGGGTTCGAATGTGCTGCCGCCGGGGCCGAATCGTCCGATCACGGTGTGCCGGCTGTCCCAGAGCACCCCGCGGGTGGGAAGTGCCCAGCGGGTCGAGAAGGTGGACGCGTCGTCCTCGTCGTCCGTGGACGGGTCGTGCGCCGCGGCGATGTGCGCGGCGTAGGCGCGCAGCGCGACCGCGAAGGCGTTGGGTTCGCGGCCGGCGTCGAGGAAGTGCGCTCGGTCGCCGCACTGCGGGCAGTGCCACGACGCGCGGTCGCATCCGCCGGCGAGGCCGACAGCCGGTGGTTCGTCTCCGGGCGGACCGGCGGTGCGATACGCGTCGAACGGGTCGGGCTGCTCGATCCGATCGGGCGTCTGCCGGGCCGCCGCAACCATGTCCCGCCAGGCGGCGTGCACGTCGAAACCCCCGAGCATCAGCACCTCTTCGGGCATCGGGCCGATGAACGCCGAGCCCGCGCACAGCACCCGGCTGTGATCGCGGGCGTGGCTGTATTTCGGGTCGAGTGCCCGGGCGTGCCGCATCTGCTGCATGCGCTCGGTGATCGCGAGCCCGTGCCATTCGCGTCCACAGTGCGGGCAAGGGTCCTGGTTCACATTCGAGTCGTGCCCGGATCGGTTGTCGTGGTTCGCGAGTTGGTCGTGTACGAGCCGGTCGATCCGGTCGACGAGGTCACGGTCGGTCATGGTGGATACCCACGGTAGCGGCGGCGGCCGCTCTGTGCGGTCAGTATCCCGCGTCGAAGTCGAACTCGTTGATCAGCGCAGCGTCACCCGACAGGTAGCGTCCGAGATTCTCGACGAACAGATCCACGATCTTCCCGTTCTCGGACGGCACGTTGGCGGCGCTGTGCGGGCTGAGGATGACGTTGTCGGCCGTCCACAACGGCGAGTCCTCGCGGAGCGGTTCGGTGGAGGTGACGTCCAGAACCGCCCCGCCCAGCCTGCCAGTCGACAGTGCTTCTGCGAGAGCGTCTTCGTCGATGATCGGTCCCCGGCCGAGGTTGACGACCAGTGCGCCGTCGGGGAGGGCGGCGAGTTCGCGGCGTCCGATCAGTCCGCGAGTGTCGTCGGTGAGGGCGCAGGAGATCACGAGGATGTCCGCGGTGGGCAGGTGCTCGGCGATCCGGTCGGTGGTGGTCATGCTGTCGAAAGGCGCGCCTGCGGGGCGGGGGGTGCGGGCGACCCCGCTTGCGGTGACGGAGAAACACCGGAGGAGTTCCGCTGTGCGCGAGCCGATCTTGCCGGCGCCCACGATCAGCGCGTGGCGTCCTTCGAGCTCGGTCGTTTCCTGCTTGCGCCAGGTCCGGGTCTGCCGGTCGGCGATCAGCCGGGGGAGGCCGCGCGTGAAATGCAGAATGCCGGCGAGCGCGAACTCCGCCAGCGGATCGGCGTGGACTCCCGCGGCGGTCGTCACCGTGAGCGGAGCGCGCGACAGCCCGAATTTCTCGATCAGTTGCCCGGCGCCCGCGGACGTCGCCTGAATCCAACGCAGATTCGGCGACTGTTCGAGGGTGCGTTCGGGGTGCCGCCAGTCGAAGTCGAACATCACGTCGGCGGTCCGCAACATCGACGACCACCGGTCGTGCTCGCCGGCCGTCAGATCACGCGGCACCCCGACGTGGTCGCTGTGCCATCGAGGCCGGGGGAGCAGTTCGGGTGCGTACGACACCCGGATCCGTGGGTCGCAGGCTGCGATCCTGTCGACCAGGTCCTGCTCGAGATACGAGGCGATCAGCACGTCGACGCACGGGTCGGGCACGGTCACTCCTTCACAGCCGGCGGTTCGGACGTCGGTGCGCTCGGTTCGACCTCCGGCGCGGAGGCGGACTTCGGCATCGCCGCCGCGGCGACGACGAGTACGACGGCCGCGCCGAGGGCGGCCACGAACACCAGATGCAGGGCGCCGGCCAGGTCGCCGGGGGCGGGGTTGTCGGCGCCGCCCAGTCGCGCGTTGACGAGGGCGCCGAACAGGGCGACCCCCACGGCGCTGCCGATGGACCGGGCGAACATGTTGGTCGAGGTGACGACGCCGCGCTCCGACCAGTCGACGCTCGACTGCGCCGCTATGAGGGTGGGGCTCGCGACGAGGCCCATGCCGCCGCCGATGACGAAGCAGCAGATCGCCACCTGCCACACCGCCGAGTCGATGGACAGGCTCAACGTGAGAGCGGTGCCCGCCACGACCAGCAGACTCCCCGCGGTGGCGGTGACACGGAAGCCGAAGCGCAGGTACACGCGCCCGGACTGCGACGCGGCGATCGGCCAGCCGATGGTCAGGGTGGCCAGCGCGAACCCGGCCACCAGTGCGCCCGTCCCGAGGACGCCCTGGGTGAAGGTCGGCACGTAGGTGGTCAGGCCCAGGACGATCGCCCCGACCAGCAGTGACACGAGGCTGCTCGCCGCGAGAACCCGCCGGGTGAACACCCACAGCGGCAGCACCGGTTCGGCGGCGCGGCGTTCCACGAGGACGAAGACGATGAGGAACACGAATCCTGCCGCGAAGATGCCGAGGCTGATCGGGGATCTCCACGCCCAGGCCTGCCCGCCTTCGAGGAGTCCGAGGATGAGCAGTGTCGCCCCGACCGCCAGGATTCCGGCGCCGGCGTAGTCGATGGACCGCTGGGTGCGCGCCCGCTTCTCGTCGAAGTTGCGGATCAGCATCACGGCCGCGAGCAGGCAGAGGGGAATGTTGACGAAGAAGATCCACCGCCACGACAGGTACTCGGAGAACACCCCGCCGAGGGTCGGGCCGATCACCGCCGACATGCCCCACACGCTGGCCAGATAGCCCTGGGCCTTGGCGCGTTCGGCGAGGGTGTAGATGTCTCCGGCGATGGTCATGCTCATCGGCTGGACGGCCCCGGCGCCGAGACCCTGTACCGCGCGGAACGCGATCAGCGCGGGCATGCTCCACGCGATCCCGCACAGCACCGAGCCGACGCCGAACAGGGCGATGCCCAGGAGCATCACGGGCCTGCGGCCGAAGATGTCGGCCAGCTTGCCGTAGATCGGCACCGACACGGCCTGGGTGAGCAGGTAGATCGAGAACAGCCACGGGAACTGCGAGAAGCCGCCGAGGTCCCCGACGATGGTGAAGACGGCGGTGGAGATGATGGTCGCATCGAGCGCGACCAGTGACGTCGTGAGCATCAGTGACACGAGAATCGGTCCGCGTTCCGAACGGAACCCGACGTCGACCGGGGTCGTGTCCGTCGCCATTACCCACCTTCTCCGGTTACCGCGATCACAAGAGTTCCTGACCAACGGTAACGACAACGGGAGACGAAGTGTTCCGCGGCTGTGCCCCCGACGCCGTTACGCGGTCGCCGAGGATCCCCGGAACGCCGCGCGGTACGAATGGGGGCTGGTGCCGACTACGCGCTTGAACCGGTCGCGGAACGCGGTCGGCGACCCGAAGCCCACCTGCGCGGCGATACGGTCGACGGAGTGCGTGGTGGTCTCCAGGAGGTACTGCGCCTGATGAATCCGGACGCGGTGAAGCCACTGCAACGGTGTGGTGCCGGTCTGCTCGCGGAATCTCCGATTGAGGGTGCGGGTGCTCGTCCCGGCTCGCCGGGCGAGGTCGTCGAGCGTCAGATCGTCGCGGCTGTTCTCGTGCATCCACCTCAGCAGCGGGTCGAGGCTCGTCATTTCCGCGGACGGTGGTCGTTCGTGAACGATGAACTGCGCCTGTCCGCCTTCGCGTTCCAACGGCATGACCGACAACCGGGCAGCGTCGGCGGCGACCGCCGACCCGTGATCCGAGCGGATCATGTGCAGACACAGATCGAGGCCTGCCGCGGCACCGGCCGAGGTCAGGAACTGGCCGTTGTCGACGTAGAGCACGGCCGGATCCACGTCCACCAGTGGGTGACGCGCGGCGAGGAGTTCGGCGGCCGCCCAATGCGTCGTCGCCCGTTTGCCGTCGAGTAGTCCGGTGGCGGCCAAGGTGAACGCCCCCACGCAGATCGACGCGATTCGGGTGCCACTGTCGGCGGCCCGGCGCAGCGCCTCGAGAATTTCGGGTGCAAGCGGAGCGGTGGGGTCGGCGAGCCCCGGCAGAATGATCGTGTCGGCCGCGTCCAGAATGCTCAGATCCCACGGCGCGCGGAGTGTGAATGCGCCGGCATCCACGTCACCGCCGAGGGCACACACCTTCACCCGGTAGGCCGCGCGCCCGTCCGGCAACCTGGTGCGACCGAAGACCTCGATCGGGGTGGCGAGATCGAACGCGATGACACCGTCGAGTGCCAGGACTGCCACGGTGTGCATGGCTACAACCTACGCAGTCGATCGATTTCCGCCAAGGGCGAATAACGGCGGTAAATGGCGATGCGAAATGCAGAAATCTGCGGGGATGGCGTGGCGACAATCTGTTGGTATGTGGCGAAAATGCCAGTTCTCCGGTCTCGATCGGCTGGCTAACGTCACTAGCGCCTCGTGTACTCGGCACGAGGCGGACAGGGAAAGGCACCACGGATGCATGTCCAGATCGCGCTGTTCGACGGGTTCGATCCGCTCGACGTCATCGCTCCCTTCGAGGTACTGCACGCGGGTGGCCTGTACGCCGACGGCGCGCTGACCGTCGAATTGGCCTCCGCCGAGGGCGTGCGTGAGGTCCCGAGCGGAACGGCGCCGCTGAGTCTGCGGGCCGCCGCCACGCTCGACGCGTGCCGGGCCGATGTGATCGTCGTGCCGGGTGCGTCGGGGCGCGTGGAGGAGCGCACCGAGGGCGACGACACCATCCCGAGAATTCTCGGACGGACCCTCGAGACACGGCTCCCCGAAGTACTGCGGGAGGCCTGTGCCGACCAGGACCTGATCGTCGCCACCGTCTGCGGTGGGTCGCTCGTGCTCGCGATGGCAGGACTCGTCGAAGGCCGCCACGCCGTCACCCATCACCTGGGGATGGATCTGCTCGACGCCACCGGGGTGGTCGCCGTGGACGCCCGCGTCGTCGACGACGGTGACCTCGTCACCGTGGCCGGCGTCACCTCAGGTCTGGACCTCGGACTGTATCTACTCGAACGGGAACTGGGACCGCGCATCGCGCACGCGGTCGAGACATTGTTCGCCTACGAGCGCCGCGGCACCGTCTGGCGTGCCCGTGGGCTCGAACCCACCACCATCTGAGGAGCAGAGCCATGTCTGTCGACGGCACCTGGAACGTCGTGATCGCCACGCCCATCGGAAAGCAACGAGTCGAACTGACCTTCGTCACGCAGGACGGGGAACTTCGCGGCATCGCTCGCGGAGCCGCCGAGGAAGTCCCGCTCACCGACCCGACACTCGACGGGAACCGGCTCACCTGGTCTCAGTCCATCACCAAGCCGCTGCGCCTCCACTTGCAGTTCGATGTCCTCGTCGAGGGCGACGAGATGACGGGGAAGTCGACGGCGGGACGTCTGCCCAGCTCGAAGGTAAGCGGCCGCCGGTCGGTGCCCGACCGATAGGCTGGGTCACCGTGCGCCCCTCACTCGATTCATACGCCCATCTGGCCGGTGGCAAGGTCCGCGACCTCTACACGATCGACGACGAGCACCTCCTGTTGGTGGCGAGCGACCGGATCTCCGCCTACGACCACGTCCTCAGCACCCCGATCCCGGACAAGGGGCGGGTGCTCACCGCGATGAGCGTCTTCTTCTTCGGCGTCCTCGGCGGCAACAACCATCTGGCCGGTGAACCCGACGACAGCCGGATCCCCGAAGAGGTCCTCGGCCGCGCGCTGGTGGTCCGGAAGCTGGACATGGTCCCCGTCGAGTGCGTGGCCCGCGGCTACCTCACGGGGTCGGGACTGCTCGACTACAACGAGACCGGCGCGGTGTGCGGCGTCGCACTGCCCGAGGGCCTGGTGGAGGCGAGCCAGCTTCCCGACCCGATCTTCACGCCCGCCAGCAAGGCGGAACTGGGCGAGCACGACGAGAACATCAGTTTCGAGGCCGTGGTCGAGAAGGTGGGCCAGGACCTGGCCGTGAAGCTGCGCGACGACACCCTCGACATCTACGGCCGGGCGTCCAACTTCGCCGCGGACCGGGGCATCATCCTCGCGGACACCAAGCTCGAGTTCGGACTGGACCCGCAGGGCAACCTGGTTCTCGCCGACGAGGTCCTCACCCCCGACTCGTCCCGGTACTGGCCGGCCGACGGGTACGAGGCCGGGAAGGTGCAGCCGAGCTTCGACAAGCAGTTCGTCCGCAACTGGCTCACCGGCCCCGAATCCGGCTGGGACCGCGCGTCCGACACTCCGCCGCCGCCGCTGCCCGCCGAGATCGTGGAAGCGACCCGCGAGCGGTACATCGAAGCGTACGAGCGGATCTCGGGACTGTCGTTCGCGGACTGGGTGGGCTGAGACATGACCTCCAAAGGCGCGAAACTGACCCCGCCGGTCGCGAAGACGGTGCCCACCGAACGCGTCCACCACGGTCACACGTTCGTCGACGAGTACGAGTGGCTGCGCGACAAGGAAGACGCCGAAGTCGTCGCGTATCTCGAGGCCGAGAACGCGTACACCGAGCAGCAGACCGCGCATCTCGCGCCGCTGCGGGACCAGATCTTCCAGGAGATCAAGTCGCGCACGCAGGAGACCGACATGTCGGTTCCCACCCGGATGGGCGACTGGTGGTACTACGCCCGCACCATCGAGGGCAAGCAGTACGGCGTCCAGTGCCGGGCACCGATCGCCGGTCCCGACGACTGGACCCCGCCGGAACTGGCTCCCGGTGTCGAACTGCCCGGTGAGCAGGTGCTGCTCGACGGCAACGCCGAGGCCGAGGGACACGACTTCTTCTCCATCGGCGCCTTCTCCCTCAGCCACGACGGCACGCTCCTTGCGTACTCGGTCGACGTGGTCGGCGACGAGCGCTACACGCTGCGCTTCAAGAACCTCGTGACCGGCGAACTGCTGCCCGACGAAATCCCCGAGACCGCACCCGGCGCCACCTGGGCCATCGACCACAGTCACGTCTTCTATCTCACCGTCGACGAGTCCTGGCGCCCCGACACCGTGTGGCGGCACAAGCTCGGCACCGACCGCGCGCAGGACGTCACCGTGTTCCACGAGCCGGACGAGCGGTTCTGGGTGTCGGTCGGGTCCACCCGGAGCGAGAAGTACCTCATGATCTGGGTGGGGTCGAAGATCACCAGCGAAGGCTGGGTGCTCGAATCGGAGAACCCCGAGGGCGAGTTCCGGGTGGTGCTGCCGCGACGCGAGGGCGTCGAATACGGCGTGGAGCACGCGGTGGTCGCGGGGGAAGACCGCTTCCTGATCATGCACAACGACGTCGTCGACGGTGAGAAGGCCGAGAACTTCGTGCTCGCCGACGCGCCGGTGTCCGACCCGACGTCGCAGACCATCCTCATTCCGCACCGCTCCGACGTGCGGTTGGAGGAGGTAGACGCGTTCGCCGACCACCTCGTGCTCGGCTACCGCCGGGAGGCGTTGACCCGGCTGGCGATCTGGCCGCTCGGTGAGGACGGCTACGGCGAGTTCACGGAGATCGAATTCGACGAGGAACTCTTCAGCGTCGGGCTCGGGGCCAATCCGGAATGGCGGCAGCCGACACTGCGGATGGCGTTCACCTCGTTCATCACGCCCGGCCAGGTCTACGACTACGTGCTGTCGACGGGCGAACTCGCCCTGCGCAAGTCGCAACCCGTGCTCGGCGAATTCGATGCCGGCAACTACGAGCAGCAACGCGACTGGGCCGTCGCCGAGGACGGGACGCGCATCCCGCTCTCGATCGTCCGGCGCAAGACGAACGGCGTCGACGACCCCGCCCCCACCCTCCTCTACGGGTACGGATCGTACGAGGCCAGCATGGATCCCGCGTTCTCCGTCGCGCGGCTGTCCCTGCTCGACCGCGGAGTGGTGTTCGTGGTCGCGCACGTGCGCGGCGGCGGCGAGATGGGCCGGCACTGGTACGAGACCGGCAAGACGCTCACCAAGAAGAACACCTTCACCGACTTCGTCTCGAGCGCACAGCATTTGATCGACACCGGACGCACCACGCCGCAGCAGATGATCGCCGACGGCGGCAGCGCAGGCGGCCTGCTGATGGGTGCGGTGGCCAACCTGGCACCCGAACTGTTCGCCGGAATCCTCGCCAACGTTCCCTTCGTGGACCCGCTGACGTCGATCCTCGACCCCTCACTGCCGCTGACCGTCATCGAATGGGACGAGTGGGGCAACCCGCTCGAAAACCCCGAGGTCTACGAATACATGCGCTCGTACAGTCCGTACGAGAACGTCGAGGCCAAGGACTACCCGGCGATCCTCGCGATCACCAGCATCAACGACACCAGGGTGCTCTACGTCGAACCGGCGAAGTGGGTCGCCAAACTGCGCGCCACCAAGACCGGCGACTCGCCGCTCCTCCTCAAGACGGAGATGAGCGCCGGGCACGGCGGCGTCAGCGGACGCTACGAGAAGTGGAAGGAAGTAGCGTTCGAATTCGCCTGGGTACTCGACACGATCGGCGAGGTCTGATCAGGTCGGGTCGCTCTGACCCTGCTCGACGACCCAGGCAGCAATCTGGGCGCGAGACGTGAACCCGAGCTTGACGAGTATGTGTTCGACGTGGCCCTGGGCGGTGCGTTGCGAGATGACCAGCGTGGTCGCGATCGCCTTGTTGGTGAGTCCCTCTGCGACGAGTTCGGCGACCTGCCGCTCGCGTCGGCTCAGGGCAGGATGGTCGTTGCGTGACTGCGCGATCGCTCGTGGCTGCTCGTTCAAGGCGAACGCGACGGCGTCCCCGAAGCCGAGGCCCGAGCCATGCCGGAACGCGGTGTCGAATGCCTTTCCGCCCAGGTCACGGCGGGTTCGACGTTCGCACTCGTCGTGATGGCCGGCGAGCTGGGGAAAGACCTCTGCCGGGCTGCCCACACCCTGCCACAGTGCTTCGGCCGCACCCATGAGGGTCGCGGCGCGTTCCGGTAGATGCTCGTCAGCGGCGATCCAGGCCAGGATCTGCATGCACCACGCAGAGTTGACGTGGTCGTCCGCCCGACGCGTCTGGCGCAATCCGTCCTGCAGGAAGTCGTTGGCGCGTTCGCGGTCCCCGCGTTGCCACATCGCCAGCGCCGCGGTCCACAGTGACCATCCGCGGTACACCGACTCGCCGTGTGCTTCGGTGATCTCCTGGATCTTCCGCTGGCAATCGACAGCTCGTGTGACGTCTCCGAGGTGTGCGCTCGCCAGGCCGAGTCCGAGGAGTGCCCAAATCTCCTGGAGGGAATCGCCTTCGGCGTGGAAGGCGTCTCGGGCGTTCTCGAAGCACGCGAGCGCGTGGGAGAGGTCGTCGCCACGGAAGAGGGATATGAATCCTTCGGCAGACGTGACGAGCGCCCGCATCGAGGTGTTCCCGGACCTGTCGGCGAGGACTCGCCCTTCCTCCACGAGCGCCTGTGCAGCCTCCAGATCTCCCTGAGCCCCAGCCAGCATGCCGGCGGCGTGCAAGGCGGCGATCCTCTCATCAAAGTCTGTGGTAGCCGTCGGAGTCAGTACACGATCGAACCAGTGCCTGCCTTCGTTCAGCAGCCCGAACGAGCGCCAGAACAGGTACATGGCGTTGGCGATACGGAGTGCGGACCCGTTCTCGGCGGTCTGTGTCACGGAGAATTCGAGTGCATCACGAAGGTTCGGTTGTTCACGATTCAGGCGGGCGACCCATTCCAGCTGCCGGGGGCCGATCCACCCGGACCGAGCGTCCGACGCGAGACGCTCGAACCAGTCGCGGTGCTTTCGCCTCACGCTGTCGTATTCACCTGATTCGCGCAGTCTTTCCAGGCCGTACTCGCGAAGGGTGTCGAGTAATCGAAAGCGGACGACGGCACCGGCCTCTTCACGGATCAGGATCGATTTGTCCACGAGCGACGCGATCACGTCGACCACCGCATCTGGGGCGTATTCACCTGCACACAGTCCTTCGGCCGAGTCCAGCTCGAACCCACCGGCGAAGACCGCCAGCCGACCCCACAGGTCACGTTCGTCCGAGGTACACAGGTCATAACTCCAGTCGACACACAGACGCAGTGTCTGCTGGCGAGAGGGAGCGCCTCGGGTGCTCAACGTGAGCAACGTGTATCGGTCGGTGAGTCGGTCGAGGATCTGTTGTTCAGTCATCGCCCGCAACCGCGCAGTCGCCAATTCGATCGGCAGCGGCAGTCCGTCCAGACGCTCACAAATTCTGCCCACCGTCGAGCCGTTGTCTTCTGTGATCGCGAAGCCGGGTACAGCCCTGGAAGCCCGTTCAGCGAACAGGACGACGGAGTCGTAGCGGGCGAGCCCCGCGGGAGGGGACGGCCGGCTCGAATCCGGAACCGGCAGCGGCGGGACACGGAGGGCCGCCTCGCCATCGACGCCGAGGGACTCGCGGCTCGTTGCGAGGATCCGGAGTTTCGGGCATGTCTTCAGCAGTGTCTCGGCCAGCGCCGCGACGGCATCCACCAGGTGTTCGCAGTTGTCCAGGACCAAGAGCAACTGTTGATCGAGAAGATGCCTCTGCAGGACCACCGACGTTCCCAGTGCCGACTGTTCCCGCACGCCGAGCGCGGTGGCAACGGCTTCTTCGACCAGTTCCGGAGCTTGCAGCTCACCGAGCCCGACGAGCCATACTCCGTCGGCGAACGCGCGGCGAGCATCGTCGGCGACCCGTAGCGCGAGCCGGGTCTTACCCACACCGCCGATGCCGGTCAGCGTTACCAGTCTCGACACGGACAGCAATCGTTTCGTCTCCGCCGCCTCACGGCGACGACCGACGAAGCTGGTCAGCTCACACGGCACATTTCCCAACTTGCGTTGTGCGGCGGACATGACAACTGTCGCTTTCCTCTCGTGGGCCCTCGAATAACCGTACTCGCTCGCCGAGATCTGCTCAGGGGAGAAGATGCGAGTAGTTTTGCCGCTCACCAGGCACTATGCTGATCGTGCCGCGTCAAGAGGTGATCGCATGTCCGGGAGACCCAGCGAGTGGTCCGACAGATTCCGCGCTAGTGGTGCGATCAGCCGATCCGGAAGTCGAGGCCGGCGATGGCCGAGTTCGATCCGCTAGCGACTCAGCGGGATGCGGGCGTCGATATCGCGACCGACTTGGAAGCCGAGGGGTTCGAGAATGCCCGGGTAGTGGGACGAGGTGGCTTCGGCACGGTGTATCGGCTCGACCAGCGCAACCTGAACCGGATCGTCGCGATCAAGGTTCTTCAGTCGGATGTCGATCGCGACAACCGTGAGCGCTTCCTTCGCGAGCAGCGGGCCATGGGTGCTTTGTCCGGGCATCCGAACATCGTCGCCATCCTCCACAGCGGGGTCACAGCGTCCGGGCATCCCTACCTTGTGATGCCGTACCACGCGAGCGGTTCGCTCGATGCGCGGATGCGCGATGACGGGCCCCTCGACTGGTCGGAAGTGGTCAGCATCGGAGTCAGACTGGCGGGCGCTCTCGAAGTTGCCCACCGATCCGGCATTCTCCACCGTGACATCAAACCGTCGAATGTCCTGCTCACCGATTACGGAGAGCCGGCGCTGACCGATTTCGGGATCGCACGGATCGCGGGTGGATTCGAAACGTCCGAAAGCATGATCACAGGCTCACCTGCCTTCACCGCTCCCGAGGTGCTCCACGGGCAGGCTCCTACAGCAGCATCGGACGTCTACTCGCTCGGAGCGACACTGTTCTGCCTCCTCACCGGCCATGCGGCATTCGAGCGCCGATCCGGCGAAAGTGTGGTCGCCCAGTTTCTTCGCATTGTGCGCCAGCCGGTCCCGGACCTGCGGTGCGAAGATGTTCCGGATGATCTGTGCGCCGCCATCGAGCACGCGATGGAACAGGATCCGACCGACCGCCCGAGATCGGCTGTCGAATTCGGCGACGAACTCCGTCTCGTCCAGCGTCGACACTCGCTCACCATCGACGATATGGCTCTGCCGGGTGAGCGGGGGAGAAGGGCGGAGCGCCGGCCACGGTCGACTCCACCCACCCCTCGCACAAGGTACCGGCCGCCGACCGCCATCCGCCCGCTGGTCGACCGCAACCGGTTGATCGGGATTCTTCGCGCTGGCCAGGGACGGCGACTGACGGTGATCCACGGTCCCGCGGGATTCGGCAAGAGCACACTGGCCGCGCAATGGCGAAACCGGTTGAAGGAGGACGGAATTTCGGTCGCGTGGCTCGCCGTCGACCACGACGACAACAACGTGGTCTGGTTCCTCGCCCACCTGATCGAAGCGATCAGACAGGTCCGGTCGACCCTCGCCGAAGAGTTGGTGCGAGTACTGGAAGAACACGGCGACGATGTCGAACGATTCGTCCTTGCGTCGTTGATCGACGAGATACACGAGGGGGGAGAGCGTCTGGCGATCGTGATCGATGACTGGCATCGAGTGACGGACACCGCCGCCCTCGCCGCAGTGGAATACCTCGTCGACAACGGCTGCCATCATCTGCAGCTCATCGTGACGAGCAGAAACAAATCCGGGCTCCCGATGAGTCGGACCCGAGTTCGTGACGAGTTGGTCGAAATAGACTCCAGTGATTTGCGATTCGATGTCGAGGAATCGACCGAGTTTCTCGTGGAGTTGAGTGGACTGGCGCTCGGTCACGCACAGGTCGCCTCGATTGTGGGATCGACCGATGGATGGGTGGCCGCGCTTCAACTGGTATCGCTCTCGCTCCGCGGCCATGGCGACCCCGCAACGTTCATCGAGAAGTTGTCGGGGCGGCATCGCGCGCTCGGGGAATATCTCGTGGAGAATGTCCTGGATTCGCTCGAGTCGAAGACCTTGAACTTCCTACTGTCGATCTGTGTGCCCGAACGAATGTGCGGCGATCTCGCGTCGGCGCTCGTCCACAGCGAAAATGGTCACGCGATGCTGGAGGATGTCGAGAACAGGGACCTGTTCCTGTGCCGAGTCGACGACGAGGGGGACTGGTATCGGTTCAGTAGTGTCTTCGCGGAGTTTCTCCGTGACCGGCTCGAACGGGACCAACCCGAACGGGTGAAAGATCTTCACCGGACCGCATTCCGGTGGTTCGCCGATCACGAACTGCTCAGCGAGGCGGTTGATCACGCCCTCGCCGCCTCCGAGATCGACGAAGCGGTCGAACTCGTGGAGTCCCACGGAATGTTCCTGGTCTCGCACGGACAGCTGGCCACACTCCTCGGCCTGGTCGCGAAGCTCCCACGGAACGCGGTCCTGGCACGCCCGCGATTGCAGATTGCCGTCGCGTGGGCCAACGTTTCACTGCACCACTCTGACGCAGCGCAGTCGGCATTGACTCGTGCCGAGTACTGCCACACACAGAAATCGCTTCCCATGCCTGACGACGACCCGGTGCTGGAATCCGATCTCGTCCGGGCGGTCCTCGACGTCACCGCTGATCGCGTCGACAGGGTGGGCGAACTCGTGTCGGGGTGTCTGGCCGAGCCGGACACAGTGAGTCCGTGGTCCGTATCGGTGGCGGCGAATCTGGAATCTTTCGCGAGGATTTGCCGGTTCGAATTCGATGCGGCTCGAAATCTCCAGGATTGGGCCGCCGTGTATCACGAACAGTCCAGCGGCCCGTTCAGCGCGGTGTACGGATACTGTTACGCGGGATTGGCCGCCAATGAGCAGTTGGATGTCGTGGCTGCCGAGAAAACCTATCGAAAGGCTTTCCAGGTTGCCTGTGAATCGATGGGGACCCACTCCCACGCTGCACGCATGGCCGGTGCCTTACTCGGCGACATGATGTACGAGCAGAACAAACTCGACGAAGCCGAACGGCTTCTCGATGAGAGTCGCTCGCTCGGTTCGGAGATCGGTTTGGTCGACTTCATGATCGCGATCTATGCCACCGGGGCGCGAGTCAAGGTCCTGGCGGGAGACAGGGAATCTGCGACAACACTGTTGAACGAGGGCGACAGGATTGCGCGGCAAATGTCACTGCCGCGATTGGCGGCACGGATCGATGACGAGAGGATCCGGTTCGGACTCGCCGTGGCATCCGAAGTTGGAGAACCGCGACGAGGCCCGAAAACGGGCGCAGCGCCTTCGCCGGTAGAGATGCGTCAGGCACCTGCCGACAGCATCGAAACGATCACGGTGCACCTGAAGGAGTCCGGCGCCATCCGGCGATTGCTCGCCGAACGGTCGCCGGGTCAGGCCGACGCTGCGTGCACCAGGGCTTACGGCCTGGTGCACGCAGTTGCGGCTCAGAATCGGCCGCGGGCGTTAATGCAGGCGAGACTTCTGCTGACCGCCTGCCTGTCTGCGTCGGGCAGAGAGGCCGAAGCCATGGAAGAGCTTGTCCCACTCGCTGCGAAATGCGCTGAGTTGAATCTCCTTCGCCTGGTGTGTGATGCCGGACCGCTGGTGGTTGCGGTTGCCTCCCGACTTCTCGAGGAACAACTCGCTGGCCGATGGCGGGGGGAATGGCCTGCTGTTCCGCCCGGCTTCTTGAACGCTGTCGTCACCGCTACGTGATGCAGGCCGGTGCGAGCTACAGTTTCGGCGGCGTCCACAGCACGGGATCGTCCGATGGTGCCATCTTCGCGAGGATCACCTCGTCGAAGACGTTGGCGGTACCCCACTGATCCTGTTCCTCGAGGCTGGTGCCCCACACCTTCGGAGTCCAGCCGTGCTCTTCGTCGATGACCTGGAGGGCGGTGGTGTACTCCATGACGAAGCCACTCGACGGCTCCTGGAAGTACGAGTAGGTGTTGTCACCGGCGCCGTGGCGGCCGGGACCCCACAGCGGCTGGTGGCCGGCCCGCATCATGCGGCCGGTGCCGCGCATGAACTCGTCGATTCCGTACAGTTCGAACGAGACGTGGTTCAGGCTGGTGTTCTTCGACTGGGCGAAGGCGATGATGTGGTGCCAGCGACCGGTGCGCATGAAGCAGAAGAAGTCCTGGAGCCAGTCGGAGATCTTGAAGCCGAGGACGTCGCCGTACCATGCGATCGTCTTCTGCAGGTTTGCGGTGTTGAACACGACGTGGCTGATGAACTTCGGTCGAGACTCGCCGGCTTCGACTTCGCGGAAGATTCGCTGGTCGACCTCGGCGGCGAGTTCGATGGCGCGCCCGTCGCAGTCGAAGAAGATGCATGAGTAGCCGCCGCCGAAGTCGCCGCGGTCACCGGGTTCGCGGATGATCTGGGCTCCGCTGTCGGCGACCCGCTTGGCGAGGAAGTCGACGCCGGCGCGGTCGGTCACACTGAACGTGGTCAGTTCGATTCCGGCGACATCGTTTTCGCGGAGTTTGATGGAGTAGTTGTCGGCGCATCCGGTTCCGAAGTAGGCCTTGCCGTCATCTTTCGTGACTAGGTCGAGTTGCCAGAGGTCGCGGTAGAAGTTCGATGCGGTGGTGAGTTCTTCGACGGCGATGGTGACCGAGCGGACGTGCGTGATGGGATGGACTGGGGGAAAGGACATGTCTTCTCCTGGAGCTGAACTGGGAAATGAGCGGTGTCGTCACCAGTTGGTGGCGATGTACTTCGCTTCCATGAACTCGAGCAGGCCTTCGTGCGCGCCCTCGCGACCGAGTCCGCTCTGCTTGACGCCGCCGAACGGTGCCGCGGGGTCGGACACCAAACCACGATTGACGGCGACCATGCCGGCTTCCAACCGGCTCGCGACTGACAGGGCGCGCTGCAGATTGCCGCTGTAGACATAGGCCGCGAGCCCGAGGTCGGTGCTGTTGGCCGCGGCGACCGCCTCGTCGTCGGTATCGAAGGCGATCAACGACGCGACCGGTCCGAAGATCTCCTCGCGCACGATCGCCGATTGCGGGTCGACACCCACCAGGACGGTGGGAGAGTAGAAGGAGCCACTCGAGATCGGCCGCTGGCCGCCGGTCAGCACCGACGCACCGTCGGCGACGGCGGCGTCGACGAGTTGCTCCACCTTGTCGACGGCCTTGTCGTTGATCAGTGGTCCGCACTCCGAACGCTCGCTGGTACCGGCGCCGACGCGCAGTGTGCCCATGCGTTGTCCGAGGCGACCGGCCACCTCGTCGATGAGCGACCGGTGCACGTAGATGCGGTTGGCCGCGGTGCACGCCTGGCCACCATTGCGCATTTTCGCGAGCATCAGTCCGTCGACCGCCTCGTCGATGTCGGCGTCCTCGAGGATGAGGAACGGCGCGTTGCCCCCGAGTTCCATTGCCGTCTTGAGGATCGAATCCGACGACTCGCGTAGCAGTGTGCGGCCGACTTCGGTGGAGCCGGTGAACGACAACGCCCGTACGCGTGAGTCATGGAGCATCGCGGAGACGACCTGTCCCGCCCGTGAGGTCGTCACGACGTTGATGACGCCGTCCGGGACGCCGGCTTCACGGCAGATCTTCGCGATGAGCAGGCTGGTGAGTGGGGTCTCGGTCGCGGGTTTGAGTACCACAGTGCAACCGGCGGCCAGGGCGGGCGCGATCTTGCGTGTCGCCATCGCGGCCGGGAAGTTCCACGGGGTGACGAGCACTGCTACGCCGATCGGCTCGTACTCGACGAGTATGCGGTTGGCGCCGTTCGGGGAGGTGCTGAGCTGACCGACCGCGCGGACCGCTTCCTCGGAGTACCACCGGAAAAATTCGGCGGCGTATGCGGTTTCGGCCCGCGAATCGGCGAGCGTCTTCCCGTTCTCGGTGGAGATCAGTTCGGCGATGGACTCCGCGCGGTCGGTCATCAGTTCCCAGCATCGGCGGAGGATTTCCGCGCGTTCGCGCGGACTGGTGGCACGCCAGGCGGGCAGGGCGGCCGCCGCGGCGCCGACCGCGTCCAGTCCGTCCTCGATGGTGCCGTCCGGGACCGTGGCGATCAGCGCGCCGGTGGACGGATTCAGGACGTCGATCGACTCCCGGGTGCGTTCGATCGGGTGTGCGCCGATGACCAACTCCCGGGGCAGGGTGGCGGAGTTGAGCGACATGAGAAGTTCCTTCTTTTCTGAGTCCGGCCAGGGTCCGGTGGCTGTCGTGGGATGGATCGACGAGGGTTAGGCCGGGTTGCGGCCCACCAGGAATTCCTCGTCGAGTGAGGTGGTGACGTCGAGGCCGGCCGCGACCGCCCCGGCCCGCAACTGCTTCATCTGCCCGTCGTTGATGCGGGCCTGAGGCGCTCGCAGCGGTCCACCGTTGAATCCGTTGAGCCACCCCTGGTACTTCCACAGGTACCGCGGCACCATCGCGGTGCCCGTGAGTGCCGGACCGACCACGGCCGCGTCGGATTCCCGGATCGGGTGGAGCTTCCAGTAGATCTCCATCGCGTCCTCGAACTTGCCGTCGCGCATCAGGTCGAAGTAGCGGGCGACCCACGGCCCGTAGGCCTCGTAGTTCGACGTGCCCATCCACTGCATGCCGTACGCGGCGTGCCAGGCGGGCGAGTTCGACTCGATCGGGTCCATCACGATCACGTCGTTGCGGTAGCGCTCGAAGATCTGCGCGATGCCGCCGACCCCCGGACCGCCGACTTCGGTCTTGACGGCCACGACGTTCGGAATTTCGTTGATCATCCGGCCGATCAGGTCCGGGGAGAAGTGGCTCGGGTGGAAGCGGCGGAAGTTCCACAGGTGCATCGCGAACACGATGATTCCGAGGTTGGTGCTCTCGGCGATCGCGCGGGTGTATTCGAAGACTTCTTCTTCGGACTTCGGGTAGAAGGTGAGCGGGTAGGAGACCAGGACGATGTCCGCGCCCAGACGCTCGGACTCGCGCACGAGGGCGATGTTGTCTTCGAGGGTGGGCAGGACCGCGTGTACGACCGTCTGGAGACCGCCGGCAGCCTCGTCGACGGCGATTTCCGTCACCTGTAGCAACTCGTCGAAGGTGGTGCCGCACTCGGCCACCAGCAGTGCCCCCGAGATACCCAGCTCCTTCTCACGCGCGATGTCGTGTCGGATGGCGCGCTCGTTGATTCCCTTCAGATCACTGGTGAAGGTGGGCAGCAAGCATCCGCAGATGCCCTTCATGTTCGCGCGGGCCCAGGAGCGCGCGTCGGTTCGGGAGTAGCTCATGGATGTCCTTCGTTTGTGGGGGCAACGAATTCCTGCGCGGCTGGTGCAATTGCCCTGAGACCGCCCCGATCGTTCGGGCGCGAATGCGGCAGGCAGAAGATGTCTCACCCTAATTATGTCCAATAGGTGGATATTGGAACCGATTAGTGGATATGGCGACGGTAACACTGACCCTGTGGCCCGTCAACGGTCGTTCGGCGCTCCCCGTGGCCGGCTCGCGACCGGGTCCAGGTCGCGGTCATTGCGACACCGGTCCATTCGCGACGGGCCGACCCTCCGCGACCGTCCATGCGGAACGCGCCTAGCTGGGATTCTCGTGGCGCGTATGTCGTCCCGCTCGGCAACATCGAACACCCATCACGTGCCCACCCCCTCGACCGCGCAGCGGCGAACTTCGCATTGGGCCCGGCGTCGCATCGGCGGCCACGGCGCGTGTTGACAGTTTCCGTGTGGCGTTGTTAGCGTCATCACATCCACCCAACGGACCTCATATCCACTATATGGATACGCAGTCTCGGGGTGTTTCAATCCACTCCTGATAGGGGTCAACCAGATGACACGTGTTACCGCGGACGTCACTCGCGTGAGCCGCCGTTCCTACTGGGGCCGAGACGAATTCGAGTCCGAGATGGAACGAATCTTCGGACGGTGCTGGCTGTTCGTCGCCCACGAGAGCGAGATCCCCTCCCCCGGCGATTACGTCACCCGGAAGCTGGGAGGCGAGGACGTCATCGTTGTCCGAGACGAGACGGGCGACGTCCGGATATTCCTGAATTCGTGCACACATCGGGGCAATCAATTGTGTCGCGCCGACATGGGCAACTCATCGCACTTTCGGTGCAGTTACCACGGCTGGACTTTCTCCAACAAGGGCACGCTACGCGGAGTGCCCGAGCGCAAGCAGGTCTTCGACGCGGATTTCGACAAGAGCGAGTACAACCTGGTCGGACCGCCGAACGTCGACGTCTTCCACGGGCTGATCTTCGCCAGCTGGGACCCGGACGCACCCTCGTTGCTCGACGAACTCGGAGACATGGCCTGGTATCTCGAGGCCGTGCTCGACAAGGCCGGTGACCTGCAGGTCGTCGGCCCCCCGGCGCGCGCCCTGGTGCGAACCAACTGGAAGCTCGGCGCGGAAAACTTCGCCGGCGACGGCTATCACCTGGGCACGACGCACAAGAGCCCGATCGATCTGGGCACCTATCTGAACACCGAGGCTTTTCCGCAGCTCGACGACGTCTCGATGGACGCGATGCGTGGGCGATGCATCGTCGCCGGCAACGGGCATACGCTCCGGGTCCAGCACTACGGACTGGAGTCCGATACCCCGGTGTTTCTCGGCTACCCGGAGAACCGCTGGTCCGACATCGCGTCCGGACTCGACCCCAGGCAGGCCGATCTGATGTCGAGAATGTCTGTGCTGCACGGCAATGTGTTCCCCAACCTGTCCTTCATCGACGCAGCAGCCCTTTCCTCCGGTGACGACACCCCGGCGGTGTCATACGTGCAATTCCGCCAGTGGCAGCCGGTCGACGAGATGCACTGCGAGCTGATCATGTTCGCGTTGGTCCCGAAGTGGTACGACGAGCAGCAGCGCGAGCACTCGCAACGCGCGAACCTCCGCATGGTCGGTCTCGCCGGGATCTTCGACACCGACGACTTCCAGAACTGGACATCCATCGCCGACATGAGCCGCGGCCGGGTATCGCAGTCCACCGATTTCGTCTACGCCGGCGGAGTCGGTATCAAACCGGCCGACGATGTCGACTGGCCCGGCGCCGTCTACGAGGCCGATCACTCGGAGGTCAACCAGCGCGAGCTGTTCCGCAGGTGGTCCGAACTGCTCGACGACGACAGCACCTGCACACGCACGGCGGGAAAGGCAGACCGATGCTGAGCGACGAACGTATCGACGCCGCGGATGCGGACGACGCCACCTTTACCAGCGTAAGCAGGTTCTACGGCCGGGAGACCGCGCTGCTCGACGCACACGACTACCCGCGGTGGATTCCGCTGCTCGAACCCGAATTCGTCTACCGGATTCCCGTCACCATCACCCGCGACGACCCGTCACAGTCACCTTTCGTGGCCGGCGCGTACCTGCTCGACGAGTCCCGCGATTCCCTGGCCAACCTCTGGGCGAGGCGCCTCGAACCCGAACACATCGACTTCTCCTGGGGGGAGGTCCCGCTCCAGCGGGTGCGGCGATTCGTGTCAATCCTCTCGGTCACCGACACTGAGCGCGCGAACGAAGTGTCGGTCGCGTCGAATGTTCTCATAACCGTTGTCCACCAATCGGATCCGGTGGTGATAACCCCGGCCGGACGACAGGACGTCCTGCGTCGCCGCGGCGACGGATGGGGCCTGGTGCAGCGGACGGTCCAGCTCGACGAGAGCGTGGTCCGGCTGCCGCACCTGCGAATGGTGATCTGATGTCGGCTCCCCGGACACACACGAAGGACGACTCGGCCGCGCCGAACGCCGGTGATGGAACCGTCGCCGTCGAATTCACCGTCGTCAACGAGTTCACCGCCGTGCGGGTGCGGAAGATCCTGACCCGCAACGGGCAACGGCTCGAGATCACCTCACTCCGGCTCGACCACCAGATCCGTCTCGACGCCCTCGCCCTCGAGGCACTGAGCTGGCAGAACGAGGACACCATCTCCGCCTACCTCGACCAGCCGTTCGGCCCCGAGGATCCCCCGACCACCGAAATCGGAAAAGAGAACAACTGATGCTGCTACTGACCGACGAGCACGTGCAAGCCCTCACACAGATGCCCGACCTCGTCAGCGCCATCCGCGAGGGATACCGCACGCAGGCCCGCGGCGGTACACAACTGCCCGACCGCATCAACCTGGAGTCCACACCGGGATTCTTCCGGCTGATGCCCGGCGTGTCGGACGGCGCGGGCTTGATGGGCTTCAAGGTGTTCAACCAAGTCTCCGAAGGTGGGGTCCAATACCTGATCGGCCTGTTCGACGAGCGGACCGGTGAGTTGCTCGCTCAGTTGGACGGCGCATACCTCACCGCTGCCCGCACCGGAGCGACCACCGGAGTGGCAGCGGGGTTCCTGGCACCGCAGACCGGTGTCGAGATCGGGGTCATCGGATCCGGCCTGGAGGCCGAGACGAACCTCGAGGGAGTCTGCGCCGCCCTCGACGTCAAACGGGTCCGTGTCTACAGTCCGAACCCACAGCGGCGCACAGCATTCGTCAACCGAATGGCCGAACGCCTCGACGTGGACGTCGTCGCGGTGTCCGATCCGGCCGAGGCGGCCGCCGCACCGGTCGTCGTGGTCGCCACCAACACCGGAGTCGGAACCGGACGCGTCGCCCTCGAGGGCAAGTGGCTCACGCCCGGGACCACGGTCCTGTCCATCGGATCCACCATGCCCTCGCTACGGGAGATCGACACCGACGTCGTCGACCGCGCCGCACTCGTGGTCAGCGACGCCCCCGACCAGGCCCGCACCGAGTCCGGAGACCTGCTCGCCGCCGACGAGAAGGGGCTCCTCGACGGCAAACTCGTGGCACTGGCGGATCTAGCCGGGGGCAACGTGCCTGCCCTCGACGCCGGCGCGATCACCGTGTTCAAGTCGGTCGGCACCGCCTTGCAGGACCTGGTCGCGGCCAAGGTCGTCTACGACCGAGCCGTGCAGAACGGAATCGGGACGTCGGTGGATCTACTGCGCACCAAGAAGCCCGCGGGAGCATGAGCGCCATGGCGAATTGGGCCGAACGCGTGGCCGTGGTGACCGGCGGCGGCAGCGGAATCGGACGCGCTGTCGCCACCCGCCTGGCTGACGACGGATACTCGGTCGCGGTGATCGATGCCAACGACGTGGCCGCGAAGCGTACCGCCGAGATCGTCTCCGGGACGGGCGGCCGCAGCATCGCCTACGCCGCGGACATCACCGACGAGGACCTCGTCCGTTCGGTGATCGGCGAGATCACCGGTGACCTGGGCGAGATCGACGTCCTGGTCAACGCCGCCGGAATCTTCGACCAGAACCTGACCTTCGACGAGCTCACCGCCGGCACCTGGGAAAGGGTCCTGCGGGTCAACGTCCTGGGTACCGTGAATGTGATGCGCGCGGTCGGAACGCGCATGGTCGAACGCGGCCGCGGCGCGATCGTCAACATCGCGTCGTCGGCCGGGCTGGTGCCCCGCGGCGGCGGGTCCGCCTACATCGCCTCGAAATACGCGGTCGTGGGCCTGACCCTGAAAATCGCTGCGGAGTACGCCGGTCGAGGTGTGCGCGTGAATGCCGTCGCCCCCGGGTGGATTCCCACCGACCTGTTCACCACCAGCGCGGCCGCACTCCGGCGAGCCGGGGGATCCGTCCCCGACGAACCCTCACCCGTCGGAGGCAACATCCCGATGAACCGACCCGGAGATGTACACGAGGTAGCGGCCGGAGTGTCGTTCCTCGCCTCCTCCGAGGCCGGCTACATCACCGGTGTCGTCCTGCCGATCGACGGCGGATACCTCGTCGGCTGACTGCCCCTTGTGCCGTGCCGCACGGCACCACTCGAGAAGGAACGAACAATGTCACAACCCCACTCCCACCCGCGGGCAATCGCGGCCGACCGCAACAGCGAGGTGTAGCCATGCACGTCACCGCCGATGCCGGCAAGTGCCGTGGTTACGGTAGCTGCATGCTCGAAGCCCCCGAGGTCTTCGACCTGGACGAAGACGAGAACAAGGTGATCCTGCTGCAGGAAAACCCGCCCGAATCTTTGCACACGAAGACCGACAGGGCGATTCGGTCCTGTCCCGCCAAGGCGTTGGGAACCCGCGATGAGTAGGTTTCAGCGCATCGTTGTGGTCGGCGGCTCCCTCGCCGGCATGAACGTGATCCAGGAACTGCGGCGCCTGGGATACCTCGGCGCCATCACCCTCGTCGGCGAAGAGGACGTGCGATCGCCCTACGACCGCACCGAACTGTCGAAGAAGTTACTCACGGGCACAAGAGATCCGGACGATCTCTTCCTGCTGACCGAGGAGGAGATAGGCGAACTCGACCTCGATCTTCGCCTCGGACGCCGGGCCACAGCGCTCTCGCCCGACCCTTCGCGGCACACACTCACCCTCGACGACGGCACGGTTCTCGAATTCGACGCGCTCGTCGTGGCCACGGGTTCGAGGGCGCGGCGCCCAGCTTTCATGGGTGACCTCGCGGGTGTCCACGTTCTCCGGACGCTGCCGGATGCTCTCGCACTCAGATCCGAATTGGACAGTGCCCGAGACATTGTCGTCGTCGGTGCCGGGTTCATCGGCGCCGAGGTGGCGGCGAGCGTGCGCGCTCGCGGGCAGTCGGTGACTCTCGTCGATCCGCAACCGACCCCCTTGGGCACCGTCCTCGGCCCCATCGTGGGCTCCCACTTCGCGGACCTGCACACCAGCCACGGGACCAAACTCGAACTCGGTGTGGGCGTCCAAGAACTGGTAGGTGACCGGCGCGTGACCGGGGTCAGGCTGACTGACGGACGACTTCTCCCCGCTGATCTGGTCGTCGTCGGAGTGGGCGGTTCCCCAGTGACCGAATGGCTCGACGGCTCCGGCGTCGAGGTGAACAACGGCGTCCTCTGCGACGATGGCGGGCACACCAATGTGCCCGGTATCTATGCCGTCGGCGACGCCGCCCGCTGGTACTCCGACTACTTCGGGGCACAGGTACGCAGCGAGCACTGGAACAACGCGACCCTCCAGGCGACGGTGGTGGCCGAGAACATCATTGCAGCCGAGAAGAAATCGACGTTGTGCGCCGTGCCCAGCTTCTGGTCGGACCAATACCGCAAACGCACCCAGATGGTTGGGTGTCCCCGACCCACGGACGAGGTGTGTTTCGTCAGCGGCGGACCGGGCGACGAACGATTCGTCGCCCTCTACGGTCGCGACGACCGTGTCACCGGCGTCGTTTCGTTCAACTCCCCACGTGGGTTGATCAAATACCAGCACCTGGTCGCCGAAGGAGCGTCGTGGTCCGCGTCCACTGCGCTCGAGAACATCATTTCAACTGATAGCGGCCATTGACGGCGGTCGGGTCCTTGCATCTCCCCAATTCCGTTGGGGAGAGATAGATTCGGACCAACCGGCAGAGACCTGAATCACAGTGTGGTGTGCGGCCGTGATGACCGTCGGATCACAGACCCTCAGGTGTGTCCTGTCGGATCTCGCAATCTCCCGCTCAGCTGGCTATCCGGCAGGCATGGGCACCGATGGAAGGAACCCCCTTGGCGACAATTGACGGTAGCGACGTCTACCAGGCCCGATGGCGAATGCTCGCCCTGCTCGTCCTCGGCTACATCAGCCTGACGTTGAACTGGTTCAACATCGCGTCGGCCTTCACACCCATCAGTGAGGACCTCGGCGTGAGCTTCGAGCAGCTCGCCCTGCTGATCGCGCTGTTCGTCCTCGGCTACGGGGTCGCCCACGTCCCGGGCGGCATCATCGCGGCCCGGCTCGGGATGAAACGCACGCTGGTCCTCGGAATGGTGCTGCAGGGGGCCGGTGCGGCGCTGTCGGGTGTCGCGGTCGGTTTTCTCGATCTCGCCCTGTACCGGGTGATCGCCGGTGTCGGCGCGTCCATCTTCATCGCCGTCGCTGTCGCCGCGGTCAGTGTGTGGTTCCGCGGCCACGAGATCAACCTCGCACTGGGCATCGCGTGCGGTGCGGCGTTCAGTACCGGTGTCGCCCTGGGTCTCTACGCGTGCATTTACCTGACCGACCTCGCGGGATGGCGCGGCATGCTTGCGATCTGCGGCATCGTCAATATCGTCCTGGCGGCGGCGGTTGCCCTGTGGTTTTACACCCCGCGCGGCGTCGATGGACTCCACGGCGGCCGGATCAGCCGCGCCGGCCTGGTTCGGGCGCTGGTCGACAAGCAGCTGTGGATCTACGGCATCGCGATGCTCGGCGTGTACGGCGCCTACTTCACAGCATCGCAGCTGTTCAGCGAATACGCGGTCGCGCAACGCGGCTTCACCCCCGGCCAGGGCGGTCTGCTCGCCGCGATCCTGGCCCTGGCGGGAATCCCCGGAAGTCTGGTCGGCGGCAAGGTCGCGGACCTCATCCGCAACTACCGAACCGTCATCGTCGTTCCCCTCCTTCTGATGGGGGCACTGATCGCCACGATCCCCGTCGCCCCCGATGCCCTGCTGTGGTTCATCTCCTTCGCGATCGGGTTCCTCTTCGTCTTCAGCTATCCGGCCTGGCTGGGTGTGCCCGCGGACCTGTCGAGGATCGATCCCGAACAGGTCGGCACTGCGGTCGGCGTGATGCTCACCCTCGCCGCGGTCGGCGGGTTCGTCGTCCCCGTGGTGTTCGGGAACATCGTCCCCGCTCACGGTTTCGCGGCCGGCTGGATTGCGGTCGGAGCGATCTCGGTGCTCACTGCCCTCGTGGGCCTGCTGGGCATGAAGCGCGCCGCCGAGCCGGTCGAGGAAGACCGGAAACTCACAGTCAGCTGACTGTGCACCTACCACCTCCACTGTCGCACTGTGAGATCCAGAGTGCGACCAATCGAGAGAAATGAGGAAGTAAGCAGATGAGCAGAATCATCGACATCTCCATGGTCACCGACGGTGACCCCACCCTGGAGGGCAAGGGAGTGGTGTTCGAGCCCCACGTCCTCGGGGCGCAGTACAACGAAGAGCACTACGACATCGATCCGAATCATTGGCCCACCCCTGGTGCCGCGTTCGCGGTCGAACATATCGACATGAACTCGCACACCGGCACACACATGGACGCACCGTGGCACTTCGGCCCGGTGATGGCGGATGGGTCGAAGCCGAAGACCATCGAGGAGTGGCCCCTCGAACGGTGCATGGGTGACGGGGTCGTCATCGACATCAGTGATGCCGAAGATGGCTCGGAGGTGTCCCTCGCGGAAATTCAGCAGAAGCTGAAGGACATGGACTACACGATCAAGCCGGGCGACATCGTCCTCACGATGACCGGAAACGACAAGTACTGGGGAAAGCCGGAGTACACCACCCGTGGTGGCGGACCCAGCCGTGAGGCGCTCAAATGGATCCTCGAGCAGGGCGTCACGGTCGTCGGAACGGATGCGTGGAGTTACGACCGTCCGTACGCCGCATGGGCCGCCGATTACCACAAGCACGGCAAGGACCCGAAGTACCTGTGGCCCTGCCACCTCCTCGGCCTCGAGATCGAGTACGCGCACATCGAGAAGCTCGCCAATCTCGACCAGTTGCCCCCACACGGGTTCAAGGTCATCGCGCTGCCCATCAAAATCGCCGGCGGCACGGCGGGATTCGTTCGCGCTGTCGCCATCGTCGACGAGGACTGACCGATGACCACAGTGAGCGACGACATGAAGTACGTGACCGTGCCCGGGCTACAAGCAGATGCTGCGTGGCATTGGGCGGCGGAAGCCGGGAATCTCGTCTTCACCTCGGGAGCGGTTCCCCACGACGAGTCCGGTGACATCGGCGAGGACCTCTCGGCCGCGGCTCAGGCGGACCGGGCGTTCGCGAACCTCGAGCGTGCCCTGCAGGCTGCGGGCAGTTCGATGGACCGCATCGTCAAGATCACCGGCTACCTCACCGACCCGGAGTCTCTGCCGGAGATTCGTACGATCCGCGACAAATGGATCCCGAACCGTCCGCCGTCGACGTTCGTCTACGTCGCCGGCCTGGTGGATCCGCGGATGCTGATCGAGTTCGAAGCGATCGCGGTCAAGAGCTAGACGATGCCGGTAGGTCTTTCTCTTCGGCGACACGGAGAAGGCCTACCGGTTCCGCCAGCCCATCAGCTGAGACAGGGACTGGGCGAGCCCGAGAACCTCGTGAAGCACGAGATCCCGCGGCGGCATCTGCTCGCGGTAATTGGCGATCGACACCGACGCCGTCACCTCGCCCGCCGCATTCCGGATCGGGGCCGCAATCCCACACGTGGCAGCGGTGACATCCCGGTCGCTGGAGGCATAGCCATCGGCCACGATCTGCTTCAGCTTGGCACGCAACTCGGCGGGATCTGTGATCGTGTACTCGGTGAATGAACGCAGCGGCCCCTGGACATAGGAGTCGATGAACTCGTCGGGGCAGTACGCGAGCAGAACCAATCCGCGGGCTCCCGTGTGGAGTGGATAGGCACGATACGTATTCGCGTAGGACAGGGTGGGAACGGGAATGCGAGGTTCGACGCTGGCAATGGCAACCGACGAATGCCCGTCACGCTCGGCGATCTGAACGAAACCGTTGATCCGATCGGCGGCCGTTCGCATCAGCGGTTCGCTCGTTGTGAACAGGGGATGATCGCCGAGGTAGGCGGAGCCGATGGCGAACATCCGACGACCGACGTAGTGCAGACCGGTTGTGTCGTCGCGCCTGACGAAGCCCTTGTCGCGAAGATAGGTCAGTGTGCGGTGCGCAGTTGCCCATTTCGCTCCGGTGGCTTCGGCCAGTTCTTTCGCCCGCATCGGCTGTTCCGCGAGCAATTCGAGCATGTGCATTCCACGATCCATGCTCTGCATCGTGGAATTCTCGGACTTTTTCTCGGGCTCGTGCGCGCTGCTCACGCCCAAAATATACCATGTCCCGGTTTCGAAATGGATTCCGGTTCAACCAGGCAGGGATTATTCGACGTCGTGAATTATTCCCATGGACTGCGGCGCTATATACGAGAAAAGGAAAAAGAATTGAAAACGGTACGCCGCACGGGGTTGGTCGCCCAGGTTGTCGATGGGTTCGAGGACGAGATCGTCTCGGGACGGTGGGCTGTCGGAAGCCGGATCCCACCCGAGTCGATGTTGGCCGAGATGGTGGGAGTCGGCCGAAACACCGTGCGGGAGGCAGTACAAGTCCTGGCGCATTCGGGGATGCTCGAGCGACGGCAGGGTTCGGGCACCTACGTGTTGTCGTCCCGGCGGTGCCTGCCGGTAACCACGACCGGACCGAGTGCGGTGCCTCCGGAGGACGTCCAGGAATTGAAACGTCTCCTCGTGTCCTCGGCGTGTATGGCGGTCGCGGTGCGCGGTGACGCGGAGGATATCGAGTCCATCCGGAAAAAGCACATCGAATGGGCGGCGTCCGCGGAAACCGCATATTCGGATCCGGACGCCGTCGACATACTTTCCCGGACAATTATTGTCAGTACCCGGAACCGGGCGGCCGAAAAGTTATTCGATGCATTGCCGTATATCTCCGATAGGAAACTGTGGAACACGAATGGGGATATCGAGCGCGCATTCCGAGGAATGCTGAAGGCCTTGTTCTCCGGGGACCGGATCGGGGTGGCGTTGGAAGGTGCGTCGTTGACGGTCCGCATCGCGACCCCCGGGCCGCACCCCGCCGACCGTCCGTGGCTTCGGTGACTGCTCACAGTTGCTCGGCCAGTCGGCGAACTTCGCGGCGAAGCCATCGGTGCCCGGGATCGTCGGAATGGCGTGGATGCCAGTACATCATCTCGGTGATCGGGGCCAGCGGGACCGGCGGCTCGAGCAGTCGAATGCCGGCACTGTCGCGGAGCGCTCGCGCCAGACGCTCGTACAGCACCGCGACCATCTCCGTTCCTTCCAGTAGGAACGGTGCGGCGACGTAACTGGTCGTCGACGCTTCGATACGTAAGGGCAATGAGATGGCGTCGAGCTGGGTCTCGGCGAAGGACGGAGGGATGCCACCGGTGGCGGACAGGTGGGGAAACGCGCTGAACTGCTCCCGCGACATCGTCTCACCCACAACGGGATGGTCCGCGGCGACGACACAGACGTGCCGGTCGGTGAAGAGGGGAGTGCCGGCGTAGGTGGTTCCCCCGTGACCGACGATCTCTCGCGGGATGATCACCACATCGGCCTGCGCCTCACGCAGTGGATCGAAGTAATTCGCCTGCGGGGGAGCGATATTGATCCGTACGTTCGGCGCTTGGTCGGCGGCCGTTCTGACGAACGAACGGAGTAGCACGAGAGTGACATAATCGCTTGCGTGGATCGTGAAGGTGCGGGTATCCGTGGCCGCGTCGAACGGTGCACGCACGGTCACCAGTGTCTCGATCGATCCGAGTATGTCGTGGACCAGGTACGTGAGGGACTCTGCGAGAGGTGTCAGCGTCATCGACGACCCGTCGCGCACGAGTAGGGGATCGTCGAAGAGTTTTCGCAATCGCGACAGTGTGCCACTCATCGCCGGTTGCCCGACCGAGAGTTGCTTCGCAGCGCGAGAGACGCTCCGCTCCGAGAGGAGGGCGTCCAGGCCGACGAGAAGGTTCAAGTCGATTCGGTTCAGTTTCGTCTGCAACTCTCGTCACCTCTCCCGCCGTCGCCGGCAGTCGATCATCATTCGAAATGATACCTGCCATCGGAAAGATGTGGCCAGCCTGATCTCGCTGAATGGGCTGTGTCTCGGTATCTTTGGGTCAATCAGGTGAGCTGATTCGCAGGCCGGATCACCACGATCTGTAGACGCCGTCCGTGGACCGGTCATCCAACCGGCCGGACGCGTCGTTCGCGACTTTCAATGGAGTTGTCATGACTGTAAGGGATGGTTGGGCGGTGCTCGACACCGCGACGGCGAATGCCGTCGGCGTGAGACGGGCGGGGGACGTCATCGATGCGGTAGGTCGGCGCTCGTATCTGCACGCCGGTCCGCAGGTGGAGCCCGGCGAAGTCGTCGGTCCGATGAGGGGCGCGATCCTCGGGGCGTTGGTGCTCGAGGGTGAGGTTCCCGATCTCGACGCGGCAGCCCAATTATTCGACGCCGGGAAGGTTGATCTGCGGCCGTGTCATTCGGCGTCCGCCGTGGGGGCGATGGCCGGTGTCGTCTCTCCGAGCACCCCGGTGGTGGTTGTCGAAGCGGAGAACGGTCACAAGGCATTCGCACCGCTCAACGAAGGACTCGGTCGGGCTCTTCGATTCGGTGCCAACGACGCCGGGGTCATCGAGCGCCTTCGGTGGATGAGTGTCGTTCTGGCACCGGTACTCGACGACGCTCTGAGGTCGATGGGCGGTATCGACATCACTGCGCTGCAGGCGGAGGGGCTTCGGCGGGGCGATGAATGCCACAATCGAAACGTCGCGTCCACGGCAGCGCTGACGATCAGGCTTGCACCCGGGGTGATCGAACATGCCCCGGACTCGAAGACCGCGGCGGCGATCATCGAGTTCCTCGGCGGCAATCCGCACTCCTTCCTGTCGTTCTCCATGGCGGGCGCGAAACTCGTCGCCGATGCCGCCCACCGCTGTGGAACAAGGGGATTGGTGACCGCGATCGCAGGGAACGGGCGACGGATGGGGATTCGCGTGAGCGGTCTCGACTCGTGGATCACGGCGCCCGCGCCGGTGGGAGATCCGAAGTTGTTCGATGGATTCACCTTTGATGATGCCTGTCCGATGATGGGTGATTCCCTCGTGACCGAGGTGATCGGTCTCGGTGCCTTCGCATTGTCCGCCGCGCCGGCAATCAGCTCCTACATCGGAGGCAATCCCAGCGCGCTGAAGGACTATGTGGCGGAGATGCGGCAGATCACCCGGGGCGGCAGTAGTCGCTTCCTCATCCCGGACGAGGAGTTTCGGGGCACGCCGATGGGAATCGACGTCGAAGCTGTCGCGCGAACAGGAATCGCTCCGGTCGTGAACAACGGATTTGCGCACCGGTCCGCAGGAATCGGGCAGGTCGGTGCGGGAATCACGAGACTTCCCATCGAACCCTTCGTCGCCGCGCACAACGCCCTGCTGGATCTGGGTGCGGGCGACTGGATGGCTTCAGCGGGAAGGCGGTGGGGTGAATGATCTGGGCGCGGCCTACGAACGCCCTGCGCCACGTCGAGAAGCTCGAGGCACGAGTCACTCGCATCGTTGCCGGCTTCGCGGCAAGCGACGTCTTCTGGTCGTCCGGTTGTGACCCGGGGCGGTTCCTCACCAATACATCGGGATCTCTGATCGTTCCGCACATGCTGTGGGAAGTGGACAGTGGAGACGTCATTGCGGTCGACGAAGTGGACGTCGGATACGGAGGAGCGGCGCCGAGCCGGGCGTTCACACTGCTCGGCGAGTTGGGCCTGAGTGATCCGGTGGCCCGAGGGATCGCCTATTCGCGAAGGTCGGTCACCCAACTGGGATGCGACGGCAGTACGGTGCTGCACTCCATCGCGCATGCTGATTGGCCGGGGTTTCAGCTCCACACTCCTACGAGGATCGGCGCATCCTGGGTCCTGCGTGTCACTTCGAACAATCTCCGGAACAGCGTTCTGCAGGCGGGAGCACCACCGCGACCCGGCGCGGGAAAGATCGGCCAGATGATTGCACGCGAACTGGACCGGGTCGATCTGCCCGACTGGGCGCACGGTCGTCGGACGGCGAGGCTGTTCGACGACTGCGGCGCCGCGCAGGACGCCGGCTTCGTCGACCGCTGTCCTCAGCGCTCACCGGTTCCGGATCGCCCACGGACCTATCGATTGATTGTGGAACAAGGACTGTTGCAACTGTGGTTCGAACTTCCGGAACCGGGAGAAGCCGGGGTGCTGTCCCGGGAAGCGCGAGATCTGATCGCGAACCTGGACATCTCGGATGGCCCGCGTTGATGCCCCAGACTGTGAAGAAAGGTCCTTGATGTCGGAGCCGTTGTACTACCACAGTGCGACCGAGCTGTCCCGGCTCATGCGTGCAGGTGAGCTGTCCGCCCGTGAAACCGTGTCAGCGCATCTTGCGCGGATCGAGGAGGTCAACCCTGCCGTCAATGCCGTCGTGACGTACATTCCCGACCTAGCGATGGCACAGGCGGCAGCTGCCGACGAACGCTTCGCGGCCGGGGGGTGGGACGGCCCTCTGCACGGCATTCCAGTGGCGCACAAGGACAACCACCTCACCAGGGGAGTGCGGACAACCTTCGGGTCGCGCATTCATGCGCAGCATGTTCCCGATCGTGACGATCTCGTCGTCGAACGGATGAAAGCGGCCGGAGTCGTGACACTGGGTAAGTCCAATGTTCCGGAATTCGTCGCCGGTGGGCATACCTTCAACGAACTCTTCGGCGCGACACGGAATCCGTACGATCTCGAGGTTACCGCGGGTGGTTCGTCCGGCGGCGCCGCAGCGGCACTCGCCGCCGGGATGCATCCGATCGCGGACGGCAACGACATGGGCGGATCACTTCGTCTGCCCGCCGGATATTGCAATGTGGTCGGGCTGCGACCCAGCGCAGGGCGTGTACCCACGTACCCGGCGGCGGACGGGTGGTGCGGGCTGTCCGTTCCAGGGCCGATGGCGCGCTGCGTCGACGACGTCGCGTTGTTGTTGTCCGTCCTCGCGGGCCCCGACCGCCGGTCACCCATCAGCCTGGAGGAGGACGGATCCCGGTTCGCCACCGTCGCCGAAGACGGTCTGCGCGGTCGAAGAATTGCGTTCTCCGTGGATCTGGGCGGTAGCGTCCCGGTGGAACCGGAGGTACGTCGAGTGGTCGAACAGGCCGCGCGCACGTGCCACGAGGCCGGAGCGGTCGTCGAGGAGGCATGCCCGAGCTTCGACGGGGCCGGAGAGTGCTTCCGAATCCTTCGGGCGTGGCAGTTCGAAGCGGCGTTCGGTGAACTCTTCGATGCGAACAAGGATCTGGTCCGGCCCAGCCTGTACGAGAACATGATCGCGGGCCGGCGGTTGGCCGGGCGCGACGTCGGCCGGGCGGCACTGCTCAGAACCGGACTCTTCCATCGCATGCGCGAATTCCTCGACACGTACGACGGACTGCTTCTCCCGGTGGCGCCACTGCCCGCGTTCGACGTCACGCTTCAGTACCCCGAGTCCGTGTGTGGCGTACCGCAGCCGGACTACCTCGGATGGATGGAGACGGCCTGCCACGTCACGGTGACCGGCCATCCCGTCATCGCGCTGCCGGCGGGCTTCGGCGAATCCGGGACCCCACTCGGAGTCCAGCTCGTCGGGCGACACCGCGCCGAGGACCAATTGCTCGGCATGGCCAAGGATTTCGAGCGGTGGACACAACACGCCTGGAACCGGCCGGCTCTTCCTGGGTCACGCCGGGTTGCCGAACAGCGGGAGGTCGTGTCCCAGGCGCAGTCGCTTCGCGTCGAGGTAGGGCAGGTTGTGGATGGTGGCGGTGGTGTGTAGCGGCACCCGCTCGGTCACGTCGATGCCGCAGTCGACGAGGCAGCGGGCCTTGTCGGGGTTGTTCGTCAGGAGCCGGGTGCTCATGATTCCGAGGTCGTCGAGGATGTGCGCGCCGGCGGTGTAGTCGCGGGCATCGACGGGGAGGCCGAGGCGGAGGTTGGCGTCGACGGTGTCGAGGCCGCCGTCCTGGAGGGCGTAGGCCCGGAGTTTGTCGATCAGTCCGATCCCACGGCCTTCGTGACCACGCAGGTAGACGACGACCCCACGACCGGCGTCACCGATCATTTGCAGGGCGGTGTCGAGTTGGTCGCCGCAGTCGCAGCGGCCGGAGCCGAGCACGTCCCCGGTGAGGCATTCGGAGTGGATCCGGGTGAGGACGGAGTGGCCGTTGCTGAGGTCTCCGTGGACCAGCGCGAGGTGCTCGGCGCCGGTCACGGTATCGCGGTAGCCGTAGGCCGTCAGAACGCCGTATTGCGTGGGGATTCGGGTGGTGGCCCGGCGTTGCACGGTCGGTTCGTGGCGCTTGCGGTACGCGACGAGGTCGGCGATGGAGATCAGCGCCAGCCCGTGTGCGTCGGCGAACTCCCGGCACCGCGGGCCTCGCTTGACGGTGCCGTCGTCGTCGACCAACTCACTGATCACGCCGACCGGGGGCAGCCCGGCGAGCCTGACCAGGTCGACCGCGGCCTCGGTGTGGCCGGGCCGCACCAGTACTCCGCCGTCGCGGGCGCGCAGCGGGAAGATGTGCCCGGGGCGGACGAGCTGATCCGCTTCGCTGTCCGGATCGGCGAGCATGCGGACGGTGTGGGCGCGGTCGTGCGCCGAGATGCCGGTGCTCACACCGTCGCGCGCATCAACGGATACGGTGAACGCGGTCCCCATGCGGTCGTGGTTGTCCGCGGTCATCAACGGGAGGGCGAGTCGGTCGAGTACCGCACCGTCGGCAGGTGCGCAGACGATGCCGCTGCTGTTGCGGATCGTCAAGGCCATCAGCTCCGGCGTCGCCATGCTTGCGGCGAACACGATGTCGCCCTCGTTCTCGCGGTCGTCGGCGTCGAGCACGACGACGGGGCGGCCTGCGGCGATGTCGTCGATCGCCCGCTCGATCGTATCGAGCCTCAGGGTGGTCATTGTTCGTTCCTGACCGAGGAGTGTGGCGCACAAGAGAGGTCGGAGCCGTCGAAGAACTCGCCCGCGCGGTAGACGAGCGCAGGTCGATCCGAGTAGTCGGCGCCCACGACCCGGGCGATGAACGCGGTGTGGGTGCCGAAGTCCAGTCGCTGACAGACTTCCGCCTCCATCCACGCGCAGCTGCCGGTGAGAACGGGTGACCCGTGCTCGGCCTGCTCCCAGGCAATGGTCGCGAACTTGTCGGCACCCTTGCTCGCGAACACTGCTGCCGTCGAACGTTGATCCGCGGCGAGGATGTTGATGCCCAAATGGGTGGAGTGCAACAGCGGGTCGTGAGTGGCGGAGGAGCGCTGGACGCAGACCATGACGAGCGGTGGGTCCAGGGAGATGCTGGTGAAGGCGTTGACCGCCAGGCCTTTCGGTGTGTCCTGGTCGGTGGTGGTGACGACGGTGACGCCAGTGACGAAGGTGCGGTGAACGCCGCGCATGGTGGTGTCGTCGACAGTGGGGGCGGGTTGGGTGATCATTTTCTGCTCCTGGGATGCGGGGGTGTTGCCGAGGGTGCGGGCGGGAAAGTCCCGGCCCGCACCCTCGGTGGGGGTCAGTCCCTCAGTGCGATCCAGACCGACTTCTCTTCGGTGAACTCGTCGAGTCCGGAACTGCTGAGCTCGCGACCCCAGCCGCTCTGCTTGGCGCCGCCCCACGGCATCGCGGGGTCGCACAGCGGCGACATGTTCACCCACACCATGCCGCTGCGGATGTCGGCGGCGAGACGGTGCGCGGTGGTGAGATCACGGGTCCAGATGCTCGCCCCGAGGCCGTAGGGGGTGTCATTGGCCCGGGTGACCGCTTCGTCGATGTCGTCGTAGGGCATCACTGACAGGACCGGGCCGAAGATTTCCTCCCGGGCAATGGTCATCTCGTCGGTGACGTCGGTGAACACCGTGGGCTGGAAGAAGTTTCCGCCGGCGAGGTCACCGCCGGGGCGTTCGCCGCCACCGACCAGGCGGGCGCCTTCGGCGATCCCCTTCTCGACGTACGCGGCGACCCGGTCAAGATGCGTCTTCGACACCAACGGTCCCAATACCGTCTGCTCCTGCAGTCCGGGGCCGATCGGCAACGTCGCGGCCGCCGCGGCGAGATGCTCGGCGAAGGTGTCGGCCATCTTCCGCGGAACGAAGAATCGGGTGTACGCAACACAGGTCTGGCCGCAGTTGACCAGACCTCCCTCGAGGTTCCCCGCGATCGCCGCTTCCAGATCCGCGGACTCGGTGACGATGCTCGGCGCCTTGCCGCCGAGTTCCATGCTCACTCGCTTGAGGTTGCCGCTGACCGCCCGCACGATCTCCTTACCGACCTGTGTGGACCCGGTGAACGAGACCTTGTCGACGTCCGGGTGCCGGACGAGGGCTTGGCCGACTTCGGGACCGCCGGTGAGGCAGTTGACCACGCCGTCGGGCACCCCGGCCTCGACGCAGATCCGGGCCAGTTCGAGGGTGGTCAGCGGGGTGTCCTCGGCAGGCTTGAGGATCACCGTGTTGCCGGTGGCGAGTGCGGCGGCGAGTTTCCACGACGCCAGCAGCAGCGGATAGTTCCACGGCGTGATCAGTGCACACACCCCGACCGGTCCCCGGGTGGTGTAGGCGAGGACGTCGGGCGCCGAGACCGGCTTGACGCTGCCCTCGATCTTCGTGCACCAGCCGGCGTAGTAGCGGAAGGTCTCGACCGCGAACGGCACGCTGATACCTGCGGAGAAGCTGAGTGGCTGGCCCTGATCCAAGGTCTCCAGGCGAGCGAGACTGTCCGCGCGTTCCTCGATGAGGTCGGCGATCCGCCACAGCAACCGGGCCCGCTCGGTGGCGGGTAGGTGACGCCAGGATCCGTGGTCGAAAGCGGCGCGGGCCGCCACCACCGCCCTCGCGACGTCTTCGGTGCCGGCGTCCGCACAGACACCGATCGTCTCGGCCGTTGCCGGATCCAGGGTTGTGAACTCGGCGCCGGATGCGGAGGGAACCCATGAGTCCCCGATGAGAAGTTGTGACACGGTCATTGTCGCTCCAAATATTGTCGAAGTTGTTCGGGCAGTTGGTCAGTCGATGTCGTTGCCGCGCAGGCCGAGTCGCCGGGTGTCCCGGTCTGGCCTGGTGAAGACGGCGGCGCCGAGGCCACCTACGATCAGGAGAATCCCGGACCACAGGAAGGCGGTCCGGTAGCCGTCGGTCGGGGTTGCGGCGGCGTCGACGAGCAGCCCCGCGAGGAAGGGCGCGATCACGGCGCCGGCGGTGACCACCGAGTTGAAGCTGGCGAGCATGGCGCTGCGCTGACCGACCGGGCAAGCCTCGGCGACGAGGAGGTAGCCGATCGTGTACACGGTGTTGGCGAGCCCGAAGCCGACGAGCATCAACCACGCGGCCGCCGATCCGGTGCCGATGCTCATGGCCACCACAAGCAGCGAACCACTCAGGCACACCACAGCTCCGGTGTAGACGCCACGCGCCCAGCGGGTGGCGACCCCGCGCCGGACGAGAACCCCGCTGAGCCAGCTGAAGAACACGTGTCCGAACGCCGCGACGAGCCCGTAGACGGCGATCAGCCAGCCCATTGTGCCGGACGAGAAGCCGAGCCCGTTCACGAGATAGCTCGGTCCCCACACGCTGAAAAGCGCGAAGGCGCAGTACCCCGGGGCGAGTGCGAGGATCGGCGCCCACCACGACGATGCTGCGAAGAGCCGGCGATATGGGACTCGCACTTCGGTTGCGGACGTGCGCTCCGGGAGGTCGGCCGCGGAGTCGTAGGTTTCCAGGGGCCCTTCCCGGCCGATCAGCTTCCATCCGGCGGCCCACAGGAGACTGACACCGGCCAGGCACCAGATCGCGGACTGCCAACCGAAGTTGGTGATCAGGTAGGTCAGGAGCGGAGCCGCGAGAGCGACACCGAGCCCGGAGCCGAGAAATACCAATGACGTCGGCACCGATCGCCGGGATTCGGTAAACCATTTCTGCACGGCGTGCCCGGCCAGCGGTGCGGTCGGTCCTTCGGCGGCGCCGAGCAGGAGACGGTTGATCAGCAGACCGGCCAGCGACGGGACGAGCAGCAGCGGCAGCATCGACACCGACCACGCCAGCGCGAGCAGCAGAAGCAACCGCGTGCTGGTGAACCGGTTGCCGAGAAAGCCGACGGCGACTCCCGCGACGCCGAAGAGGAGGAAGAAGACACTGCCTGCGAGGCCGAACTGGCTCGGTGTGAGCCCGAGATCCTTCATCAGGGGCTCGGCCGCCAGGCCGAGGACGCTCTTGTCGGCGAAGTTGATCGCCATCATGACGCTCAGCACCACGGCGACGGCCCAGCCGCGGATCGTGGAGTGGGTGGATCGTGTGGGTGGTGCCGATGCCGCGTGTCGGACGGCGCCGACGTCAGAGTTGCGCGCTGCGGTGGACATCGAGGTGCTCCCTTCGCATTGTCATGTCGGACTCAGGTGAGAGCGCGCTTGAGGATCTTGCCGGTCGCATTCCGCGGGAGGTCGTCGCGGAACTCGACGTGACGTGGATACTTGTGGCTGCCCAGCCGGGTTCGGCACCAGGTGACCAGTTCGAGCTCACCGAGTGTCGAGCCGGGTTCACGGATGACGAAGACCTTGACTTCCTCCCCGTGCCGCGGATGCGGTACGCCGACGACCGCTGCGAGACTGACGTCGGGGTGGCCCATGACCACCTCCTCGACCTCACGGGGATAGACGTTGTAGCCGCCACGGATGATCAGGTCCTTCTTGCGGTCCACGATGTAGAGGTAGCCGTCGGCGTCGCGTCGCGCGATGTCGCCGGTGTGGAGCCAGCCGTCGCGAAGTGCGCTCGCCGTCTCGTCGGGTCGCCGGTAGTAGCCCTTCATGACACCGTGGCCGCGCACGAGCAATTCACCCGGATCGCCGGGGCCGACGTCGTTCCGCTCCTCGTCGACGATCCGTACCTCCACACCCCAGACCGGGAGTCCGACGGAGCCGGGACGGGACGGACGGTCGTGGCGGTTGAACGCGACGACCGGACTGGTCTCGGACAACCCGTACCCCTCGAGGACGGGCACACCGTACTTAGCCTCGAAACCCGTCAGCACCTCCATCGGCAGCGGAGCACCTCCGGCGACCGCGTAGCGCAGAGTGCTGCGGATCCGGTCGAGGTCGACGCCGGAATCGTCGGCGCCGAGGAGGTCCCAGTACATGGTGGGGACCCCGGCGAAGAAGGTGACGTCTTCGGCCTGCATCAGTCGCAACGTGTCGGCGGCGGTGAACCGCGGCTGGAGTACCAGGGTTGCGCGCTTGTAGAAGCCGGCATTCATCTGAATGGTCTGCGCGAACGTGTGGAACAGCGGCAGCGTCACCAGGTGCACGTCGTGGGGATGGTCGGCGTACATCACGTCGAACAGGCGGGCGTTGAGCACCAGGTTGGCGTGGGTCAGTTCGGCGCCCTTGGGTTTGCCGGTCGTGCCACTGGTGTAGAGGATGACTGCGGTATCCCCGGGCCGTGTTGCCTCGGTGTCGAAAGTCGGCGGTTGTGCCCGCAGCGCCTCGCCCAGCGATGTCACCCCGGGGAGTACCGAGTGTGCTGCCATCGGGTCTGCGGCTGCAGAGAAGAAGTGCGCACACTCGTCGACGTCCACGAACGCCTGGAGACCGTGTTCGCCGATCGGCAGTTCTTCGGACCCCTCGAAGCAGAAGAACGCCTTGGCTTCCGAATCCACCAGGTGGTAGGCGATCTCCTCGGACTTGAGGAGAATGTTGATCGGTACCACAACCGCGCCGGCTTTGAGGGCGCCGTAGTACACGGCCGGAAAGCTGGGCACGTTCGGGCAGGCGAGGACGATCTTGTCGCCGGGGCCGATGCCGAGGCCGGTCAGCAGGTTCGCGACGCGATTCGCCGCGGCGTCGAGATCTCTGTACGTCAGCCGGATGCCCCCGCACACAACCGCGTCACGCGCGGGGTGTTCGCGAGCGGAATCCTCCAGCAGAACAGCGAGGTTGAGCATGTTATTCCTCCGTCGAAGTGTCGTGGCGCGACGTCATGCGGCGGGTGGTGCGATCAGTTCGAGTTGGATGTTGTCGGGGTCGCGGAAGACCAGCACCGAGCCGTACGCAGTGTGCGCGATCGGAGCTTGAGTGAGCGGCTGATCGGCCGCATCCGTCTGCCGCACACCGAGTTCGGTGAGTCGGTCGCCCCACGCGGTCAGTTCGTCTTGACCGTCCACCCGGAAGCTCACATGGTCGAGTCCGCTGCGCGTCTCCGCGAACTGTGCGCCCGGGTTGTGGTCGTGGCGATGCAACCCGATGACGAGCCGGAAATCGCTGTCTGCCAGTACTGTGGCGGTTCCGCCGTCGTGCGGCACGTCGAGAACCTGCTGGATGCCGAACACCTGCTCGTACCACTCGACGCTCGCGTCGAGGTCGCTGACCGTCAGCGCGATGTGGTGGACGGCGGGAATCTGAACCATGGAAGCACTCCTCTGTGTGACCTGTCTCTCATCAACATGTCGATACGATACGGTTTCGTATTGATTTGGTCAACGACTCGTTTTTGATGACTGACTTCGCGATGATCGCAATAATTGCCATTGAGTGCGAGATCGTATTACGATACGGTTTCGTATCGAAATTAATCGTGAACTCTGCGGTGCACGGCCGCAGACCAACGGCCCACGACCGCTAACGAAGGGGACAGAATGTCGACACCGACCCACGAACCGGAACTCCATTTCGGCTGGTTCATCCCGACCATGGGGGACACCACCGCATTCGGCGATCCGAATGCACGCACTGCACCGAGCCTGGAACTCTTCGAGCGAGTCGCCAAGTCCGCGGAAGCGGCGGGGTTCGAATATGCACTGGTGCCGGTCCAGACCGAGTGCTACGAGGCGTGGATCGCCTGCGCCATGGTCGCCGCCCGCACCGAACGCCTCACCCTGCTCGTGGCGGCTCGGCCGGGAGTGATCGCGCCGACCGTCGCCGCCAAGATGATCAGTACCTTCGACCAGCTCTCCGGCGGACGCGTCGCGATCAATCTCATCGCCGGCGGATCGCCGACGGAGGCGGCCGCCGACGGACTCTTTCACGGGCACGACGAGCGGTACCGGCTGATGGACGAGACCGTCGAGATCATGAAGCGGGTGTGGACCGAGGACGAGCCGGTCACATACCGCGGTGAACACTTCGCGGTAGAGGGTGCCGTCGTCAAGCCGCGCCCGCTCCAGAGACCCCATCCGGAATTCTTTCTCGGTGGGCTGTCCGAAGCGGCCGTCGACGTGTGTGCGAAACATGCTGATGTGTATCTCTTCTGGGGCGATCGGCCCGAGATGATCGCGCAGAAGATCGCCGAGGCGAGGGAACGAGCCGCACTGTACGGACGCGAAGGCGAACTCCGTTTCGGAATGCGCCTGCAGGTCATCGTCCGCGACACCGAGGCCGAGGCGTGGAGCGCGGCCGACGCGCTGATCTCCGGCACCGAGGACCAGGGATGGGGCGGTGCCTGGTCGGATTCGAATGCCCAGGCACGCATGCAGGAACTCATGCAAGCTGACGACTACCGGCTCGGTGACCACCTGTGGAGCGGCATCACCAAGGTTCGGCCCGGGGCGGGCGTCGCAGTGGTCGGAAACCCGCAGCAGGTCGCCGACACCTTGTCGGAGTTCGTCGACGTCGGCTGCACACACTTCTGCCTCTCCGGCTACCCGCACGACGACGAGGCGACCAGGTTCGGCCGGGACGTCATGCCACTCATGCGTGAGCGCGCAGCGGTACTGTCCGCGGGCTGACCGGGCGGAATGTCCGATTGCGGCGGAGGGGTTGCAGGCCTGGGATCCCTCGGCAGCATCGGTGAAGTGTTTCGTTACCGAGGCGTATCTCGAACGGGCGTCGTCGAATCTTCCCTGGCCGACTGTGCCTGCGGAACAATTCGTCTCACGGCACGAGGTAAGGCGCCTGTTAGAGTACGGACGAGTAATGGGTCCATGCCGAAAAGGTGGTGAGATGGCTGATTCGGGCAGCGCCACCCGGGCCGGCAGGCCGCGCAACAGCGACACCACGTCGGCGATTCTCGATGCGACGTTGGAACTGTGGATGGAACGCGGCTACAGCGCGGTCAGCATCGACGCGATCGCGGCCCGAGCAGGCGTCAGCAAACCCACCATCTATCGCCGCTGGTCCGGTAGGCAAGCGGTTCTCGTGGCAGCCATCGAACGCCTCGTCCCGCCGGGAGAGGTCCCCGACCTGGGTTCGTTCCGCGACGAGGTCATCGCGTTCCTGCGGGATCGAGCGGCGATGTACCGGACGAAGGGCGTCCGGCGCATCATGGCCGGCTCGGTCGCGGCAAGCGCCGAGGACGACGACTTCCAGCGAGACGTGCAGCCGTTCCTGGACAGATTTCCCGCCGGGATGCGCATCATCATCCAGCGGGGAATCGCTCGTGGCGACGTCCGTCCGGACGTCGACATCGAACTGCTCACCGCGATGATCAACGGATCCTTCTATTACCGCAGCATCATCGAACACAAGGGACTCGACGACCGGGCCGCCGAATTCGTAGCCGATATCGTCACCTCCGCGGTCGCTCCGTGAGCTGAGGCTGGAGGCGTTGAATGCGGGTGTCCCGACGCTGCGGGTAGGAACCGCGATACCCGTGCGTGGGTCAGATGCAGAAGCTGATGCTGGCCGACCCCAGTGGCAGGTTGAGGCAGACCGAGATCGAACCGGCTGCCGGGGTCGGTGCGGGAGCGAGCGGTGCGGCGACAGCTGCGGGGGCGGCGAGAGCGCCGAGTGACAGGGTCATTGCAATCGCGGCGAGTGTGGTGGCAATTCTGCTAGACATGTGAAGGTCCTTGACTGAGTTACTACGAGCCGGAGGTGACTCCTCTACAATCGTCCACCGATGTGATGCAGGCCACAACCTCTAGCTGAGGTTTTCTCGACTCGGCATGGGTGGGACTTGCGCCGTCAGGTCAATGCCGTTGCACCGCAGTGGTAGTCGGATGTCAGTTGTAGGAGTCGAGCATCTCCTGCGGTAACGGCTGCTCCATGACCACCCGGGATCCGTCCCAGGAGTAGGTGACGACCGTAGGTCCGCCCGACGGGCAGCAGTTGGCGTCCTGCTCGCCGAGCCACCTGTACTGCACCGAGACGGAGTCGTCGGTGGATCCGACCACGTCGGTGTAGGCATACGATTCGGCTGTTGCGGTGCCCAGATATGCGCCGTCGTGGAAGAACAGCACCTGGTTCGGCGAACTCACCGTCCCCATGGGCGTCTCCGCCGTGGCCCACAGCAGCGCGGGGCAGTCCTCGCCGGCGGCCTCGGACGCGGCTCCGGGTACCCACGGATCGCCACCTGGTGCGTTGCCGAGCGTCGCGAACGCGTCGGTGACCAGTGTGGAATCGAGGTCGAGGCACGGTCCGCTGCGTACTTCTGCGGCAGAAGCGGCCTGTGGGACCGGGGAGGCGGCGGATTCTGCCGCGTTGTCGCTTCCGGTGCACCCGGTGAGCGCGGTCGCGGCCGCGACGGTCAGAAATGCTGCCACGTGAGTCTTCATGTGCTCTCCCTGCATCGTCCCCGACAGGAATTACTTCGCCTCACTCACTGTCTCGCGTGGCGTGGCCGGTTCGCTACGGGGGGGTCAGCGCAGCGCGTACCGAATCTGCGGGCGCCCCGCCCGGCCGTACTCGGTGTGCCGGGCGAGCACCCCGTCGTCGGCGAGGCGTTCGAGATACCGCCAGGCCGTGACCCGCGAGACCCCGATGCTGGCCGCCACCTCGGCCGCCGTCAGCGGTCCCGCAGCGTCACGGACGCAGGCGGAGACGTGGTCGAGTGTCTGTGGTGCAACGCCTTTCGGGGACGCCGCGCGCTCGTCGGAGGTGCGCAGCGCCGACATCGCCCGATCGATGTCGTGCTGACTCAACGCGTTGCTTCCGGCGGGCAGGGCGTCGCGGAATTCCCGGTACCGCTCGAGTTTGTCGCGGAACGCCGCGAATGTGAACGGCTTCAGGAGATACAACGCGATTCCGCGCGCAACGGCGGTGCGGACCATCTCGAGGTCGCGGGCCGAGGTCACCGCGATCACGTCGGGGCTCGGTCGCACGCCACTCAGTGCCGCCGCCACGTCGAGTCCGCTGGCATCCGGCAGGCCGATGTCGAGGAGGACGAGGTCGATGGGGTCGTCGCTGCCGTTCGCGGCGGCGACCGCGCGCATCGCGCTGTTACCGTCGTGAACGACCGTGTGGACCGAAAAACCCGGAATGCGTTCCACATACGCCCGATGCGCCTCGGCGATGAGTGGTTCGTCCTCGACGATCATCACACGGATCACGAGGCGTCACCCTCGATCGGGATCTCGACGACGATCATCGATCCGAGCGACGGCTCCGTGTGGATCGCCCCGCCGTGCCGCGCCACGACCTGGGCCACCAACGCCAGCCCGAGCCCGCGCTGACCTGACTTGGTGGAGTAGCCGCGCGTGACCGCCTTGTCGAGTTCGTCGGCGGGAATACCCGGGCCGCTGTCGGCCACCCGTACCACCATCATCGAATCCTCCTGACGGACGGTCACTTCCACCCACGCATCCTCTCCGGGGGACTCCGTCGCACCGCGGGCGGCGTCGATCGCATTGTCCACGAGATTACCCACCAGCGTGACGAGTTCACGCGCACTGAGCGGCGCGACGGGTCCGAGAGCGGTGTCTTCGGTGACGGTCAGGTCGACTCCCCGTTCGGCGGCCACACCCACCTTGCCGAGCAGCAGTGCGGCCAGCGCGGGTTCGTGCACCGCCGTCATCAGGCGGTCGATCAATTCCTGCGACAACCGTAGATCCTCGGTGGCGAACGCGATCGCGTCGTCGTAGCGGCCCAGTTCGACCATCGTGATGATCGTGTGCAGACGGTTCGCCGATTCGTGCGCCTGCGACCGCAGCGATTCCGCGAATCCGCGCACGGAGTCGAGTTCGCCCATGACGCTTTGCAATTCGGTGCGATCGCGAAGGGTCAGCACCGTCCCGAGACGCTGTCCCTCCCACGTCACGGGCTCCCGGCTGACTAGCAGCACGCGGTCGGGGGTCACGTGTACCTCGTCCCGGGAATCGTCGTCCTGCGACTGCCGCAACGACTCCGGCAGCGCGGCCACCGGGACGGGGCCCTCCGGGAGATCGAGGAGGCGGCGCGCTTCGTCGTTCACCACCTCGGCCTTCGCGGTGTCACCGCTGTCGCGGCCGAGCACCACCAGGCCCTCGCCGATCGAGTGCAGGACGGCGTCGTGATGCTCGTACATCTGCCGCAGCTCGTCCGGCGCCATCCCCAGTGTCTGACGGCGCAGGCGCCTGCTCAGCAGGAACGAGCCGGCCGCCGACACCGCCAGACCGATCGCGGCGACCGCGAAGATGGTCGGCAAACTTGCGGCGAACTGGTCGCCGATCTTCTCACGCGTGACGCCGACGGACACGAGACCCGCGATCCGGTCGCCGTCGTACACCGGGGCCACGGCCCGGATCGACGGTCCCAGCGAGCCGGCATACGTCTCCGTGAACGTCTCCCCGCGGAGCGCGCGCTCGATGTTGCCGGAGAACACCCCGCCGATCAGCTCCGGATTGGTGTGGGTGAAGCGGATGCCGGCGGGCGTCATCACGACGATGAAATCGGTGCCGGTCGCGGCACGGATCCGCTCGGTCTGAGGCTGGAGAACCGCCGTTGGGTCGGGGGACCGCAAAGCCTCGACGGTGCCGTCCGACATCGCGAGCGTGGTCGCGATGGCCGTGACGGCACGTCGGGTGGTCTCGTCGCTGTCGCGACGCTGATCGACGATGGCCAGCGCGGTCCCGGCGCCGATGACCAGCACCAACACGACGAGCTGCAGGAGGAAGAGCTGCCTCGCGACGCTCATGGGCCGTCTCGGCGGATGGTGCGGCAATGCATTTCTCCTGAACGTAATGAACACAAACTTCTCCAGCCAAGCGATCGCTTAGAAGATTCTTCCAAGACGTGATCGCGGTCACTAACCGGCCTCACCGATCAGCTTGCCACTCGAATTGGAGGACAACCCCATGAGTACTGCGACAGGGAAGACCAAGAAGCGCGACCGGACACACTGGTTGTACATGGGGGTCATCGTCGCCGTCGTCGCGGGCGTCCTCGTCGGATGGCTGGCTCCGGGAGTCGGCAAATCGCTCGGCGTGCTCGGCACGATGTTCGTCGACCTCATCAAGATGATGATCAGCCCGGTCATCTTCTGCACGATCGTCCTCGGCATCGGATCGGTGAAGGCCGCCGCCAAGGTCGGCAAGGTCGGCGGACTCGCGCTCACCTACTTCATCGGCATGTCGACGGTCGCGCTCGGCATCGGCCTGCTGGTGGGCAACCTGCTCAACCCGGGCTCCGGCCTGAACATCAGCGCCGACACCGCGGGAACCGGAGCGGCGCTCGCCGAGAAGGCCCACGGCGCCGGCGGCACCATGGACTTCCTCCAGTCGATCATCCCCACGTCGCTGATGTCGGCGCTGACCGAGGGAAGCGTGCTGCAGACCCTGTTCGTCGCGCTGCTCGTCGGCTTCGGACTGCAGGCCCTGGGCAAGCAGGGTGAGCCGATCCTGCGCGCTGTCGGCTCCGTGCAGAAGCTCGTCTTCAAGATTCTGTCGATGATCCTGTGGCTCGCACCGATCGGTGCCTTCGGTGCCATCGCGAACGTCGTCGGCCAGACCGGTCTCGGCGCCGTCGTCCAGCTCGCCACGCTCATGCTCGGCTTCTACCTGACCTGCCTGATCTTCGTGTTCGGTGTCCTCGGATCCGTGCTCCGCGTGGTCGCAGGCGTCTCCATCTTCAAGCTGGTCCGGTACCTGGCCCGCGAGTACCTGCTGATCTTCGCCACGTCCTCGTCCGAGTCGGCCCTGCCCCGTCTGATCGCGAAGATGGAGCACGTCGGCGTCGAGCGCACCACCGTCGGTGTCGTCGTCCCCACCGGCTACTCGTTCAACCTCGACGGCACGGCGATCTACCTGACCATGGCGTCGATCTTCATCGCCGACGCAATGGGCCAGCCGCTGTCCTTCCCCGAGCAGTTGTCGCTGCTGGTGTTCATGATCATCGCGTCCAAGGGTGCTGCCGGAGTCAGCGGCGCCGGGCTCGCCACCCTCGCGGGCGGCCTGCAGAGCCACCGTCCCGAACTGCTCGACGGCGTCGGCCTCATCGTCGGTATCGACCGGTTCATGTCCGAGGCCCGCGCGGTCACGAACTTCTCCGGCAACGCCGTCGCCACCCTGCTCGTCGGTTCCTGGACCAACACGATCGACAACGAGCGCGTCCGCACCGTCCTCGACGGCAAGCTCCCGTTCGACGAGTCGACGATGGTCGACGACGGCCACGGCGAGGTCGTCGAAGAGCAGGCCACCGAGACCCCTGCCGCCGACGAGCCGCGGGTCCTCGTGAAGAGCTGACACCCACTCCGAAGTAAACCTCTGTGCGCCCGGGCGATTCGAAGCCTGGGCGCACAGAGGTTTGTTGGCTACGTTGGTGCGCATGACGACACCTGTTCAGAACATCGGCATCAACACACTCGGCGGCACCCCGACCTCGCTCGGCGAATACGACGGTCGCGCCGTCCTCGTGGTGAACGTCGCCTCGAAGTGTGGACTGACCCCGCAGTACAAGGGCCTCGAGAAGCTCGCCACCGACTACGCCGACCGCGGACTGACCGTGATCGGCGTCCCGTGCAACCAGTTCATGGGCCAAGAGCCCGGCACCGCCGAAGAGATCGAGACCTTCTGCTCCACCACCTACGGCGTCACGTTCCCCCTGTTGGAGAAGATCGAGGTGAACGGCGAGAACCGGCACCCGCTCTACGAGGAACTGACCAAGGCCGCCGACGCCGAGGGCGCCGCGGGCGACATCCAGTGGAACTTCGAGAAGTTCCTCGTCGCACCCGACGGCACCGTGGTGAAGCGGTTCCGTCCCCGCACCGAGCCCGACGCCCCCGAGGTCGTCGAGGCCATCGAGGCGGTCCTGCCCAAATAGGCGGCTTCGCCGCTCGTGCGCCTTTTCGGTAGCTCCCACTACCGGAAAGGCGCACGAGCTTTGCTCGCTGTTCACGTTCACCTGTCACGCTGAGGACCATGACCGGACAGCTGATCGTGTCGGTGTCAGGAATCAAGGACGAGACGCGCGACTTCGCGGCCGCGTTCGCCGAGGAGATGGATGCGCGCGGCGTGCCGCTGTCGCTGCTCGTCGCCCCGCGCCTGAAAGACAAGTATCGACTGGTCAACGACCCTGTGACGCAGGACTGGGTCCGCGCGCGCCGATCCCGCGGCGACGCCGTCGTCCTCCACGGATACGACCAGGCCGCGACCAAACGTCGCCGGGCCGAGTTCGCCTCGCTTCCCGAACACGAGGCGCGGCTGCGACTGCTGGCGGCGGACCGGGTGATGGAACAGACCGGACTGCGCACCAGACTGTTCGCTCCGCCCCGCTGGCTGGCGTCGCAGGGCGCCGTCGCGGCACTGCCGTCCGCCGGGTTCCGGCTGCTGGCCACGATGACCGCCATCCACGACCTCGAACGCGAGACGTCGGTGCGGTCGCGGGTGCTGGGGATCGGTGAGGGATTCCGCGCCGAACCGTGGTGGTGCCGGGCGCTCGTCCTCGGCTCCGGACGGACCGCCAGGCGTGGGGGCGTGGTGCGCCTCGCCGTCACCGCGAAGCAGTTGGGCACGTCGGGACCTCGGCAGGCGATGCTCGACGCCGTCGACCTCGCGCTCTACCACGACGCCCGGCCGCAGGTGTACCGCTGGGAGCCGCGGATCCCGCAGATCGGTGCCGCCTGACCCGTGAGTACTTGTTAACCGCGGGCGGTTAACAAGTACTCACGGGGCCGTCAGGCCACCTCGATGCTCGACTCGCTCGGCATCGTGCGGAACTCGGTGCCCTCGGGCGCCATGTCCGAGTAGCGGCCGTAGAAGATGCCGGTGGCCTCGTTCGCGATGATCGCCTGGTGGATGGGCACCGCGACCCGCGGTGCGACGGCGCGCAGGTAGTCGATGGCCTCGGAGATCTTCAGCCACGGCGCCGCGGCGGGCAGCGCCAGCACGTCGACCTTCTGCTCCGGAACGAACAGTGAGTCGCCCGGGTGCATCAGCCGGGCGGGGTTGCCGGCGTCGCCGAGCAGGAACGCCGTGTTGTCGATCACCGGGATGTCGGGGTGGATCACCGCGTGCCTCCCACCGGTGCCGGTGACGTGCACGTCGCCGATGTCGAACTCGTCGCCGGCGTGCACCCCCGTCCACGCGCCGCCGAGCTGGGCCGCGGTCTGCGGGTCCGAGTACAGCGCCGCGCCGGGGTTCGCCTCGACGAGGGCGGGCAGTCGTTGCTGGTCGACGTGGTCGGGGTGCTGGTGGGTGACCAGGATCGCGTCCAGTCCGGTGATGCCCTCGAATCCGTGGGAGAAGTTGCCCGGATCGAAGAGGATGGTGGAACCGTTCAACTCGACGAGGACGCAGCTGTGGCCGAAGTGAGTCAGTCGCATGAATTCGAGTATGCGCCTGCATGCATGGCTCGTCCCGCTCGTCCGATGCGAACCGCAGGCAGGTAGCCCGGTAAACTTCCGGGTGCCCGGTGTTCCACTCTGGGCTCGCGCACTACTACAAGGAGCAGCACGTGGCCCGTGTCGTCGTCGAAGTCATGCCCAAGGCCGAGATTCTCGACCCCCAGGGGCAGGCCATTGTCGGAGCGCTGCCGCGGCTCGGCTTCGCTGGAGTTTCCGATGTCCGTCAGGGCAAGCGGTTCGAGCTCGAGGTCGACGGCAGTGTCGACGACGCTCAGCTCGAGAAGATCGCCGAGGCCCTGCTGGCCAACACGGTGATCGAGGACTGGACCGTGAGGCGCGTCGAAGCATGAGCGCCCGCGTCGGAGTCATCACTTTCCCCGGCACCCTCGACGACGTCGACGCCGCCCGCGCGGTGACCCTCGCCGGCGGCGAGGCCGTGAGCCTGTGGCACGGCGACGCCGACCTCAAGGGTGTCGACGCCGTCATCGTCCCCGGTGGCTTCTCCTACGGCGACTACCTGCGGTGCGGCGCCATCGCACGGTTCGCGCCCGTCATGGGCAAGGTCGTGCAGGCCGCGCAGGGCGGCATGCCCGTCCTCGGTATCTGCAACGGCTTCCAGGTTCTGTGCGAAGCGGGCCTCCTGCCCGGCGCGCTCACCCGCAACGAGGGCCTGCACTTCATCTGCCGCGACGAGTGGCTGAAGGTCGAGGCCACGTCGACGGCGTGGACGTCCCGCTACGAGTCGGGTGCCGAGATCCTGGTCCCGCTCAAGTCCGGCGAGGGCCGCTACCAGGCGTCGGAGAACGTCCTCGACGAACTCGAGGGCGAGGGCCGCGTCGTGTTCCGCTACGTCGGCGACAACCCGAACGGTTCGCAGCGCGGTATCGCAGGCATCTCCTCGGCCAACGGCCGCGTCGTGGGCCTCATGCCGCACCCCGAGCACGCCACCGAGGCCCTCACCGGCCCCAGCGACGACGGGCTCGGCATGTTTTACTCCGTCCTCGACAGCGTCATCTCCGCCTGAGCCGACCGGCACCGTGTGTGGCCGCAGGCCTGCACGGTGCCGGATCAGACGGCGACGGTTCCCTCGCCGTGCTGGGTGATCCCGCGGCGTTCGGACGCGGTGAGCCCGCCCCAGATTCCGAACGGTTCGGTCACGCTCAGGGCGTGGTCGCGGCATTCGACGAGAACGGGGCAGCGACGGCAGATCGCTTTCGCGCGACGTTCACGGTTGCTGCGGGCGTTACCCCGCTCGCCGTCGGGATGAAAGAACACGGACGATTCGACGCCGCGGCACAGGGCGTGGATCTGCCAGTCCCAGGCCTCGGTGTTGGGGCTGGGAAGGCGAGTGGATGACGGCATGTCGGCTCCCTCGGAGTGTCGTCGGCACTGAAAAGCGTTGTGGCACAATATCGATATCTACTTGACGGCGCGGATCACCACGATCTCTTCACGGGTCTGGCCGACCTCGATGAGCCCTCTCCGCTCGAGCATGCCTCTGCGTTCGACGAGGACCGGTCCGAAGGGGATCTCGGCGGTCGCGGCGATGTCGACCCGCATGTTCTGTTCCTCGAGCATCGTCAGAGTTTTCTCGACTCCGCTCAGGCTGGACTGCGCCAGCAGGAGGACGCCACCGGCGACGAGAACGTCGGGGGCCTGGCAGCAGATCCGATCGAGCAGTGCGCGACCGTTCTTGCCCGCGTCCCAGGCCCGCGCCGGACCGCGGTCGGGGACCGAGTCGACCAGTGCCGGCACGTATGGCGGGTTGGACACGACGACGTCGAACCGTTCCCCGCGAACCTGCTCGATGAGATCGCCGTGGATCACCCGGATCCGGTGCCCTCCGACAAGGGCATTGAGTCTGATGCTGATCGCCGCTCGCCTCGACACGTCCACCGCGGTCACCCGGCCCGCACCCGCGGCGGCGGCGCGCACGCTCAGCGCGCCGGTCCCCGCACAGAGGTCGAGCACCCGGGAATGGGGGCCGAGTGGCTCCGCCGCCAGGACGTCGGCCAGCAACTGCGTATCGTGTTGCGGGCGATAGACTCCGGGAAGACGTAGCAGCATCGAAGACTCCTCGGTCGCCGGTCGCATCGTGGTGCGTCCACGGCATTCCCCTGCGGGCTCACCGTGGACGCCGTGCGTCTGATTACCTCACAGTTACCCCGGTCGACGCAGGGTCAATCACGCCGATGCGCTCCGACCGCCGTGGCACGGGTCGGAAGTCGCGCAGATTCCGGGGTGAGCTGGCACGATCGAGGGGGTGACGTACACCGAGCAGTTGCGTGACCTCGCGGCCCGGCACGGGGTGGCGACGTCGTACCGGGGTTGGGATCAGCAGCGCCACGACGTCCGTGACGACACACTCCGCAGCGTCCTCGCAGCCCTGGACGTTCCCGCCGCAACGGAGGACGAGGTGCGGCGCGCCCTCTCCGAATGCGACGCGGCACCGTGGCGACGGATGCTGCCGCCCGTCGTCGTCGGCAGGGAAGGGTCCGAGACCCGTCTCGTGGTCCACGTTCCGCACGGCGAGGCGGTGGACGTCACGATCGACACGGAGTCCGGCGGGACGGTCCCGGCACGCCAACTCCAGGTGTGGGTCGATCCGCGGGAGGTCGACGGCGCCCTGGTCGGCCGCGCGACGTTCGTCGTTCCCTCCGACGTTCCGTGCGGGTGGCACGCGGTGCGGGCGTCCACCTCGCACACGTCGTCGTCGTGCACGCTCGTGGTGACGCCGGCACGATTGTCGACGTCCGACGCGCTGAGCGACCGCCGACGCTGGGGTGTGCTGACGCAGTTGTACTCGATCCGGTCGCGTCGGTCGTGGGGTGTCGGGGACTTCGGCGACCTCGCGGATCTCGCCTCGATCTTCGGGTCCGTTCACGGCGCCGACTACGTGCTGGTCAATCCGCTGCACGCCGCGCAGCCCCGGCCACCGATCGAGGCGTCGCCGTACCTGCCGACCACCCGCCGCTACGTCAACCCGATGTACATCCGTGTCGAGAACATCCCGGAGACTGCGTACCTCTCGACGCGACGCCATGCGCGGATGCGCGACGCCGCAGCGCGATTCGAGCGGGCGAACGACCGGTCCGACCGGATCGACCGCAACCCGTCGTACCGGGCCAAACTCCGGGTGCTCGAACAAGTCTTCCGGATCGAGCGCAGCCCGAGCAGGCAGCACGCGTTCGAGGAGTTCTGCCGCGTCGAGGGCGACGGACTGCGGGACTTCGCGACCTGGTGCGCGCTCACCGAGAAACTGCCGCCCGACGACCCGCGATGGACGACGAAGGCCGGTGCGCCCGACAGCGACTGGGTGCAGGCGCAGCGGCGCAAGCTCGCGCCGCGAATCGAATTCTACTCGTGGCTGCAATGGGTATGCGACGAGCAGCTTTCCGACGCCCAGGACGCGGCGAGGGCGGCAGGCATGGACATCGGGATCGTGCACGATCTGGCGGTCGGGGTCCAGCGCGGGGGTGCGGACGCGTGGTCGCTGGGAACGGCCCTGGCAGAGGGCATTACCGTCGGTGCGCCTCCCGACGACTTCAATCAGCAGGGTCAGCAATGGAATCAGCCGCCCTGGCGACCGGATCGGCTGGCCGAACTGGGGTACGCCCCGTACCGCGACATGCTGCGCACCGTGCTGAAGCACGCGGGTGGGTTGCGGGTCGATCACATCCTGGGGTTGTTCCGGCTGTGGTGGATCCCCGCCGCCGCGGAGTCGCCTGCGGACGGAACGTACGTCTCCTACGACCACGAGGCTCTCGTCGGGATCCTCGCGCTCGAGGCCGAGCGGGCGGGCGCCGTGGTGATCGGTGAGGACCTCGGGGTTTTCGAACCCGAGGTCCAGGACTACCTCGCCGAGCGCGGGATCCTGGGGACGTCGATCCTGTGGTTCGAGCACGACGGCGAGCGTCCGACACCGCCGGAGCGGTACCGGACCCTGTGCCTGACATCCGTTACCACGCACGATCTTCCGCCGACCGCCGGATACCTGGCCGGCGAACACATCGAATTGCGCTCGCGGCTCGGGCTCCTCGAACGCGACCTCGAACTCGAGAAGGAACACGACACCCGGCAGCGTGAGGCCGTACTGCAATTGGCGCGCGACCGCGGACTGCTGGTCGACGACGCGTCGATACCCGACACCGTGAAGGCGCTGTACCGGCTGATCAACCGCAGCCCGTCGTTGCTGACGGGTGTCGCGCTCGCCGATCTGGTGGGGGAGTACCGCGTCCAGAATCAGCCGGGCACCGACGAGACCCAGTATTCGAACTGGAAGATTCCCCTCGCCGACGCGTCGGGGCGTGCCGTCCACGTCGAGGACCTGGCGGACGGCGATTTCGGGTTCGTGAGCGGCGCCCGCTGATCCCGGTCGTCAGGGTGCGAGGGCGCGCATCGCCAGGTCGACGACGGCGTCCGCGTGGTCGTGGGTGAGGGGATGCGCTCCGCTCTGCCAGCGGTAGAACATCGGCGCCATGAACAACTCGAACGCGAGGGCGAGGTCGATGTCGGGCCGCACCTCCCCGGCGTCCTGCGCGGAGCGGAACCGCGCCGCGACGAACTCGAATTGCGGCCGGTAGATCCGCTCGACGATCTGTTCCTGCAGTGTGGGATCCTGCAGCGATTCGATGGCCAGCGCCCGGAACAGCGGTTCGAAGTCGGGTGAGGTGAACTCGTCGACCGTGGCCCGCAGGACCAGCCGCATGTCGGCGGCGAGGTCGCCGGTGTCCGGCAGGGCCATGGCCTCCTGTGCCCCGGCCGCGTTCTGTTCGTGGAGGGCGTCCACGACGAGTGCGCCCTTGGATCGCCACCACCGGTAGATGGTCTGTTTCCCGACCTTGGCGCGCGCGGCGATGCCTTCGATGCTGATCTTCCCGTAGGGCTGTTCGCGGATCAGTTCCTGCGTGGCCTGCAGGATCGCGGCGCGGGACCGTTCGGAACGGCGGGGAGTGTCGGCGGACGGCATGAACGGATCGTAGACCAGACGAGACGTATCGTCTTGACTCGACTCGCGCCCCGTGTCACTCTTGAACGAGACGGACCGTTCCGTATTGGAGAGGATGAAGATGACCCGATCACACATCGCCATGGTCAGCATTCCGGCGCCCGGGCACGTCAACCCGAGCCTGGAGATTCTCCGCGAACTCGTCACGCGCGGTCACCGCGTGACGTACGCCAACGACGCCGCCGTGAAGGACGTCGTCGAGAGCACCGGAGCGGAATTCAAGGAGTACACCTCGACGTTGCCGCGCGTGAACACCGCAGGTGCGACGGAGGAGTCCGAGAAGTCCTGGGACGGCGACACCATCGATCAGCTCACTCTGTTCCAGGCCGAGTACGAGTCGATGCTGCCCCAATTGCGGGGGCTGTACGAGGACGACCGCCCCGACCTGTTCCTGTACGACATCGCGGGAGGACCCGCCCGCGTCCTCGCCGAGGAATGGGGCGTGCCGATCGTGCAATTGTCGCCGACGTACGTGGCGTGGGAGGGCTACGAGGACGACATGAAGTCGTTCGTGGACACGATGCGGGCCGACCCACGCGGGGCGGCACTGTACGAGCGGCAGGGGAAGTTGCTGCGGGGCAACGGTGTCGAGACGGACCCGGACGAGTTCTACGGGCGCCCGGCGCGGGCGGTCGTGCTGATCGCTAAATCGATGCAGCCCAACGCCGATCGGGTGAACGAGGACGTCTACACGTTCGTCGGACCGGCTCTGCCCACCCGGCGCCTCGCCGACGGCCGGTGGCAGCGCCCGGCAGGCGCGGGGAAGGTGCTGCTCGTCTCGCTCGGCACCGCGTTCACCGATCACGCCGACTTCTACCGGCGCTGCATCGAGGCGTTCGGTGACCTCGACGGCTGGCACGTCGTCCTGCAGATCGGGCAGCACGTCGACGTCGCCGAACTCGGGACCGTGCCCGGCAACGTCGAGGTCCACCGGTGGGTGCCCCAATTCGACATCCTCGGGCAGGCCGACGCGTTCCTCACCCACGCCGGCATGGGCGGCTCCAGTGAGGGAATGTTCACGGGAACGCCGATGATCGCCGCGCCGCAGGCCACCGACCAGTTCGAGAACGCCGACGCGCTCGTCGCCGCGGGAGTCGCGGTGCGAGTGGACAGTGCGGACGTGTCGGCAGCCGAGTTGCGGGACGCCCTCGCGCACGTCGACGCCGAGCCGGTCCGGCGCCGCAGCGCGGAGCTTGCCGCCGAGTTGCGTTCTGCGGGTGGAGTGGACGCCGCCGTGAGGGTGATCGAGGAGTTCCTCTGACGCCGCGAAACCTGTCGGTGGCCACGTCTACTCTGCGGGCATGGCACTCACACTCGGCATGATCACGTTCGACACCACGGATCCGGGGCCCCTCGCGAAATGGTGGGCGAAGCAGACGGCGGGCACGATCGAGCAGGAGAACGACGGCTGGTTCTACGTCGTCGCCCTTCCGGATTCCGCGCAGAAGCTGGCGTTCCAGAAGGTCGCCGACCCCACCCCAGGGAAGAACCGCATCCACCTCGACCTGGCGTCCGACGACCTCGACGGCGAGGTGGGCAGGCTCAGTGCCGAGGGCGCGACGGAGGTCGCGCAGCACGAGATGGGCGATTTCCGGTGGGTCACGCTCGCCGATCCCGACGGCAACCAGTTCTGCGTCTCGGGTCCCCACACGTGACAGCGGGTCCTGCATGATTGACCCCATGCCTTCCACTACGTGGGCCGACGCCCAGGGACTCTGCACCTTCGTCGATGCATCACCGTCGCCGTTCCATGTGTGTGCGACGGTGTCGATGTTGCTGACCGGCAACGGTTTCACCCAGTTGCACGAGACCGACTCGTGGCCCGGCGAGCCCGGCCGATACTTCCTGGTGCGCGGCGGATCCCTGATCGCGTGGAGTACCGAAGGGCTGGGCCGGACGGCGCCGTTCCGCATCGTCGGCGGGCACACCGACAGCCCGAACCTGCGTGTCAAGCAGCACCCCGACCTGTCGTCGGCAGGGTGGCAGCTGGTGGGTCTCGAACCGTACGGCGGCGCGTGGCTCAACTCGTGGCTCGACCGCGACCTGGGCATCTCCGGGCGGCTGAGCGTGCGGGCCGGCAACGCGGTCGAGGAGAAACTCGTCCGCGTCGACGAACCGATCCTGCGCGTGCCGCAGCTGGCGATCCACTTGTCCGAGGACCGCAAGGGCGTCCACCTCGATCCGCAGCGCCACCTCAACGGGGTGTGGGGCGTGGGGTCCGAACGCCGCTCGTTCATCGACTTCGTGGCCGACCGGGCGGAGGTGCCCGCCGACGCGGTGCTCGGGTGGGAACTGATGACCCACGATCTCGCGCCCAGCGCCCTCGTCGGAACCGAACAGGACCTCGTCAGCGCGCCGCGACTCGACAACCAGGGCACCTGCTACGCGGGCACCCAGGCGTTGCTGGCGGCGGCCGAGAACCCCGGTGACCGGGTGCCGGTGCTCGCGCTGTTCGACCACGAGGAGGTGGGGAGCATGTCCGATCGGGGCGCGTTCTCCGATCTGCTGAGCACCGTGCTCGAGCGCATCGTCCTCGGCCGTGGCGGTGGTCGCGAAGAATTCCTGCAGACGATCGCCGGTTCGATCTGCGCGTCCGGGGACATGGCGCACGCCACGCACCCCAACTACCCGGAGCGGCACGAGCCCGCACACCACATCGCCGTCAACGGGGGGCCGGTGCTCAAGGTCAACCAGAACCTGCGCTACGCCACCGACTCGGCCGGAGCCGGCGCGTTCGCCCTCGCCTGCGACCAGGCCGGCGTTCCGCTGCAACGGTACGTGCACCGGGCCGATCTGCCGTGCGGTTCGACCATCGGCCCGATCACCGCGTCCAGGACCGGGCTGAGCACCGTCGACGTGGGCGCCGCGCAGCTCGGAATGCATTCGTCGCGGGAGCTGATGGGCGCCCGCGACGTGCGTGCCTACTCCGACGCGCTTGCGGCCTTCCTCACACCGACGGCGTGAGGGAAGCGGGGCGAGGAGCGCCAGGTCGGTACCGGAACGAGCCGCCGGATAGACTGACGTACGGCTCGTCGCCACCCGGCTTGCGCCGACCGTGACTCCCGGCTTGCCTCTCTTGACTCCCGTAGGGAAGGGACCCCACCTCCAGTGTCAGCACACCCGGTCGACACCGTCACCGCCGCCACCGCGACCCCCGACGTCGCACAGCCCTTCAAGGAACTGGGGCTGAAGGACGACGAGTACGCCCGCATCAAGGAGATCCTGGGCCGCCGCCCCACCGAGGCCGAGCTCGCGATGTACTCGGTGATGTGGAGCGAGCACTGCTCCTACAAGTCGTCCAAGGTGCACCTGAAGTACTTCGGTGAGACCACGACCGACGAGATGCGTTCCTCGATGCTCGCGGGCATCGGCGAGAACGCCGGCGTCGTCGACATCGGCGACGGCTGGGCCGTCACGTTCAAGGTCGAGAGCCACAACCACCCCTCCTACGTGGAGCCCTACCAGGGTGCGGCCACCGGCGTCGGCGGCATCGTCCGCGACATCATGGCCATGGGTGCACGGCCCATCGCCGTCATGGACCAGCTGCGCTTCGGTGCGGCGGACGCCCCCGACACCCGACGCGTCGTCGACGGTGTGGTGCGCGGTGTCGGCGGCTACGGCAACTCGCTCGGCCTCCCCAACGTCGGCGGCGAGACCGTGTTCGACGCGTCGTACGCCGGTAACCCCCTGGTCAACGCCCTGTGCGCCGGCGCGATGCGCGTCGAGGACCTGCACCTCGCGTTCGCATCCGGTGCCGGCAACAAGATCATCCTGTTCGGTGCGCGCACCGGCCTCGACGGCATCGGCGGCGTGTCCGTCCTCGCGTCGGAGACGTTCGACGGTGACGAAAGTGGAACCGGACGTAAGAAGCTGCCCGCCGTGCAGGTGGGCGATCCGTTCACCGAGAAGGTGCTCATCGAGTGCTGTCTCGAGCTGTACGCCGCGAAGCTGGTGGTCGGTATCCAGGACCTCGGCGGCGCCGGCCTGTCCTGCGCCACGTCCGAGCTCGCCGCGGCCGGCGACGGCGGCATGCACATCAACCTCGAGCAGGTCCCGATGCGGGCCACCGGCATGACCGCGGCCGAGGTGCTGTCCAGCGAGTCCCAGGAACGCATGTGCGCGGTCGTCACCCCCGACAACGTCGACGCGTTCATGGAGGTCTGCAAGAAGTGGGACGTCCTCGCCACCGTCATCGGTGAGGTCACCGACGGCGAGCGGCTCACCATCTCCTGGCACGGCGAGACCGTCGTCGACGTGCCGCCGCGCACCGTCGCCCACGAGGGCCCGGTGTACGAGCGCCCCGTGCAGCGTCCCGCGAGCCAGGACGCCCTCGTCGCCAACACCACCGCCGGACTGACGCGTCCCGAATCGGCCGACGAACTGAAGGCGACCCTGCTGAAGATGCTCGCGTCCCCGGCGCTGTGCAGCCGCAAGTGGATCACCGAGCAGTACGACCGCTACGTGCGCGGCAACACCGTCCTGGCCGAGAACGCCGACTCGGGCGTGATCCGCGTCGACGAGAAGACGGGCCGCGGCATCGCGCTCGCCACCGACGCGTCCGGCCGCTACACCGCGCTCGACCCGTACGCCGGCGCCCAGCTGGCGCTCGCCGAGGCCTTCCGCAACGTCGCCGTCACCGGCGCGACCCCGAAGGCCGTCAGCAACTGCCTGAACTTCGGGTCCCCCGAGGATCCCGGCGTCATGTGGCAGTTCCAGCAGGCCGTCCGCGGTCTGGCGGACGGCTGCGCGAAGCTCGGCATCCCCGTCACCGGCGGCAACGTCAGCTTCTACAACCAGACCGGGTCGACCCCGATCCTGCCCACCCCGGTGGTGGCCGTGCTCGGCGTCATCGACGACGTGCACCGTCGCATCCCTACCGGTCTCGGACTGGAACCGGGCGAAACGCTGATCCTGCTCGGCGACACCCGCGACGAGTTCGACGGGTCCATCTGGTCGCAGGTCGAGCACGGCCACCTCGGCGGCGTGCCACCGAAGGTCGACCTCGAGCGGGAGCAGTTGCTGGCCGACATCCTCCTCGCGGCGTCCCGCGACGGGCTGGTGTCCGCGGCGCACGACCTGTCCGAAGGCGGTCTCGCGCAGACCGTCGTCGAGGCCGCGCTGGCCGGGGAGACGGGCTGCCGCATCCTGCTTCCCGACGACGCCGATCCGTTCGTCACCCTGTTCTCCGAGTCGTCGGGCCGCGTGCTCGTCGCGGTCCCGCGCACCGAGGAAACTCGCTTTACCGGTATGTGCACGGCCCGTAATCTCCCGTGGGTGCGCATCGGTGTGGTGGACGAGGGGTCCGATTCCGTCGAGGTCCAGGGCCAGTTCTCGGTCTCGCTGGCCGAGCTGCGCACGACGTTCGAGGGAACTCTGCCGGCATTGTTCGGGTGATGGATGGTCGAATCGGGGGCATTGGAGAGGGTTGACCGGGGGCCGCGGGAATTCTCGCGGCTGGTTGATCCTGCACTCCTCCACGGTCCCCGACTCGACCGGACCTGGCGTTTCCTTCGGCTCGACTTCACCGGCATCGCGTTCGCGACGCTGTTCTTCTGCTGGTCGCTGACGCCGTCGCTGCTGCCCCGCGACTGGCTGTTCCAGGGGCTGATCGGCGGCATCAACGCCGCGATCGGTTACACGGTGGGAACGGCGATCGGCTGGCTGGTACGTCGCTACTTCCTGCGGCACCGGTCGTGGTGGCCGTTGCCGGAACCGTGGTCCACCGGCCTGCGCGTCGTCGTGACGGTGACGTGCGTGGTCGTGAGTCTCGTGATGCTCGCGTACTCCGCGGCATGGCAGCGTGAGATCGCCGCGCTGATGGGGGCGGAGGGCACCACCACCACCGGCTACATCCGCACGGGCGGTCTGAGTCTGCTCGTGGGCGCCGCGATCATCTCGGTGTGGCGGCTGCTGCGCGAACTGGTGCGGTGGATCGCGGCACGACTCATCCGGCGGTGGCACCTCGCGATCCCGACGGCCACCACCGTCGGCATCCTCATCGTGACGGTGTTGTTCTTCCTGCTCGTCGACGGTGTTCTGATGCGCGGCATCTACGCCGCCACGAATGCGGCGTTCAGCCTGCAGAATTCGACCACCCGCGACGGCGTCGAGCAACCACTCGCCCCGGAGAAGTCGGGGAGCCCCGAGTCGCTGGCGCCCTGGGACACCCTCGGGTACGAGGGCCGGAACTTCGTGTCCCGAGGGCTCGACGCCGACGAGCTCACGGCGGCCAACGGCACCCCGGCCAAGGACCCCATCCGGGTCTACGCCGGACTGGAGACCGCCGAGGACCCGGACGCGCGCATGGACGTCGTCATCGACGAACTCGAGCGGACCGGCGCGTTCTCGCGCAAGGTCCTCGTCGTCGTCCCCACCACCGGCACCGGTTGGGTCAATCCGACTGCGGCGCAGGCGATCGAGTTGGTCCACAACGGTGACACGGCGCTGGTCGCCAGCCAGTACTCGTTCCTGCCGAGTTGGATCTCGTTCCTCGCCGACCGTGAGAAGGCCGCGGAGGCGGGGAAGAAACTGATCGGTCGTGTGCACGAGCGGTGGTTGCAGGAACCCGAGGCGACGCGCCCCAAACTGCTGGTCTACGGCGAAAGTCTCGGCACCCAGGCGGGGGAGGGCGCCTTCGACACGCTGAGCGATATCCGGCAGACCGTCGACGGCGTGTTGTGGGTCGGGCCGCCCAACTCGAACCGGCTGTGGGGACAGCTGATCCAGCGCCGCGACCCCGGCACTCCCGAGGTCGCCCCCGAGTACTCGGCGGGTCTGGTGGTGCGGTTCGCCGACGACTCCGCCGACATGGTGGAGGAAACCGGCGAATGGCTGTCACCGCGCATCCTGTACGTGCAGCACCCGTCCGATCCCGTCGTGTGGTGGTCGCCCGACCTGGCGTTCACCCGCCCCGACTGGTTGAAGGAACCACCGGGCGAGGATCGTTCGCCGTCGATGAAATGGTTTCCGTTCGTGACGTTCTGGCAGGTCTCCGCCGACCTCACCAACGCCGCCGGCGTGCCGGACGGGCACGGCCACAATTACGGGACTCTCGTCCTCGACGGCTGGATCACGGTCGCCCAGCCCGACGGATGGACGCCCGTCGACACCGAACGCGTCCGGTCCACTCTCGAATCCCTCTCCGGGACAGAGGGCCCGGAGAAGTGAGCAGGGTCGCCTCCGTTGCCGGCGCGGCGGCGGCCGTGCTGTGGAGCAACGTGGTGCTGCCCGGTTCGGGGCTCGGCCCGTACGGGCGGGCGGTCGCGGGAGGCGCGGTCGGGCTGTCGGTCGTGGGAGCAGCACGCGCCGCGGGCTATGGCGTCGACGAACTCGGCCTGTCCGCGTCGAAGGCCCGGTCCGGGTTGCGGTACGGCGGCCTGGCGTCGGTGATCCCGCTCGCCGGGTACGCGATCACGCTGAGTGTGCCCGCACTGCGCAGGCGTGTGCCGACCGGCGACGGCGTCACCGATTTCGCCGGCTGGGTGGGGTTCCGGATTCCGGTAGGGACCGTGGCGCACGAGGAACTGCTGTTCCGCAGCGTCTTGTCCGCGATGCTGCGACGGGCCTGGACGCCTGCGACGGCCAACGTCCTGCACGCCGCCACGTTCGGGCTGTGGCACGTGCGCGCGGCCCGGATCGCCGGCGACGGCGTCGCCGCGAGCGTGCTGCTCACCGGCTCCTCGGCGTGGCTGTTCGAGTGGTTGCGTCGACGCAGCGGCAGCGTCGTAGCCCCTGCACTGCTGCACCTTTCGGTCAACGTCGGTGGGGCGGTGGCCGCCGAACTCGCGCGGGCCCGCACAGTAGATTGAGCGTATGCCGCCGCGCCGAGCCGTAGATCCCGCCGAACTGAGAGCCGCCGTACTCGAGGTCGGCCCGTGGCTGCGCGGCGATTCCGAGGAGAAACCGTCCCGCAGCCAGCTGGCCGCGGCGGTCCGGCTCAGCGCGCGGACGCTCGAGCAGGTCGCGCCCGGTTCGAGCGTGGAGGTGCGGGTTCCGCCGTTCGTCGCGGTCCAGTGCATCGAGGGGCCGCGGCACACCCGCGGCACCCCGCCCAACGTCGTGGAGACCGACCCCCGGACGTGGCTGCTGATGGTGACGGGACTGCTGGAGTTCGACAGTGCGACCGCCGACGGCGGAGTGTCGGTGTCGGGGAGTCGCGCCGGGGAGATCGCCCACTGGCTGCCGCTGCTGCGCGTGTAGTCAGCCCAGCCACAACGCGCGGGTGCGGGGCAGGCCGCTCGACCCGTCGTCGGACGGGCGCACGGCCAGCACCTGATGGATCGTCAGCCGGCCCTTCTCCTCGAACCCCAGGGCGCTGGCCGCGAGGTACAGCAACCAGGTGCGGGCCCGCTCCGCGCCGGCGAGCCGGATCGCGTCGTCCCAGGAGTCGCGGAGTCTGCCCACCCACGCCCGCGGGGTGAGTGCGTAGTGCTCCCGGAGGGCCTCGACGTCGCGCACCTCGAGTCCGGCGCGCTCGAAGGCGTCGAGCGTTCTGCTCAGCGGCAGCACCTCGCCGTCCGGGAAGATGTAGTTCTCGATCAACCCCGACGAGTTGCCGGTGCCGGTCAGCGACCGGACCGAGGCGATCGCATGATTGAGCAGCCGGCCTTCGGGACGGAGAAGGTCGAGCAGGTGCTGCGCATACTCCGGCAGCGCGGAGTCGCCGACGTGTTCGGACATGCCGATGCTGGAGATCGCGTCGAACGGACCGTCGACGACGTCGCGGTAGTCCTGCACGCGGATCTCGATCAGATCCGACAGCCCGGCCTCGGAGACCCTCGCCTGTGCCCATTCGGCCTGTTCGTGGCTGAGGGTGACCCCGACGACGGACACGTCGTACTTCTCGGCGGCGTGGATCGCCAGCGACCCCCAACCGCAGCCCACGTCCAGCAGTCGCATGCCCGACTGGAGACCGAGCTTGCGGCAGACCAGGTCCAGCTTCTCGTTCTGCGCTTCTTCCAGCGTCCCGATCGCATCGCGGTCGTCGGATCGCTGGTCCCAGTAGCCGCACGAGTAGACCATCGTCGGACCGAGGAACAGGCGGTAGAAATCGTTGCCGACGTCGTAGTGATGTGAGACCGAGGACGCGTCGCGCGCCTTGCTGTGCTTGGCACCGCGGCGCCGGGCCACCTCCACCGACGGCGGTGTCGGCCGGAGTCCGAGGCCGCCGAGCCGGACGAACGTCGCCAGCGACTTCAGGACGGTGCCGCGGTCGGATCCGCGGACGCTGAGGGTGCCCAGCCGGTCGACGAGGTCCGGAAGCGTCAGCAGCCGGAAGGCGTCGCCCTCGATCTCGAGGTCACCGGACACGTAGGCCCGGACGAGACCGAGTTCGTTCGGCGACCACAGCACCGTCCGGACGGCCCGGCGGTTGCGGAAGACGACGGTGACGTCGGAGTCGGGGCCTGCCTCCGAGCCGTCCCAGCATCGGACGTGCACGGGAATGGGGATGCCCATCGCACCTTCGAACGCGCTGAGCAGGCGTTCTGCGGCGGTCGGTGCCGTGCTGCGGACGTTCATCGGACAAGCCCCCGCTCTGTGGTTCGAGGATGCTGATCGGTACCGAAACCAATCTATTTTCGGCTGTCCGTCCGGGAGTTGGGCCGGTCCGATCGGCACCGTGGGCGAAGCGGCGGCGCAGGGCACGTAGACTGACCTTGCCCCTCACACGCCCATCCCCAGGGAGCACCCCGGTGACCAGAGCCGATCTGTCGGTCCATAGTCCTAATCTTCTCTCTTCGAACCCGTCCGACGAGGACGAGAACGAGCCCCGCGAGGAATGCGGAGTCTTCGGCGTCTGGGCGCCGGGAGAGGATGTGGCGAAACTCACCTACTACGGACTTTATGCGCTGCAGCACCGTGGGCAGGAAGCGGCGGGCATCGCCGTCGCCGACGGTTCGCAGGTGCTGGTCTTCAAGGACCTCGGGTTGGTCAGCCAGGTGTTCGACGAGCAGACCCTGGCAGCGATGCCGGGCCACGTCGCCGTCGGTCACTGTCGCTACTCCACCACGGGCTCGACCACGTGGGAGAACGCGCAGCCGATCTTCCGCACCACCGCCGCGGGCAGCGGCATCGCCCTCGGCCACAACGGCAACCTCGTCAACACGGCGGAGCTGGCGCAGCGCGCCCGTGAAGCCGGACTGGTCAACGACAAGCGCCCCGGCGGCGCCACGTCCGACTCGGACGTCGTCGGCGCCCTCCTCGCGCACGCCGCCGCCGACAGCACCATCGAGCAGGCGGCCATGAAGCTCCTGCCGACACTGCGCGGCGCGTTCTGCCTCACCTTCATGGACGAGCACACGCTCTACGCGGCCCGAGACCCGCACGGCATCCGCCCGCTGTGCCTCGGACGCCTGGACCGCGGCTGGGTCGTCGCCAGCGAGACGGCCGCACTCGACATCGTCGGCGCGTCCTTCGTCCGCGACATCGAGCCCGGCGAACTGCTCGCCATCGACGCCGACGGCGTCCGCTCCTCCCGCTTCGCGAACCCCGAGCCCAAGGGTTGCGTGTTCGAGTACGTGTACCTGGCCCGTCCGGACAGTGTCATCGCCGGACGTTCGGTGCATTCCACCCGCGTCGAGATCGGTCGTCGCCTCGCCACCGAGCACCCCGCCGAGGGTGACCTCGTCATCCCGGTCCCTGAATCGGGCACTCCGGCCGCGGTCGGTTACGCGCAGGGGTCGGGCATTCCGTACGGCCAGGGTCTGATGAAGAACGCCTACGTGGGCCGCACCTTCATCCAGCCGTCGCAGACGATCCGCCAGCTCGGTATCCGCCTCAAGCTCAACCCGCTCAAGGAAGTCATCCGCGGCAAGCGCCTCGTGGTGGTGGACGATTCGATCGTCCGCGGCAACACCCAGCGCGCGCTCATCCGGATGCTCCGCGAGGCCGGCGCACTGGAGATCCATGTCCGGATCGCATCGCCGCCGGTCAAGTGGCCCTGCTTCTACGGCATCGACTTCGCCTCCCCGGCCGAGTTGATCGCCAACGGTGCGGGCGGCGGCGGCGAGCCCGGCAGCTTCGACGAGATGCTCGAAGGGGTGCGCCGTTCCATCGGCGCCGACACCCTCGGCTACATCTCCACCGAAGGCATGATCGCCGCCACCGAGCAGCCTGCGTCGCGACTGTGCGCGGCCTGCTTCGACGGCACGTACCCCATCGCGCTCCCCACGGAGACGTCGATCGGAAAGAACGTTCTCGAGGGAATGCTCGAGAGCGCGGCAGGCGGTCCCGCGACGCGGGAGAACGACAACGCGAACGCCCTCAGTCGGCCGTAGGCCGGGATATCGGGATCCGGCCGGAGAACGTACTCCGGTACCGTAAGGACGCAATCACAGCACTCGATTGCCCGACCGACACGATTTTGACGAGCAACAGAAGGCTGGAGTAACAACCACATGACCGAGGATCCGACAAGTCGCCCTGGCGCGTCCTACGCCGCCGCAGGAGTGGACATCGCCGCAGGCGATCGGGCGGTGGAACTCTTCGCTCCCTTGGCCAAGCGCGCCAGCCGTCCCGAGGTTCTCGGTGGTCTCGGTGGATTCGCGGGTCTGTTCTCGCTCAAGGGTGACTACAAGGAGCCGCTGCTCGCGGCGTCCACGGACGGGGTGGGCACCAAGCTCGCCGTCGCTCAGGCACTCGACAAGCACGACACCGTCGGCCTGGACCTGGTCGCGATGGTCGTCGACGACCTCGTCGTCTGTGGTGCCGAGCCGCTGTTCCTGCAGGACTACATCGCCGTCGGGCGGGTCGTCCCGGAGCGTGTCGCCGAACTCGTCAGCGGCATCGCCGAAGGCTGCATCCAGGCCGGTTGCGCGCTGCTCGGTGGCGAGACGGCGGAGCACCCCGGTGTGATGGCGGACGGCGACTACGACCTGTCCGCGACCGGCGTCGGTGTGGTCGAAGCCGACCAGGTGCTGGGGCCCGACCGGGTCCGTCCCGGCGACGTCGTGATCGCCATGGGTTCGTCCGGACTGCATTCCAACGGTTACTCGCTGGCCCGCAAGGTTCTGCTCGAGATCGACCACATGAGCCTCACGGCGCACGTCGACGAGTTCGGCCGCACCCTGGGCGAGGAGATGCTCGAGCCCACAAAGATCTACGCCAAGGACTGCCTGGCCCTCGCCGCCGAGACGGACGTGCGCACGTTCTGCCACGTCACCGGCGGTGGACTGGCCAACAACCTCGCTCGGGTCATGCCGAAGGGTCTGGTCGCCGAACTCGACCGCGGCACGTGGAGCCCGGCTCCGATCTTCGCGATGATCGCGCAGCGCGGACGGGTGGAGCGGGCCGAGATGGAGCAGACGTTCAACATGGGCGTCGGCATGGTCGCGATCGTGGCGCCCGAGGACGTCGATCGTGCGCTGGCCGTCCTGACGGCGCGCCACATCGACTGCTGGACGCTGGGCAGCATCAAGAAGTCGCACGACGTGTCGGCGGAGCGCGCAATTCTCGCCGGCGATCACCCGAGGTTCTAGGGTCGGACGCCGTCTGTCGGAACGGGGCGAGCTAGTGGCCCCGACCGGCTGAAGATGTGGAAATGAGGGGGAGCCGGTATCGGCTCCCCCTCATTTCGTTGTCTTCAGATCTCAGCGCCGCCAGTCGTCGTCGTCCTCCCGGGAGTGACCCTCCCTGTCGGCACGCTGGTCAGCGAAGACCTCGTCCCGATGCGAGTTGGACGACCCACCTGAGAGCTCTCGTTGCAGGCTGTCAAAATCCGTGGTCGGTACGCTGTACTTCAGCTCGCGTGCAACCTTGGTCTGCTTTGCCTTAGCCCGGCCGCGGCCCATGGCTGACCCCCTCGCGCTTTCGCGGGGCGGCCTGGGGAATTTGGCGGCCCCGTTTGAGTGTGTAAGTTCCTGCCCCACACTCTAGCGTGGAAAAGTCCCTCGCGCTTCCATCCACACCCCGAAGCGGTGTCGGTTTAGTCTCACCGGGCTCGCGAGCTGCCCCGATGCCGGTGTTTCGCCTTCAGAAGACTCCCGGAATTGCCCGGACCGTCCCCACCCGGACGCCGCCGCCGAGCACGGGCTGCGATGCGAGGGCCGCCAGATCCTCGGTCCACTCGGCGCCCATCCGGTGGAGAAGTGCTGCGGCGAGGGGTAACCGGGCCCGTTCGTGGCCGTCGTCGATCTTCAGCGCGAACGCCGAGCCGTCGGGGAGCGCGCCGGCGTAGACACCGTCTGCTCCGGCCTTCGTCATCAGCCCGGGCACGACCGGCATCAGCCGCGCGTCGTCCTTGCCGGTGCCCGAGACGAGGTAGGGGTGCTCGCGGACGGCGTCGGCGACGGCGAGCTCGGGGGAGTCGGGCTCGGCGGTGACGAGCCGGGCGAACGCCCGCGCCAGATGCGTCAGCGACAGCGGGACGATCGGCAGCCCGCATCCGTCGATGCCGAGTTCGGCGTCGACGTCGCCGCTGATCGACCCGAGCGTCTCGACGACCGCGAGTTGCAGCGGATGCGTCGGCTCGAGGTAGCTGTGCAACGGCCAGTCGTTGGCCAGGCAGGTGGCGAGCATCGCCGCGTGCTTGCCGGAGCAGTTCATGTACACCGGGCGGGGGAGCTCACCGGCGGCCAGCAGTTCGGCCCGGGCGAGTTCGTTGGAGGGCAGATCGGCGGGGCAGCGGAGCTGGTCCTCGTCGAGGCCGTACCGGGCGAGCAGCCGCTCGACGAGTTCGATGTGGTCCGACTCGCCCTCGTGGGATGCGGTCGCGATCGCGAGCTCTTCGGAACTGGACGGTTCGAAGCCGTTCCGCAGCATCGTCACGGCCTGCCACGGCTTGTTCGACGACCTCGGGTAGATCGGCGTGTGCACCTCACCGAGGGTGAGCGCGATCTCGCCGTCCGCGCGGAGGATCACCGCGGAACCGCGGTGGACGCACTCACGGAATCCGGAACGGACGACCTCGACCAGTTCGATGCTCAATACGTGACCTGCACTTCCAGTCCGGCGATCCGTCGGCGGGCCTTGTCCGCGACGGTCGGAGAGAGGTTCTCCTGCTGTTCGAGCAGCGCCACGAACCGTTCCGGGTCGCTGCCGGTGAACAGATCGCGCACGGTGACGCCGTGGCCGGGCACGTGGATGCGCCGGACGGTGTCGCCGGCGCTGACCGACCCCTCCGTCACCACCCGCAGGTACGCGCCCGTGTCACCGCGTTCGGAGAACCGCTTGACCCACCGGGGCTCGGCGGCCCAGACGCCGAACGTCCCGCACGGTGTCCGCGGGCTGGTCACCTCCAGTTCGGTGGTGCCGATCCGCCAGCGCTCGCCGATCACGGCGTCGGTCGCGGCGATCCCGTCGAGGCGGAGGTTCTCGCCGAACCATCCCGGGGGCAGTTCGCGGCCGAGCTCCGACGCCCAGCGCTGCGCCTCGTCCTCCTGGTAGGCGTAGACGGCCTTGAACGGGCCACCGTGGTACTCGGTGTCGCAGACCCGGTCGCCGACCAGTCCGGTGGTCGTGACGCGCACAGGGCCGTCGACGGGCCGCTTGTCGATCGCCGTCCGGGTCACCCGGCGGGTGCCGCTGTCCCGTTCGGTGTGCAGCACGCAGACGGCCAGCACCTCGCCGGCCGTCGCGGTCGCCTCGCTCACCGGCCCCGGAGCCGGTCGACGGCGGCGCGGCCCGCCTGGACCGTGTCGTCTGCAGGCACGGAGTCGGGGTCGATGGACGCGGCGCACGAGCCGGCCACCAACTCGGTGTCGGTGGGGATGGACCGTTTGACGAGGGCCAGCGCGATGGGTCCGAGCTCGTGGTGGTCGATCACCGTGCCGATCCGTCCGACCGCACGGCCTCCCGCCGTCACGGGGTCGCCCGGTTCGGGCCTGCCCTCGGCGCTGCCGTCGAGGTGCAGCAGGACGAGGTGACGGGGCGGTTTGCCGAGATTGTGGACGCGGGCCACCGTCTCCTGGCCGCGGTAGCAGCCCTTCTCGAGGTGGACGGCGCCGTGGTCGGCGGGACCGCCGATCCAGCGGACCTCGTGCGGGATGGTGCGATCGTCGGTGTCGAGTCCGATCCGGGGCCGTGCGGCGGCCACCCGCAGTGCCTCGAACGCCCACGTTCCCGCGGGTGCGGCGCCGGCGGCGGTGAGCCGGCCCCACCACGTCGCGAGTCCTTCCCGCGGGATCAGCAGGTCGAAGGACTCGGCGGCCGGCCACGGCATGCGGCGGACGAATCCGCCCCCGGGCACCGCGACGGCGGCGTACGGCTCGGCGGGTGCCACGACGCCGGCCGCGTCGAGGACCGTCACGGCGTCGGGGCCGAGCACGCTGAGGACCGCGAGCTCGTTGCCCTCGCGGGGCTCGGCCTTGGACCAGAACACCATCTTGGTGAGGAACGACAGGAGGTCGGGTCCGCGGTCGGCCTCGGTGTCGATCCAGGTGACGCCGTCCAGATCGGTCTGGACGAAGTGGTGCTCGACGCGGCCGTTGACGTCGAGGCTGAGGTTCTCGGCGCTTGCGCCGTCGGGGAGCGCGGCGACGTGCTGGCTCGAGATGGTGTGCAGCCAGGTGAGTCGTTCGGGTCCGCCGATCGCGATGACGAACCGGTGGGAACGGTCGACGACCGCCGCGGAACGTTCGGCGCTGCGTTGTTCGCCGAGTGGATCGCCGTGATGCCAGGCAACGCCGGCGTCGGGAGAGCCTTCGGGCGCAGGAACCGCGCCCGGGGCCGTGAGGAGTGGACTGGGTGAGACGGGCAGTTTGTCGACCACGAACCCAGTCTAGGGACCATGGACCACGGGTGGGGGTCAGCAGGGTCGATAGGCTGGGCGTCATGTCTGATCGAGTGCTGGTGACACTGGACCACGAGGTGCGGGACGCGGATGCCCCGCTGCTGCACGCGGACGATCTGGCGGTGGTGCGCGGCGACGGTGTCTTCGAGACGCTGTTGGTGCGTGGCGGTCGCGCACTGAAGGTCGAGGCCCACCTCACCCGTCTCGTCGCGTCGGCGCGCGCCCTCGGATTGCCCATTCAGGACCTGGACGAGTGGCGCCTGGCACTCGAGCTGGCCGTCGAGGAGTGGGGGTCCGAGCGGGAGGGTGCGATGCGACTCGTGCTCAGCCGCGGCCGCGAGTCCGGTGGCGACCCGACTGCTTTCGTCACCGTCGGGCCGGTGTCCGAGCGGATTCTGGAGGCGCGGCGCGACGGGGTGTCGGTACTCACATTGGCCCGGGGCTATTCGGTGGATCTGTCGGCGAGTGCGCCGTGGCAGCTGCTCGGGGCGAAGACCTTGTCGTATGCCACGAACATGGCGGCGCTGCGGTATGCGGCGACGCTCGGTGCCGACGATGTGATCTTCGTCAGCAGCGAGGGCAATGTGTTGGAAGGGCCACGTTCCACGGTGGTCATCGCCCGCGACAAACACCTCCTCACGCCGCCGCCGGAGCACGGAATCCTGCCCGGAACGACGCAGCAGGCGCTGTACGAGGTGGCGTCCGGCAAGGGGTTCCGCTGCGAGTACGCGGCGCTGCGGCCGGCGGATCTCATTACGGCGGAAGGTGTTTGGCTCATCTCCAGTGTCACCATGGTCGCGCGGGTGCGCAAGATCGACGGACTTGCCCTGCCCGACGCACCGCTCGCCGACGAGATCGTGGAGCTGGTCGGCCTCGCGGTCGAGGCGGCGGGTACCGAGTCTGCGGAGGCTTGACAGGTCTACTACATTTCGTAGTAGCAAAGTCCTGCGAGGGAAACGACCCCGCAGTACGTTGTTTTCAAGGGTCGGGCGGAAGCCCACGCTCCGGCCCTGAAGCCTGTCCTACGGGCCCAGTTTCGGAGTAGCCATGGATGCCTTGGATGTCTCCCGGTGGCAGTTCGGCATAACCACCGTCTATCACTTCATCCTCGTTCCGCTGACGATCGGGCTCGCCCCGCTGATCGCCGTCATGCAGACGATGTGGGTGGTCACCGGAAAGGACCACTGGTATCGGCTCACCAAGTTCTTCGGGAAGCTGTTCCTGATCAACTTCGCGCTCGGCGTCGCCACCGGCATCGTGCAGGAATTCCAGTTCGGGATGAACTGGAGCGAGTACTCACGCTTCGTCGGTGACGTGTTCGGCGCACCCCTCGCCCTCGAGGGGCTGGTCGCCTTCTTCCTCGAGTCGACGTTCCTGGGCCTCTGGATCTTCGGCTGGGGACGGCTGCCCAAGCTCGTCCACCTCGCCACCATCTGGCTCGTCGCAATCGGTGTGAACGCGTCCGCGTACTTCATCATCACCGCCAACTCGTTCATGCAGCACCCGGTCGGGGCCATCTACAACCCCGAGACCGGACGCGCGGAACTCACCAGCATCTGGGAACTGCTCACCAACAACACGGCGCTCGCGGCCTTCCCACACGTCGTGGCCGGAGCGTTCCTCACGGCAGGGACGTTCGTGGCCGGCGTCGGCGGCTGGTGGATGGTGCGCAGCATGCGCAAGTCGAAGGAAGCCACCGAACCCGAAGTGGCGAAGAAGCACGAGGAAACCGCGAGGACGATGTTCCGCCCGGTCACCATCCTCGCGCTGTGGGTGATGGTCGCCGCGGGCATCGGACTCGCGATCACCGGCGACATCCAGGGCAAGCTGATGTTCGAACAGCAACCCATGAAGATGGCATCGGCCGAATCGCTGTGCCACACCGAAACCGGTGCCGACTTCTCCATCCTCACCGTCGGCACCCAGAACAACTGCGAGAGCATCACCCAGCTCATCAAGATCCCCGGCCTCACCTCGTTCCTGGCGGACGGCACGTTCGACTCCACCGTCGAGGGCGTCACCGAGATCCAGGCCCGCTACGAGGAGACGTACGGGCCCGGCAACTACAAGCCCAACCTGTTCGTCACCTACTGGACGTTCCGCGCGATGATCGGCTGGGCCGCCGGGTCGGCGCTGCTCGCCGTGGTCGGTCTGTGGATGACCCGCGGCGGCCGCGTACCGGACAAGAAGTGGTTCGGCTGGCTGTCGATCGCCGTCATCCCGACACCCTTCCTCGGGAACAGCGCGGGCTGGGTCTTCACCGAGATGGGTCGTCAACCGTGGGTCGTGGCACCCAACCCGACCGGTGTCGACATGATCAGACTGACTGTCGACCAGGGCGTCTCGAATCACTCCCCGTGGACCGTCTGGGTCTCGCTCATCACGTTCACGGTGGTCTACGGGGCGCTGGCCGTCGTGTGGTTCACGCTGATCCGCCGCTACACGGTCGAGGGACCACTCGAACACGACGCGCATCCACCGGGTGACGACCACGACGAGCCCGAAGAACCGGGCAAGCCCGAGCAACTCTCGTTCGCGTACTAGGGGAGACGGTCATGGGACTTCAAGAAGTGTGGTTCATCCTGATCGCGGTGCTCTTCATCGGGTACTTCGTCCTCGAGGGATTCGATTTCGGTGTCGGCATGCTGATGCCGGTGCTGGGCAGGCGCAAGGACCCGAACGGGGACACACGGCGGCGGGTGGTGCTCAACACTATCGGCCCCGTGTGGGACGGCAACGAGGTGTGGCTCATCACCGGTGGCGGCGCGTTGTTCGCCGCGTTCCCGGAGTGGTACGCCACGTTGTTCTCCGGCTTCTATCTGCCGCTGCTGATCATTCTCGTCGCGCTCATCGTCCGGATCTGCGCCATCGAGTACCGCGGCAAGATCGACGACGACACCTGGCGCAGGCGGTGCGACTGGGGCATCGTCTTCGGGTCCTGGGTGCCTGCCGTGCTGTGGGGTGTTGCGTTCGCGAACATCGTGCGGGGCGTCGACATCGACGCCGACAAGCAGGTCACCTCGGGCCTCTTCGATCTGCTCAATCCCTATGCGTTGCTGGGTGGTCTGACGACCGCACTCGTGTTCGCCCTGCACGGCGCGGTGTTCCTCGCCCTGAAGACGGCCGACGAAGTACGCACGGACGCCGTCGAACTGGCGTCCCGGCTGGCGATCCCGGCCGTTCCGGTGGCAGGCGCGTTCGTGCTGTGGACACAGCTGGCGCACGGCAAGGGCTGGACGTGGATTCTCGTCGCGATCGCCGCCGCCGCACTCCTCGGGGTGGTCGCGTTCACCCGCGCCGAACGGGAGGGCTGGGCGTTCCTGCTCACGTCGATCGCGGTCATCGCCACGGTGGCCCTGCTGTTCGGCTCGCTGTTCCCCAACGTCATGCCGTCCACACTGGACGCCGCGTACAACCTGACCATCGACAACGCCTCGTCGAGTCCGTACACGCTGAAGGTGATGACGTGGGCCGCCGCCTTCCTCACCCCGGTGGTGCTGATCTACCAGGGCTGGACGTACTGGGTGTTCCGCCAACGGATCTCGACCAAGCACATCCCGCCGTCGATCGGTCTCCCGCTCGGGCGCAGATGAGCACAGCGGTAGGCGACGCACCCCGCCCGGCCGACGAACGCCCGGGCGGGGCGCGAGGGTCCCGGCGCCCCGTCGATCCCCGCCTCTGGCGCTACTCCGCGGCGGCCCGCGGGTACCTCGTCCTCACGGTCGCGCTGTCGATCGTCAACGTCGCGATGGTCATCGTGTCGGCGCTGATGATCGGCCGGGTGCTCGGCGGGGTCATCGTCGACGACGCCACCGATGTCGGCCGGTGGTCCACCGAACTGGTGGTCCTCGCGACCGCGGTGGGCGTGCGGGTGCTCGGCACCTGGCTGCAGTCCCGGTTCGCGCACCGGTCCGCCACGCGGGTCGTGGCGGAGCTGAAGGGGGAGGTCCTGGGCGTCGCCACCCGCCTGCGACCGCGCGAGCTCGACCCGCGGCGGGACGAGTTCGCGACCGTGCTCACCCGCGGAATCGACGGTCTCGTGCCGTACCTTACCGGGTATCTACCGGCGCTGGTCCTCGCGGCGACGCTCACTCCGGCGACGCTCGCGGTCATCACGTTTCAGGATCTGACGTCGGCGGCGATCATCTTCGTCACACTTCCGCTCATCCCGATCTTCATGATCCTCATCGGTCTGCTCACCAGGGGCAAGGCCGCCAAGACGCTGACCGCGATGACCACACTGTCCTCCCAGCTGCTCGACCTCCTGGCCGGCCTGCCCACGCTCCGCGCGCTGGGCCGCGAACAGGGACCGGCGAGGCGGGTGCGTGAACTCGGCGACGCCCACCGCCGCACCACGATGTCGGCACTGCGGGTGGCGTTCCTGTCGTCGATGGTGCTGGAACTGCTGGCCACGCTCTGCGTCGCACTCGTCGCCGTGAGCATCGGACTGCGGCTGGTGTACGGGGGGATGGAACTCGAAGCCGGAATCGTCGCACTGATTCTCGCGCCCGAGGTGTACCTCCCGCTGCGGATGGTCGGAACTCAGTTCCACGCCGCCGAGGACGGGATGGCCGCCGCGAGCCGGGCCTTCGCCGTCATCGATACCGATCGTCCCGACGACGCCGCCGACGGTGCGGTTCTGGTCGACGCGGCCGGGGCGCGAATCGAATTCGACGGCATCGACGTCCCGTCCCGGCACGGCCCGGCACCGCGCGGCCTGACCGGCGCCCTCGAACCCGGTGCGGTGACCGTGCTGACCGGACCCAACGGTTCCGGGAAATCGACTGCGGTGCAGGCACTCCTCGGCCTCGTCGAACCCGAGCGCGGGGAGGTGCGGGTGGCGGGTACCGCCGTGAGTTCGCTCGACCGGTCCGCGTGGTGGGCGCAGGTGGCGTGGCTCCCGCAGCACCCCGTCCTCGTACCCGGCACCCTGGACGAGAACCTCCGGCTCATCGGCGAGGTCGTCGACCTCGAACAGTCCTGTGCCGCGACGGGTTTCGACGAGGTCCTCGCCGAACTTCCCGACGGCTGGAACACGCGCGTCGGGTCCGGCGGAACGGGACTGTCGCTCGGTCAGCGGCAGCGGCTCGCGCTGACCCGCGTGCTGGCCACCCGGCGTCCCGTCCTGGTGCTCGACGAACCCACCGCGCACCTCGACGACGCGTCGGAGCGGACCGTGCTCGATTCGCTGCGAAGCCTGGCCGCCGCCGGCCGGACGGTCGTGGTGGTGGGGCACCGGCCGACCGTGCTCGCGGCCGCCGACCGGGTGATCGAGGTGACCGCCGATGTCGCGTGACCCGCTGATCCGGGCATTGCCGCTCCTCGACCTGCAACCGGGGCGGGTAGTGCGCGCCGTCGCCGCCGGCGTGGCCACGCTGGGCAGTGCGCTCGCGCTGGCGGCGTTGTCGGCATGGTTGATCACGAAGGCGTGGCAGATGCCGCCCGTCCTGGACCTCAGCGTGGCCGTCGTGGCGGTGCGCGCGCTGGGCATCTCCCGCGGCGTCTTCCGGTACCTCGAGCGGCTCGCCACCCACGACACCGCGCTGCGCGGGACCACGTCCGCCCGCACCCAGCTGTACCAGCGGTTGGCCGACGGCGACCCCGCGGCCGCTGCCGGCCTGCGCCGCGGTGAACTGCTCGCCCGCACCGGGGCCGACGTCGACACCCTCGGTGACGTCGTCGTCCGCGCGATCGTCCCCATCGCCGTGTCCGTCGTCCTGGCCGTGGCCGCCGTCGGCATCCTCGCGGTGATCTCGCCCGCCTCCGCACTCGTGCTCGCCGTGGCGCTCTCGGTGTCGGGGGTCGCGGCGCCCTGGTTGTCCGCGCGGGCCGCCCGCCTCGCCGAGACGTCCGGGGCCGACGCGCGCGCCCGGTTCAGTGAGGACGCCGTCACCGCGCTCGATCACGCCGCGGAACTCCGCGTCGCGGGTCGCCTCGATCGAACCGTGTCGCGGGCGGTCCGCTCCGAACACGCCGCGGTCGCGGCCACCGACCGCGCCGCCGCACCCAGCGCGTTCGCGGACGCCGCCACACCACTCGCGGTGGGCGTGAGCGTGATCGCGTCACTGCTCATCGGCATGGACCTGTATTCGTCGGGGACGATGAGCCCGATGGCGATGGGCATCGTCGTGCTCCTGCCGCTGTCCGCGTTCGAGGCCACGGCCGCGCTGCCCGCCGCGGCGGTCGCGCTGACCCGGGCCCGGATCGCGTCCCGCCGGATACTCGCCGTGCTCGACGCCGCCGTCGCGGATCCGCACCCCGGGGACCGGGAACTGGACGGGCCCGCCGAGGTCGTCGCGAAGCACCTGCGGTGCGGCTGGCCCGGAGGGCAGGTCACCGCCCCGCTCGACCTCGACCTACAGCCGGGCGCCCGGGTCGCGATCGTCGGCGGCAGCGGGTCCGGGAAGACGACCACCCTGATGACCCTGGCCGGGTTGCTCCCCCCGGTGTCGGGGACGGTCCAGGTCGACGGACTCGACCTCCACCGGGTCAGATCCGAGGCTCTCCGCCGGAACGTCGGATTCTTCGCGGAGGACGCGCACCTCTTCGACACGTCCGTGCTCGAGAATCTGCGGGTGGCGCGCGGCGACCTCCAGGTCGCGGAGGCGCTGACCGTCCTGGAGTCGGTCGGGCTCGGGGGCTGGGTGTCGGGGCTGCCGGAGGGCGTGCACACGACCCTTGCGGGCGGTGCCAGGGCAGTGTCCGGTGGACAGCGTCGCCGACTGCTCCTCGCCAGGGCTCTGCTGTCGCCCGACCGGGTGCTCTTGCTCGACGAACCGACCGAGCACCTCGACGCCGACGCGGGCGCCGACCTGCTCCGGCGACTGCTCGCACGCGACGGCGGACTGGTGTCGTCGCAGCGCACCGTCGTGGTGGTCACCCACCAGCTTCCGGAGGATACCAGCGCTGACCTGGTGATACGGGTGGAGAAAGCTGAGAGCGAAAATGCGTTGCCGACTCCGTGAGTGCGGCGTACTTTCTTCAGTACACGAGGAAGGAGGTGGTCTGAAATTGTATGACAGACGGACACGTGAGGTGGCTGCCAGCTAGCCGCTACCGCTGACGGAATTCACTGACCGCGCGAGCGGCGAGCGAATCCCAGGCAGCTACCCGGCCCCCGAGCCCCCGGTCTGGTCCAGATCGGACCCGGTGCACACGCACCGGAAGGCTCGGGGGCCGTTGTGCGCTCCGCGCCCGTGAGTACTTCTTAACCGCCCGACGTTAATAAGTACTCACGGCAGCGGGGGCACGGGTTCGGACCACTCCAGCCGCCCCGCTCGAGCACCGTCCGCACCTCGGCCGCGACGTCGCACGAGCGCCGCGTCACCTCCTCCCAGCCGTAGACCAGCGTCGCCTTGCCGGCGAGTTCCGCCGCGTTGCCGCGACGCCGATCTCGCAGGGCCACCGACCGCGACGAGTGATACCGCAGTCCGTCCAGCCGCACGAGGAGCGGAACGCCGCTTTCCGAATAGTCGACGTCCTCGTAAAGGGTTCGTCCGTCGACGAGAACAGGCGACTGTCGTCGAGCGGCCGGCAGTCCGTGCGCGAGTTCCACGTCGATCGCGTACCGGTGCTCGAGAATCGACTGGACTCCGCCGGACACGAACGTCAGAGCGTCGGTCAGAGCCTTGCGGTACCTGCGCGGTGGACGCTGCTCGATCCGTCGAAGCAACTCGTGGAGCGGAATGTCGCTGCCGGTGACCGCCGACACGAGGACGCGTGCGGCCGCCACCGCCGACGGCTCCGCGACAGCGAGATCCACGACGGTGTCGGCCCGGGACGTTCGAGGCGGAAGCGTCGGGACGAGGATGTGGGCGTGCGCCCGGGATCGGTGCACCACGACCCCGGGATGCAGGAGATCCCCCTCGCGGGGAACGGGACGGTCGGATCGCCGGCCGACCTTCCGATACGTCGGTCCCTGCGGCTCCGCAGACAATCCGTAGGGCACCGTGACGTGAATCGGCCCGTCAGGGTCGACGGGCATCAGCCCCCACTCCTCGGCCGCCGTCCGATGGCTGAGAATCGCTCGGGGACCGCCGAACAGCAGTGCCGCCCACAGCCTCATCGGCCGGTCGAGCGGACCGTTCGTGACGGCGTAGACGCCGTGCAGAACCGCCGACCACTGGCCGGACTCCACCATGTGCTGAATCTGCCGGGTCGAGATACCCAGTCCGCGCAGTTGGCGGGCCGTGACGAGGCCGTGCTGATAGTCGAGGACTGTTTGGAATTCGGGCCTGAAGTCGATCGTCGCAGTCGTCATGGACGCGACGGTGCGCACGCCGACCGACAGGATTCGTCCGAAACAGGCCGATCTCAACTGACCTGTGGATGAACCTCAGGTCGTGGATAACCCGAGCCGTGAGTACTTGTTAACCGCCCGTGGTTAATAAGTACTCACGGGCGCTAGCCAACGTAGCGGGACAGACGCGCGGAGAGGTGGGGACGCAGCTCACCGTCGGCGATGATGCGTTCCTCGACGTAGGCGAGGTCGCCGCCCTCGACGATGCCGTAGAGACGCTTGGCGCCGCCGACGAGAACACCGGAGGTGCTGCGGATCACGACGTCGGTCGCGAGTTCCCACGACGACTGGGTGAGGGCCTGACCGTAGAACAGTTCGACGATGCCGGAGCTGTGGGCGAGGAGGAGTTCGACGACTTCCTCGTTGGTGCTGCCGGGGATGCCGTCTCCGCTGATCCGCCAGAAGCCGGTTTCGTGGAGGTCGGGGCGCACGTATTCGCCGTCGGCGTCGAGGACCCAGGTCTGGGATTCCCACTTGAGGTAGTTGCCACCGTTGTGGGAGACGATGATCTGCTGCCCGAAGGGGTAGTCGCCTGTGTCGGGGTCGTGGCCTTCCCCTTCACCGCGCCACACACCCACGAGGGGCAGTACTGCGAGGAGTTCGTTGTTCAGATCCGGGCCGAGGCGCAGATTTGCGGTGTCCTCGGGCAGCGGAAGGTCCGGAAGCTGCGGGATGTTCCGCGACGCCGTCGTCTTGGAACGCTCGATGGCGTCCGCGACGGCTGCGTCACCGCTACCACGACGCACGGCGGGGGTGTCCCCAGCGGGCGCGCTCGTAGTCGGGTGCTCGGAAGGCGGATCTGCGCCTGCGTCCGGGTTCTGACTCACGACTCGTCGGTGACCAGGCGGTAGATCGTGTAGAGCGAGAACCACGTGATCAACACGGCGGCAAGGACAAGAAGTACCTCGAAGAAGATAACCACGGGGACATCCTAAACCGAACCCGTCGAACGGTCGAAACGGGAGGCGACTTACCGTGACTGCGGCTACGGTTTCTCGAAGGCGACCACCCGGTCGGTTCCGAACATTCTCATGCGGTCGTCTCGTCTCCCGTCCCTCCCGGAGGTCCCATGCTTCGATCGAGTACTGCCGTCACCGGTCCGGTGCGGGCCGCGATCGCGGCGACGGTGCTGCTGCTGACCGCCACCGCGTTCGGTGCTCCTGGCCTTGCCGTCGCCGCGCCCGACACCGGGAGCGCAGACTCGGGAGGTGCAGATTCGGGGAGTGCCGACACGGACCGTGTCGATCCGAACAACTACGCCGCCGACTGCCCCGACGTGATGATCGTCGCCGTATCCGGCGCCACCGACTCGACGGCGGACCGCAACCCTCTGGCTGACGAGAATCGGCAGCTCTGGTCGAACTGGGTGGGCAACGTGACGGTGCCGACCGGCGAGGCCAACAAGGGCGAGCCGGGAACGGTGGGGTGGATGTACGTTCCCTACCCGTCCACGTACGGTCTGGGTCTGCTGCAACCTGTTCCGACATACCAGGATTCGATGGCTGCGGGTGTTGCGTCGACGAACAAGATTCTCGACGAGAACAAGGTGAAGTGCGGCGACGACACCAAGTACGTGCTACTCGGATACAGCGTCGGCGCCGAGGTGGTCGAAAGGGTGTCGCGCGAACTCGGCCACCGAGACGGCAACGCTCTGGTTACCGCCGACGACATCGCCGGCGTCGCGCTGATCGGCGACCCGTACCGTCCCGCGGGCACCCCCTCGATGGGCGAACCCGGCCCGCCCGGAGGCGGTTTCATGTCGTCCGAGCCGGCCGACTACGGCGCTCTCGACGGCAAGATCACCTACGCGTGCCGCCCCTACGACATCGCGTGCGACGCGCCGCAGGAGATCGCCGTTCTCGAACTGGCACTCGGGGTGCTGGGACAGATGCACTTCACCCTGCTGAACCCGGGCCAGACGGTCTCCGACTTCGCGAATGCGGTGACGAACATGGCGGCGCGGTCGATTGTGCACATCGTCACACACGAAGACTGGTTCGCCTCCGACGAGTCCTTCCTCGACGTTCTCCGCAAGGTCGCCGACCGGACTTACGACCCAGACGGCCCGGACCGCAACATGCAGGTGTCCCAGGAGCAGATCGTCGAGGCGCTCAACTGGGCGATGGGTCCCGGTTCGGAGGTCGTGAAGGCGAAGCTCGCCGACGAGGGCCTGGGGTTCGTCGAGGACAACAGGGACGTCTTCGAACTGGTGATCAAGCCGTACATCTTCCTGGGCTTCATCCAGCACCTGTTCTACTGGAACAACAACCCGAACGACCCCTGGTACTGGGAGAGCGAGAAGGTCGTCGACTGGATCACCGCACTCGCGCAGTCGGAGAAGGGCGGCGAGACCATCCCAGCTGCACCGGGCAAGTAGAGTCCGCACGACGAGAAGGGCCCCGCTCCGAATCCGGAGCGGGGCCCTTCTGATGTCGTCAGCTGGTGACTACTCGCCGACCGTGACGTCGACGTTGTGCACGCCTGCGCTCGACGGGCTCACCGTCGAGGTGCCGTTGCCGGAGCTGGACAGTGCACGCACGGTCCACTCGCCGGGAGCGGCGAAGAAGCGGAAGTCTCCGGTGCCCGAGGCGACGACCTCGGCGGTGAACTCTCCGCCGCCGTCGAGGAGACGCACGAACGCTCCACCGATCGGCTGGCCGTCAGCGGCGAGAACGCGGCCGGTGATGACCGTTTCCTTCTCGACGTCGACGCCCGCGGGCAGGGTCTGGGTCTGTACAGGTGCTCCACACATGGCTCAGTGAACCTCCAACTCGATGGGTGCGCCGACGAGCGAGCCGTATTCGACCCAGCTGCCGTCGTAGTTCTTGACATCGGACTTGCCGAGGATCTCCTTGAGCACGAACCAGGTGTGGCTGGAGCGCTCGCCGATACGGCAGTACGCGATGGTGGGCTTGGACTCGTCGTAGCCCTTCTCCGAGTACAGCTTCTCCAGGTCGTCGTCCGACTTGAACGTGCCGTCCTCGTTTGCGGTGGTGCTCCACGGAATGTTGATGGCCGTGGGGACGTGTCCACGCTGCTGCGCCTGCTCCTGCGGCAGGTGCGCGGGAGCGAGGATCTTGCCGGAGAACTCGTCGGGCGAACGCACGTCGACGAGGTTCTTGCTGCCGATGGCGTCGATGACCTCGTCGCGGAACGCGCGGATCGACAGGTCGGGGGCCTCGGCCTTGTACTGGGTGGCCGCGCGGGTGACGGTCTCCTTGGAGAGGGGACGCCCGTCGAGCTCCCACTTCTTGCGGCCGCCGTCGATCAGCTTCACGTCCTGGTGGCCGTACAGCTTGAAGTACCAGTACGCGTACGCCGCGAACCAGTTGTTGTTGCCGCCGTAGAGAACGATGGTGTCGTCGTTGGCGACGCCCTTGGCGGACAGGAGGTCGGAGAACTGCTGCTGGTTCAGGAAGTCACGACGGACGCCGTCCTGCAGGTCCTTCCGCCAGTCGAGGCGGATGGCGCCTTCGATGTGGCCGCCGTCGTATGCGCTGGTGTCCTCATCCACCTCGACGAAAACGGTCTTGGGGGCGTTGAGGTTCTGCTCAGCCCAGTCGGCGGAGACTAGGACATCGGAGCGAGCCATGGTGTTCCTTTCGATGTGTACTTACTTGTGTCGGGTGGATCGTGCAGTGGTTCTCGGTGTGAAACTTTCAGGCCGCCGTGCGGAAGCGTGCGACGAGTGGATAGATCTGGCAGCCGAGGCAGATGCCGAACGCAGCGTTGAGAAACGCCGCGAACAGGGCGAATGCGGTGGCCACGGCGCCGACGACGCCGGAGCCGGCGAAGAAGCCGACGGTGCCGACGGCGGCGAAGACGAAGCCGACGAGCTGCGCGAAGCGAAGCGGTGCGACGGGTTCGCGTTCACTGACCGGGGCGAGTCGCGGCGCGACGAGGGTGCCGAAGATCCGGCCGTACGGGCTGCGCCGTGGCCCGGTGGCTGCGCCTGCCGCGAAGACGACCGCTTGAAGCGCCAGCAGAATTCCTGCTGCGACCAGCGAGAACGTCGACACGACGAGCACGGCGACGAGGACGGCGGTGGTGACCCAGGCGGCGAACCGGGGGCCACGAACGTCGACCTGCTCGAGCTCGAGTGTTGTGGACATGAGAAGTGCTCCTGCGGTGAGTCCTGAATGCTTGCCTGGCGCCGAACGACGACGGAAGACGTCGTCATCGGGGGTGAGATCACGTGCGCGGAATCCGCGGTGTCAGCAGAAAGCGACAGCCCTGGTGATCAGCAACAGGTACAGCAACAAGCCCCGAGGCGGCACAGGTCTACTGTGCGGCGACGGGTGAGCATGAGCTCGTGGCTGGATTGCACGACGACGAGTTTACCCGGTTCTTCAGGAATTTGAACCCGGGGGCCGGGTGAGGGGTCCCAGCGCGGCCCGCAGGTCGGTCGCGGCGGGTACTCCGGACACCCGGAAGCGTTGCTGCAGGTCGGCGTCGAGAATGAACGTCGTCGGCAACGACAGAACGCCGAGTTCCTTGGCGAGAGCGGGATACTCGTCGATGTCGACCTCCACTTCGACGGGAGGTTCCGGCTCGCCGGCGAGGTCCGCGACGACCTGTCCCACCACCCTGCGCACCGCCGCGCAGGGTCCGCACCAGTCGGCGGAGAAGTGGAGAACGGTGGCCCGTCGAGGGTGCTCGGGCGATGCCGGCCCGACGCCCGCCGCCTCGAGGAGCAGTCGTCGTCGGTCGGTCACGACCGCGGAAGTCTCGCCGGTGCTCCGGACGGTCCCCTGGCGGCGTTGCCAGACGAGCCCGAACACAACGGCGGCGAACAGTGCGATCAGTAACAGTGTGATTCCGGTCATCGGCTCTGCAGTTCGTTCAGGTCGATCGTGACGTTGTTGCCGACGCCCTCGATGACGATCTGCGAGCCTTCCGCGTAGACCTCCGTCGGCTGGACGCCGAACGGGAGTTCCCGGGGGTCGATCGTCCGGGTGAAGAGGCCGAGGATCGCGGGGGCGAGAGGTTCGGGGATGGTGAAGTCGGCGTGGCCTTCGGGCCCGAAGTAGAAGTCGCTGGCGACGATCTTCACCTGACCGCCGTCGAGAACCAGGTCGGCCTGGACGCTGACGGTGGTCTCGATGGGCCCGACGGGGACGGTGCCGGTGAGGACGACGCCGCCCGCGGTCGGCATCCCCGAGCCGCCGGAGCCCCCGGTGCCGTCCGACTTGCTGGCCGGCGGGGCCGAAACCTGCAGGTCAGGGATGTCGAGGAAGCGTCCCAGGTCGGTGGCGTCGATGAGCATGCGGCCGGAGAGGTGATCGACCGGAAGGGCCTTCACGGAGCCGTCGACGAGGTCGGACAGCGGCGCGGAGACACCCAGGAGGGTGGACTCGATAGTCACCTCACCCACCACGTCACTCTGTACTCCCTGGGCGCGGATCTCGATGTTCTCGTACTTTCCGTCCCACGCCTGGGTGAGGAACGGAAAGCCGTGAACCGTCACCTCGGGATCCGCTGTGAGGGACGCCCCTGCCCGCAGTTCCCGCGACACCCGGTACTCCGCGTAGGCCGCCGAACCGAAGTCGACGACGAGACCGAGAGCCACGAGGAAGACGATTCCGATGATGAGTTTCCGCACGGCCCCATTGTGACGGACACCGGTCGGGGGAGTGTCGGTGCAACCTCCGCGCCGGTCGGCCGGGGGTTCGGTGCAACGAACGCCGACGGCGGCGCGCTACTCTGTCACCGACAAAAGTGTCGATACCTTCAGTGTCGATCTACCTGGACCGGCGGATGAACGATTCCGTCTGCCGGCCGGGTACGACGGCGACGAGATGGGAGGCTGTGTGGAGCTACTGCTTCTTACCTCCGACCCCAACCCCGAGGCAGTGCTGCCTGCCCTCGCCCTGCTGGCGCATTCGGTGCGGCCTGCCCCGACGGAGGTGTCCTCTCTCCTGGAAGCGAGCTCCGCCGACATCGCCCTGGTGGATGCGCGCACCGATCTCGCGGCGGCTCGCGGCCTCTGCCGGCTGCTGGGCAGCACGGGTTCCGCGGTTCCCGTGGTGGCAGTCCTCACCGAGGGGGGCCTGGTGGCGGTCAATTCCGACTGGGGCCTCGACGACATCCTGCTCCCGGGCACCGGACCGGCCGAGGTGGACGCCCGCCTCCGACTGCTGGTCGGACGCACCGGTGGCGTCGCCAGCCCGGAGGCTTCCGGCAAGATCACGCTGGGTGAACTGGTCATCGACGAGGGCACGTACACGGCCCGTCTGCGCGGCCGTCCCCTCGACCTCACCTACAAGGAGTTCGAACTCCTCAAGTACCTGGCACAGCACGCGGGTCGCGTCTTCACCCGCGCGCAGTTGCTGCAGGAGGTGTGGGGATACGACTTCTTCGGCGGTACCCGCACGGTCGACGTCCACGTGCGTCGTCTGCGCGCCAAGCTGGGCAGCGAGTACGAATCCTTGATCGGTACAGTCCGCAACGTCGGCTACAAGGCCGTCCGTCCCACCCGCAGCAAGTCGGGTGCGCCCGTGCCGCCCATCGACGACCTCGACGCCGAGGATGCGGACTTCGAATCCGCGGAAGGGCCGGCGATCCAGTGAGTGCTTCGGTTCAGTCCTGGACTGATCGACTCGACGGCAAGCAAGCTGCGGACGTGTCCGCACTGCTCGAACGCGCGACGGCAGCGGACGGAACCGCGCCGGTGTCGGAGCAGGGCGTGCACGCCGTGTCCGGCGCCGGTAGCGCCGGTGTCCGTCATCTCGTGGAGACCGACGCCGATCGGATCGTCGGGTATGCGCAGCTGCAGCCGGGTCACGGGGATCATCCCGCGATGGCCGAACTCGCCGTCGACCCCGAGGCCCGTGGCCGGGGGATCGGTGGCCGGTTGGTCACCGAGGTCCTGTCCGAGGGTGGTCCGGACGCCCGGGTGTGGGCGCACGGAAACCTGCCTGCGGCACAGGCGGTGGCGCAGCGCCTCGGGCTGACCGGTGCGCGCGAACTTCTGCAGCTCCGGCGTCCGCTCGCCGGTGCGGAACTCCCAGAACTCGTTGTGCCGGAAGATGTTTCACTCCGCGAGTACCGCGGCGTCGAGGACGATCCCGAGGTGCTGCGGGTCAACGCTGCCGCCTTCGCCTGGCATCCCGAGCAGGGGTCGTGGACCGAACGTGAAATGGCCGAGCGTCGTTCGGAGGCCTGGTTCGATCCGTCCGGACTGTTCATGGCGTTCGCCGCTTCGGACGAGCAGAGACTGCTCGGATTCCACTGGACCAAGGTGCACCCGAAGCAGGGCGACGAGCCGGCCATCGGTGAGGTCTACGTGGTGGCGATCGGCCCCGACGCCCAGGGGCGTGGTCTCGGCCGGTTGCTGACGCTCGCCGGACTGCACTACCTGCGTGACCGCGGGCTCGGTGCGGTGCTGCTCTACGTCGAAGGCGACAACGCGTCGGCGCTGCACACCTACGACCGGCTGGGGTTCGAGCGGTTCCACACCGACGTCGCGTACGCCCGCGCCTGAGGCGTTCCTCTACTGCCGCACCTGTTGTTCGTCTCGGAAATGTGGACAAATGCTCGGTCTGTTCACCTTCCGTTCACCGATCGTGGTCCAACTGGACATTAGCTACCCCTAGGTTTCTCCGTGGGCAGCGCCGTGTTGCCTGGTGCAGATTTCAAAGAAACGCACCTCATGTCGCCGCCCGATCGCGGGCGAGACGGTATTTCCGGAGGACTAGGTGAATCTCAAGCGCAATGGCGCCCTGCTCGGTGCAGTGGCCCTGGGTGCCATGACCTTGGCCGCGTGTGGCAGCGACAACAACGCGGCGTCGAGCGGCGTCGACGCAGCGGCGTCCAACGCGACGTGCGAGGGCAAGGCCAACCTCTCCTCGGCCGGTTCCTCGGCCCAGAAGAACGCCATGGACCAGTTCGTCTCCACCTACATCTCCGTCTGCCAGGAAAAGGGCAAGACCGTCAACCTGGCGTACAACCCCAGCGGTTCCGGCGACGGACGTACCCAGTTCATCGCGGGCCAGATCGACTTCGCCGGCTCCGACTCGGCGATCAAGGCCGAGCAGGCCGAGCAGGCCAAGGCCCGTTGCGTCGGCGGCGAGGCCTGGAACCTTCCGCTCGTCTTCGGACCCGTCGCTGTCGCCTACAACCTCGACGGCGTCGAGGACCTGGTGCTGAACGGCGAGGTGACCGCCAAGATCTTCAACGGCACCATCAAGAAGTGGAACGACCCGGCCATCGCCGCGCTCAACCCGGGCGCCACCCTGCCGGACCAGGACGTCACCGCGATCATCCGCTCGGATTCGTCGGGAACCACCGACAACTTCCAGCAGTACCTCACGGCCGCCTCCAACGGCGCCTGGACCACCGGTGCAGGCTCCGACTTCACCGGCGGAATCGGTGAGGGCGCCAAGGGGTCGGCCGGTGTCGCGCAGGCAGTGGCCTCCGCTCCGGGCTCGATCACCTACGTCGAGAAGTCCTACGCCGACCAGAACAAGCTGTCTGCCGCACAGATCGACACCGGCTCCGGCCCCGTCGCGCTGTCGGACGAGTCCGCGGCGAAGGCGATCGAGGGTGCGCAGTTCAAGGGTGAGGGTGTGGGCGATCTGACCCTCGACCTCGGCTCGATCTTCGGCACCAAGGAAGCGGGTGCGTACCCGTTGGTGCTCGCCACCTACGAGATCGTGTGCTCGAAGGGCTACGACGCCGACACCTCCGCAGCGGTCAAGTCGTTCCTGACCAGCGCAGCGAACGAGGGTCAGGGCAACCTGGCCGAGCAGGGTTACGTGCCGCTGCCCGACTCCATGAAGGAGAAGCTGAACGCGTCGGTCGCCGCAATCGGCTGATCGTACCGTTAGTCGTTCGGACCCGCCCATGACTCGATATTCTGACCAGGAAAGATTGCGAGCGCAGATGAGTGAAGCGCACATCGAATCAGCACCTCGCGCCTCCGGCTCCGCTTCTGGCGGAGTCGGGGTGGGCGGTCCGAACGGCACCCCGGAGGCCGAGTTGAGTACCACCAAGGCCGAAGCCCCGACTCCGACAGGTGTACCGCGCGGCAAGTCCGTCGCGAGGCCGGGGGACCGGATCTTCAAGTCCCTCGCAACCACCTCGGCGATCTTCATCTCGATCCTCATCGCCGCGATCGGCATCTTCCTGATCTGGCGCGCAGTTCCCGCACTGAGCAGGAACCAGGTCAATTTCCTCACCAGCCGTGAGTGGGTCACTCAGAACATCAACGCCATGGCGTTCGGTGTTCTCGACCTGTTCCAGGTGACCGTGCTCGTCTCGCTGTTCGCTCTGATCCTCGCGATGCCCGTCGCCCTCGGCATCGCGATCTTCCTCACCGAGTACTCGCCGAACTGGCTCAAACGTCCGCTGGCGTACGTGATCGACCTGCTGGCCGCCGTGCCGTCGATCGTCTACGGCCTCTGGGGTCTGCTGGTGTTCGCTCCGGCGATCAAGCCGCTTGCCGTGTGGCTCAACGAAAAGCTCGGCTGGTTCCCACTGTTCGCGACCGGAAGCGGTTCCATCACCGGCGGTGGCACCATCTTCACCGCAGGTATCGTCCTCGCCGTCATGATCCTTCCCGTCATCACCGCGGTGACCCGCGAGGTGTTCGTGCAGACTCCGACGCCCCAGATCGAGGCAGCACTCGCGCTGGGTGCCACGCGGTGGGAAGTGGTGCGAACCACGATCATTCCGTTCGGCAAGTCGGGCTACATCAGCGGATCGATGCTCGGCCTGGGTCGCGCCCTCGGTGAGACCATGGCGCTCTACCTGATCCTGCGCACCACCTCGCAGCCCTTCGGATGGTCGCTGTTCGACGGCGGCGCCACCATCGCCTCGAAGATCGCTCTCGGCTACGCGGAGTTCAACAACAACATTCAGGCCGGCGCCTACATCGCCGCAGGTCTGGTGCTCTTCGTTCTCACCTTCGTCGTGAACGCCGCTGCCCGCGCCGTGATCGCAGGAAAGAAGGACTGACCCATGACCGCGACACTCGACAAGCCGGTCAAGGCCCCCACCTTCCAGGGGGTCGGTGTCCGCCGACGCATCACCGACCTCACCGCCACCGTCCTCGTGACGCTGGCAGTGCTCGTGGCGCTGGTCCCACTGGTGTGGGTCCTGGTCACCGCTGTCATCAAGGGAATCCCTGCCCTGACGTCGGCCACCTGGTTCACCCACTCGCTCAGCGGACTGACTTCCTCGGCGGCGGGCGGCGGCATCTATCACGCGCTGATCGGCACGATTCTGCAGGGAATCGTCTGCGCGGTGCTGTCCATTCCGCTCGGACTGTTCGTTGCGATCTATCTCGTCGAGTACGCCGACCGGAAGTCGCGGCTCGCGAAGCTGACCACCTTCATGGTCGACATCCTGAGCGGTGTCCCGTCCATCGTGGCCGCCCTCTTCATCTACGCCTTGTGGATCGCGACGTTCGGTTTCCCCAAGTCCGGCTTCGCCGTTGCGCTCGCCCTGGTGCTGCTGATGGTTCCCGTCGTCGTCCGCAGCACGGAGGAGATGCTCCGCATCGTTCCGCAGGACTTGCGCGAGGCGTCGTACGCGCTGGGCGTTCCGAAGTGGAAGACGATCGCCAAGATCGTGCTGCCCACCGCACTGCCCGGCATCATCACGGGCGTCATGCTGGCGCTGGCCCGGGTGATGGGTGAGACTGCGCCGCTGCTGATCCTCGTGGGTTACGCACCCTTCATCAACTTCAACCTGTTCGGTGGCGAGATGGGCACGCTGCCCGGCGTCATGGTCGCCGAGATGAACAACCCGACCGATGCCGGTACCAACCGCATCTGGGGTGCGGCGCTGACGTTGATCCTCCTCATCGCCATCCTCAACATCCTGGCCAAGGTCATCGGCCACTTCTCACAGGTCCGCAGCAAGTGACACATACACTCGATTTCGAACACCAATCAGTAGGGAGCCGGTAATGGCCAAGCGTCTGGATCTCAAGGACGTCAACATCTACTACGGCAAATTCCACGCCGTCGCCGATGTCGGGCTGTCCGTCCCCCCGCGGAACGTGACCGCCTTCATCGGCCCCTCAGGCTGCGGCAAGTCGACGGTGCTGCGTTCGCTGAACCGCATGCACGAGGTGACTCCCGGTGCGCGCGTGGAGGGTTCGATCCTGCTCGACGGTGAGGACATCTACGGTTCCGGCATCGACCCGGTCGGCGTCCGCAAGACGATCGGCATGGTGTTCCAGCGTCCCAACCCGTTCCCGACGATGTCCATCAAGGACAACGTGGTGGCCGGACTGAAGCTGCAGGGCGAGCGCAGCAAGAAGCGTCTCGACGAGGTGGCCGAGCGGTCGCTGCGCGGCGCCAACCTGTGGACCGAGGTCAAGGACCGTCTCGACAAGCCGGGCGGCGGACTCTCCGGCGGTCAGCAGCAGCGTCTGTGCATCGCCCGGGCCATCGCGGTCTCGCCCGACGTCCTGCTGATGGACGAACCCTGCTCGGCGCTCGATCCGATCTCGACCCTCGCGATCGAGGACCTGATCACGGAGCTGAAGAAGGACTTCACCATCGTGATCGTCACCCACAACATGCAGCAGGCCGCGCGTGTGAGTGACCAGACGGCGTTCTTCAACCTCGAGGCCACCGGCAAGCCGGGTCGCCTCGTCGAGATCGACGACACCGAGAAGATCTTCTCCAACCCGACGCAGAAGGCCACCGAGGACTACATCTCGGGCCGCTTCGGATAGAGCGACACACACGAGAACGCCCCGGCCGGTACCGCGGTCGGGGCGTTCTCGCGTCTGCGGACGGCGACCTCGGGCGAACCTCGGCCGAACGAACGGGACGCTCGTACGGTCAGACCGTACGAGCGTCCCGTTCGCGCGAAAAGTGTTGGGAGAGTTCTACAGTTCGGGGTACGAGGTGAGGGTGTCGGCGTCGACGGCGGGCGTCTGGGTCTCGTCGGGCAGCTTGCCGGTGACGAGGAAGATCACCCGGCGGCCCACCTCGACCGCGTGGTCGGCGAAACGCTCGTAGAAGCGGCCGAGCAGGGTGACGTCGACCGCCGCGGCCACGCCGTGCTTCCACTCCCGGTCCATGAGGACGGTGAACAGGTGACGGTGGAGGTCGTCCATCGCCTCGTCCTCTTCACGCAGGCGCGCGGCCCGTTCGGGATCGCGCGTCTCGAGAACCTCGCGGGCAGCGGCGCCGATGGACACGGCGATGCGCCCCATCTCGGCGAAGTAGCCGTTGACCTCTTCGGGAAGCACGTGGTTGGGATGTCGGCGGCGCGCGATCTTGGCGACGTGGAGAGCCAGCGCACCCATGCGATCGATGTCGGCGACGATCTGGATTCCGCTGACGACCGAGCGGAGGTCGCCGGCGACCGGCGCCTGCAGGGCGAGGAGGGCGAACGCCCGCTCCTCGCAGATGGTGCTGAGCTCGGTGATCTTGTCGTGCTCGCCGATCACCTGCTCGGCGAGGGAGAGATCTGCCTGGAGCAGCGACTGGGTGGCTCGCTCCATGGCGACCCCCGCAAGCCCCGCCATCTCACCGAGCAAGTCGGCAAGCTCGGTCATCTGTTCGTTGTAAGCCACGCGCATGAGGTCACAGCCTACGGTGCACGGGAAACCAAGTCACGATCACACGGTGAACGCGGGGTGAACGAGCGACCGGGCGGGCGCTCATTCGCAGGACGTGTCGCCCGCGTTCACAACCGCCAGGTCCGCGGGGATTTCCACGTCCTCGGGCTGACCCTCTCGCACGCCCGACATACTGAGCGGTGTGTCGATCGGGCTGGGCGTCTGGACGGTCCCGGAGAAGTTCGAACCGAGTGCGACCTCGACGACCGTCCCGAGTCCGGTGGTCGATTCGAGCACCGCACCGGGGAACGACGACGCCAGGGTCGCCGCCTCGGCTTCGTGGCCCGGCGAGAACCGGACGACGGTCTCGCCGCTGGTTCCGGTGTAGTTGCCGACGTTGTAGATCTGGAACCCCTCGGCGGCCAGCGAGTCGGCCACGGTCGCGGCCAGTCCCGACTCACCCGATGCGTTCGACACCTGCACGGTCACGCTGGACGGGTCGACGGCCTGGACCGACAACGGCGCCGGCGCTGCCTGCGGTTCGGGGGCGGAGGGCAGGGGTTCCGCACGCTTCTCGCCGGGCAGCGCCTCGTCGTCGATGATGGCGCGGAAGATGGCCTTGATGTCGTCGGTGCGCGGAATCTCGTTGCCCCACTCGGTGGTGCCCGCGGTGGGCACCGTCAGGAACGTGACCGCGCCCGCGTCGACGTTCTGGAGTGAACGCCCGAGCGTGACCAGCGACTTCGTGTCGATGTTCTCGACGAACGTGTCGCGGGTGAATGCGTTGATGAAGCCGTTCAGCTTGCCGGGATTGAGCAGCACCTGACTGGACAGGGCGCCCCGCAGCAGGGCGGACAGGAATCTCTGCTGACGGTTGATGCGGCCGTAGTCGCCGTTGCCTTCTGCCTCGACATGTCTGGCGCGGACGAAGTTCAGTGCGGTCTTGCCGTCGAGCATCTGGGTGCCGGCCTGCGGCAGCACGGTGCCGAGGACGCCGTCCTCGAGCGGCTGGGTGGTACAGACCTTGACCCCGCCGATCTCGTTGACCATCGACTCGAAGCCGGCGAAGTCCATGCCGACGAAGTGGCCGATCTTGAGACCTGACATCTTCTGGATCACCTTCACCAGGCACTTCGGTCCACCGAGTGCGTAGGTGGCGTTGAGTTTGTCGCCGTCGGCGGCGGGAAACGTCTCCTCGGTGTAGGTGCCGCTGGCGTTGTCCCAGCCCTCACAGACGGGCCGCTCGACGTCGAGGTCGCGGGGGAACGACACCGCGACCACCCGGCTCCGGTCGGCGGGGATGTTGACGAGCATCACCGTGTCGGCGCGGGATCCCTCGGCATCGTCGATGGTTCCGGCACCCACTTCGCCGCTCGCGCCGGCGCGGGTGTCGCTGCCGACGATGAGATAGGTCTCGTCACCGGTCTGCCCGACGGCGTCGACGATGTCGGTCGACTCCGTGTCGAGTGCCGCGATCTGGTCGAACTTGCCCTCGGTGGAGCGGAGGTAACCCCAGACGATGCCGGTTCCGGCGAGTGCGACCACCGCCACGAGTGCGACGACGGCGCGTCCTGCTGCACGGAGACGCTTGCGTTTGCGGGTCTTGCTGAGAGCCAGGCGGGTGGTACCCGGGTTGCCGACCACCTGCGGTACCGCGGTGGTCTCGGCGGAATCCGCGACCCATTCGGGCTCAGGTGTGCTCTGCGGCGGCTCCGGGGGCGACGGCGCCGGAGGGGTCTCCCGCGGCGGAACCCCGGGAGGCGGCGGCTGCCGCTCGTCGATCGGGGGAATGATCTCGGTCTTGTCCGGATCGTCCGGCGCGCTCGGTTCCTCCCCGGAGACCTTCTTCACCAGGTCTGCGACGGAGAGCGCTTCGGTGGGCCCACCCGCGGCCCGGCGGCCGATCCGGCCGCTGTCGTGGCGGGACGGTTCGGCGCGTTCTACCTGCGCCCGGTGCTCGGGCGGCGCGGTCCGTTCGGGTGGCGCGGTCTGCTCGGGAGGCCGCCGTTCGGGCGGTGGCTGACGCGGCGGGAGTCGCCGCGGCCGTCCGGACTGGGCTTCTCGGTAGCTGGGATCCGCGAGAGGACGCTCCCAGGGAGCACGGGATTCGGGAGTCGGTGAGTCCGAGCTGTGATCATCACCCACCGATGCAACCTGACCTCTCCGCCGACTCGGACCTCCGTCGGCCTCGACGGATTCCAGCCATAGTACTTATCGAACGTCGAGGCTCCACACATGTAGCGAGGTGACGCGCGTTCGTGGTGCTAACCACCAGAATGCATGAGGTCGGCGCCGGCGGGCACCAGGCAGTCGTCGGGGTCGTCGAGCCACCCCTCGGGGAGAGCGACCGTGCCGGGTGACCCCTGTCGTCCGCGCGGTCCCTCGGCGTCCTTGGGGAACGGGATGGTCGGATCGAGCTGGACGAGGAGGTCGTCGAGTTCGGTCAGGGTGCTGACGAGGGCCATCGCGACCCGCAGCTCGGACCCGGCGGGGAAGCCGCGCAGGTACCAGGACACGTGCTTGCGCAGTTCACGCAGGCCCTTGTCCTCGCCGTGATGATCGGCGAGGAGTTCCGCGTGCCGGCGGATGATCGTGGCCACCTCGCCGAGATTCGGCGGAGTGGGCTGCGGTTTTCCGTTCAGCGCCGCGCTCAGCTCCGCGAACAGCCACGGCCGGCCCAGGCATCCGCGGCCGACGACGACGCCGTCACAACCGGTCTGCTCCATCATGCGGGCAGCGTCCTCGGCGGCGAAGATGTCGCCGTTCCCGAGAACGGGCACGTCGGTGACGTGCTCCTTGAGCCGGGCGATCTCGTTCCAGTCGGCTGTGCCGGAGTACCGCTGCGACGCGGTACGCGCGTGCAGTGCGACCGCGGCCGCACCCTCGCCGGCGGCGATCCGGCCTGCGTCGAGATGCGTGTGGTGTTCGGCGTCGATACCGACGCGGAACTTGACGGTCACCGGGACGTCGGTGCCCTCGGTCGCCTTCACGGCGGCGGCGACGATCCGGCCGAACAGGGTGCGCTTGTACGGCAGCGCCGCGCCGCCACCCTTGCGGGTCACCTTGGGAACCGGGCAGCCGAAGTTCATGTCGATGTGGTCGGCCATGTTCTCGTCCACGATCATCTTGGCCGCGGCGTACGTGGTGTCGGGGTCGACGGTGTACAGCTGCAGCGACCGTGGTGTCTCGGTCGGTCCGAACGTCGTCATGTGCAGGGTCGCGGGCTGCCGCTCCACCAGAGCGCGCGCGGTCACCATCTCACAGACGTACAGGCCGGACGTGCTGCCCGCGCGTTCCGTCTCGAGCTCACGGCACAGCGTGCGGAACGCGACATTGGTGATCCCGGCCATGGGGGCCAGAACCACCGGACTGCGCAGCTCGAGCGATCCGATACGAAGGGATGACATTGACGACCTCTGCGAAAGTGCTGGAACAAAAACTGTGCCCGGTACCGAATCCGGTACCGGGCACAGGATAACTGTTTACGTCACGAAGCCTTCTGCTCGCGCTTCTTTGCCTCGCGGGCCAGCATGCGGTCGCGCTGCTCCTCGAACTTGGTGGCCTGGCCCTCGAGGTTCTCGAGGAACTTGCCGAGGCTCTCGCGGACCTCTTCGCCGCGGGCGGTGAAATCGGTCCGCTCGAAGATGTTCCACTTGCGCAGGACGGGCATCACGACCTCTTCGAGGTGCTGACGCAGGTCGTAGATGCCGTGCTTGGCCATGAGCACACCGTTGCGCCGGAAGTTCGGCATGCCTGCGCCCGGCATCTGGAAGTTCTGGACGATCATGTTGATGGCCTCGAGCGCCTGATCGGGCGCGAGGTCGAGGGCTGCGCCGCACATGTTGCGGTAGAAGATCATGTGCAGGTTCTCGTCGGCGGCGATGCGCTGCAGCATCTTGTCGGCGATCGGGTCCTTGCACGCCTTACCGGTGTTGCGGTGGCTGACGCGGGTGGCGAGTTCCTGGAACGTCACGTACGCGACGGAGTGGAGGAAGCCGGCGTCGACGTCGGCGGGGGAGGCGAAGCCGTTCGTCATGTGCTCCATGCGGAAACGCTCGAGCTGGACGGGGTCGACGGCGCGGGTCACGACGAGGTAATCGCGCATCACGATGCCGTGACGGTTCTCCTCCGCGGTCCAGCGACCGACCCACGTTCCCCACGCGCCGTCCTGCGAGAAGTTCTCGGCGATCTCGCGGTGATACGACGGCAGGTTGTCCTCGGTGAGGAGGTTCGTGATCATCGCGGCCTTGGCGACCTCGTCGAGCTGCGACTGCTCGGGATCCCAGTCGATGCCGCCCATCGCGGCGAAGTTGCGTCCTTCGTCCCACGGAACGTAGTCGTGGGGATGCCATTCCTTGGCCATGGAGATGTGGCGGTTGACGTTCTCTTCTGCAACCGGCGACAACTCCTGCAGCAGTTCGAGTTGGGTCAGATCCCTCGCCATGTGTAATGCCTCCAGTAGCTCAATTTGACTTTGTTCAGCCTACGGCACCGTAAGTAGGTTGGTAAACGCCGTCGGCGGCCCGGGAACCGTCCAAGTTACCGATCCGTAATGGATCTTCCGGGATGTGTCGCCGCCACGCGGCGAACCGTTACATGACAGTGTACTGATGAGCGTGCGTGTGCGGTGACCAGCGTAATCATCGCAGGGAGAGATCATCACAGCGACGCGCGGGCAGTTGTGGACGATCACAGATTTGTCGGTCTCCACAGATTCCCCGCCGTAACTCGAGCCGTGTCGGCGGTTGCGTGGGAGCCTGTTCGTCCGAGCTGTCGGTCTCCTGGGAATTCGATTCACCCCAGGTGTGAATATCGCCACCCGGGCCCAGTCCGCCGCCGGCACCCTTGCCGAGCAGGCCACCCAGGACGCCGCCGAGCCCGCCCGGAACCGCCGCGTGTCCGTTATGCCGGTTGCGGTGGGTCGGGGCGCTGCCGACAATCGTCACATGGGCAACAACATGAGCCGCCTGGAACAGATCGTCGCCGAGTTGCCCGAAGCCATGCGGGTGGACGTCGCCCAATGGGACGGACACCCGACGTTCCGGGTGCGCGGGAAGAACTTCGTGTTCAGTGACGTGGAGGCCTCCCGGTTGACGGTGAAGCTCGGCGTCGACGAGGCCGAAGCGGTCGTCGCAACGGAACCAGGGGCCGAGCCCGCGGGATACGGTCTCGGTAGACACGGCTGGATCGCAGTGGACGTCGCGGACGCGGACGAGCCCCGCTGGGAACAGCTCCGTGAGTGGATCAGGACGTCGTACACGCTCGTCGCCCCGAAGCGACTGGCCGAGCAGGTGCTGGACGAAGAACCGTTGCCGACGCAGGGAGACCAGTCATGACGACCGAGGACAGCGCATCCACTTCCACACCGGCGAAATCGGGCCTGCCGGCGTGGGCCAAGAAGGCCATCGGCATCGCAGTCCTGCTGGTGGTACTGGTCATCGCCTACTTCATCCTCGCGGCCTACCTGCCGCGGGCGTGGGCTCAGAACGTGGGTGGACTTGCGGGCGGCAGCTTCGGCGGCGGCATCCTGTGGGGACTGTTGTTCGGCACCCTGTGCACCCTGCTGCCGCTGCTGCTGGTCCGCGGAGCGTGGCGGCTGTTCCGCCGGCGCCGGTTCAAGCCGGTGCAGATCGTGTTGCTGATCCTCGGTGTCCTGGTGGTGCTGCCCAACCTGCTGACGCTCAGTGTGGTGCTCGGCGGCAACAGCGCAGCGCACGCGGGCGAACGGATCATGGACGTCGACGCACCCGGATTCCGCGGCGCGTCGCTCGCCGGCGCCATCATCGGAGTGGTGCTGTTCCTCGGCGTCGCCGGAGTCAGCTTCACGTACCGCAAGCGCGGCGAGGATCTCGCCGAGATGCGAAGAGAAACGAAAGCGAAGGACGGACAGGTGGGCGACGGGCCGCCGGCCGGACCGTCACCTGCCACGCCCTAGCGAATTCACCACACGAGCACGGGCTTGATCACCGTGCCCGCGGCCTGATCGGCGACGGCGCGGTTGATGTCGTCGAATCGATACTCGGTGACGAGACGGTCATACGGGAACTTCCCGTCCGCGTGCAGCGCCAGCAACTGCGGAATGAACTGCTGCACCGAAGAATCGCCCTCGACGCAGCCGCGGAGGGTCTTGCCGCTCAGCATCAGATCCTGAATGTTCACCGCCACTTCGGGTGCGCCGAGACCGACGACCACCGCGCTGCCGCGCGCCCGCAGGGACGACAACGCCTGGCCGATGACGGCGGGGATCCCCGTCGTGTCCAGGGTGTGGGTGGCGCCACCGCCCGTCGCCGCACGGATCGCGGCGACCACGTCCTGTGATCCGGGATCGATCGCAACCGCGCCGAACTCTTCCGCGAGCGCACGGCGTGCGGGGACCGGATCGACTGCGAGAAGCGTTGCGACGCCGGCTGATCGGGCCGCGAGCAGGGCGGCGAACCCGACGCTGCCCGCGCCGAAGACGACCACACTCGATTCGCTGACCGGCCGGAGCACGTTCAGTACCGCGCCGGCACCCGTCTGGAAACCGCAGCCGAGCGGCGCCGCGGCGGCCAGGTCGACGGACTTGTCGACGACGATGACGTTGTCGACGGTCGCGAGGACGTGCTCTGCGAAGCTGGACTGGCCGAAGAAGGCGGCGCGCACGGGTTCGCCGTTCTGGGTGACGGTGGCCGAACCGTCCGCGCGCCTGCCCGAACTGTTCAGCCGGTGCGCATCGACGCAGTATGCCGGACCAGCGCTTCGGCATTGGTCGCAGTCGCCGCAGTGGCGGTAACTGAGAATCACGTGATCACCGGGCATCACCCCATTCACACGTGACCCGACGTGCACGACGATTCCGGCACCTTCGTGCCCGAGGACGGCGGGGCCGAGGGCGCAGGGGAGGGCCGCCTTGGTGAAGAGGTCCGTGTGGCACAGGCCGGTGGCGACGATGCGCACCAGTACCTCGTCCGCGCGGGGCTCGTCGAGTTCGACCGTCTCCAGCGTGAACGGGGAATCGGGTCCGCGTGAGAGCGCTGCTGTGACCTGCATTGGAACTCAGTCTCTTTCGAGCAGGAAGTAGTAGTGCCTGCCGTCGTCGAGGACCAGTGCGGACTTGCCGTTCATGATGCCCATCAGAGTGGAGTCGTCCACCTTCTTGAAGTGATCGAAGATGGGTGCGCCGTCGTACACCATGGTCGCGGTGACCTCGCCTCGGAACTCGATGTTCCACAGGCTGGCTTCGCCGTTGCCGGCCTTGACGTCGGAATAGAGGTTGCCGTCCGCGTCACGGCAGATCAACGGCTTCGCATCCTCGAGGGAGTGGAACGTCTTTCCGTGCCAGCGGCTCGCGAACAGCTTCTCGTGGAGGCGGTGGCCGGTGGCGAAGTCGTCGCCCTTCCAGCTGCCGAGGATGTCTTCGGCCCTGACTGTGTCGAGCGCCGCCCACACGGTGTCGAGTTCGTCGGGGGAGACGCCGCTCTCGCGCCCCCGGAGCTCGTGGAACGTGCTGCGGGCCTGATCGATGTCCATGAAGAGTTCCTTGGGGTGAGGGGTGCGAGGTTTACGAACCAAACTGTTCGTCAACCGCGCACGCTACGCCGAACCAGATGGTTCGGCAACGGGCAATTTAGGATGTCGGAATGCGAACAGCGGGAGAGGCCACGCGAGAACGGATCCTCGCCGCGGCCAAGGAGGAGTTCGCTCACCACGGAGTCGCCGGGGCCCGGATCAACCGCATCGCAGAGACGGCCCGAGCGAGCAAGGACCGTCTGTACGCGTACTTCGACAGCAAGGAAGCGCTGTTCGACGCCGTCATCGCGCAGTGGATCGCCGAGACGACCGAGCAGACGGCGCTGCGGGGAGACGATCTGCCGGGCTACGCGGGCCGGTTGTTCGACGACTACGTGGCGCACCCCGAGAACGCGAGGCTGCAGAAGTGGGCCGACCTGGAGATGCGCGAGCAGATCGCCGACAGCGATGCGCGGACCCTCGCGCTGCGGCCCAAGATCGCCGAGATCCGGCGAGGGCAGCAGGAGGGGTTCGTCGATCCGTCGTGGAACGCGGGCGAGCTGCTGCTCGTGATCACCGACATCGCCCTGTCGCTGGCCACCGCGCGTGGTGGACGCAAGCCGGAGGGGAAGTCGGGGGAGCGCACGGTGGCACAGCGGCGGCAAAGCGCTGTCGAGGCGGTTCGTCGTCTGATCGGGGCGCCTCCGACGTCGGAAGCGCCGAGACGTGGGTGAGTGCTCGTGCCCCTTACCCGGCATGTGCCGGGTAAGGGGAGAGTGCCCCCAGTAGGGCTCGAACCTACGACCTGCGGATTAAAAGTCCGTAGCTCTACCAACTGAGCTATAGGGGCGCGGGGCCAGAGTCTAGTGCGCAGACGGTGACCGAGAAAACAGGGCCCCCGGCACGGCGCGCCGCGCGGGGGTGAAATGCGTCGGCTCGGGTGCGCACCCCCTGCAGCGCACCCGAGCCGACCCAAATTATACCACTTGGTGTGTTTTCGGCAGCGGTCCGGTTTCAACTCCATAAAGGTCTTCGGGTTGGTTTCTGAGAAGTTTCCATGATCTACAGACTGCTCTGTCGGTTCTTTCAAAACGGGGATACTGTTATGTATGGCTCCACGCTCGTCCCGGACGGGCGAAAAGCGGGGTTACTACATCTGGGAGAGGGATTCACCGTCATGGCACGTCAGCAGGAGCGTGCGCGACGCACTCGCGCTGCGCTGGTGGAGTCGGCCGCGATCGAGTTCGCGAAGCGCGGCTATGCGGCGGCGTCGGTCAACACGATCCTCGAGGGCTCGAACGCCACCAAGGGGGCGATGTACTTCCACTTCCAATCGAAGGAGGAACTCGCCCGTGCCGTCCTTCAATCCGGAGTGGAGCAATTCACCGCCCTGACCGACAGGTGGACGAGTCGCACGGACATCGGGCCGTTCGAAGCCCTCCACGGTTTCGTGATCGACCTGGCGAAGCTCTTCCATTCCAGCGTCATCGTGCGGGCCGAGTTCCGGCTGATCGTCGAACCCGAGTTCTATCCGGACGTGCAGTCCGGCGGCTCGCAGGTGTGGGGGCGCGCCGCGCACGAGTTCGCGATCCGCGCTCAGCGCGACGGTCTGCTGCGCGCCGACGCCGACCCCGAGAAGTTCACCCGGGTCCTGGCGGCGTCTCTCGCCGGCCAGCGGTACATGTCCGACATGACGGCACTGGAGGGTGACCTCGGCGAGCGGTTCGCGGAATCGCTCGAAGTGATCCTCGAAGCGATGGCTTCGCCCGAATGGTGGGAGAAGTTCGCGAGGGAAGGATGGCCGGATTCCGGTTCGGAACTGCCCGATTCGTAGTCTGACCTGGCGATTTGGGAAATTCTCGATCCGTGTCCTAAGCTATCCAAGCTCCCAACGGAACGCCGTTGAGGTACTGGTTCGGAGAAATCCGGCGGGCCCCCTTCGTCTAGCGGCCTAGGACGCCGCCCTTTCAAGGCGGTAGCGCGGGTTCGAATCCCGTAGGGGGTACGTTTGACCGGTGTCGAGCATGCGGTATGGTTCGACGGCAGTAAAAGTGACACGCAGTAACGCTTTACACTTGTAAAGCACAGCAGGACAAGCAAGGCCCTGTGGCGCAGTTGGTTAGCGCGCCGCCCTGTCACGGCGGAGGTCGCGGGTTCGAGTCCCGTCAGGGTCGCAAGTGTGTTGCCGATACCGAGTATCGGCAACACAATGCGATAGGCATTCGGTTCGGGTGCCGTCCGGCCAGGTAGCTCAGTTGGTACGAGCGTCCGCCTGAAAAGCGGAAGGTCGCCGGTTCGATCCCGGCCCTGGCCACCACGATTCACCGAAGCTCCGTTGTCGAGAACGTCGACAGCGGAGTTTTTTCGTTGTCCCTTATGGCTAGGGCGCGATCCGCAGTGTGTCGACGAGGCCGTCGCTGAGAACGAACTCGTACTTCAGTTCCACCGGGCTTCCGGGAAAATTACCGTCCACTGTGGTGGTGACCACGTAGCTGTCGTCGGCAACCGTCTCCGTTCCGGTCACCTCGACCGTGTAGGTGAACTTCGATTCGAGGTCCCTGCGCCATTGCCGGATGCCGTCGCGCCCTCGGACGGTCCGGCCTTCGTCGGTCACGGCCCCGTTTTCGGTGAAGCAGGCTGTGAGCGCATCGAGATCTCCTGCGTCGGCTGCCCGAAAGTAGCGCGAGACGATCTCGGGTGTCGTGGTGGTACTCATGGGGTTCTCCCTGTCCCTGCCGGGTGAGGCAGTACGGCGTGTATAGCAACGCTATGGAAGTAGCATAGCGGTGTGACAACAAGGAGTGTGGCCGGTAACGCCCGGGACCGTCTGCTGAAGGCGGCGGCCCAACTGCTCGACGAGGCCAAAGGCAAGCCCGTGTCCACCCGGGCCGTCTGCGACCTCGCCGGCGTCCAGGCCCCGACGCTGTACCACCACTTCGGCAGCAAACAGGGCCTGTTCGACGCGGTCGTGGAGTACGGGTTCGGCCAGTACATCCGGGGCACGAATCGGCGAGAGGACGACCCGGTCGACGATCTGCGGCACGGCTGGGACGATCACGTCCGCTACGGGCTCGACAATCCCTCGTTCTACGTTCTGTTGTACGGCCGGATCGCCCCGGGGGAGCCGTGTGCGGTGACCTCCGTCGCCGCGGCGAAGCTCCTCGAGTTGCTGACCGAGATCGCGCAGCAGGGCCGCCTGCGGGTGACGCCGGCAGTCGCCGCCGGACAATTCGTGGCGGCGAACGTCGGCATGACCCTGCACCTCATCGCTCAGCCGGAGGGCCGGGCCGACCTCTCCCTGTCACGGGAACTGCGGGACAACGTGATCGCCGGGCTGATCCGGCCGGCACCCGACGCTGTGAGGTCGGAGGCCTCCCGAGAGGTGGTCGAGAAGGCGGACGCGCTCGCACGCGCCCTCGACGCCGACGCGGGGCGGTCCGGGTTGAGCGCCGGCGAACTCCTCGTGCTGCGGGAATGGCTCGACAAGCTGGCGGCAGCCACCTAGCCCTCCGAGCGCCGCCGAAGTGTGCCGAGGATCTCGCGGTAGTGCAGGTGAGCCATGAAATGGCCACCGGTGCGGATGTTCAGCGTGGCACCGGGAATTCGGCGGGCGAGCGCGGGCGGCCAGTGCGTGGGCACGAGTTCGTCGTCGCTTCCACCCCAGACGTCGACCGGCACGGTCAGATCCTCGGGCGCGAACCCCCACGGCCGCATCCACGCGCGGTAGTCCTCCACCATCCCGGGCGCCGTCCGGAGTGCCTCACCGGACATGAGCGAGAAATTCCGGACCGGCTCGGAGCGGAGAACGGCCGCGTCCGCAGCACCGAGGTCGCGGGCACCGAGCCGCCGGAACAGCCGCGGAGCACGCAGCGCGACGGCACCCATGACACGAAAGCAGCTCCGCGCCACCAGCGGGGCGTGCTGGGACAGCCGGGTGAACGCGCGGTCCCCGGCGGGAAGCTGGGCGAACACCCCGGATTCGGTGAGGGGCAGGGCACCGGCGATCACCGCGACACTGGTCACGCGCGACGCGACCCTTGAGCCCACCGCGAGCGCGTACTGTCCGCCCATCGACCACCCCATGACACCGAAACGGCCGACACCGAGGTGATTCGCGAGGTCTTCGACGTCCCGGGCCCAGTCGAGGACCTTCCGGCCCGGCTGCGGATCCGACAGCCCGATCCCGGGACGGTCGGGGGACAGGAGACGGATGCCCGCGTCGCGAGCACTCCGGTCGGCGGCCGCGACGTCGAGGCGGCCGGCGAGTCCGCCGTGCGCGTTCACGACGGTGAATCCGCCGGGGTCGCCGTACTCCGCGAAACCCATCAGGCGTCCGTCGCGCAGCCGGATCACACGATCCTCGGGTCCGACATGAACTCTGGGCATGGGAAACCTCCGGCGGTCGAGGCGAGTCTATCCGGGGGAGGCCTCACGCAATCCGGACATCGTGACGACCGGAACCGGTGCCGTCGCCGGACGACACCGAGGTGACTGTCGCTAGGCTGACGTCCATGAGCAGTGCTGAAGAGCCGCTGACAGCGGGCCGCGACGGACTACTGTCGTTGCTTCGCAACGGGCAGCTGCCCTCGCGTGGGGCCAAGGCCCCGCAGCGGGAGCGTTACCAGCGGATCGTCGCCGCGGCGATGGAACTCGCCTCCGAGGGCGGGTACGACGCCGTGCAGATGCGGGCCATCGCCGATCGGGCCGGAGTCGCGCTGGGCACCGTGTACCGCTACTTCCCGTCGAAGAACCACATGCTGGTGATGGGCCTGTTGATGGTGTTCGAGGGGATGCGGTCCCGGTTCGAGGACGTCGCGATCCCGGGGGACACGCCGTCCGAGCGGATCCTGTTCGTCCTCCGGAAGAACACGGAAGTCCTCGAGAAGGACCGGCCCCGATACGAGGCGCTGGTGCGGGCGTTCATGTTCGCGGACGCGTCGGCTTCGGCCGAACTGGATGCGTTCGGCGCCCTGATGACCGAGATGTTCGCCAAGACCATCGGCGTCGACCAGATCTCCGACGACCAGCTGAACGCCATCCGCGTGATCGGCGACGTCTGGATGTCGAGCCTGGTGTCCTGGGTGGCCGGCCGCATCTCGGTGGACGAGGTGATGGCTCACCTCGGGCTCGCGGTCCGTCTCGTGTTCCGGCGCCTCGGCGGCTAGTTCGCGAGCTCAGCGGAACGACTGCCGGATCACCGGTTCTCGCCGCTCGAGGATGGTGGCGGTGTGCTGGCGCACCATGGCGTCGAGGTGCTCACCCTGCGGTGCGAGCCAGAAGTCGCCTCGATCGATGCCTGCGAAGACCAACTCGGCGAACGTGTCGGTGTCGAGTCCGTCGGTGCCCAGCAGTTCGCGCATCTGGGCGACCATCCGGTCGACGGCCGGATGGGAGATTGCCCCGAACGGGTTGTCGAACACGGACGTGACGACGGGCCCCGGCGCGAGCACGCTCGCGGACACGGGGGCGCCCACCATGCTCAACTCCATCTGCAGGCACTCGGTGATCGCGACGACCGCGAATTTCGATGCGCTGTACGGCGACATCATCGGACCGGGCGCGAATCCACCGACCGACGCCGTGTTGACGACGCGGCCGCCGCCCTGGTCGATCATGCGCGGAACGAACGCCCGGATCCCATTGACGACACCCGTGACGTTGACACCGAGGGCGGCGTCCCAGTCGGATTCGCCGAGTTGCCACAGGAACCCGGCGCGCATGATTCCGGCGTTGTTGAACAGCAGGTCCACCCGGCCGAACGAGTCGAACGCGAGATCGGCCAGGGCGTGGACGGACCCGGAGTCCGCTACGTCCGTTGCGCAGGTGAGGGCGGCTCCGCCCAGGTCCGCGGCCAGACGGTCCAGTGCGGCCGTGTCGATGTCGGCGAGCACCACGGTCATACCGCGGGCGTGCGCGTGCCGGGCGATTCCCGCCCCGATTCCCGAGGCCGCGCCGGTGACGACGACAACCTGCTTCTCACGTGTTTCCGGTTCCGTCACGGCTCGACCGTAGGGCCGTAGCCGGCCGAGTCGGCCCGGGTTTCTCTCTCAGCGGGAGGTATTCACGTGCCGCGACGCCACAGCGGTTCGAGGTCCGGGCCCTCCTCGCCCTGCTGTTGCGCGCCCCGGAAACGTGCCGCGAAGACGATCCAGCCGATGGCGGCCATGAGCAGGAAGCTGACCAGCCGGTAGACGACGATCGCGGATACCGCTTCGGCACCGGTCATTCCGCTGGCGGTCAGTGCGGGGACGAGCACCGCGTCCATGACACCGAGTCCTGCGGGCAGGAGCGGGATGGCCGACCCCGCGGCGTTGCCCGCCGCGTACGCGACGGCGAGTCCGGCGAACCCGGGATGTGCGCCGACCGCGTAGCACGCGAAGGCGAGGCACGAGGCGTCGGCGATCCAGTTGAACAGCGACCACCCGAACGCGCGGGCCGTGTCGCGGCGATCCATCCGGACGGCGCTCATCTGGTTCACGATGTGCTTCCACTGGCGAACACCGTTCAGGGGAGGCTTCTTTCGAAGTCTGTTGAATCCGCGCAGCGCGGTGATGCCGACACCCTCGAGGGCGTCGGGTCGCGATGCGGCGTACTGGGCCACCACCAGGAACGCGCACAGGCCGCCGAACGTGAAGATCAGCGAGAACGGGTTGGTCTTCGCCCCGACGAGCAGTGCGCCCGCCAGTCCGACGAGCGCCAGGCCGATCGCCTGGAGGACGCCGGCCATCACCAGTTGCCACGTCGCGACCACCGGTGAGGCACCCCAGAGGCGCGTCTGCCGGTACGTGAACGTCGTCGCCAGAACGGGGCCGCCGGGCAGTGTCACGCTCATCGAATTGGAGGCGAACGTCACCGCGAGGGACTGCCGCTGTCTGACGTGCACATCCGCGACCCCCAGCAGGCAGCGCTGGACGCGGGCGAAACTGGACATCGACGCCAGCGACGCCACGACGGCGGCGGCCACCCATCCCCAGTGGAGGTCGCCGAGGTTCTGGACGCTCTCCGAGAGGTCCGGCCAGATGAGGACGATCTCCACCGTGAGCACGACGACGAGGAGGCCGCCGATCACCCATTCGACACGACGCCTGCGGGGCGTCGGGCGGGCGTCTTCGGCGTCAGTCATACGCGTCCATTACACATGGCCGGTGATCACACCGTGTATCCGCCGTCGACGTCGAGCTTCTGTCCGGTGACGAACCCGGCCCGGTCGCTCGCGAGGAAACAGACCGCCTCGGCGACATCGACGGCGGTGCCGAATCGGCGTAACGGTATCCGGCTCGTGGCGGCGTCGAGTGCGCGCTGATCGAGTTCTTCGGAGCTGATCAGCCGCTCGGCCATGCCGTCGGTGAGCATTCCCGGGCCGACCGAGTTGAAGCGGACGCCGTAGCGGCCCTCCTCGGCGGCGAATCCTTTGACCAGCTGTTCGATCGCGCCCTTCGTGCCAGGCGACAGTCCGTCGCGCACCGGGAATCGGCTGGTGGCCGCGGTCGTGACCGCGACGACGGATCCGGACGCCTCCCGCAGCGCGGGCAGGGCGGCCTTGACGACGGTGAAGAAGGCGACGGCCTCCTGTTCGAGGTGTTCGGCGTAGTCCCGGGGAGCGACCTCGGACAGGTGGATCATCGGAATGTGCGGTCCCGCGGCGTGAACGAGGATGCCGATGCCGCCGAAGTGCTCGACGGTCTGCTTGACGACACTCGCGACGCGGGGCTGGTCGGTGAGGTCGGCGGAGAACGCCTGCGCTCCGACGCCGCGGCCTTCCAGTTCGCCGACGAGGTCCGCGGCGACGTCGGCATTGGATCGGTAGGTGATGGCCACGTCGTGGCCGAGGGCTGCGAGTTGCCGTGCGATGGCGGAGCCGATGCCGCCGGTGCCGCCCGTGACGAGTGCGGCGCAACGACGTCGGGGGGTGCTGGTGGCGGGTGTCGCCATGAGGAACTCCAAGCGTGTGAGGGACGAGCGTCCCTAACCTAGCAACTGCTTGGTTTCGGTGTGCGGGGAAACGGTTCACCCCGGCCGAGCGCAGCCTAGCCTGGCTATCCGACCAGGCCTTTTCGCCTTAGCCTGAACGCATGTCAGCAGAGAACGCCGAGCGGGCCGAGCCCTCGGGGCATCCCGACGAGCCGCACGCGCCCAGTCTGGCGAGCCGCCTCAACTGGTTGCGGGCCGGTGTCCTCGGCGCCGACGACGGCATCGTGTCGACCGCCGGGCTGGTGGTCGGCGTGGCCGCGGCAACCACCGAGCGAGCGGCAATATTCACCGCCGGATTCGCGGGTCTCGCGGCCGGCGCGGTGTCGATGGCGCTGGGCGAATACGTCTCGGTGAGCACCCAGCGCGACACCGAACGCGCGCTGCTGTCGAAAGAACGGCGCGAACTCACCGAGACCCCCGACGCCGAATTCGAGGAACTCGTCGCGATGTACGAGGCCAAGGGGCTGAGTGACGACACCGCCCGGACGGTCGCGCGCGAACTCACCGATCACGATGCGTTCGCCGCCCACGTGGACGTCGAACTGGGCATCGACCCGGACGATCTGACCAGCCCCTGGCAGGCCGCCGGGTCCTCGGCGCTGTCCTTCACGCTCGGCGCCCTGATCCCGTTGCTGGCGATTCTCCTACCGCCTGTGCACCTGCGCATTCCGGTGGCGTTCGTCGCGGTGCTGGTCGCGCTGGCGCTCACGGGCACCGTGAGCGCGGCTCTCGGCGGCGCACAGCGCACCCGGGCAGTGCTCCGCGTCGTGCTGGGCGGGGCACTCGCGATGATCGTCACGTACGGAATCGGCCAGCTGGTGGGGACGAGCATCGCCTAGCTTCGGGCGACAGTCACTCGCTCCGGCAGATCATGACCGGACATTTCGCGTGGTGGAGCAGATTCTGGCTCGTCGAGCCCATCAATGCGCCGAGCCACGGTCCCCGGCCGTGGCTGCCGACGACGATCAGCTGAGCGTCCCCCGCATGCCGCAGGAGGACGTCGGCTGCGGCGCCCTGCTCGGCCACCCTGGTCACAGACACGTCCGGGTATCGTTCCGATTCGCCCGCGAGGGCCTCGGAGAGCAGCGCCTCCTCTTCCTGCTTCACGGCATCCCAGTCGACGAGCATGCCGGTGCCGCCCGCGCCGAGCGTGGGGGAGCCCTGCCACGTGTGGACGGCGCTCAGCGGCGCCTCGAAGAACGACGCGTACTCGAATGCGTGGGCCACCGCGTCGCGGCTGAGGTCGCTTCCGTCGACCCCGACGACAACCGGACGCTGGTCGGGTGTGGTGACTTCACCCCGGAGAACGGTCACCGGGCAGGGTGCGCGGTTGACGACGTGCAGCGCCGTCGAGCCGAGCAGCACCGATCGGATCGCTCCCGTTCCCGTGGATCCGAGCACGATCAACCGCGCCCAGTCGGCGGCCTCGAGCAGTGCGGTGCCCGCCGGACCGGGACTGATGGTCGTCTCGATTTCCAGACCGGGGAACTTCGGTCCCAGCAGCCGCTTCGCCGTCCCGATGATGGCCTCACCGTCCTCACGCAGCTGACTGAGGAACTGCGACTCCAGCATGATCGCAGCGGGGCTGTACAGCGGACCGTCCTGTGGCAGTGCGTGCACGAGCGACAGCGTGGCACCCCACTTCGACGCGACTGCGGCGCCCCACAGGGCGGCGGCGGTGGAGGCGTCGGATCCGTCCAGGCCGACGACGACGGAATGACTGGCGGGTGTGCTCACGTCTGGCTCCCTTCGCTCACGCTGTTGGGTACTCCCCGACTGTGCCCTACTTCCAGACTTTTCGGGCCGCCTTCCTCGCGGTCTTCCACTCGGGTTTCACCAGCGGCGTCAGGGTGTCGCCGCGATCGAGCTCACGTTGCAAGAGCATTCCGAGGCCCAGGCTCGACTCGGCGGAGTGCTGATCCTCCGCGACCATCGCGAGGATGTGGTCCCGTGCGACGACCGCGTCCTGGTACTCGCCGAGCACGTCCTGAAAGCCCTTGAACTTCGTCTGAGCGCGGTCGGAGGCTTTCGGTGCCAGCGAGCTCGTCGCCTCGATCGCATAACGCATTCGCTTGGCGCGCTTGCGCGCTCGGTGTGTCAGTTCATCGCGCTCGGCCCGGGTGGTCGCGGCCGCCGTCTTCCGCACGCGCTTACGGACGGACTTCGACAAGGTGCGCAGGGATTTCGTCACGGCCTTCTTCGACGGGCCGCCGTCCCCGGACGCCTCGACGGCGACGAGGAATGTGTCGAGCCCGGCGAGCAGGTCGAGGTAGCGCTGGGAGTTGAGGGCGGCCAGGGCCGCGGGCCGGGCCGTCGCGGCGAGTCCCGAGAAGTATTCGTCGAGGCGCGCCCGCACGACCTCGCGGTCGGGTATTTCCTCGGCGCCGCCCAGCCGATCCACGAGCCGGCTCCACTGCACCTCGGTGTCCCGCGCCGAGCCGAGGGCCTGACCGACCCAGCGGAGTTCGACGATCAACTCGTCGACCGTTTCCTGGTCGCGCAGGCTGGACCCGTACACCTGGAGGACACTCCGGATACGCCGGGCCGAGACCCGGAGGTCGTGGACGGACTCCTCGAGGTTGCGCCGCACGCCGAGGTCGGCCGTCACGAGAGAATCCTTCTGCGCCGCCAGATACTCCAGTAGCAGTGTCCGGGGAGTGGACCCCTTCTTCCTGCGCGCGGGGCGCGGGGTGCCGGTCACCGCGTCGCCGAGCGCCCGCCGCAACTTCGACGGCGCGTCCGACCGGGCTATCCCGGCGTCCGTCAGCCGGGAGTCGATGGCGTCGAACAGGTTTCGGTCTCCGGCCCCGAGCTCCACTTCGATCTCGCGCCACACCCGCTCGTCGGATCCGGTCCCCGTCTCGGGGACGGCGGCGATCACGACGTCCGAGACGACCTCGGCGAGCGTCGTCCCCGCCGCGTCCACGAGCCGCTGCCGTTCGCGGTCGGTGCTGATGAGCGCAACCGGGTTCAGGGCGGCGCCGCGGGTGACGGCCGTGAGCAGTTCCGCGAATTCCCGGGGCACTTCCGTCTCGGGGAGCTCGGCGTCGGGCGCCAGCTGCAGCTCGGTCCGCTCGTCCGCACCTGCCGGGATCTTCAGGTGCCAGCCGGCGTCGTCGCCGCCCTCCCGGCGGCGGAGGGTGATTCCGGCGCGGAGCAGCAGGAGTTCGCCCGTGTCGTAGTACAGGGCGGACAGCTGGATCGAGTCGAGCAGAGGTTCGCCGTCCACACCGGGCAGTCCCGAGAGGCTGGGTATCTGCTGCTCCGAACCGGCCTCGTACTTGCGTTCCACTTCGGAGACGGACGTCGCGATACTCATGTCACCATCCTTCCGGCTGAGCGGGCCGGGGGAAAGAATCCGAGGTCAGCTCGGCCAGTCGAGGCTCCGGACGCTCGCGAAGCGTCGCGTGACGCCGGAGTAGGGGTCGACGAACTCGACGGACCGGGCCAGCAGCCGCAGCGGCGTCGAATAGTCGTCGGCGGCAACGTCGTAGAAGTCGGGATAGAAGTTGTCGCCGTGGATCGGGATACCCAGCGAACTCATGTGCAGCCGTAACTGGTGCGTCTTGCCGGTGTGCGGCAGCAGCCGGTACCGGGCCGCGTCGCCGTGGACCTCGAGGAGTTCGATGCGGCTCTCGCTGTTGGCGGGACCGTCCACCTCGTACGCCTTCAGGACGCCCCGCTCCTTGACGATTCGACTGCGGACGGTGGCGGGTAGCGGGAGATCGGGGTCGTAACGCGCGACCGCCTCGTATTCCTTGACCACCCGGCGCTGGTCGAACAGCGACTGGTAGTCGCGCCGGACCTCCCGCCGCACCGTGAAGATCAGCACCCCGGCGGTCAGCCGGTCGAGCCGGTGCGCGGGTGTCAGTTCCGGGAGGTCGAGGTCTCGGCGCAACCGGACCAGCGCCGACTCGGCGATGTACGCGCCGCGCGGGGTGCTGGCCAGGAAGTGAGGCTTGTCCACGACGAGGAGATCCTCGTCGCGGTGCAGGATCTCGATCTCGAACGGGACCCGCTTCTCGACCGGCGGATCCCGGTACAGGTACACGAATCTGCGGGGGGCGAACGGGGTGTCCTCGGTGATCGGCTGCCCGCGCTCGTCGACGACTTCCGCTGTGGCGACCTTCTCGCGGAGGCGGGTCTCGTCGTGCGGAAAACGTGCGACCAGGTACTCGAGCACGGTGGGCCACGCGCCGTCGTCCGGCATCCTCAGCCGCGTCGGGTTGAGGCCGTCGCGGACGGGAAGCGGGGCGTCGGGCACCTCGTCACGGTAGTCGACAGGCTGCGGAAATCCGCCGTTGACCGCCGGGGGACTCGAGGTTACTATCCGGTAAGTTTGTGACGCGGGCCACCCTGACTGGCCGCTGAGGCGCGTCATCGGGATTTCACGGGGGTTCGAAGTGATCGTGCGTCGATGGGCGTTTCGACCGGGTGCGGTGGCAGTCGCTCTGGCGATGGGGGTGGGGCTCGCGGTGGTGCCCACGGTGACGGCGTCGGCGGATCCGACGGGTGGGGCGGCCGGGGCCGCGTGGAACGCGGCGGTCGACGCGCCGCCCGAGTACCCGGTGATCGCGATCGACTGGGATGTCCCCATCACCATGAGCGACGGAACGGTGCTGAAGGCCAACGTCTATCGCCCCGCGGACGCCTCCGGCACGCCGATCGACACCAGGATGCCGTCGGTTCTCAATGTCACGCCGTACACGAAGCTGGTCGGCAACGTCGTCGATTCCGTGTTCGCGGTGCCGGGACTCGAGGACACCGTCGTCGACCTGGTGAACTCGTTCGATCTCGCCGGAACCCCGTTCGACGGTGTCGGCGAAGCGGCGAAGGTGCTCACCGGTGGCGGCATGCGCGTCTTCGGCATCAACCGCGACCTCGTCCGGAACGGGTACACCCAGGTGGTGGTCGATGCGCGGGGCACCGGCTTCTCCCAGGGGGAATGGCAGGCGCTCGGTCCGCTCGAGCAGCAGGACTCCGTCGAGATCATCGACTGGATGAGCAAGCAGGAATGGTCCGACGGCACGGTCGGCATGGCGGGGGTGTCCTATTCGGGAATCAACTCGCTGCAGGCCGCGGGGCATCAGCCGCCGGCGTTGAAGGCCATCTTCCCGACCGAACCGGGCAACGATCTGCTCCGCGACATCGTCGGAACGGGCGGTGGTCTCGGCGTGGGATTCATGCCGCTGTGGCTGTCGCTGGTCAACGGTCTCAAGTTCGTTCCCGACGTCCAGGCCATCGCGCAGGGGCGCTTCGACCAGCAGTGGTTGCAGGATCGGTTGCGGGATCCGCTGACACTGTTCCCCGCACTGATCGAGGCCATGACCGCGCCGGACATCAACGGTCTCGACCCCGGCACGCTGCGGGTGGCGCAGGACGGCCAGTTCTACGAGGAGCGGAAGGCGCAGGCCGCGAACATCGAGGTGCCGACGATGCTCTACGGCGCGTGGCACGACATCTTCGCGAACAGCGAGCCGCGGGTCTACAACGACATCCCACTGCCTGCCGGTGAGAAGCAGCTGATCATGAGCGACGCCTACCACATCTCGTTCGGTGGCGGCTTCGGCGAACAGGGTGCGCCGCCCCGACTCGACGTCCTCGAACGCGCCTGGTTCGACAAGTGGCTGAAGGGCATCGACAACGGCATCGACGAGTACGGCCCGGTCACGCTGTACCAGCAGGGCAACGGCTGGACCACCACCGATCAGTTTCCGCGGGCCGGTGTCGACTACCAGCGGATGTACCTGTCGGGTGCCCCCAGTGGCACCGCCGGGCACGCCGCCCACGACGGCAGCCTGGTGTCGGCGAAACCCGGCGACGCGGCACGACTCACCGTCGCACCCGGCCTTCGCGGGCTCTGTTCCCGCGACGGCGCACAGGGCACCGCAGGCGCGGCCGTCGTCTTCGGATCGGTGTGCAGCAAGGACTCCCGGTTCGCCGAGGCCGAGGGGCTGACGTTCACCAGCGCCCCCGTCGCGCAGCCGACCGAGCTGTCGGGTCCGGTCAATCTGCACCTCGAAACGGTGCTCGACGCCCCGGACGGATTCTGGGCGGTGACACTGAACGACGTCGCACCGGACGGCACGTCGACCCCGCTCACCAATGGCGCTCTCACCGCTTCCATGCGGGCCGTGGACGATTCGAAGAGCACCAAGTCGGCGAACGGCGACTACACCGAACCGCACCACTATCTGACGGTGGACGCGCGTCAGCCGCTGGTGCCGGGTGAAGTGACACCGGTGGATATCAACTTCGTGCCCACCGACGCCGTCCTCGCGCCGGGGCACCGGCTGCGCGTCGACGTGTACGCGGGCAGCGTCCCCCGGTACCTGCCGCTCGGACCGATTCTGGCCGACAGCCAACTGAAGCCGCAGCACGTCGCGTTGTCCCCGGATCGGCCGAGTTTCCTCAATCTGCCGCTGGTCGGAGCGCAGGCGTGGTGAAAGGTTCACGCCAACTCCCGAGATCCGTAGGGTTGACGCCATGACCAAGTGGACAGCTTCGGACATCGTCGATCAGAGCGGCCGCACGTTCGTCGTCACGGGCGCCAACAGTGGTCTCGGGGAGGTGGCCGCGCGGGCCCTGGGCAAGGCGGGGGCGCACGTCGTGCTGGCCTGCCGTAACACCCACAAGGGGGAGGTCGTCGCACGGTCGATCGGTGACAACGCCGAGGTGCGCCGCCTCGATCTGTCCGACCTCGCCTCGGTGCGCGAGTTCGCCGCCGGCGTCGAATCCGTCGACGTGCTCGTCAACAACGCCGGCGTGATGGCGGTTCCGCAGCGCACGACCGCCGACGGATTCGAAATGCAGATCGGCACAAACCATCTCGGGCACTTCGCGTTGACCGGCCTGCTGCTCGACAAGATCACCGATCGGGTCGCCACGATGTCGAGTGCGGCACATCAGGCGGGAACGATTCACCTCGACGACCTCAACTGGGAACGCCGCAAGTACAACCGCTGGAGCGCCTACGGGCAGTCGAAACTCGCGAATCTGCTGTTCACGTACGAGTTGCAGCGCAGGCTGTCCGCGGCGGGGTCACCCGTGAAAGCGGTGGCCGCGCACCCCGGTTACGCATCGACCAATCTGCAGGCCCACACCGAGTCGGTGCAGGACAAGCTGATGGCCGTCGGCAACCGGATCTTCGCGCAGTCGGCGGAGATGGGGGCGCTGCCGATGCTGTACGCGGCAACGGCATCCGACGTGATCGGTGGCAGCTACATCGGGCCGGACGGCCTGTTCGAGCAGCGTGGCCATCCGAAGGTGGTGGGCTCCAACAAGAAGTCGCGGGACGAGCACACCGCGCGGGCGCTGTGGGCGCTGTCGGAGGACCTGACGGGCGTCGAGTTCACGTTCGGGTGACGCGACGCCCGTCAGGGTTGCTCAGTCTTCGGTGACCTCGAGGGTGACGTCGATGTTGCCGCGGGTGGCGTTGGAGTAGGGGCACACCTGGTGTGCCTTCTCGGTCAACTCGAGCGCCTCGGCGCGCGGCAGGTGGGGCAGGGAAACCTCGAGAGTGACGGCGAGACCGAATCCGCCGCTGTCCGTCGGGCCGATGCCGACGCGGGCGCCGACGGCCGAGTCGGCGACGTTCGCCTTCGCCTGACGGCCGACCAGCTGGAGCGCGGAGTGGAAGCATGCCGCGTATCCGGCGGCGAACAGCTGCTCGGGGTTGGTGCCGTCGCCGGACCCGCCCATCTCGGTGGGGATCGCGAGGTTCAGGTCGAGCTTGCCGTCGGACGTGCGGGCGTGGCCGTTGCGGCCTTCTCCGGTCGCGAGGGCTTCGGCGGTGTAGACGATCTTCATGGTTACTTCTCTCCTGTAGGGGTGGTGAAGCTGTGAAGTGATTCGGTGAGCCGCGACAGGGTGTCCCGGAGGGCGACGAGTTCGTCGATCTCCATTCCCGTCGAGTCGGCGAGTTCGGCGGGGATGCCCTCCGCGGCGGCGCGGAGGGCCGCACCCTTCTCGGTGAGGTGGATCCCGACCCGGCGCTCGTCGGCCGAGGAGCGCCGGCGTTCGACCAGGCCCAGGGTTTCGAGCCGCTTGAGCAGTGGAGACAGCGTGCCGGTGTCGAGGTCGAGGGCGTCGCAGATCTCACGTACTCCGCGGCCGTCCCGTTCCCAGAGCACCAACAGCACGAGGTACTGCGGGTAGGTCACTCCCAACGAGTCGAGCATCGACCGGTATCTCGCCGTCATGGCCCGGGAAGCCGAGTACAGGGCGAAGCACACCTGGCGGTCGAGGGTGAGGTTGTCGGTCACCACTGAATAGTTGCACACAACTAGGTTGTGCACAACCAAGAACTGGAATCGGTGATTGCGCTTACACTGTTGGCCAGTGACACGGGGTGCTGCCCGGCGACGAGCCGGACGGCTGAGAACAGACCCGTCGAACCTGAACTGGGTAATGCCGGCGAAGGGATGTCGCGGAGGCGCCCGTATGCGCTCATCCGATGTCTCGTCGCCGACCGAACGGAAGGTGACAGCATGCAGCTCGACAAGCAGATCGTCCTGGTGACCGGCGGTGGGCGGGGCCTCGGCGCCGCCATCGTGCGGTCGTTCGCGGCGCAGAACGCGCGGGTGATCGTGAACTACCGGAACAGCCGGGACGCGGCCGAAGAACTCGCGGCGTCCCTGGGCGCGGACCGTGCGGTCGCGCTCCGGGCAGACGTCACCGATGCCGGACAGGTGGCGGCCCTGTTCTCCGCGGCGGAGGAGCACTTCGGCTCCCCGGTGACCACGGTGATCAACAACGCGCTCGCCGACTTCTCCTTCAACGGCGACGCACGCGACAAGGCGGACGTCATCACGTGGGAGTCCTTCGACTCGCAGCTGCGTGGCAGCGTGAAGGCGACGCTGCACACGACGCAGGCCGCGCTGCCGGGCATGCGTTCGCTCGGGTTCGGCCGGATTGTGAACATCGGCACCAACCTGTTCCAGAACCCCGTCGTCCCGTACCACGACTACACGGCCGCCAAGGCCGCCGCGCTGTCGCTGACCCGCACGCTCGCCGCCGACCTCGGTCCCGACGGCATCACCGTCAACATGGTCTCGGGCGGGCTGCTCCGCACCACCGACGCGAGCGCCGCCACTCCCGACGAGGTGTTCGACCTCATCGCGGCGAGCACCCCGCTGCAGCGCGTCACCACCCCGGACGAATTCGCCGACGCGGTGCTGTTCTTCGCGTCCCCGTGGTCGCGGTCGGTGACCGGCCAGAACCTCGTCGTCGACGGCGGACTGGTCAAGGACTGACATGACCGACGTCCGGCAACTGCACTTCAACGCATTCCTCTACAGCTGCGGGCACCACGGCGCCGCGTGGCGGCACCCCTCGTCCCAGGTGGAGCGACTCTGCGACATCGCCTACTACGAGGAGTTGGCGCAGACCGCGGAGCGGGGCTGCCTCGACGCGGTGTTCTTCGCGGACGGGCATTCGGTGCGCGACCCCGCGTCCGGAGGCATGTGGTTCCTGGAACCGCTCACCGCGCTGTCCGCGATGGCGCGGGCGACGGAGCGGGTCGGACTGGTGACGACGGTGTCCACCACGTTCTACACACCGTTCCACGCCGCCCGGATGCTGGCGTCGCTCGACCACATCAGCGGCGGCCGCGCCGGCTGGAACGTGGTGACGTCGATGTTCGACGCCGAAGCGCGCAACCACGGGCTCGAGGAGATGCCGCCGCACGACGAACGCTATTCGCGTGCCGCAGAATTCGTCGACGTGGCACTCGCCCTGTGGGATTCGTGGGCGCCCGACGCGCTCGTGCTCGACCGGGACGGCATCTTCGCGGACCCGGCCAAGGTGAAGCCGGTCGAGCATCGGGGAAAGCATTTCCTCGTGGACGGTCCGCTGAACGTGCCGCACTCGCCGCAGGGTCGTCCCGTGCTGTTCCAGGCGGGCGCGTCCGATCAGGGCCGCGACCTGGCCGCCCGGTGCGCCGAGGGCATCTACGCCGTCGCCTACGACCTCACGGCCGCGCAGAGCTACTACGACGACGTGAAGCGGCGCATCCGCGCGGCGGGCCGCGACGCCGACGCGGTGACCGTGATGCCCGGTCTCGTGACCTATGTCGGTTCGACCACCGAGGAGGCCCGGCGGAAGAAGGCGGAACTCGACGCGCTCCTGCCCGTCGAACAGTCGCTGGCGCAGTTGTCGATGTTCGTCCAGCAGGACTGCAGTGCCTGGGAACTGGACGCTCCCGTTCCCGCGCTGCCGCCGCTGTCGGAGTTCACCGGGCCGCAGGGCCGGTACGACACGATCCTGCGGATCATCGAGAAGGACCGTCCCACCGTGCGGTCGCTGCTGGGCACGTTGGCGGCCGGCGGTGGCCACTGCACCATGATCGGAACCCCGGAATCGATCGCCGACGAGATCGAGATGTGGTTCCGCCGCGGCGGGGCCGACGGCTTCAACCTGATGCCGCCGCTCTACCCGAACGGCCTCGCAGACTTCGTCGACGAGGTGATCCCCGTCCTGCAGAAGCGTGGGCTGTTCCGCGCGGAGTATGAGACAGAGACTCTGCGCGACCATCTCCGGGGGCGCCCGTAGTTGCCACCACAAAGAACACAACCTTCTCTAAGTACGCAACAGTGACTGTGAGCGTCCCTCCCCCCGACACTGGCTGTTATCGCGATCACACCACGACGCGAGTTCGGACGAGGAGTGGCAATGCTGGTAGCACTCGGCTTTCTGATGGTGGCCGTGTTCATGTTCTTGATCATGTCCAAACGGGCCACTCCCGTGGTCGGGTTGATCGCCGTCCCGGTCGCATTCGGGATCGCGGCCGGGGCGGGCCTCGGCATCGGCGACATGATCACCGACGGAATCAAGGCGCTGGCACCGACGGCCGCGTTGCTGTTCTTCGCGATCATCTTCTTCGGTATCATGATCGACGTCGGCCTGTTCGACCCGCTGGTGAAACTCATCCTCCGGCTCGTCCGCAACGACCCCATGCGGCTCGTCGTCGGCACCGCGGTACTCGCGATGGTGGTGTCGCTGGACGGTGACGGATCCACGACATTCATCATCGTGACGTCCGCGCTGTTGCCGCTGTACATGAAGCTGAAGGTCAGCCCCGTGGTCCTCACGGTGGTCGCCGGCCTGGCGAACGGCGCGATGAACATCGTCCCCTGGGGCGGACCGACGGTCCGGGCCGCCGCTGCGCTGGGTATCTCGCCGTCGGATGTGTTCGTCCCGATGATCCCGTCGCTGGTGGTCGGACTGCTCGTCGTGCTGCTGTTCGCCGTGCAGCTGGGCTACAGCGAACGCCGCCGCATCGGCACGCTCGAACTCACCGACGAGCGCCTCCTCGTCTCCGCGGGCTCCGGCCTCCGGCGGTCCGCGACCGGCTCCGGCTCCGGCTCCGGTGGCAACGGTGACGCACCCCGAACCGGTGGCGGCTCCGGCGACGCCGGATCGGACGACGGCCAGGGCTTCGTCGACGGTCTGGACCCCGAGCGGCCCACGCTGCGCCCGAAGCTGCTGTGGTTCAACGCGCTCGTGACCGTGGCGCTCCTCGTCGTGCTCGTGATGGACGTACTGCCGATTCCGGTCCTGTTCATGGTGGCCGCATCGATCGCGCTGACGGTGAACTTCCCGCGGGTCAAGGAACAGCAGGAAGCGATCACCCGCCACTCGTCGAGCATCGTCTCCGTGGTCGCGATGGTGTTCGCCGCGGCCGTGCTCACCGGCGTATTCCAGGGCACCGGAATGGTCGAGGCCATGGCGCAGTGGCTGCTCGAAATCATCCCGGCCTCGCTCGGACCGCACCTGGCCGTCATCACGGGCATCCTGAGCCTGCCATTCACGTTCTTCATGAGCAACGACGCCTTCTACTTCGGCATCATGCCCGTGCTCGCCGAGACGGCGGCCACGTACGGCATCGAGCCGGTCGAGATGGCCCGCGCATCCATCACCGGCCAGACGTTCCACATGCAGAGCCCCCTCGTCCCGGCCATCCTCCTGCTCGTGACCCTGGCGGGTGTCCCGCTGGCGGACCATCACAAGAAGGTGCTGTGGCGCGCGGCGCTGGTGTCGCTGTCGATGCTGGTGATCGGTGTGGTCCTCGGACAGATCCCCTGGTGACCTAGTCCTCGGTGTCGGTGTCGGTGGCGGGCCCCTCAGGGGTCGCGCCGCCTTCGCCGCTCCAGTCGGCGCCCGAACTCTTGTCGTCCTCGGCCGGATCGGACACCACGTCCTTGTCCGCGCCCGGGGCGCCGCTGTCGGTGGTCGTGGTCTTCGGTCCGGATGCATCCTTCGGTGTCATGTCCGACGGATACCCCGACAGCGGGGTGCTCCAATCAGGCGGACCCGGGTCAGCAGTTCGAAAACTCCGTCGGGGATTGGCAGGTGAACAATACTTCGACGTAGTGTTCCCCGGGTTATCGACGATGAAGGAGTGGAACTGTGGCGCGCAAAGTTGTTGTCGAACGCATCGACGACATCGACGGAACTCCGATCAAGAACGGTAAGGGGGAGACCATTCCGTTCTCTGTCGACGGCGTCGACTACGAGATCGATCTGAAGGTCAAGAACGCCAGGGAATTCCACAAGACTCTCGACTACTACATCGAGCATGCAACGCGGGTCGGTGGAAGGAAGCGTCGGTCGACTCCTGCAGTGGCACCGTCGCAGGGGCGTAGCCAGGCGAAGGAAATTCGAGAATGGGCGACGTCGCAGGGCTACGAGTTGTCCACGCGTGGACGTATTCCTGCCGAGATCGAGGAAGCGTACAACGCCGCTCACTGAGTCCACGATGCCGCGGGTGGTCGCCTGGTCCGTCGTCAGTACCGGCGCGCTGCGTGAAATGACATGGAGCTCATCGCTACTCGCGTGACCGGGCGTCCCGGAGCGGGTGCGTGGACGACCATGCCGTTTCCCGCGTAGATCGCCGCGTGCCCGCCCCCGTAGAAGAGGACGACGTCGCCGGGCTGCAGGTCGCACTCGTCCACGGCGGTCCCGTGTCGGAGTTGCTCGTAGGTGGTGCGCGGAACCGATATGCCGGCCTGTTTGTATGCCCATTGAACGAGGCCGGAGCTGTCGAAGGCCTGGTGGTCACCGGCGCCGCGGGTGCACGGGATTCCGATTCTGGACGCGGCGGCGTGCAGTGCATGGCGTCCCGGCCGTACCGGAGGCGGGCGGAACGTGTGAACCAGGTGATATCCGTGGTTCCCGGTGTGTGGGTTCATGCCGTCGTTGCTCCAGTGCACTCGGTGGTGTCGCGTCGTGGGGGACGCCCGTCTACAGAGTGGTCCCGGTGCGGTCCGGACGCATCGGCCGAACTACCCGGGTACGTGCCTGTCTTCTCTGCCTCTGCCGCCCGGACTCGACGGCTGCCGGGTAAACCATTCGATCTGGTCGGTTTGGTACTCGCGAGTAGTGCACACCGCTCGTAACGTCGAGGAGTAATTGTCAGGTCAAAGGGAGTGGTCCGCTACGTCCCGTGGACTGGGATGAAGGAGCGGACGATGACGATCCGAGAATCGGCGAACTGTGCTTTCGGTGTCGCACGCTTGGCGTTCGATGCGGGAGCTGCCCTCCTGTCCGTTGCCGTGGCGGTACCCGTTGCCTTCGCCGCGGGCGAGGCGCGATCGATGGCACACGCGGCACGGGGCGACATCACGCCGGCCACCGGGCCGTCGGACAGCGAGCATGTGCACGACCTGGGAACCGTCGTCGAACTGATCTAGCCGGCGACCCGCTCGTCACCCGGTGCCGGAGTGAGCTCCGGTCATCAGGGCGGCGAGGTCGTCCGGTTCGAGGAACGACGGGGGCGGCGGCGGCCCCCAGGCGTACAGACCTTGCAGGCCGTGCAGCACTTCCGGGCTCCAGAGTTCGTCCTCGGGGACGGTGTCCATGTCGGAGTAGTACTCGGAGAAGTTCCCCGCCGGGTCCTTGAGGTACCAGAAGAAGTTCGCACCGGCGTAGTGCCGTCCGAGACCCCAGATGTGGCGTTCGGGGTTGTTCTCCAGCATCGTGTGGGCGCCGCGGCCGACCTCGTCGATGTCGTCGACCTGCCAGCTGGTGTGATGCATGAAGCTCACCGGTGCGGCCATGACGAGGACGTTGTGGTGCTCGACGGAGCAGCGCAGGAACGCGGCCTTGTCACCCATGTAGTCGCTGACCTTGAATCCGAGACCGTCGGTGAAGAACTTCATCGTGGTCTCGAGGTCGGTGGACCCGAGCACCGCGTGCCCGAGTTTGCGGGGGCGCACCGGCTCGGTGCGGGTGAGGAACGGGGCCCGTCCCCAGCGGTCGATGCGCCCGGGCCCGTTGTAGGGGGTGGCCGCGACGGCGGGTTCGATGACGATCCGGGACCGGACCTGCACCCGCACCCGGGTGCCGGTGACCGGTTCCACGGCACTGACGGACGTGCCGTCCTGACGGGTCGCGACACCGAGCCCGGCCAGCCGCGCACTGATGGAGGCGATGTCGTCGGGGTCGTCGGCGGCGACCGTCAACTCGACCAGTCGACGCGCGGGCGCGTGGACGATCTCGAGTTGTTCGCCGCCGTTGCGGGTGGCGAACACCCCGCCTTCGCGGTGTTCGAGGCCGAATTCGACGTAGTAGGCGATGGTCTCGTCGACGTTGGGGACGCCGAGGGTGACCTTGCCCAGTCCGTGCAGTGCCATGATCGCGTCCTCTACTTCGCGCCGGGATCGGCGACGAAACACTGATGAAGTGTGCCGATGCCGTCGATCCAGCTGTCGAGCTTCTCACCGGCCTGCAGGAACCGCTGCGGATCGCGGCCGACGCCGACACCGGCCGGGGTGCCGGTGAAGATCACATCCCCGGGGTAGAGGGTGACGGTGCGGGAGAGGGCGGCGACCAGCTTCGAGACCGGGAAGATCAGGTCGCGGGTGCGGCCCTTCTGCACTTCCTCGCCGTCGACGGTGCAGCCGAGTTCGAGGTCGTCGGGGTCGGCGAACTCGTCCGGGGTCACCAGCCACGGACCTTGCGGGGCGAACCCGGCGAAGGACTTGCCGAGACCGAATTGCGGTGCGGGACCGCGTAGCTGGGAGACGCGTTCGGAGATGTCCTGTCCGGCGGTGAGACCGGCGATGTGGGACCAGGCGTCGGCCTCGTCGATGTTGCTTGTTTCGCGGCCGATGACAACGACGAGTTCGATCTCCCAGTCGACGTTGCCGCCGGCGGGAATCACGACGTCGGTGTCGGGGCCGGTGAAGCTGGACGCGTACTTGGTGAACACGGGCGGCAGGTGCGTGGGGGAGTCGAAGCCGGATTCGGCGGCGTGCGCGTGGTAGTTCAGCCCGACCGCGAACACCTGGCGGGGAGCCGGCGACGGTGCCCGGAGAAGGGACCGGTCGATCGGGACGCTGTTCCCCGTCAGCGCGTGGGTGTCCTGTTCCGCCACCCATCCGGTGACGTCGTCCCAAGCCTGGTAGACGGCGGGAAGTTCGGGGCCGAACCGGCCGCGGGAGGCGTGGGCGAGGTCGACGGCTCGTTCGGAACCCTCGTCTCCGAAGACGAGAGCGGCACGGTTGTCGATGTTGGCGATACGCATGAAAGTGGTTCTCCTGGAGCGTTGTCTGTGGTGTGGTCAGAGATCTGCGTTGACGGTGGCGGGCGTGGGCCTCGTATCGGAAGGGCCGGGGGTTACCTGCCTCGGTCCCCGCGGGGACGGCAGGGCCACGAAGGCGACGGCGCACAGCACCGTCAGCGCGGCGACGAGGTAGAGGACTGCGGTGTAGCTTCCTGTTCGGTCCACCACGGCACCGACCCACAGGGGCGCGATGCCGCCGCCGAGGACGAACGCCATGTAGGGGCCTGCATAAGCTTTTCCGAAGGCGGCGAGCCCGAAGTAGCGGGACGTGAAGTAGCCCACCATATCCAGCTCGGCGCCGAGCATGCACCCCAGCGTGAAGGCCAGGACGGGGGCGAACCCGACTCCGCCGACCGCGAACAGCACGACGCCGGTGGCACACAGCACGCAGAGCGAGGCCGCGACCGCGGTCGGCCGGAGGACGTCGATGAGCAGTCCGATCACCAGTCGGCTCAGGATGACCGCGAGTCCCATGATCGATGCGATCGATGCCGCACCGCCGACACTCATCCCGTACTGCCGAAGCATCGGGACCAGGTAGGGGATGAGGCCGGTGAAGGCGACCGACATCAGGCCGAATGTGAGGACCAACCGCCAGTAGAGGGGGTTCCGGCGGATGGTGGCGAAGTCGTCACCGTCGTCGGCCGCCAGTCCGGGCGTGCCCAGCGTGCTTACGCTTCGGGGTGCGACCTTCAGGAGGAAGAGGGTGGGGAGGGTTCCGGCGAGCGCGATGCAGGCCAACGTGAGGTAGCCGAGCCGCCATCCTTCGAGTTCGATGACGCGGCCGATGGCGACCGGAATGATGGCGCCGGAGAGTCCCATCCCCATCATCGTGATGCCGAGCGCGAGGCCCCTGGCGCGGTCGAACCAGCTGCTCACCGCCCGGGTGAAGGCAATCGGTCCGGAACTTGCACCGAAGAATCCGATCAACGCCATCGCTGTCATGTAGGCCGGCACCGAGTGCACGACCGTTCCCAGTGCGGCGAATCCGGTTGCCAGGCACAGTGCTCCGGCAATCGTCGGGGCCTTCACTCCGAACTTGTCGACGGCGTAGCCGACGACGGGGGCGGCGAGCGCCATCCCGAAGGTCAGCAAGGTGATGGACAGCCCGTACATCGCAGCGCTGAGGCCGATCTCCCTACCGAGATCGCTGGTGAACAGACCCGCCGAGTAGATGGCGAGCCCGGATACCCCAGTGCCGACACCCACGGCGGCCGCTGACAGAGTCGGCCACCCGCGCCGGAATTCGTCCCCGCGTGACATGGTCAATGCCTTGCTCCTTTGTTGCGGTGGTGATGACCATCACTGTTCCTGTTCTCGGGTTATCCGGGAAGCGGCAGTTCGTGATGGAGGGAATTCGTGCGGCGAATACACCCTGTTCGGGCGGGGTACGCGCCCACGAGTGCTAACGGCCGGCGCGTCTTCCCAGAATCCGTCGTTGCGATGCCGCCGCCGCTTTCACGAGAGCGGACGGATCACACCCGAGCACGACTCCGCCGCGCTTGACGAATCGGCCGCCGATGAGCACCGAATCGACATTGCCCTCGTGAGCGGCGAGAACCACCGATGCCACCGGATCGAGTACGGGCACCAGGTTCAGGTCCGTTGCACGCACCAGGACGATATCGGCCTGCTTGCCGGGAGTGAGCGAGCCGATCCGGTCGTCGAGTCCGATCGCTCTCGCCCCCTCGATGGTGGCGAATGCCAGCACATCTTGCAGGAACAGCTGCGCACGGTCGGCCGCGACGGAGCTGTGCCCGCCGCCCATCCACGAACGGTGATAGCCGAAGAGCATTCGCATCTGCGTGAACATGTCTCCGCTGCATTTGGTCTCGGTATCCCCGCTGAGGCTCGGTCGTACACCCGCGGCGAGCATCCGGTCGAGCGGGATGTCGCCGATGCCTTGCGAGTTGAGTTCGCAGTGCACGCCGATCGACACGGTGGCACCGGCATCGGCGATCATCGCGAGTTCGGCGTCGGAGGAGCGGCAACAGTGCACGAACGTCAGGTCGTCGGCGAGGAGGCCCGCCTCGTCGTACTGGGCCACGGCGTGGACCGGTTCGTTGTGCGGGTACGCACCGGCATGCACCGACGTGCGGATGCCCAGGTCGCGCGCGAGGGCGAGGTCGGCCTGCCACACGCCGGGCGCCGCCATCTCGGGGCCCCTGGCCGCCATGGCCAACGTCACGAGTCCGCCCGGGTCGGAGAAGTGCTGCTTCTGCAGCCGTTCGATGTCGGCCGGGTGGGTGAGCATGCTGTTCTCGGTCCACCGGCCGTTGCCCTGCAGTGGCCATCCGTGGCCGAAGACGGCACGGATACCCGCCTCGCGCAGACCGGTGACCGCAGCGTCGGAATGCTCGGGTGAATTCTGGATGTGGGACCAATCGAAGAGGGTGGTCGTCCCGGCGCTCGACGCCGACACCGCGCCGAGGAGGTTTCCGATCCTGACGTCCTCGGGCTCGTACGCCGCTCCGATTCCCCTGAGCATTTCGTCGAAGTACTGGAGGGGATCGAGTTCGGCGTATCCGTGCCGCATGACGCTCTGCCAGGTATGGCGGTGAGTGTCGACGAATCCGGGAAGCGCGATCATTCCGTCGACGTCGACGACCTCGACGTCCGGCTCGACGTCGATCCGTGTGTCGATTCCTGCGATCAGATCGTCGCTGATCAAGATGTCGGCTCGGTCGAAGTTTCCGATGGCCGGATCGACGCTGACGACCGTTGCGCCCCGGAGCAGGGTGCGGCGTGGTGTGGCATGACTCGGGTCCATGAGTGTCCTGTTCGGAGAGAGGCAGAGTGTCTGCCTCAGTCTCATTTTCCCGCGGTTATTTGGGAACGCCGGGTTGCCTATAGTTTGTATCCATGAGCTCGATACAGCGGATCTCCGGCCATCGCGCCAAGCTGGACCTCAACCTCATCGTGTCTCTGGACGCGCTTCTGCGCGAGCGAAGCGTGAGCCGCGCGGCGATCGAAGTCGGTCTGAGTCAGCCGGCAATGAGTGCGGCGCTCGCGCGGCTTCGGAGGTACTTCGGCGACCCGCTACTGGCCCGGGTCGGCAACTCGTATCAGCTCACGCCGCTCGCCCGCAGCCTGGTCGAGCGCACGACGGTGGCGATCTCGGCGGTCGATCGAGTGCTCGACGCCGAGCCGGGTATCGAGATCGAACGGTCCAGCCGCGAGTTCACCCTGATCATGTCCGACTACATGCTCGCCGCCGTCGGGGACACGATCACCCGCGATCTGCTGGCGCAGGCTCCGCACCTGCGCATCAACTTCGTCCAGTTGCGACCGGAGATCGTCGACCGTGCATCGGACAGCCTCCGTACCGCTGATGCCCTGGTCGTACCCCGCGGCTTCGTCAGCGACCTGCCCTCGGTCGACCTCTTCTCCGACCGGTGGGTCTGTGTGGTGGCCGAGGACAACGAGCACATCGGGGACGCCGTACGGCTGGACCAGCTCACCGAATACCCGTGGGCTGTGTTTCAGACGCACCCCCACGCCGCGACGACACCGTTGCATCAGGTCCGGGCGCAGGGGGTCGAACCGTATGTGCAGGTTGTCGGCGAAAATTATCTGGCTCTGCCGTATTTCGTCGCCCACACCGATCGGATCGCGCTTCTGCCGGAGCGATTGGCGGCCCGGATGAGCGGCGGAATGGGAATTCGGTCGGTCGACTTCCCCTTGAATCTCGCCCCACTGAACCATGCCCTGTGGTGGCATCCGATGTACAACGCGGATCCTGAACACCGCTGGCTCCGAGCGCAACTCGTCAAGTCTCTGGAGTGAGTGCCGAACCCGGCGCGGGAGGGTCGTCTCGGGTACGCGCGAGACGACCCTCCCGGCATTTCAGTCGACGGCGAGGCACCGCTTGATCGCCAGCTGAGCATCTTCGCGCGCGGGGGCGTCGGCGCTGGCCCACGCGATGTATCCGTCGGGCCTGACCAGGAGGCTCGTGACCTCACCCAGCCCGGGGGGTGCGAGAACGATGTGGCCGGTGTGTGCGCGTACCGGCGCGCCCTGCAGTGCGAGGTCCGCGTAGGTGCCCGCCCCGGTGGCGTCGATGAGGACGAGTGCAGAATCGCGCAGCATTTCACCCATCCTGATCGGACCGGTCGCGGTGACGAGATCCAGGTCGGGGCAGCGGTATCCGACCATCGGATGGTGGTGTGACTCAGCAGGGTAGGGGAAGGACAGCCCGTTGAGTTCGAGCCCGATTCGGCGATTGACCTCCGGAATGGGCAACAGGTCGCGTTCGAACATCCGCTTGAATTCCACCCCCTCCGGTGTGAAGTCGAACTGGACCGAACACTGAGCCGCGACACTTCTCAGCAGCGCCTCGGCCACCGGGCGCCGTTCGGCCTCATAGGTTTCCAGGAGTGCCGGTCCCGCGTGTTCGTTGATCACCGCGGCGAGCTTCCACCCGAGGTTGAACGCATCCTGGATGCAGAAGTTCATCCCGACGCCGCTGGCCGGGTAGTGGATGCGAGCCGATTCGCCGACGAGGAACACTCGACCCTGCTGGAATTTCGTTGCGATTCTGAGCGAATCGGTGAAACGGGACGCCCACACCAGATCGTCGAACGGCAGGTCCTTCTCGAGGACATCGGTGAGGCATCGGCGAACCTCGTCGGCCGTGACCGGCTCCGCCGCAGGGGCGTGCCTGCGCTCGGCGTGCACGATGTTGAACCGGGTGATGGATTCGTTCTCGCCGAACGGAAACGAGGTGACCCACCCCTTGTCGTTGTCGATCATCCGCCGCGCTTCGGGCCAGGGCCGGACCATCCTCAGGTCTGCCACGATTCCGGTGAATGTCGGCCCATGGCCTTCGAAATCGAGACCGAGTTGCGATCGCACGATACTTCGCCCACCGTCGGCGCCGACCAGGTAGTCGGCTGACAGGCTCACGGGTCCGTCCTCGGCCGTCGCGGTCACGGTCACGGCGGTGGACTGCTGGACGACGGATTCGACGGTCACGCCGTGCCTGACGACGACTCCGAGACGGAGGGCTTCCTCGAGCAGCAGTTCCTCGGTGTGGTTCTGGGGAAGAACCAGCCGAAACCCGAACCTCGATTCGAGGTGGCGCCATTCGACGGGTTGCATCCCGGCCCAGATATGAATGGGAATCAGCGGATTGGAGCGAATCGTCGCGGCCCTGTCGATGAACTTCTGCGCAAGGCCCCGAGAATCGAGGAGCTCGAGAACTCTCGGCAGAACGGTCCCGGCTCGCGACTGTACCGGCTGCGTTCGACGTTCGAGGACGACGACGTCGACTCCGGCCCGGGCCAGTTCGGTCGCGACCGTCAGACCCGACGGTCCGCCGCCGACGACTATTACTCGAGCGGTCATTTCGAATCAATCTCCTTGTTGTACGGCATCGTGGGACGTGAGGTCGTGGGGCAGGACCGGTCCAGGTGTTCGTGCAGGAACGCGGCGACTTCGGCAATCGTGGTGTCCGTGTCGAACGCGGGGTCCTCGTGATTGGCACCTTCGAGAAGGCGCAGGCGCACCGTCTCCCCGCGGCGTCGAAGTTCCTGTGCCATCCGCCGGCTCTGCTGCACCGACGTGACCGAGTCGCGTGTTCCATGGAGCAGGAAGACCGGCACGTGGATGTCGTGCGCGTTCGCAAATGGGCTGATGGCGGCGAGGTCGCGATCGCTCACAGTCGACTCCTCGACTCCCAGCAATCGGGCCCTCAGGTAGCGAGACGGCGGCGGTGCGGGGACCCCTGGCGGCCAGTCCTGCTCGAGGATCTCACGCGGTATCGGCGAGCCGGCGTCCGGACGGTCGAGGTCGCCCCGTGAGGTGAGGTCGTAACAGCCGAAGTATCCGACAGCGGCCTGCACGGCCGGACCGGGCAGATCGTGCGGTGTCCGTGAAACCGCCGGAGTGGCGGTGGCCAGAAGCGCGAGATGGGCACCTGCCGATGCTCCCCAGAGCGCGACCCGAGTCGCGTCGACACCGAAGCCTTGCCCGGGACCTTTCAGCCACGCGAGCGCGGTCGCGATGTCGATGATCTGGGCGGGGAGAGGAGCGGCGGTGGAGGGGCGGTAGTCGATGCTCGCGACGGCAAATCCGTGCCGCGCGAGCCGTTCCGCCCGCGCAGCATGACTCTTGCGAGAGCCGATCATCCAACCACCGCCGTGCAGGTAGAGGACGACGGCGGGGGCGGCAACGTCGATCGGCAGAGTCAGATCCAGGCGGAGGATGTGCCCCCCGGGACGCCCGAATTCGATGTCGGGACAGGATTGGATCTCGTAACGGGCGGGCTGCCCGACCGGGGTTCTCACGTTGACGTCACCTCTTCGCCTGGTCGCGGGTCCACTCGGCGATGTGGCCCGTGGCTCAAGGGTGGCGGATCAGGGAGTATTCGGGAATCGGCAGTTCGATATGGCGGGAATCCACCGGGCGAATAGCTTCAGGTCGGGGTGTGATTCGATGCCGGCGGAGGGCCACAGCGCCGGGCGCGGCATACTCTGACTCGTCACCGCGCCTCCCCGCGCCGAAATCGTTGAAAGATGGTACTTACATGGCAGATTCACGGATCGCGTCCCTGACACCCGCCGAGCTGGACGTCGAGCAGAAGGCGTTGTACGACAGCATCGTGACGGGGCCGCGGGCTCAGGGGCCTCAGCTGTTCGCGCTTCAGGATGACCACGGCAGGCTCAACGGGCCGTTCGGGTTGATGCTGCATGTGCCCGGGCTCGGCTCTGCGTTGCAAGAACTCGGAAGTGCGGTGCGCTATCGGACGGCGATGACCGCCCGGATCAGAGAAATCGCGATACTCGCTGTCGCGGCCGCAACGGAAAGCCAATTCGAACGTTACGCCCACGAACGGGTCGGACACGCCATCGGACTGAGCGACGAAGAGATGACGGCACTTCGGGGTGGCGACTTCGGTTCCGAAGACGCCACCGAACAGGCCGCGTACGACGTGTGCCGTCATCTGCTCGGGGGCGCCAACACCCTCGGAGACGAGGAATTCCGCCGATTCGAAGCCCGCCTCGGTCACTCGGCGCTGCTCGAACTCGTGGTGCTCGTGGGCTATTACCGGACCCTGTCTCAGATGATGAACGTCTTCGACGTCGGGGCACCTGCGGGTCTCGAAGCCGAGTAGAACACCGCAGCATCTGTTTCAGCGTCGGCGGGAACGGCGCAGCCGGAGCCGGCTGTAGGTGACGGCCGCGAGCACGCAACTGATGAGCACCAGCATGGCGATGCTGAGCAGCCACCACGATGCGGCATGCTGCCAGAGCGTATCGGGCTCGGTGCCCGTGGCGTTCGTGCGCAGGTCCACCGTCGAGGCGGCGGCCGCGAACCCCCAGCGGGACGGGAAGAGCCACGACACCTGTTCGAGCACGGCGCGTCCGGTGATCGTGATCAGTCCTCCGCACATCACCAACTGCACCATGATCGTGACCACCAGCATCGGCATCACCTGCTCGTTCGAGCGGGCCACCGACGACAACGCCAATCCGACCAGGACGCAGGAGCAGGTGGTGACGGCGATGTCCACGATCAATTCGACGGAGCCGGAGGGGATCGCACTGCCCCGGCCCGGAAAACCCTTGCCCACGAAAACGATCACCACCATGATCACCGACTGCACGATCGCGGCGGCGCAGAATACGACGATCTTCGCCGTCAGGTAGGCGGACGGGAGCAGGCCGGCGGCACGTTCGCGGTGATAGATCATGCGCTCTCCGACCAGATCGCGGATGGTCAGTGAGCAACCCATGAAGGCGGCGCCGAGGATCAGCACGACCAGGATCTGGGTGAGTTCGCCGGATTCGTCGAGGCCCGACGGGCCGAATCCGGTGTCGCCGGGCACGAGCACGGCCAGGCCGCCGAGCACGAACGGGAGAAGGGACAAGAAGATCAGGTACCCACGGTCGGCGCGGATCAGCCGCGCCTGGCGGCGGACGACGGTGCTCAGCTGCTTACGCCGCGACGTGTGCGCGGGACTGCCGAGAGGTCCGGGTGGGCTCGGTGGTGGCACCTCGACGGCGGGGCGGGTGGCGCGGTACTCGGCGAACACCCCGTCGGGGTCGGCCGCGACACGGGAGAAGATGTCGGCCCAATCGGTGCTGCCCAGCGCGGCCCCGACCCGGTCCGGCGGGCCCACGTAGGCGGTCTTGCCGCCCGGTGCGAGGAGCAGGACCTGATCGCACATCTCGAGATACGACAGCGAATGCGTGACGATGACGATGACGCGGCCAGAATCGGCGAGGCGGCGCAACGTCGCCATGATCTGCCGGTCGAGCGCAGGGTCGAGACCCGAGGTCGGTTCGTCGAGGATCAGCAGGGACGGGCCGGTGAGCAACTCCATTGCGACGGACGCGCGTTTGCGTTGTCCGCCGGACAACCGGTCGACCCTCGTGTCGGCGTGTTCGGACAGCTGCAGTTCCTCGAGGACCGTCGCTATCACCTCCTCGCGGTCGGCCCGGGTGGTGTCCGGCGGCAGCCTCAGCTCGGCGGCGTAGCCGAGCGCCTGCCGGATGGTCAGCTGCCGGTGCACGACGTCGTCCTGGGGGACCATCCCGATGCGGGAGCGGAGCACCTGGTATTCGGCGTGCACGCTGCGTCCCTCGAACTCGACCACACCTTCCGTGGGGCGTTCCGAACCGGAGATGATGGTGGCCACCGTGGTCTTTCCCGCGCCGGAGGGGCCGATCACCGCGGTGAGACTCCCCGGCTGGGCCGTGAACGTGACGTCCTCGAGCAGCCGCCGCCCGCCCTCGATGGTGAGCCCGACGCCGTCCACCCGCAGCCCGCCTGCGGTCGGAGCCACCGCCTGCCGTGGAACCAGCCGGCCGTCCTTCACACTGAGGTCGGTGTTCCCGATCGTGACGACGTCGCCGTCGGTCAGCTGCGCGCGCGACACCCGGGCGCCGCCGACGAACGTGCCGTTGACGCTCCCCAGGTCGTCGATCTCGAGGCCGGACGGCACGTTGTGGACGATCGCGTGATGGCGTGAGGCCAGCACGTCCCGGACGACGATGTCGTTGTCGGGTGACCGTCCCACCGTGAGTGATCCCGTCGGGACCGCCTCGTGCGGTGTCGGGGGTGGGGCGCTCGAGGCCCCCACCTCGATCGTCGACTCGTCCCATCGGCCGCCCACATCCTGTCGCGTCGCGTCGGGATCCTCGACCGAGATCCGCACGACCGGCCCCTCGACCGCGTCGCCCAGCCGGACGAGGACGGCGTTCGTGACGGGAATCTTTTCTCTGCGCTCGCCGTCGACGAAGATCCCGTTCTTGCTGTCGGAGTCGACGAGCTGCCATCCCTCGTCCCACGTCAGCCGTGCATGCTCGCGCGACACCACGGGATCGACGATCGTGATCTCCAATTGCGGATCCCGGCCGATGCGGACGGCCTTGCCCGCGCGGTAGCTCGCCCGGCCGTGTTCGGTCTCGACCACGACCCGCGGGTGCGCTGTGTTCGCCCGGTCGTCCATCGCCACGGCCTCCGGTCAGCGTCATCGGGCGTAGAGCGTCGACTCCATCAATGGTCGCATGCACGCCCCGGGATTCGTCGGCATAACGCTCACTCTCGGTACCCCCGGGGCCAGGATGTGAGGAACACTGAGCGGGGTGAGTACGTCCCTGGCGAATCCCGGTGTCGGACTGGCTGTGCTGTGCACCGTGATGGTCGTGTGCGCGGCGGTGGTCTACCGCTTCACCCACCTCGGTAGCCCACTGGTCGTGCCCGGTGCGGCGATTCGAGGTGCCGCCCAGCTCGCCGCGGTGTCCCTGATCCTGGCCGCGGCTCTCGCGCATCTGTGGTCGTCGATCCTCGTGCTCGTCGTGATGTTCGCGGCGGCGGTGGGAACGTCCGCTCGCCGTGCGAAAGCCGGGCGGTCCGCCGGGTGGCTGGCGCTGCCTCTCGCCGCGGGTGTCGGCATCGTGTTGCCGTTGATGCTGGTCAGCCAGGTGGTGCCGCTCGAAGGTGTCGCTCTCGTTCCCGTCGGCGGAATCGTGCTCGGTGGGGCGATGACGGCCACCTCACTCGCCGCGCGACGCGCGCTCGATGCGGTCGAACAACGGTGGGGTGAGGTGGAGGCGGGGCTCAGTCTCGGGCTCGACGTCCGTGATGCCCGCATGGAAGTGGTCCGGTCTGCCGCCTCGGACGCGTTGCTCCCAGGACTCGATCAGACCCGGACCGTCGGGCTGGTCACCCTGCCGGGGGCGTTCGTCGGGGTGCTGCTGGCAAGCGGTTCCGCCGTTCAGGCCGGGGCGGTCCAGATCCTCGTCCTGGTCGGGCTGCTGCTCGCGCAGACGTGTGCGGTGGCCGTCACGATCGAACTGGTGGCCCGGGAAGCGGTTCACCGGCCGAGACTCCACACCGCGCGGACATGAAGGATCCGGGTCTGGCCCGAACGCCGGTCAAGTGCATCGTCGGTCACGCATACTGGTCGGTGGTCGGTCCCTGCTGACGAGGCGGTGTCTTGTGGTGCATCCCGAGGTATTGGTGGTCGGAGCTGGTCCGGTCGGGCTGACGGCGGCGATCGAACTGCGCAGGCGAGGCGTCGCCTGCCGCATCATCGATCCCCTGCTCGAGCCACCGCAGTACGCGAAGGCGGTGGGGATCCAACCGCGCAGCCTCGAGGTGTTCGAGAGCATGGGTGTGCTGCGGCACATCCTGGACGCGGCGATCCAGATGCGCGGGCAGATCGTGTACGTCAACGGCGACGAGGTGGCCCGCCTGGAATTGTCGCTACCGGCCGACGTCCCGTTCGAATTCATCGGGCTGCCGCAGTACGAGACCGAACGCATCCTCACCGAATACCTGGCCACGTTCGGCACCACGATCGAACGAGGAACGAGACTGACGGCGTTCGAACAGGACGACGACGGCGTCGTCGCCACGGTCACCGGCGCGGACGGCGACGAAACCGTCCGAACCCAGTACCTTTTCGGCTGCGACGGCGCCCACAGCGTGGTCCGCAAGGGACTCGGCCTCACCTTCGAGGGCGGTGCGTTCCTCGAGCAGTACATGCTCGGCGACGTCGAAGTCGACTGGTCGATGCCCCGCGGCTACGGGATCCGGTCGATGCATCAGACGGACGGCGAGACCGACGACCTGCTCGTGTGCATCCCGCTGCCCGGGCGCCGCCGCTACCGGATGTCGATGCTGGTGCCCAGCGACCTCGCCGGCACCGGCACCCCCGCGGCCGACAAGATCGCGCACGGTTTCGAGGCGGGACCGAAACCGGAGCTGAGCCACATCCAGGCCGTGCTCGACCGCCTGTCACCCGAGCCGACGCGGGCGTCGAACCTCCGCTGGTCGTCCATCTTCCGGATCAGCCACCGCATCGTCGACTCGTACGGGCGCGGGCGGGTGTTCGTCGCGGGCGACGCCGCCCACATTCATCCGCCGACCGGCGCGCAGGGTATGAACACCGGCATCCAGGACGCGCACAACCTGGCGTGGAAGGTCGCGCTGGCCGTGTCCGGCGCCGCGGCCCCCGACCTGCTGGACAGTTACGACGCCGAACGGCGACCCATCGGGGAGGAGGTGGTGGGACGCACCGTGCGCAGCGCCCGGGAGGGGATCGGGGCGGGGTCGTCGGATCCCGACTACGTGATCCGACGCGAGGCCCAACTCCTCATCAGCTACGCGGACAGTCCGATCGTCGCCCAACCGGAGTCGAATGCGGCGCTCGCGCCCGGCAGCCGGGCGCCGGACGCCCGCGGGCTGACCCGTGCCGCGGTCGCGTTTCCCCTCCGGCTGTTCACTCTCCTCGCGGGACGGAACCACACGTTGCTGCTGTACGCCGACGAATCGGTCGACGCGCGCGGGCTGGAACTGCTCGAGGCCGCGGCGACGTCGGTGGGCGCGGCGACCCGGGGACTCGTCGACACGTACCTCGTCGCGTCGCCTTCCGCCGAGGTCGGGGAAACGGTGCTTCCCCTCGTCCGAGACCGTGACGGCGAGTTCGCGCACGCGTACGGCGCGGAGGGTTCCGCCGCGTTCGTCGTCCGCCCGGACGGCTATCTGGGGTTCCGGCAGAGTCCGGTCGCGGTCGACGGTCTCACGGAGTACCTGAAGTCGACTTTCCGCTGAGCTCGGGAGTGGTGGGCAGGCCGCGCCGGATGTCACCCGGCGCGGGCTTGCCGAGCGGCGCCCCGACGCGGGTGGCCGAATCGAGCAGCCACGGCACACTCGTGACCATCACGCCGGACGTGAACAGCAACCTGCCCTTGAGGCGCAGCGCATTCTGGTTGTGCAGCAGGTGTTCCCACCAGCGACCGACCACGTACTCGGGGATGAAGATGGTGACGACGCCGTCCGGAATCCGTTTCCGGACGGATTTCACGTACCCCACGATGGGCCGGGTGACTTCACGGTAGGGCGATTCGAGGACTTTCAGCGGCACCGGAATTTCATACTTCTCCCACTCCCGCTGCAGTTTTCCGGTGTTGTCGCCCAGCACGGTGACGGCTTCCAGGGTCGTCGGATGGGTGGCGCGGGCGTAGGCCAGGGCCCGGGCGGTGGGTTTGTTGAGCACGGACACCAGCACGATGGTGTGCACCTGGGAGGGGAGGGTGAAGCTGTCCTCGTCGACGACGAGGAGGGCCGCGATCCGGTCGTAGTGCCGCCGCACCCCGCGCATCAGGAAGAACAGGATCGGCATGGCGATCACCACGAGGTAGGCGCCCTGGGTGAACTTCGTGATCGTGACGATGATCAGGACAGTGCCGGTGAGGACGGCGCCGGTGCCGTTGAGGGCCCGCCGGCCGTGGATTCGACGACGTTCTCGGGCGTCGGATTCGGTTGTCAGCACACGGTTCCAGTGCCGGACCATGCCCGCCTGGCTGAGGGTGAACGACGTGAACACGCCGAGGATGTACAGCTGGATGAGGTGGGTGACGGACGCGTCGAACAGGACGATCAATCCGCCCGCCGTCACGGCGAGGAGCACGATGCCGTTGCTGAACGCCAACCGGTCGCCGCGGGTGTTCAGCTGGACCGGGAGGTAGCGGTCACGGCCGAGCACCGAGGCGAGCAGCGGGAAACCGTTGTAGGCGGTGTTCGCGGCGAGCACGAGGATCAGCACGGTCGCGGCCTGGACATAGAAGAAGCCGATGTTGGTGGTGCCGCCGAACACGGCCGCCGAGATCTGGGCGATGACGGTGCGCTGCGGATCGGTCTCGCAGTTTCCGGCGAACCCGATCAGATCGCACGGGTTCACCGCGACGTGCACCTTGGCGACGATGGCCAGCGCGGTGATTCCCGCGAACATCACGATGGCCGTCGCGGCCATCGCCATGAGTGTCTTCGCGGCGTTGGCGCTCTTGGGTTTACGGAACGCAGGCACCCCGTTGGAGATCGCCTCGACACCCGTCAGCGCGGTACATCCGGAGGAGAACGCGCGCAGCGCGAAGAACACGAGGGCCAGACCGGTCAGCCCGGACAGTTCCGGTTCGATGGTGTACCCGGCGCTTTCGGCGACGGGTGTCGAACCGGCCGCGACGCGGACGAACCCCGTCACGATCAGGATCATCACCCCGGCGATGAACCCGTACGTCGGGAAGGCGAACATGGTCCCCGATTCGCGGATCCCGCGCAGGTTCATCACCGTCAGCAACACGACGAACGCCACGGCCAGCGCCACCCGGTGCGTGTTCAGCGCGGGCACGGCGGAGATGAGATTGTCGACGCCCGCCGACACCGACACCGCCACCGTCATGACGTAGTCGATGAGCAGTGCCGACGCCACCGTCAGACCCGCGGACGGACCGAGGTTCTTCGTCGCCACCTCGTACGAGCCGCCTCCGCTGGGGTAGGCGTACACCACCTGGCGGTACGACAGGGCGACCACGGCGAGAAGCACCACGACCCCGGCCGCCAGATACGGCGTCAGGTAGAAATAGGCGAGACCGCCCAGGGACAGGATCAGCAGGATCTCCTGCGTCGCGTATGCCACGGACGACAGAGGGTCGGAGGCGAAGATCGGCAGCGCCAGACGCTTGGTCAGCAACTGCTCCCCGAGGTCGTCACTGCGCAGCGGGCGTCCCAGAGCCAGCCGCCGGACCGCTCGAACGAGAGCCACCACCAGTTCAGCGTAGAACCAGGCGCTTCGCGCCCGTGCGCCTTTCCGGTTGTTCCCGCTACCGAAAAGGCGCACGGGTGCGGAGCGCCTGGTGCACCGTGGGATTGCTCCGGCTCGGCGCGTGGCGAACAGGCGGCGCCGCACGCGTTTCGGGAGGTCGGCCTGTCCGCGATGGTCGGCCGAGATGTCGGCGACGCCGCGACCGTGATCGACCGCACCGACCGGGACGAAGCGACGGGCGTGATTGCACTGTCCGAGACGGTGCGGGCCGCTCATGCGCTGGCGGACGATCTGGCGGTCGCGATGGCGGACCTGCCGGGCCGGCGACCGCTGGTGGTCGGCGGCGACTGCAGCATTCTGCTCGGGATCTTCCCGCGCTGCGCAGGCACCTGGGTTCGGCGGGACTGTGGTTCGTCGACGGGCATCCGGATTATCTCGACGGACGGTCCTCGGACACGGGCGAGACGGCGGACATGGAGCTCGCGGTGCGGTGACGTACCCCCAGCCGGGAGGCCTCGACTGGGATCAACTCGCCGACGTCGTCGCGCCACTGGCGCGGTCACCTCGACTCGTGGGGGTCAGCGTCGCCGACTTCCGCCCCGATCTCGATCCCACCGGCGACCAGGCGACCCGAGTGCTCGACTTTCTCGGACGCACCCTGCCGTGAGCGGGAAGATCCGGGTTCCTGTCGTCGTTGGACTGGGTCGGCACCTGCCGCGGGCCTTTGTGATCGAGCTCACATCCACTCCCTCCGGGAATTGATCGCAGGCTTGGCACGTTAGTTGAGTGAGTAACGCTCAACTTATAGGAGGCTGAGGAATGCCAGCATTCTTCGGGCCGGAGGGCCCAGGTCGCATCGACATCAGTCGGCTCATGAGTCGCTCCACCCAGGAGCTCATGGCTGCTGCTGCCCGCTTCGCCGCAGGTCGTGGCGACGCGGAACTCGATGCGCTCCACGTTCTGCGCGTCATGACAGAACACGAACCCGTCACCTCTCTGATGCGCCGCGCAGGCGCCGACACGTCGGCCGTCGCCGATGCCGTCGAACTGCGTCTGCCCCAGAGCCGTGACACGTCAGGCTTTGCAACACCCGCACTGAGCGGCGCGCTGAAGACGGCGCTGCTCGAGGCGCACCAACTCGCGCGCGCCCTCGGGTCCACCTACATCGATCCCGAGCACCTCTTCCTGGCGCTCGCCGCGGATCAGGACCACGCCGCCGGACGCCTGCTCGCGTCCGAGGGAATCACCCCGGAGCGCCTGCAGACCGCCGTGCAGGGTGGATCGGTGGAGGAGGAGTCCTCGAACTCGGGGACCCCCACGCTCGACAAGTACGGCTTCGACCTCACCGAACGCGCACGCGGCGGCGGAGTCGACCCGGTGATCGGGCGCGCCGACGAGATCGAGCAGACCATCGAAATTCTCTCGCGCCGCACCAAGAACAACCCCGTGCTGGTGGGTGAGGCCGGCGTCGGCAAGACGGCGGTCGTAGAGGGCCTCGCCCAGCGCATCGTCGACGGCGACGTTCCCGACCGCCTGACGGGTAAGCGCATCGTCCAGCTCGACCTGTCGAGCATGGTGTCGGGCACCCGGTACCGCGGCGACTTCGAGGAACGTCTCAACAAGGTGATCGACGAGATCTCGGCCCACTCGGACGAGCTGATCGTCTTCATCGACGAGGTCCACTCCATCGCCGGTGCCGGCGGCGGCGCCGACGGTGCGATGGATGCGGGCAACATCCTCAAGCCGAAGCTCGCCCGCGGTGAGCTGCACATCGTCGGTGCGACGACGCTCGACGAGTACCGCAAGCACATCGAGAAGGATCCGGCGCTCGAACGCAGGTTCCAGCCGGTGACGGTGGCGGAGCCGAGTGTGGAGGATGCGGTGGCGATCCTGTCCGGTCTGCGTGACCGGTACGAGGAGCATCACGGCGTCCGTTACACGGACGAGGCGATCACGGCGGCCGTCGAGCTGTCGGCCCGTTACATCGGTGACCGCTTCCTGCCGGACAAGGCGATCGACCTGATCGATCAGGCCGGGGCCCGGTTGCGGCTGCGGATGCCGAGCGTCGACGTCGAGGCTCTGCGGGCGAAGCTCGCGGAACTCGAGCAGGCCAAGGAACAGGCCGTCGCCGACGAGCAGTACGAGAAGGCGTCGCGACTGCGGGACGAGGCCATGGAGGTTCAGGCCCGGATCGAGGGGAAGGCGGTCGGCACGAACGACGTGACGCCCGAGGTGACTGCCGAGCAGATCGCGGAGGTCGTGTCGCGGGCCACTGGAATCCCGGCCAGCCAGATGACCGAGGAGGAGAAGGAACGCCTCCGCCGGCTCGAGGACGAACTGCATCGTCGTGTCATCGGCCAGGACGACGCCGTGCGGGCCATCGCCCGGGCGGTGCGCCGCAGCCGCACCGGCATGAACGATCCGGATCGTCCCGTGGGCAGCTTCCTGTTCCTCGGACCGACCGGTGTCGGCAAGACCGAACTGGCGAAGGCGCTGGCCGCCACGCTGTTCGGTGACGAGAACAAGATGCTGCGACTCGACATGAGCGAGTTCGGTGAACGTCACACGGTCAGCCGACTCGTCGGTGCCCCTCCCGGCTACGTCGGATACGGGGAGGCGGGACAGCTCACCGAGCAGGTCCGCCGGAACCCGTACTCGGTGATCCTGCTCGACGAAATCGAGAAGGCGCACCCCGACGTGTTCAACACGCTGCTGCAGGTGCTCGACGACGGCCGACTCACGGACGGTCAGGGCCGGACGGTGGATTTCAAGAACACCGTTCTGATCATGACCAGCAACCTGGGGTCCGACATCATCTCCAGCAAGTCGGGTGCGCTGGGCTTCAGCACCGGTGACGCGGAGGCTTCGGAGAAGCCGCTGCGGGATCGGGTGATGGGCCGGCTGCGTGAGTCGATGCGTCCGGAGTTCCTGAACCGGATCGACGAGATCGTGATCTTCCGCAAGCTCGACACCGAGCAGCTGCACCGGATCACCGACCTGCTACTGGACGACAGCCGGAAGCGGCTGCAGTCCAAGGGCATCGAGATCTCGTTCAGTGAGGCCGCGGTCGATTGGATTGCCGAGCACGGACACCAGCCCGAGTTCGGGGCGCGTCCGTTGCGCCGGTCGATCCAGCGGGCCGTCGACGATCGGATCGCCGATCTGCTGCTCGACGACGTCCTCGTCGAGGGTGGCAGCATCGCGGTCGGAGTGTCCGACGACGAGTTGGATCTCGTAGTCGGCTGATCCCCGACGTGAGTGGCAGAGTGTGCTTCGGCACGCTCTGCCACTCACGTGTGTGGGTAGCCCCTTGCCCGCCCTCGCCGTCTCGGATCAGCACCCGGTGATGAGGTGTGCGTCGTGCACCGTCACCTGTGCGGTGTGCAGGGCTGCAATGTGATCCGGGTGTGTGCCCGGAGCGTTGCCCTCCACGCCGGAGAAGAGCCGAATTACCGTCGACTCGCGGTGCGTGCTCGCCTCCGAAACGGTTACCTACTACCCAGCCTGTTCAGTCGAGCAACTCGACTTCCCAATTCTCCTTCTGCACTTGCAGATCGATTTCCCGGATCTTCCGGGCGAGATCGTCTGCCGTCCGCCGCAGATCCCGGACGGGCAACGCCGCGACGAAGACGAGTTCGGAGCGGAGTTGCCTGCCGTATCGGTCCTGCTCACGACCGGAGGCGGCATCCGCGGCGGCGGACACCACCCGGTGCCGGATGCGCAGCATGTCCCGGCGGGCCAGTGCGTCCGTGATGCTCGCGTCGCCCAGTGGTGCAGCGGTATTCGTCCGATTGATTCTTCGGACGAGGACCTCCAGGCGGTCCAGGACCTCCTCGAGTTCGACGAGGAGCGCCGCGGCGTCCTCCGCCGGCGACTCGCCCTCCTGGTGTCGTGCGTTCGTGAGGATGCGCGACTTCAGGTGCTCCACCCGACGCGTCAGATCGCCCCGTTCGGCCAGTGCCTCAGCCAACTTCACGGTTACCTCCTTTCTCGAAGTCGTTGTAGGGCAGCGTAAATGGTGAATGGAAAAGTGTCCGCCCGGGGGCGGACGGGTCGCGGCACCGTGAAGGGAGCGATCGAAGCGCGTCGAACGCGCGGGTGAATTCCCCGAACCGTCGTGTCGGAGAGATATCTCGGTGGGCGCTCATGCGCCTTTCGTCGAGTCGAATTCGAGCATCTTCAATAGGTACCACATTCGCGCCCGTGTGGCGACAGTCGATTCGCCCCAGGTGAGTGCCGAAGTGTGTTCCGCCGTTCGTTGGCACTCACGTGCTGGTGGGGGCGACTATCCTCGAGGGCATGCGAGCGGAAGACGGCGAATTGACCTCCAAGCACCAACCGTTGCTGGTGCTGAGCAAGATCACGGAGATCCTCGATGCCTTCAGCCTGACGCGTCCGTCGATGACGCTGGGCGAGATCCACCAGGCGACGGGACTGCCGACGTCGACGGTCCAACGGCTGGTCAGCAACCTCGTGGCGCAGGAATTCCTCGACCGGTCCGGCGACCAGATCCGGATCGGCGTGAAGATGGCGTTCTGGGCCGCGACGGCCACCAAGGGACTCGACATCCTGGCTGTCGTCACGCCGGTGTTGAAGGAGATCCGCGACGCCACCGGCGAGACCGCCAGCTTCTTCCGGGTCGAGCAGGGCTACCGCGTGTGCGTGGCCATCGCGGAGACCGAGCACGCGCTGCGTCGCAACATGTACGTCGGGAAGATCGTCCCCCTGCCCGCGGGATCGGCGGGCCGGGTTCTGCTCGCCTGGAACCCGGACCTCACCGAACAGGTCCTCGCCGGCCCCATCGAGCCGATGACCGAGGGCACCGTCACCGACACCGCGGTGCTGCGCGAACTGATCCACCAGGCCCGGGCCGACGGGTACGCCATCACCGCGGGGGAGCGGGAGGACAGCGCCTCGGGATTGGCTGCGCCCGTGTTCGATTCGTCCGCCGACGTGATCGGTGCTCTGGCCATCAGCGGGCCGACACTGCGCATGCCACGCGAACAGTGCGAGAAATGGGTGGATCTGCTCGTCGGCAGCGCCGAGCAGGTCACCCGGACGCTGGGTGGCCGCTACCCGTCATGAGTTGCGCCGCGATCGTGCGGCCGGCGTCGTGCATGGCCACGGCGTTCGTGGCGACGAGGACGCCGGCGAACCGGGACCGGTAGTCGCCGAGATCGTCGCCGACGGAGCCGACGACGGCGTACACCGGGGCGGTGCCCGCGCGGGCGAGGATCGCGGAGATGATCTTGCCCGCTTTCGTCTGTCCGTCCAGCCGGCCCTCGCCGACGACGATCGCCGACGCGTCCGCGGCCAGGGTGTCGAAGCCGATCACGTCGAGGATGTAATCGGCGCCCGAGCGTAGTTCGGCGCCGTACCGCGCCCACATCCCGCCGGAGAACCCGCCTGCCGCGCCGGTCGCGTCGACACTCGACGGGTCGCGGGGCAGAGCCCGCGCCTTCGCCTCGAGCTGCCGCGTGAGGAGTTGCACGGCGTCGGCGCCCTTCTGCGGTCCGAACACCCTGGCCGCGTCGACGTACCGGGTGGTGACGTCGGTCAGCACGGTGACGGCGGCGCCCCGGAGTCCGCCGCCCGCCTCGATGGCGGCGACGGCCCCGGTGCCGCCGTCCGTGGTGGCGGACCCGCCGGCCGCGACGACGATGCGCCGGGCACCGCGCCGGGCGGCGTCGGCGACGAGCATCCCGGTGCCGTACGTGGTGGCGGTGACCGGGTCACGGGGGCCGTCGTGCGGCGTGGTGATCCCGGAGGCGGCGGCGATCTCGATGACCGCGGTCCCGTCGTCGGACAGTCCGTACGTCGGCCGGCACGGGCTGCCCCACGGGTTGCGGGACCGGGTGGTGACCGGGCGCAATCCGAGGGGGACGGTGAGAACGTCGAGGGTGCCCTCGCCGCCGTCGGCGACCGGCAGCCTGATCGCGGTACCGCCGGACGACTCGACCCCCGTCGCGACCGCGTCGGCGACCTCGCGGGCGGTGTAGGTGCCCTTGAAACTGTCGGGGGCGATCAGAACCGTCATGAGTTCCACGCTTCCGGGTTGACCGGATGCGGGGGAATCCGCTTCTGCGCCATGGCCACAGCGTTCTCGGCGCACAGCCTCGCCATCTCGGCGCGCACCGACACCGTGGCACTGCCGAGGTGGGGGAGCAGGACCGTGTTCGACAGTTCCGCGAGCCCCGGGGCGAGCGCGGGTTCGTCCTCGTAGACGTCCAGCCCCGCCCCGGTGATCTCCCCGGACTTCAGGGCGGCGACGAGGGCGGTTTCGTCGACGACGGGACCGCGGGCGGTGTTGATCAGGATCGCGGAGGGCTTCATCGCCGCCAGCACGCCCGCATCGACCAGGTGGCGGGTCTGCGCGTTGAGGGGCACGTGCAGCGACAGGTAGTCGCTGGTGGTGACGAGGGTGTCCCAGTCGGTGTGGGTGACGAGTCCGGCGAATTCGCCGAGTTCCTCGTCCGAGACCGGCCGGTCGCCGGGCGGCCGCGGGCAGAACAGCACCTGCATCCCGAAGGCCAGTGCCCGTTTCGCGGTCGCCCGCGCGATCCGGCCGAATCCGGCGAGACCGAGCGTGCGCCCCGAAACATCCTGGCCGAGGAGCAGATTCGGTTCCCATCCGGTGAACTGTCCGGCGCGGACGAACGTGTCGGCCTCCACGGCGCGGCGGGCGGTGGCCATGATCAGCAGCATCGCGACGTCGGCGGTGGCGTCGGTGAGCACACCGGGTGTGTTGCCGACGAGTATCGAGTTCGCGGTCGCCGCCCCGATGTCGACGTTGTTGAACCCGACCGCGTAGTTGGAGATACCGCGGATCTTCGCGGCGGCCAGGAGATCGGCGTCGAACGTGTCGCGAAGCTGGGACACCACCACGTCGTAGTCGCCGGACACGCAGACCTCCCGCAGCCGGGCGGCGTCCGGAAGCTCGTCGGGAACGTCGACGCTGCCCGCGGCGCGCAGCAGCGTGAGGGCGGGTGCGGGGATCGGGGTGGTGACGTAGAACCGCGCGGCGCTCATCGGCCGCCTCCGATGACCCACTCGAACGCGGTGGCATTGGAGCGTGCGCCCTGCGCGGCCTTGGACCGATTGGCTTCGCCGAGTTCGGCGAGGGTCTTCTCGGACAGTTCCACGAGGGAGCCGAACGTGGTGGGGTTCAGCCAGTCCGGGCGGGTGGCGAACAGCAGGTCCTCGCTGGCGGTGTTGCCGCTGGCGCCGGGTGCGAACGGGCAGCCACCGAGTCCGCCGAGGGCGCCGTCGACGGTCATCGCGCCGGCCGCGACCGCGGCGAGACTGTTCGCGACCCCGAGACCCCAGGTGTCGTGGCCGTGGAAGACGATGCCGCGCTGCGGGGTTTCGAGCCGTACCCGGGAGACGAGCGAGTACACCTCGGCGGGGACGGCCTGGCCGAGGGTGTCGCAGACGACGACGTCGACGGCGCCGTGGGCGCGCGGGTCGTTGGCGATGTCGATGACCCGCTGCTCGGGCACCCGGCCCTCGAACGGGCAGGTGAACGACGTCGCGATGCACAGCTGGATGCTGCCGCCGACCTGCTGGGCGAGTTCGATCGCGGCGGGCATCGCGGCGAGGCTGTCCTCGGTGGAGCGACCGATGTTCGCCTGGTTGTGGGAATCGGAGGCGGAGAAGCAGTACTGGAAATGTCGTGCGCCGGCCGCGGCGGCCTTCTCCACGTGCCGGGGCGTCGCCACCCACACCCAGCAGTGATCGAGTTCCTCCGGGGTCAGCTCCGAGATCACCTCGACGGTGTTCGCCATCGGCGGGACCAGGTCGGGGCGGGCCATCGACCCGATCTCGAGCGCGGGCACGCCGAGTTCGAGGAGCCGGCGGGCGATCTCGAGCTTCCGGGCGGTGGGCAGCATCTTGCCCGTCAACTGCAACCCGTCACGCAGGGTGACGTCGCGGAGCAGGGTGCGTGATTCGAAGGACTGCGTCATGAGAGGCCACCTACCGTGTCGTTGACGATGGAGTCGATCTGTTCCGGGGTCTTGCCGAGCACCGTTTCCAGGACCTCCCGGGTGTGCTCGCCGAGGTCCGGTCCGACGTTGCGGATGGGCAGCGACTTGCCGCCGATCACCGGGACGATGCCGGGGAACCCGACCTGCTTCGGCTCGGCCTCACCGGTGTCGACGGTGAACTGCTGAATCATGTTGCGGGCCGCGTACTGCTCGTCGCTGCAGATGTCGGCGGCGGTGTTGATCGGACCCGACGGCACCCCGGCCGCATCGAGGATCTTCAGCGCCTCGTCGCGCGAGTACTGGATCGTCCACTGGCCGATCGCGGTGTCGAGTTCGTCGCGGCGTGCCCACCGTCCGGCGTTGGTGGACAGGTCCGGGTCGGCGCCGAGGTCGGGACGGCCGATGGTGTCCATGTAGCGCTGGAAGATGGCGTCACCGTTGCCGGCGATGATGATGCTGTCACCGTCGCTGCAGATGTACGCGTTCGACGGGGCGATGCCCTCCATCCGGCCGCCGACGCGTTCGCGTTTGATGCCGTACGCGAGGTAGTCGGGGATCAGCGACTCCATCATCGACAGGATCGATTCGTTGAGGGCGACGTCGATGATCCGATGCGGCAGGGACGGACCCGGGGTTCCGGCGACCTTCGCGGCTTCGCGCTGGAACAGGGCCATCACCGCACCGAACGCTGCGTAGAGGCCGGCGATCGAGTCGCCGATCGACACCCCCACCCGCACCGGTGGCCGGTCCGGGTCGCCGACGAGTTCACGGAATCCGCCCGCGGCCTCCGCGACCGCGGCGAACCCCGGCCTCTGCGACATCGGCCCGGTCTGCCCGAACGCCGAGATGCGGGTGATCACCAGGTCCGGATTGGCCGCGTTCAACGCGTCCGGTCCGATGCCCCACTTCTCCAGGGTGCCGGGCCGGAAGTTCTCCAGCAGGATGTCGCACTTGGCGGCGAGGTCCAGGACGAGCTGCCTGCCTTCCTCGGTGCGCAGGTCCAGCACGATCGACTTCTTGTTGCGGTTGATCGTGCGGTACAGCATCGAGGTGTCGCCGGAGTAGAGCCGCCAGTTGCGCAGTTCGTCGCCGGTCTTCGGGCGCTCCACCTTGATGACCTCGGCCCCGAAGTCGGCGAGCATGCGGCCCGCGGTCGGAGCGGCGATGTAGTTACCGAGCTCGAGTACCCGAACCCCGTCGAGGGGCCGAATGGTGTTGTCGGAGAACATGGTGATCCTTAACTGATAGTGACGCTCAGAGAACGAGGCTCATGGGCAGGACGAGCAGTATTGCGACGACCGATGCCACCGATACTCCCACCGAACACGTCTTCAGCGTGCCTCGTGTGGTCTGACCCATCAAGGACTGCAGCAGCCAGAACGTGTTGCTGGTGACGTGCACCGCGAACAGGGAGCCGGCGCCGGCCGCGAGGGCGATGAGGACGGGGTCGAGGCCGAGGGTCGGGGCGATGGGGGCGAGGACGCCCGCGGCGGTGATCGCGGAGATGGTCACCGAGCCGACGGCGACGTGCAGGACGGCGGCGATCACCCACACCATCAGCAGCGGAGCGGCGTGATTGGCGGTGAAGTACTTGCCGAGGATGTCGCCGAGACCGGCCGCGGCGATGGTCGCGGCGAGGGACCCGCCGACGCCGGTGAGGATGAGAATCTGGCCGCTCTCGCTGAAACCGCTGGCGATCGCCTTCTGGACGCGGTGCTGGCCGACGGTGAGGCGTCCGACGAAGCTGGTGCCGATCAGTCCGATCAACAACGCGATGAGCGGTTCGGACACGAACGACACGACCGGATTGCTGATCTCGGCGATGTCCAGGATCGCGCCGGTCGCGATGAGCAGGAGGGAAACGAGCAGCGGAGCGAGGAGCAGGATGAGGGGGCGGTCGTGCGCCGCGCGCCCGGCCGTGACCTCGGTGACGGTCGCGGCGCGTTGCGCCTGGGCGACGCCGCCGCCGGCATCGGGCCGCGGGGTGGTCCCGCCGCTGCCGCCGTCGGTCCATTGGTCTTCTTCGTCGTCGACGACCGTCTGATGGAAGTGCTCTTCGTCCTTCTCCGGGTTCCACCAACCGCGGGTGAACAGGAAGGACATGATCGCGACCGAGATCGCCACGGTCGGGATCACCAGGATGAGTCCGAAGATCAGCATCTTGCCGAGCGGCACACCGAGTAGTCCGGCGAGGGCGAGGGCGCCGACACCGGGAACCATGAGCACGATGCCGCACTCGAGGCCGATGGCGAGGGCGGTGGCCATGCGTGCGGTCCCGACCCGGCCGACCTTCGGTGAGAGGTTGCGGGCGAGCGGGGCGGAGATGACGAGCAGGACGTCGAGGAAGATGGACTGCAGCAACGTCGCGATTGTCAGCGATAGCGCATAGGGCATTCGTTTCGGCCCGAACACGCGTAGAAGTGTCCCGACCAGGCGCTGGATCGCGCCCATTTCTTTCAGCATGGCGCCCATCAGGACGCCGAAGGCGATCAGAAGTCCCACTTCGGCCATGATGTCGCCGAAACCGGTGCTGATGACTTCCACCGTTTCGGCCGTGCCGAGTCCCGTCGTGAGTCCGAGGTAGGCGGATCCGACGACCAGTGACACCACTGGGTTGAACTTGAAACGCACGATCATCAGAACGACCGCCGCTACGGCGACCGTGGTGTTGATCAGGATTGCTACGTCTGACATGTGCGCGTCCTTATCGAGGAGGCGGGGTAGTGACTGGTGTCACAGGTACACCCATATTATGAGCACACACTCACGATATAAGCAATGGGCCTCCGGGCCCGTGCGCCTTTCCGGTTGTTCCGGCAACCAGAAAGGCGCACGGGGCCGAAGGCCCTGGAATACTCGACGCATGGTCGTGCTGGATCCGTTTGCGGTGGGACGGCCGACGGCCGCCGAGCGCAGAGCGTCGGAGGACTGGAGCGAGATCCAACTCTGGTCCGACCGCGTGTACATGCCCTATGTCGTGCGTCCGCTCGGTGCCGGGCTGTCACCCCGGTCGAGCATGTACTCCACGAAGATCGGCGACATCACCGTCACCCGGTTCTCCTACGGAATTCCCGTCTCGGTCGGCGACTTCTCGTCCGACGCCGGAAACGCGCTCGTTCTCACGACCATCCGGGGCAACGCCCGGCACCACCTCGACCACGACGCCACCGCGGACACACCGGTTGGTGACACGTTCGTCGCCGACTGCAGTCGCGTCGACTACCTCGTCGAGTTCTCGCCTGACCACGTCCAGCTCAATCTCACCGTTCCCCACACCCTGCTCGCTGACACGGCCGTGCGGTGGTGGGGATTCGACCCCGGAGATCTTCTCTGGCAACGCAAATGCGTCATCGGGGGCGGTGGATCCGGCTGGCAGGCGCTGCTCGGATACGCCATGCGGACGACGGGAGAGCTACCCGGACACGCCACCGAGGGGCGCATCGGGCTCAACCTGCAGGAGTTGCTCGTCGGTCACCTGCTCACCGAATGGGCGGCTCGCACCGGAGTGGACCCGGACAGGTCCACCGGCCCCGCGGCGCCCGGCTATGTGCGGCACGCCGTCCAGTACATCCGGGAGTACGCCCGCGAACTGCCGACCGCCTCCGACATCGCCGACGCGGTGGGGGTCAGCGTCCGGACCCTGTCCGGGTCGTTCCGGAAATACCTGGACACCACCCCGGCCGAATACGTGCGTGAGCAGCGGCTCCAGGGCATTCGGGAGGAACTGCTCACCGCGTCGCCGGGGGAGACCGTCGCCTCGATCGCCGGCGCGTGGGGATACGTCAACCTCGGCCTCTTCGCGGCCGCCTATCGTCGCCGGTTCGGCGAGAATCCGTCGCAGACCAGGGCCTTCGGCCCCGTGAGTGGTTGACGAGTCCAGAGACTCCTCAACCACTCACGGGCGGCGGAGCCGCCTACAGCTCCGCGCGGACCAGCTTCGCCGCGTCGACGAGGTTGCGCAGCGACGCCTCGACCTCGGCGGGACCGCGGGTCTTCAGGCCGCAGTCGGGGTTGACCCACAGCCGTTCCACCGGCACCGCCTTCAGCGCCTCCCGCAGCGACGCCGCGATCTCCTCGACACCGGGCACCCGCGGCGAGTGGATGTCGTACACGCCCGGGCCGACGCCGAGGTCGAAGCCGACGGCGTTGAGGTCGTCGAGGACCTCCATGTGCGAGCGCGCGGCCTCGATGGAGGTGACGTCGGCGTCGAGCCTCGCGATGGCCTCGATGACCTCACCGAACTCCGAATAGCAGAGGTGGGTGTGGATCTGCGTCGAGTCCGAGACGCCCGACGTCGCGAGACGGAACGCCCCGACCGACCAGTCGAGGTACGCCGGCTGAGCCGCGGCCCGCAGGGGCAGCAGTTCGCGCAGCGCGGGCTCGTCCACCTGGACGATCCGGATGCCCGCGCCCTGCAGATCCACCGTTTCGTCGCGGATGGCCAGCGCCACCTGGTTGGCGGAGTCGGCCAGCGGCTGGTCGTCGCGCACGAACGACCACGCCAGGATCGTCACCGGACCGGTGAGCATGCCCTTCACCGGACGCTGCGTCAGCGACTGCGCGTACGTGATCCATTCGACGGTCATCGGGTTGCTGCGGCGCACATCGCCGTACAGGATCGGCGGTCGAACGCAGCGGCTGCCGTACGACTGCACCCAGCCGTTGTCCGTCGCGAAGAACCCGTCCAGCTGTTCGGCGAAGTACTGCACCATGTCGTTGCGTTCCGGTTCGCCGTGCACCAGCACGTCGAGGTCCAGAGTCTCCTGCAGCGCAACCACATCCGCGACCTCGGCGCGCATCCGGTTCAGGTACTCGGCCTCGTCGATCTCACCCTTGCGCCGGGCCGCGCGCGCGACGCGGATCTGCGTCGTCTGCGGGTAGGAGCCGATCGTCGTGGTCGGCAGCACCGGAAGCGACAGCGCCGACTGGGCTTCCCGACGTTCCGCCGCGGGACTGCGCCCCGGATCGGACGCGGTGAGCGCGTCCAGCCGGGCACGGACCGTGGCGTCGTGCAGACGTGGGTCGGTGCTGCGGGTGGACGCCGCCGCGCGGGCGAGCGCGAACTCGTCGTCGACGGATTCGCGACCGCTGGTCAGTGCGGTCCCGAGTGTGACGACCTCGCGGACCTTTTCCGTGCCGAACGCCAGCCACGACCGCAGCGCCTTGTCGATGCCGGTCTCCGCGTCGAGCGTGTACGGGACGTGCAGCAGCGAGCACGACGTCGAGACGGCGAGCGAACCGGTGCTGCCCAGCAGGGTGCCGAGCGACGCCAGGGCCGCGTCCAGGTCGGTGCGCCAGATGTTGCGTCCGTCGACGACACCGGCGACGACGTGCTTGCGGGTCAGATCGGGAACCGTGGCGAGGGGGTCGGATCCGGCAACTAGGTCGATCGCGATCCCCTCGACACCGGTCGACGCGATCGCGGGAACTGCATCACCGAGGCTGCCGAAGTACGACGCGACGAGGATGGCCGGTCGCGACTCCAGCGCGGACAACCGGTCGTAGGCCCGCTTGGCCGCCGCGATCTCCCCCGGTGTGCGGTCGGCGACCAGCGCGGGTTCGTCGATCTGCACCCAGTCGGCGCCCGCGTCGGCGAGCCGACCGAGCAGGTCCGCATACAGCGGGACGAGTTCGTCGAGGCGGTCGAGGAGGGGTGCATCCGAGCCGACAGCCTTCGACAGCAGCAGGAACGTGACCGGACCCACCACCACCGGGCGGGCCGGAATGTCCAGGGCACGTGCCTCTTCGAGTTCGCGGAGCACCTTCGACGGGTCGAGGGCGAACGTCGTCGTCGGGGAGATCTCCGGCACCAGGTAGTGGTAGTTGGTGTCGAACCACTTGGTCATCTCGAGCGGGGCGACCGTGTCGTTGCCGCGGGCGGCGGCGAAGTAGCGGTCGAGGTCGCTCTCGATGCCGGCGACACGGTCGGGCAGTGCGCCGAGCATCGCCGCGGTGTCCAGCACATGGTCGTAGTACGAGAACGTGTTGACGGGCACGGAGTCGAGGCCGGCGTCGCGCAGGCTCGTCCAGGTCTGACGGCGCAGATCCCGGGCGAGCGCGTCGAGCGCTTCGGCGTCGAGGCGGCCGGCCCAGTACGACTCGACGGCCTTCTTCAGTTCGCGATTCGGACCGATGCGAGGTGAGCCCAGCACGGTCGCGGTGAAAGTGAATGTCACGGTATCTCCAGTTGCGTACGCGGTACGGCCACCGCCGGCACACGGGTACACCTCTCGAGCCCAGGGACGTGCTGCAGCGCGAGAAGGTCTACACGCCCAATCCACGAGGCGGTAACCGTCGGGCACGGCGTGCCCGACACAGTCGGCAGGTCTTCGGACTCACAGGCAGCCGGTGCGACATCGCACCGGACCTAGTGGCCGTCGCTTCCCAGGCGGTTGCCCAGTGCATGGTGACGGCGGTCGTTCCTGCTCACCGCTGCGGGACAGTCCCGGATTCTCACCGGGTTCCCTCTCACACGCGGACTCCGGGGAGTCCGACGTGCTTCGACGCCAGGTGCGGTCTTCGGGGCTCCTCACGACCGTGCCGGGCGAACCAGCTGCACCGGCCAGCATAGGCCTTCGGCCCGTGCGCCTTTTTGGTAGCCCCAACTACCAAAAAGGCGCACGAGCCCGGAGGGCCTACAGCCAGCCGTTCGACTCCGCAGCGCGGACGGCCTCGGCTCGGGTGCTGGCGCCGGTCTTGCCGATCGCCGAGGAGAGGTGATTGCGCACGGTACCTGCGGACAGGAACAGTGCGGCCGCGATGGAGGCGACCGGCGCACCGTCCCGCGCCGCCCGCAGCACGTCCGTCTCCCGGTCGGTGAGCGGCGATTCCCCGCTGACGAGACTGTCGGCGGCGAGCGCGGGGTCGACGACACGCAGTCCGGCATGGACGCGCCGGACGGCGTCGGCGAGCTGCCGGGCCGGGGTGTCCTTCACGACGAACCCCGACGCACCGGCCTGCAGTGCCTTGCGCAGGTACCCGGGACGACCGAACGTCGTCACGATCAGGACGCGGGTCTGCGGCATCTCGGCCCGCAGTGCCGCGGCCGCGGCGATTCCGTCCAGACCGGGCATTTCGACGTCGAGGAGCGCGACGTCGGGGGAGTGCTCGCGCGCCGCCGCGACGACCTCGTCGCCGCGCCCGACCTCCGCGACGACCGTGAGGTCCGCCTCCAGGTCGAGCAGGGCGGCGAGGGCACCGCGGACGAGTGCCTGATCGTCGGCGAGCAGCAGCCGGATCGTCACGAGGCCTCTTCCTTCAGCACGTGCAACGAGAACCCGCCGGGTTGCGGATGGGTGATGACGACCCGGGCTCCGGCGGCGGCGGCACGCTCCCGAAGGCCCACCAGCCCGTTCCCGTGCACGGATTCACTACACCCGGCGCCGTCGTCGACGACGGTGACCTCGCGTTCGCCCACCGTGACCGAGCAGTGCGTTGCGCCGCTGTGCCGGACCACGTTCGTGACACCCTCCCGGACGGTCCACGCGAACAACTCGCGCAGTCCGGTGGGTACCGACTCGGTGCTGTTGGGCAGCTCCGCCTCGATTCCGGCCGACCGCAACGCTTCCCCGGCCCGGGCGATCTCCACCGGAAGCGACAGCCCCCGGATTCCCTGCACGGCCTGCCGGACGTCCGCGAGCGCGTCGCGGGAAAGACGTTCCAGGTCCGCCACTTCGGTGCGGGCCCGGTCGATGTCGATGTCGAGGAGCCGGCCGACGAGTTCGGCCTTGACGGTGATGACGGTGAGGGAATGCCCCAGGATGTCGTGAAGGTCGCGGGCCATCCGGGTGCGTTCCTCCTGCACTGCGAGCCGTTCGCTCGCTTCCCGTTCCCGGACCAGTTCGATGTTGCGGTTGATCAGCTTGGTCACCCCGAACATCGCGAACGCTGCCGCGCACACGCCCAGCGAGAGCCCGGTGCCCGACCCCCAGTCCAGCACCGTGGAGATCACTTCCACGAGAACTGCGACGGTCAGGGCGGTGATCCCGCCGAGCCACGCGGGGAACAGCATGATCGCGGAGACCGCGAGGAAGACGGCGGCGGACAGCCCCGACGGCCCGACGGCGACCACCATGACGACTGCGAGCCCGAACAGCGCCACGACGAGCGGCACCGCCTGGTTCAGCGGCGGCCGAAACTCGTTGTGCGCGCGCCGGGTATGCGACCACCGGAACATCGCGAGGTACGTCACCGCGAAGGCGAGCGTGGCGATCATCCCGATCCACCCGCGGACGTGATCGCGGGCGGCCCAGCCGTCGAGGAACGGCTGGAACAGGAAGACCGTCCAGGCGGCGGCGAAAATGAATCCGAAACGGCCCCATCGTCTGGTCACGACGGGGCCGTCGGGGGTGGTCACGGCAGTCACGATACCGCCGTCACACTCGCTCGGTGTCGCGCTGGAACCGCCACGCCGCACCGCCGACGAAGATCGCCAGCCACACCGCGACGTTGAGGAGCCACGTCCACTGCATCGCGTCACCGGTGAGCGGCGCGTGCACCAGCTGACTCAGCCCGTACGTGGGCATGAACTGCGCGATCGACGCCCACACCGAACCGTCCTGCAGCGGCATGAACAGCCCGCCCGCGAAGCCGAGCACGGCGAGCCCGGGGCCGAGGATCTGCATGACGTTCTCGCTCGGCAGCAGGTACCCCATGAACAGGCCGAACGCGGCGAACACTGCGGATCCGAGCCAGGTGATCAGGGCCGTCGTGAACCACAGGGACGTGTCCATGTGGACCGACGTGAACGAGCCCACGAGGTAGACGACGCCGACGGCCCCGAGTCCGAGCATCATCGCGACGAGCACCTTGACGAAGATGTAGACCCCGGGGGACATGGGGGTGAGCCGCAACTGCCGGCTCCACCCCGACGCCCGTTCCACCGACACCATCGCGCCGCCGCTCGTCGTCGCGATCATCGCGCCGTACAGCGCCATGCTGATCATCACGTACGCCGAGATGTTCCCGTTGCCTGCGCTCTCCCCCGAGTAGCTGGGGTTCAGACCGAAGATGAGGAAGAAGACGACCGGCATGACGAGAGTGATGATCATCGTGCGCCGATTGCGCAGCAGCCGGCGCAGTTCGAGCCCGAGAAGGGTGGTGTTGAGTCCGCCGAGCGGGGGAACGCGGCGGGGTGCGGTGAGGGTGGTCATCAGTTCGATCCTTCCGTGGCGGAGTCGTCGGAGGTGAGTGCGATGAACGCGTCTTCGAGTCCTCGGGAGACGATTTCGAGGTCGCAGGCAGGCGTCTGCGTGAGGAGGTGGCGGGCCACGGCGTCGGTGTCCGTCGAGTGGACGAGGACGCTGTCACCGCGCACCTCGATGCTGTCGGCGCCGGGAATCGCGAACAACTGTTCCCTGTCGGCGCCCGGGAAGTGGGCGCGAACCGTGCGTCCCGCGGCCAGTGCCTTCACCTCGGCGGCGGTGCCGTCGGCCACCACTTTTCCCTTGCGCACCAGCACGATCCGGTCGGCGTAGGCGTCGGCCTCCTCGAGATAGTGCGTCGCGAAGACCACCGTCCGGCCGCTGTCCGCGTCGGCGCGGATCGCCGACCAGAAGTCCCGCCTGCCCTCGACGTCCATGCCGGTGGTCGGCTCGTCGAGGATCAGCAACTCGGGATCGGAGAGCAATGCCATCGCGAACCGTAGTCGCTGCTGCTGACCACCGGAACACTTGCCCACCAACCGGTTTCCGAGATCGGCGATACCGGCCCGGGTGAGGACCTCGTCGACCGGCCGGGTGTCGGCGAACAGGCTCGCGGTGAGCCGGACGGTCTCCTCGACCGTCAGCTCCTTCAGGAGCCCGCCCGTCTGCATGACCGCCGAGACCAGCCCCTTCGCGATCGCGGTGCGCGGATCGGTGCCGAACACGGACACCACGCCGGCTGTGGGGCGGGACAATCCGAGGACCATGTCGACGGTGGTGGTCTTGCCGGCGCCGTTGGGTCCGAGGAACGCGACGATCTCGCCGGGCCGGATCTCGAGGTCCAGCCCCCGGACGGCGTGAACGTCACCGAAGTGCTTGTGGACGCCTCGCAGGCTGACTGCCGGAGCCGGCGACGCGGAGGCCTTCGTGGAGGTGCGGTGCTCTGTCGATGTCATGCATTCAGCGTGCGATCCGGACGGCCGCACACCCCCACACGTCCGTCACGACCTCACCGTGACAAATGTCAGGGGCCCGGGGTAGGTGTGGCGCCGATCGGGGGCAGCCGTTACTGTGGGCGCCATGCAGCGCGCATATTTCTGGTTTAGCAGGCCGGCCCCGGGTGGGCCGGTCGGCGTAACCACGCGCTGACTTCTTCCACCCCAGAGCCGGATTACAGACCGGCTCGCGGGAATCTCCACAGTCTTCGAGGGCCGGCCTGAGAACAGGAACCCGAACCCATGACTGTCACTCTCGACACCACTACCAGCAGTGATCGGCTGGACGACCAGCGCACCGTGAGCATCAGCCCGCTGGTGGCCCCGTCCGTGGTCCGTGCCGAGCATGCCCCCGACGACGTCGCGTCCGCGACCGTCCGCTCCGGCCGCGCCGACACGGTGAACGTGCTGAACGGCGACGACGATCGACTGCTCGTCGTGGTGGGCCCGTGCTCGGTGCACGACCCGGACGCCGCCATGGACTACGCCCGCCGGCTCGCCGCGAAGGCCGAGGAATTGCGCGACGACCTGCACATCGTCATGCGGGTCTACTTCGAGAAGCCGCGCACCACGCTCGGCTGGAAGGGTCTGCTCAACGACCCGCACCTCGACGGAACGTTCGACATCGACACCGGGATCCGCATGGGCCGCAAGCTGCTGCTCGACGTGTCCTCGCTCGGCCTGCCGGTCGGCTGCGAGTTCCTCGACCCGATCATGCCGCAGTACATCGCGGACCTCGTCACGTACGGCGCGATCGGTGCCCGCACCGCCGCCAGCCAGGTGCACCGCCAGCTGTGCAGCGCGCTGTCGATGCCGGTCGGGATCAAGAACTCGACGGAGGGCGACGTGCAGGTGGCGGTCGACGGCACCCGCGCCGCCGCGGCGAGCCACGTGTTCCCCGGCACCGACCTCGACGGGCAGGCCGCGCTGATCCGCACGGTCGGCAACCCCGACTGCCACGTCATCCTCCGCGGCGGCAGCGACGGACCGAACTACGACGCGGAGACGGTGGCGGACACGCTCGCCCGGCTGCGCAAGGGCGGTCTGTCGGAGCGGGTCGTCATCGACGCCAGCCACGGCAACAGCAGCAAGAACCACGAGAAGCAGGTCGACGTGCTGAACGACATCGCGGCCCGGCTCGAGGAGGGAGAGAAGGGGATCGTCGGTGTGATGGTGGAGAGCTTCATCGAAGCCGGTCGTCAGGACCTCACCCTCGGAAAGGCCGAGGACCTCACGTACGGCCAGTCCATCACCGACGCGTGCATCGACTGGAACACGACGGCGGCGCAGCTGGACCGCCTCGCCCAGGCAGTGGCCGCACGTCGGAAGTGATCACCGCACGCCTCTCGTGCGGAACTGCACGCTGATCCGCGGTCCGAGCGGGCGGGTGCTCTTCGGTACGCAATGCTCCCAGGTGCGCTGGCAGGAACCACCCATCACCAGCAGGTCACCGTGGCCGAGCGAGTACCGGATCGAGTGCCCGCCGCCGCGCGGACGCAGCAGCAGCGGACGCGCGGCGCCGAGCGAGAGGATCGCGACCATGGTGTCTTCGGTGCGGCTCCGGCCGGTGTCGTCGCCGTGCCAGGCGACGCTGTCGGAACCGTCGCGGTAGAAGCAAAGCCCGGAGGTGGCGAACTTCTCGCCCAATTCGGGTAGGTAGTGCCTGCTCAGGGCGTCGCGTGCCGCGACCAGCAGCGGGTCGGGGAGCGGCTCGCCCTCCCGGTAGAACCGGACGAGTCGCGGGACGTCGACCACCCGGTCGTACATCTGGCGCCGCTCCGCCTTCCACGGCACCGTCTCCGCGAGGGTCGTGAACAGCTCGTCGGAACCGGTCAGCCACCCCGGACGCACGTCGACCCACGCTCCCGCCGTGAGCGTGCGACGCTGCACCGTCGACCCGAGCTCACCCAGCTCGACACCGAACGACGCGTCGTCGAACAGTGAAGCCTGGAGCGCATACCGCGCATCCGCGGAAGTCATGCCGCCATGCTACCCGATATTCGAACGTATGTTCACACGATTTTTCTCGAGGCGGCAGTCGCCACTCAGACGCACCCCTTCTTGGTTCGCGCACTCATTTTCGGGCCCTGGAAGGGGTGCGGCTGCGAAGAAGTGGTGCGTCTGCACGGAAGCCCGGGGAACGGCGGCGGTTATTACCGCGGCACCGCCGGCTCGCGGTCGTCGCCGGTGTCGACGGTCGTCTTCTGCCTGCTCGGCCACCAGAAGGCGCGACGTTCGAGTGCCGACAGGCTCGGTACCAGCATCGGGGCCATCGCGAAGGCGGCGATGGCGACGCCGATCGCGACGCCGAAGCCGAGTTCGGCGAGGTTGGCCAGTCCGGTGAGGGTGAGGGAAGCGAAGGTCAGTGCCAGGATCAGACCGGCGGCGGCGACGGTGGGGGCGTCGTTGGAGACGGCGATCCGCGCGGACTCACGCGGGGTGTACCCGTTGCGGAATTCCTCGCGCAGTCGCGAGGCCAGCAGGATGTTGTAGTCGGTGCCGATCGCGACGACGAACAGGTAGAGCACGATCGGAATCGAGAAGTCGATCCCGTCGTAGCCGAGGCCGTGCAGGAACAGGAGCACCACGGCGCCGAGTGTGGCGACGAACGTGAGTGCCACGCACACCAGCAGGTTGAGCGGGGCCAGCACGGCGAGCAGCAGCAGGGCGAGAATCAGCGCGATCGCGACTGCGGCGACGGGGAACACGAGGCGCGTATCCGCCGCGAGTTGCGCGCGGACGTCGACGAACGTGGACGTCTGCCCTCCCACAACGACTTCCGAACCGGGGACCGCGCCGTGGGCGGTGTCGCGGATCGGTCCCTCGACGAGGTCGAGGGACGCGTTCGAGTACGGGTCGTCGGCGAGTACGACGTTGACGAGCGCGGCGCGACCGTCCTGACTGGGTCGCGGCGGGGCGACCGAGGACACGCCCGGCACCTGTGTCAGAGCGGTGACGAGCGGGGTCAGCGACGCGGGATCGAGCGGCCCGGGAGCCACGACGTACACCTGGGTCGGGCTCAGCGCACCCGCGGGGAAGGATTGATCGAGGGTGTCGAAGGCCTGCTGTGACGGCGTGTCGGAGGGCAGTTCCCCCAGCGTGTTGTACGTCGACTTGTAGCCGGACGCGAAGGAGGCGAGCGCGATCAACACGACGCCGATCGCGATGGCGAACACGGCTGGGCGGTGCCCGATCGCGGCGCCGATCGACGCGAACGGGGTGTGAGGGCTGTCGTGCCCCGGTCCGAGCGGCCAGAACAGGTGGCGTCCCAGCACGGTGAACACGGCGGGGACGAGCGTCAACGCCGTCACCAGCATGAGGGCCACGGCGACGATGAGTCCCGGCGCGAGCGTGGTGAGCGAGCCGAGTTTCGCCAGCAGCAGGGCGGCGAAAGCGACGATGACCGTGAGCGCCGACGACGCCACGACGCGCCCGACGACGTCGGTGGAGAACACGAGGGCTTCTCGATGCATGTCGGTGGTGGACCCAGCCGCGGCCTGCTGCCGGAGGCGTTCGCGATAGCGGAACAACAGGAAGACGATGTAGTCGGTGCCGACACCGAAGAGGACGACCACGAGGATGGATTGCAGCGACGTGCTGACCTGGAAGTCGAACAGATCGGCGAGCACGGCGGTCAGTCCGGTGACCACCGACAGCACCACGCCGATCACGAGAACCGGCAGGGCGGCGATGACGGGGCTGCGGAAGATCAGGCCGAGCAGGGCGAGGATGACGATCACCGTGGCGATCGTGATGACCTTGTCGGCGTTGTCGTAGGCGGCTGTGGTGTCGACCTGAATGGCCGCGTTCCCGGTCAGCCCGCTCACGAGGCCGGTGCCGTTCAGTTGCTGCTCTGCGTCGCCCCGGATGACCGGCACGGCATCGTTGACCTGGTCGTCGCCGGGTTGTCCGTCGAACACCACCTGCAGTGCGGCAGCCTTCCCGTCGGCGGACAGCGACGCAGGCGACCCTTGCACGCTCACCACTCCTGGGATCGCCGAATTCTGCAGCGAGGTCGCGAGATTCAGTGCCGTCTGCTGGTCGGCGGGTGTCAGCGGGGCGGCGTCTGCACGGACCACCACCAGGCTGCCGGTGGCACCGGACAGGCTCGGGAAGTATTCGTTGCCGACGGCCTGCGCCTCGGAGGACTCGAAAGTGCTGGGCAGGAACGTCTGCTGGTTACCGGTGGTGTAGTCGTCGAGACTCGGTGCGAACAGGATGACGGCTATTGCGGCGACTACCCAGGTCGCGATGACCTGCCACGGGTGTGCGACCACGGTGCGCGCGATGTAGGCAAACATCATTCCCCGTTCCGGGAGATGAAGGTTCGGCCGGCGCCCGGCCGGGCGGTCGAACCGTGCCAAGCCATCGTCGCATGCACGGCGGCGCGAAGGCTATGGGTTTCACGGCATCGACAGACCGCGGCCCCGCCCCGACATCAGGGAGCGGGGCCGCGGTACGTCATGGTGCTCGTTACCGCAAGGGGGTGAAATCCCGGCTGCCGAGGTAGTCGGGGCGCGGCGCGGGCGCCGAGAACGGATCCGTCAGGGTGTTCTCGACACTGTTGAACACGATGAAGAGGTTGGACCGCGCGAACGGCGTGATGTTGCCGTTCGACCCGTGCATGCAGTTGGAATCGAACACGGTGGCGGAGCCGGCCGGTCCGGTCATCATCTCGATGCCGTACTCGTTCGCCATCCGGGTGAGCGTCGGCTGATCGGGCGACCCGGTGGGGGGAACGTAGCTGACCAGCGATTCCTTGTAGTAGTCCTCGGGGGTCTCGCCGGCGCAGGAGACGAACGCGCGGTGCGATCCGGGCATGATCATCAGCCCGCCGTTGTGCCCGTAGTTCTCGGTGAGCGCGATCGAGATACTCGCGGCGCGAGGAGTGGGCATGCCGTCCTCGGCGTGCCAGGTCTCGAAGTCGGAGTGCCAGTAGAACGGGCCGCCGGTGAAACCGGGCTTGAAATTGAGTCGCGACTGGTGGACGTAGACGTCCGAACCGAGGATCTGCCGGGCGATACCCACCACCTCGGGGCGGCGGATGATCTCGTCGACGACGTCGCTGAGGCGGTGGACGTCGAACACGGAACGGACGGCGCCGTCGCCGTTCTCCCGTACGACGCGGTCGTCGCCGCGCAGCGTGTCGGTCTCGGCGAGGCGGGTCATCTCGTCGACCAGGTTGAACACGTCGCGTGGTGGGATGATCGACTCGGCGGAGTGATACCCGCGTGCGTCGTAGACGGCAATCTGATTCGCGGTGAGCGGACCGGAGCGGGTATCACCCCGTTTCCCGTCCGACCAGGTGACCGGATCCTGGCGGACGGTCATCGTGCACTCGTTGCGGTCCCTCGTGGGGTAGTTGTCGGCTACGGCCGTACGCATAACTCGTGTTTCACCCTTTCGGATTGGACAACGCTTTACTCTTCCGACGTTCCCACTGGTCGTCGACGAATGCAACCCGGACACAGGTCCACCGAGGCCGGACTGGACCGCGACGGCGCGGCGCCGCGGTGGGATCGTCACGGGCATGATCGATTCGGCGTCGGTACTCGGAGTGGCGGCGATCGCCCTCGGCATGGTTCTCACACCGGGACCCAACATGGTGTATCTGGTCTCGCGCAGCATCACTCAGGGCAGGGCGGCGGGACTGGTCTCGCTGGCCGGTGTTGCTCTCGGATTCCTGTGCTATCTGGCTGCTGCGACACTGGGCATTTCGGCGGTGTTCTCCGCCGTCCCGCAGGCCTACACCGCGCTGAAGCTGGCGGGCGCGTGCTATCTGGGCTGGCTGGCCTGGAAGGCGTTGCGGCCCGGCGGGCACACGCCGTTCGCTCCGTCCCGGGCGCTGCCCCGGGATTCGTCCGCCCGGCTGTTCCTGATGGGACTCACGACCAACCTGCTCAATCCGAAGATCGCGGTGATGTACCTGGCGCTGATCCCGCAGTTCGTCCACCCCGGCGCCGGGCCCGTGTGGTTGCAGAGCCTGCTGCTGGGCACCGTGCAGATCGTGGTGGCGCTCACCGTGAACGCGTTGATCGTCTGCGTCGCAGGAACTCTCGCGGCGTTCCTGTCCGGACGCCCGGTGTGGCTGCGTGTGCAGAAGTTCGTGATGGGAAGCGTCCTCGGCGGCCTCGCCGTTCACCTCGCCCTCGACCGGACGCGGCCCGCGACGATCTGAATCGGCAGTGGCCTGAATCATGCACACCTGAGCATGTTTCGCGGGTACCGTCGGAAGCGATGACGACGAAGGGGCGAGAGATGACCGGGACCATGCGGGCGCAGCGATTCCATGCGGACACGAAAATCATTGCTGTGGAGGATGTTCCGATCCCGAAGCCCGGTCCCGGTGAAGTGCTCGTCAAAGTGGAGTTCTGCGGCATCTGCCATTCCGACCTGAGTCTGATCGACGGCACGTTCCCCGCGCTGCTGCCCGAGGTGACCCAGGGGCACGAGGCGTCGGGCACCATTGCGAAACTCGGTGCCGGAGTATCCGGCTGGTCCGAGGGAGACCGCGTCGTGCCGTCCGCGGGCAGGCCCTGCTTCGGGTGCCGAAACTGCCGCCGCGGGGACCTCACGAACTGCCTGAACATCCAGCTCATGGCGTTCGCCTACGACGGCGCGTGGGCCGAGTACACGGTGGCGCAGGCCGGGGGCCTGACCCGTATCCCGGACAACGTTCCTTTCGAACAGGCGGCCATCCTCGCCGACGCGGTGTCGACGCCGTTCGGCGCGGTCGTGCGCACCGGCAAGGTGGTGGTCGGGGAGACCGTCGGGGTGTGGGGTGTGGGCGGAGTCGGCACCCACATCGTGCAGCTGGCACGTCTGGTCGGCGCTGTCCCGGTGATCGCGTTCGACATCAATCCCGCTGTGCGGGAACGTGCCCTGGAGCTCGGGGCCGATTACGCGTTCGACTCCCGGGACGAGAACCTGAAGGAGAAGGTCGCCGAGGCGACGGGCGGCCGGATGCTCGACGTCGCGTTCGACGCGGCCGGACTGAAAGTGACATTCGAGCAGGCACTCGACTGCCTGACGGTGGGTGGCCGACTCGTCGCGGTCGGGCTGAGCGCGCAGGAGGCATCGGTGGGAACGACCGCACAGTTCGGGCTGTCCCAGAAGCAGGTGCTCGGCCACCTCGGCTACAAGAACGTGGACATCGAAACCCTCGCCGAACTGGTGTCCCGTGGCCGGCTCGACCTATCGCGGTCGATCAGCGAGATCGTCCCGCTCGAGGACGTCGCGAAGGGCATCGAGAAACTCGCGAACCACGAGGGTGATCCCATCCGGATCCTCGTCAAACCCTGAGACCGGCAGGTGCCGGGATTCGGCTGGCCGGGACCTGTCGGTGCCCCGCTGTACCGTCGGGCCATGGGATATGAATTTCAAGTCACAGTGGACTCGGAGAACCCGCATACCCTGGCCAAATGGTGGGCGCAGGCGCTCGGCTGGGAGGTGGAGCCGAGCAACGAGGAGTTCATCCGCGGGCTCGTCGAGGCCGGCCACGCGCAGGAGTCCGACACCATGGAGTTCGAGGGTGTCCTGGTCTGGCGGGAGGGTCAGGCGATCCGCGATCCGGAGCACCCGGAGCGCCCGCGTGTGCTGTTCCAGCTGGTTCCCGAACGGAAGACGGTGAAGAACCGGCTCCACCTGGACATCAGGGTCGGGGACGCCCGTTACGAGGTGGCCGAGAAGCTGGAGCAGTCCGGCGCCACCGTGCTCCACCGCGGCCGGCAGGGGCCGAGCGAGTGGGTCACGATGGCAGACCCCGAGGGCAACGAGTTCTGCGTCAGCTGACGCGCTGTCACGCTCCGCGGTAGGAACTCGGGGTGCTGCCGGTCCAGCGTTTGAAGGCGCGACGGAACGCACTGGGCTCGGAGAAGCCGAGCCGCGCCGACAGGTCCTCCACGGTCTCGCCGCGTCGGAGCCCGGCCACGGCGGCGTCGCGGAGCACTTCCTCGCGCAGCTGATTCAACGACGTCCCCTCCTGCCGGAGCAGGCGGCGCAGGTGGGGGACGCTGATCGACAGCATCTCCGCGATGTCCTCGGCCGTCGACGTCCGGCCTTTCATGCCCAGCTCGAGGACCCGGCGCACCTGCGCCGACGCCGTGCTGTCGTAGTCACGCTCCGACATCAGCAGCGTCGGTGACTCCCGGAGGTAGTCCTCGAGCGTCTCCTCGGTCTGGATGATCGGCGCCCGCATGACCGCGTTGTCGAATTCGATTGCGGGAATGTCGGAATCGAAAGTCACGGGGACGCCGAAGATGTGATCGTAGTTCTCGGCGAGCTGCGGCAGCGGCGCCGGATACGGCAGTTCCACGGCCAGCAACCGGACCCTCTTGCCCACGAGCCACGCCGCGAAACGGTGGAGCAGGATCAGCAGGAAATCGGTGGTGACCCGCGTGGCCTCGAGCGACGACTGCACGTCCTCGGTGGACCGTTCGGCCGCGGCCGGGCGGATGTCGATGGTCATCCGGGTTCCGCCGTTGATACCGGGACCGATGTGCAGCGCGGGCAGTGACGGCAGGGCGCGCAGGATGTCGGCCATCCGCTCGAGGGCGGCGGACAGGTCCGCGGTGTGGATCAGGGCGAGGCAGACGAGCCGAAACGTGCCGCGGGGGACCGGGGCCGGCCCGAGGCCGAACAATTCGTCGCCCGTGATCTGCCAGACCGCCTGGGTGAACGCGGTGACCTGGGTCGGCGTCAACCGGGCCAGCGGATCCTCCAGCGACGCCGCCGTGATTCCCGCCGCCGACAGCGCGGGGGAGAGATCGACCCCACTGCGCGCCGACAGTTCGAGCGACCGCCGCACGAAGTCGGCGGGGATGGTGCGGGCAGTCACGATCCGGGCTCCCCGAGGGTCCGGAGTCGCCGCGCCGCCTCCTCGAGCACGTGGTCCTGCTTGCAGAACGCGAACCGCACCAGCGGGTTCCACGGCTGCGGATGGTCGGTGAACACGCTGACCGGCACCGCGGCCACGCCGATGCGCTCCGGAAGCCTGCGGCAGAAGTCGATGCCGTCGCGTTCACCGATCGCGGTGATGTCGGCGCACAGGTAGTACGTGCCGCCGCCCGAATGGACCTCCAGACCGGACGCGACGAGAGCGTCGTACAGCACGTCCCGCTTGGCCTGGAGACTGTCCCGCAGCTCTTTCACCCACTGCTGCTCGTGGCTCAGCGCATGCGCCACGGCGGGCTGGAACGGTCCGCCGCCGACGAATGACATGTACTGCTTCGCGGTCCGGACGGCGTCGATCAGTTCCGCCGGACCGCACGCCCAGCCGATCTTCCAGCCGGTGACGTTGAACGTCTTGGCGGCGCTCGACACCGAGACGGTCCGTTCGTACATTCCCGGCAGAGTGGCCAGGGCGGTGTGCGTCCGGCCGTCGAACACCAGGTGCTCGTACACCTCGTCGCTGAGAACCAGCAGGTCGTGCTCGCACGCCAGCTCCGCGACGGCGGCGATCTCCTCCGGGGTGAACACGGTGCCGGTCGGATTGTGCGGGGTGTTGATCACCAGCATCCGGGTCTTCGGCGTGATCGCGGCCCGCAGAGCGTCGAGGTCGACGACGAACTTCGTGCCGGAGCGGGCGAGCGGCACACTGCGGCGTACCGCCCCCGCCAGCGCGACAGACGCCGCGTAGGAGTCGTAGTACGGCTCGATCAGCACCACTTCCTCACCCGGTTCGACCAGCCCCAGAATGGCGGCGCTGATGGCCTCGGTGGCGCCGACGGTGACCAGCACCTCCGAGTCGGGGTCGTGGTCGAGCCCGTACCGGGCCAGGCGGTCGGCCGCGACCGCCTGGCGGAGCACGGGCATGCCGGGGCCGGGCGGGTACTGGTTGAGCCCGTCCGCGATGGCTCGGCGCGCGGCGTCGAGCATGGACGCGGGACCGTCGGTGTCGGGGAAACCCTGACCGAGGTTGATGGCGTCGTGGCGCACGGCGAGCGCGGTCATCTCGGCAAAGATGGTGGACGCGAACGGCTGCAAGCGCTGGACGGTGCGGTTGCGCGGCGTTGCGGGCATTACTGCAGCGTAGTCGGTGTGACGGCGAGGGTTGCACACGGCCGCGTCACGTTCTGCAGGGCTGTCTCGTCTTCTCTGTAGACGGCGCGCGAAGGGCGCCCGGTGACGATGGAGGACGCAATGCCCCGCATTCCCGCAGTGGCCCCGGCGGACGCGAGCCCGCTGGTGAAGGTCGCCTACAAATATGCTGCCCACAAGTTCGACGAGGTACCCGAACCGTTCACCGTGCTCGCCCATCACCGCAAGCTGTTCGTCGCGTCGGCCCGGCACGAGCTGGCGGTGCAGAAGGCGTCGACCGTGCTTCCCGCGAACGTGCGGGAGATCGCCGTCTACCGCGTGGCGTGGACGATCGGCTGCTCGTGGTGCGTGGACTTCGGCACGATGCTGCAACGCCTCGACGGCCTGGACGTGGAGCGGCTCCAGCACATCGCCGACTACGCCGACTCGCCCGCGTACAGCGAGGACGAGCGCGCGGCCATCGCATACGCCGACGCGATGACGGCGACGCCCACCACGGTCACCGACGAACAGGTGGCGGACCTCGAGCGCCGGTTCGGCCGGGCCGGTGTCGTCGAACTGTCCTACCAGATCGGCATCGAGAACATGCGCGCCCGGATGTACTCGGCGCTGGGCATCACGGAACAGGGTTTCGGCACCGATTCGTGCCGGGTGCCGTGGGCCGACGATGCGGCGGTCACGAAGAATGGTCCGGCAGCCTGATCCCGCCGAACTTCTCCGGATTGGCGATGTCGTACGCCGCGTAGACGAGTCCGTCCCGGACGGTGAACCCACCCACTCGCGGCGGCGAGCTGCGGTGGGCCTCGTCGCCGGTGAGTGCGGCACTGAAGAAGCCCAGCTGGCCGTTGACCAGGGCCGGCTGCATGACGGTGAACACCGCCGGCCCGTACCGCTTGATGAGGCCGAGGAAGAAGCGGGCGAACTTGTCCGCGCCGTGGATGACGTTGACGGCGGTGCTCGTGGTGCCGTTGGCGTCGCCGATGACGAGGGCGTCCGGGTGCAGCGCCGCGATCACCGCGTCGAGGTCGCCGGCGGCGAGTGCCTCGAGCAGTCGCTGCACGGCGACGGCATGCTCGTCGTCGGGGACGGCGGGTGTGGTTGCGGCAGCGGCCTTGCGGGCCCGCGACGCGAGCTGACGCGCCGCGGGCGTCTCGATGCCGAGAATCCCGGCAACCTCGTCGAACGGGACCCCGAAACCGTCGTGCAGCACGAACGCGACCCGTTGTGCAGGGGTGAGCGTGTCGAGCACGATCAGCGCGGCGAGGCGGTTGTCCTCGTCCCGGACGACCGCTTCCAGCGGGTCCGGCTCGGCCGACGGCGACAGTCCGGTGACGATGGGTTCCGGAAGCCATTGGCCGACATACTGTTCCCTCCGCACCGCCGCCGACCGCAACCGGTCGACGCAGATCCGCCCGACCACCGTCGTGAGCCACGGCCGGAGGTCGCGGATGTTCGCGGCGTCCGCGTCGTCGAGTCGTAGCCAGGACTCCTGCACGGCGTCCTCCGCGTCGCTGACGCTTCCCGTCAGCCGGTACGCTACGGAGAGCAGATGCGGCCGGTGGGACTCGAATTCGTCTACCAGCGTGGCAGTGGGCATGCCGATATCCTACGTGCGGTCCAGACATAAAATCCGTCGTGTGCGTAACCGTTGACCCTGGTGGTGGGTCCGGACGTATGGTGTGGCGACCACACCACCTCCAGGGAGTCTGCCATGTTCCAGTGTTTCGGCTGTCGTAGCTGACCTGGCTTTTTCGCACCCCTTTTTCTTCTGCACGTCCTGCTCACCCGTCCGGCGACCGCCGGGCGGGGTTCGGGAGTGCGCTCGCACGACCCGCCGCTTCGCCGTGGGCGGGCAACACACACTAGGAAGACCTTCGATGATTCGTCCACGTTTCGCGCGGACTCTGGCCGCAGCGGCCGCCCTTCTCACATTCACCAGCCTTGCTGTCGCGTGCTCCAGTTCGGAGACGACCACGACAGCCGACGGGAAGACGGTACTTCGCTACGAGGGGACCACGGGACAGGTCTCGTTCCCGGAGCTCGCGGCCGACCTGGGCTACTACCAGAAGGTCGAACTGAACTGGATCGGCGACACCACCAGTGGGCCGCAGAGCATTCAGAATGCCGCCACCGGGCAGACCGACTTCGGTGGCGCGTTCAACGGTGCGGTGCTGAAGCTGGCCGCGGCCGACTCGCCGATCACGTCCGTCATCGGCTACTACGGCTCCGACAAGGAGACGTTCAACGGGTACTACGTGCTCGACGGAAGCCCGATCACGTCGGCACGTGACCTGATCGGCAAGAAGGTCGGCATGAACACGCTCGGCGCACACCACGAGTTCCTCGTGCGTGAGTGGCTGGCGCGGGAGGGGCTGACCCCGGACGAGATCAAGCAGGTCGAGCTGACCGTGGTGCCGCCGGTGAACACCGAACAGGCGCTGCGGCAGGGTCAGATCGACGTCGGCACGCTCGGGAGCGTGTTCCGCGACAAGGCAGTCGAACGCGGCGGCATCCGCCCGCTGTTCACCGACGAGTCCATCTTCGGTTCCTTCACCTACGGATCGCTGCTGTTCCGCAACGACTTCATCGCGAAGAACAAGGACGCCGTCGCTGACTTCGTGCAGGGCACGGCCCGCGCGATCCGCTGGACCCAGACGACTCCGCGCGACGACGTGATCGCGAAGTACAAGGACATCATCACCAAGCGCGGCCGCAACGAGACCACCGACCTCGTGGACTACTGGAAGTCGCCGGGTGTGGCGGGTCCCGGTGGCGTGATCACCGACAAGGAGATCGAGACCTGGATCGACTGGCTCGTCCGCAACGGGGAACTCGAGGACGGCAAGCTCACGCCCGCCGACGTCTACACCAACGAGTACAACCCGTACGCCAACGGCACGTACCCCGCCGACAGCGGCCCCGACGGACAAGCGCTGGCCGCCAAGTGAACTCCACCCCAGGTCCCCACGAGAAGAAAGTGATGTCGATGTCCCACTCCCGGTTCCGGCGAGGCGCCGTGCGCGCCCTCGCGGCGACCGCAGCACTGTTCACGTTGGCCTCGGGAGTGGCGGGGTGCGCCGGCTCGTCGGATACTGCCACCACCGAGGACGGGAAGACGGTCCTGCGCTACCAGGGGTGGGCCGGGGACGTGGGATTCCACGAACTCGCCGAGGACCTGGGGTATTACGACAAGATCACGCTCGAATGGGTCGGCGACACCACCAGCGGCCCGCAGGACATCCAGTCGGCGGCCACCGGCGACATCGAGTTCGGCTCGGCATTCAACGGAGCCGTCGTCAAGCTCAATGCCGCGGGGGCACCGATCACGTCGGTGCTGAGTTCCTACGGTGCGGACGCCGGTGAGTACACGGGATACTTCGTGCTGGACGGCAGCCCCATCCGCTCGGCGCGCGACCTGATCGGCAAGAAGGTCGGGATGAACACGCTCGGTGCGCACCACGAGTTCCTGGTCCGGGAGTGGCTGGCCCAGCAGGGGTTGACCCAGGACGAGATCAAGCAGGTGGAGCTGACCGTCGTCCCGCCGGTGAACAACGAAACGGCCCTGCGCGAAGGTCAGATCGACGTGGCTGCCATCAACGACATCTTCCGCGAAACGGCCCAGGAGCGTGGGGGCATCCGGCCGCTGTTCACGGACCGGGATCTGTTCGGCGCCTTCAGCTACGGCACCTACGTGGTGCGCGACGACTTCCTGGCGAAGAACAAGGACGCCGTCGCGGACTTCGTGCAGGGCACGGCCCGGGCCATCCGATGGACCCAGGTCACTCCGCGTGAGGAGGTCGTCGCACGGTTCGAGAGCATCATCGACAAGCGTGGCCGCAACGAGAGCGACGAGGCCATCGGCTACTGGCGCAGCTCCGGGATTCCCGTCGCCGGGGCCGTGATCCAGGAGAAGGAGCTGCAGACCTGGGTCGATTGGCTCGTCCGCAACGGTGAGCTCGACGAGGGCAAGTTGACCGCAACCGACCTCTACACCAACGAATTCAACCCGTACGCCAACGGCACGTTCCAGCCCGAGAGCGGGCCCGACGGAGAAGTACTGGAAGGACAGAAATGAGCACCACCGCCTCGAACCCCGATCGGGTTCAGACGCCCAAGCTCCGCCTCGAGCACGTCACCAAGCAGTTCGACGTGCGCGGGTCCAAGGACAAGTTCACCGCGATCGAGGACATCGACATCGATCTCGCGGACGGCGAATTCCTCGTCCTCGTCGGTCCGAGTGGTTGCGGAAAGTCCACGCTGCTCGACCTGCTCGGCGGGCTCAGCACCCCCACATCGGGTCGGATCCTGCTCGACGGGCAGCCGGTGACCGGGCCCGGTCTCGACCGCGGAATCGTCTTCCAGCAGTACGCACTCCTGCCGTGGCGGACGGCCCGGCACAACATCGAGTTCGGGCTCGAGGCCAAGGGACTGCCCAAGAAGGAACGGCGCGAACTCGCCGAGCACTACCTCGAGCTCGTCGGCCTGAAGGGGTTCGGCGACCGGTACCCGCACGAGCTGTCGGGCGGCATGAAGCAGCGTGTCGCGATCGCCCGCAGCCTCGCGTTCGATCCCGAGGTGCTGCTGATGGACGAGCCGTTCGCGGCGCTCGACGCGCAGACCCGTGAGTCGCTGCAGGACGAACTGCTGCGCATCTGGAAGGCCACCGGCAAGACCATCCTGTTCATCACGCACGGCATCGACGAGGCCATCTACCTCGGGCAGCGGGTCGCGGTCCTGACGTCGCGGCCCGGCCGGGTGAAGACGTTCGTGGACATCGACATCGACCGCAGCGGCGAGGACGTCCGGTCCAACGAGCAGTTCCGGCACTACCGCCACCGCATCTGGACGCTGCTGCACGGCGAAGTGGAGCGTGCACAGGTAATCGAGAAGGAGGAAGCACATGTCTAGCGCACTCGCGTCACCGGAAGCTCCCGTTGCAATCGATCGGCCCGGGACGTCGGCTCCGTCGCCCGCTTCCACCCCACCGCAGCCGGGTGCCGTCCAGCGTGCCGGCGCGGCACTGCGTCCGATCGCCTGGCGGATCCTCAAGCCGTCCGTCGCGATCGTCGCCTTCCTGGCGCTGTGGGAGATCGCTCCGCGGGTCGGTCTCGTCGACGAGGTGTTCTTGCCCCCGTTCACCACGGTGGTCGAGGCGTTCTTCGACCTGGTGCAGAGCGGTGAGCTGTGGCAGCACGTGTCCGCCAGCCTCTCCCGCGCCCTGATCGGATTCTTCGTGGCGGTCGTGATCGCGATCCCGCTGGGCATCGCGATCGCCTGGTACCGCCCGGTGTCGGACTTCCTGAACCCGATCCTGGAGCTGTTCCGCAACACGGCGGCGCTGGCGTTGCTCCCGGTCTTCATCCTGATCCTCGGCATCGGTGAGGAGTCCAAGATCGCCCTGGTGATCTACGCGTGCACCTTCCCGATCCTGCTGAACACGATCTCCGGTGTGCGCACCGTCGACCCGTTGCTGATCAAGTCGGCGTCGTCGCTGGGACTGTCGCCCGTGCGCCTGTTCCAGAAGGTCGTGCTTCCCGCCGCCGTTCCCACCATCTTCACCGGCATCCGCATGGCGGCGGCGTCGTCGATCCTCGTGCTGATCGCCGCCGAGATGGTTGGGGCCAAGGCCGGCCTCGGTTACCTGATCACGGCCTCCCAGTTCAACTTCCAGATCCCCAACATGTATGCGGGCATCGTCGCCATCTCGGTTCTCGGGCTGACGCTCAACGCCGTTCTCGTACTGATCGAACGCAGGCTGTCCCGCTGGCGGGTCTAGTCACTTACCGGAAAAGAAACTCCACATGTCACAGGATTCCCAGTTCCACCTCAACGCCTTTCTCATGGGTGTGGGACATCACGAGGCGGCGTGGCGCCATCCCCGCACCGAGGCGCACCGCGTTCTGGACGTCGCACACTTCCAGGAACTCGGCCGGATCGCGGAGCGGGGCAAGCTCGATTCGGTGTTCTTCGCGGACGGTCTCGCCGTCGGACCGCGGATCAAGCACAACACCCAGGCGATCTTCGAGCCCGTCACGTTGCTGTCGGCGATCGCCGTCGCCACCGAACACGTGGGACTGATTGCCACCGCGTCCACGAGTTACTCCGACCCGTACAACCTGGCGCGCAAGTTCACGTCGCTCGACCACATCAGCGGCGGCCGGGCGGGGTGGAACATCGTGACCTCGGCCGGTGCGGACGAGGCTGCGAACTTCGGCGTCGACGGCATCCCCGCACACAGCGGACGGTACGAGCGCGCAGAGGAATTCGTCGACGTCACGCTCGCCCTGTGGGACAGCTGGGAGGACGGCGCGGTGGTGCTCGACCCGGAGACCGGCGTGTTCGCCGACCCCGGCAAGGTTCACACCATCGACCACGACGGACCGCGGTTCCGGGTCAAGGGCCCGCTCAACTCGCCGAGGTCCGCCCAGGGGCGGCCGCTGCTGGTGCAGGCCGGCTCGTCCGAGAGCGGCAAGGAGTTCGCCGCGCGGTACGCCGAGGCCGTGTTCACCGCGCAGCGCACCCTGGAACAGGGTCAGGAGTTCTACCGCGACCTCAAGGCGCGTGTCGTCAAGCACGGCCGCAATGCGGGCGACCTGAAGGTGCTGCCCGGCATCGTGCCGTTCATCGCGGACACCGAGGAGGAGGCGAAGGCGCTCGAGCAGTCGTTCACCGACCTGATCTCGCCCGAGTACTCGCTGCGTCAGCTGTCCACGATGCTCGGTGTCGACCTCACCAAGCATTCCCTCGACGCCCCGCTTCCGCCGCTTCCGCCGCTGGACGAGATCCAGGGCAACAAGAGCCGCTACCAGCTGGTGAAGGACCTCGCGGCGGACGGTTCGCTCACCGTCCGGCAGCTGATCGGGCTGCTCGGCGGCGGACGTGGGCACCGCACGTTCGCCGGGACCCCCGAACAGGTCGCCGACGAGCTGCAGACGTGGTTCGAGCAGGGCGCGGCCGACGGTTTCAACATCATGCCGCCCTACCTGCCCGGCGGACTGGACGACTTCGTCGACCGTGTCGTCCCGATCCTGCAGCAGCGCGGACTGTTCCGGACGGAGTACACCGCGACCACCCTGCGCGGTCACTACGGTCTCACGGACGTCGGTAACCGGTTCGCGGGCGCGGTCGACGAAGCGAGCGCATGAGCGGCGAGACCGGTCTGAAACCTCTCGTCACCACCGTCTTCGTTCCCGCCGCGATCTTCGGCATCGGCCAGGGGGCCGCCGCCCCGGTCATGGCACTGACGGCCCGCGAACTGGGTGCGTCCGTGGCCGTGTCCGGGCTGATCGTCGCGGTCGTCGGGCTCGGCGCCGTCCTGGGCGACCTGCCCGCAGGCCGGATCGTCGCCAGGTTCGGGGAGCGGCGGTCCATCATCGGCGGCAGTACCGTCGGCGCCGCCGGAGTGCTGGTCTGTCTGCTCGCGCAGACACCCTGGATGCTGGGTGTGGGGGCACTGCTGACCGGGCTCGCCAACGCCGTGTGGGGGCTGGCCCGCCAGAGCTACCTGGCCGACGCCGTGCCGATCGGGCTGCGGGCCCGGGCGATGTCGTCGTTCGCGGCGATGTGGCGGCTCGGCTTCTTCGTGGGACCGCTGCTCGGCGCCGCCGTGATCCTGGTGGTCGGCGCCCGGGGCGGATTCATGGTGCAGTTCGTCGGCGTCGTCCTGTCCGGGTGGCTGATGTCGAGGGTCCCCGACCCGCCGCGGCGCCACGCAGGCACCGCCGGTACCCACGCGACGCTGCCGTCGATTCTGCGCCGGCACCGGAAGCTGCTGGCCACGCTCGGCGCCGGGTCGCTCCTGATGGGTGCGGCCCGCGCCTCGCGGGAGGCGGTGCTGCCGCTGTGGGCTGCCCATCTCGGACTCGACGCCGCCCAGGTCAGTCTCGTCTTCGGGGTCGGAGCGGCCGTCGATCTGCTGTGCTCGTATCCGGCCGGACACTTCATGGACCGGTACGGTCGCCGGTTCATCGCGGTGCCGTCGCTTCTGGTGATCGGGGTGTCCTACCTGGCGTTGCCGTTCTCGCACGATCTCCTGTCGATCGGGGTCGTCGCCGTCGTGATGGGCATCGGCAACGGGCTCGGCAACGGTGTGATCATGACGCTCGGCGCCGACATCGCCCCACCGGCGACCCGCGCCGAATTCCTCGCCGCCTGGCGGCTCACCCACGACACCGGCATGTTCGCCGGACCCTTCGGCGTCGGCGCGCTCGCCGCGGTCGTCCCGCTCGGGGCCGCCGTCGCCGCGATCGGGGGAGCGGCGCTGGTCGGCGCCGGCCTCCTGTTCCGGTTCATCCCGGTCTATTCCCCGTGGCCACCGCCGACCCCGCCGGAGCCCGATTCCTTACCGCTCGAAAAACAGGAAGCATAGGTACATTCGTTTCATGCGCTTCGGATTGTTCGTTCCTCAAGGTTGGCGTCTGGATCTCGTCGGAATCGATCCCGCGGATCAGTGGTCGGTGATGCGCGACTTCGCGTTGCGCGCCGATCAGGGTTCGTCCTGGGATTCCCTGTGGGTCTACGACCACTTCCATACCGTCCCGGCACCGACGGAGGAGGCCACGCACGAGGCGTGGACCCTCATGTCCGCGTTCGCGGCGGTCACCTCGCGGGTGCGTCTCGGCCAGATGTGTACGGCGATGAGCTACCGCAACCCGGCTTACCTCGCGAAGGTCGCCGCCACCACCGACCTCATCTCGGGCGGACGCGTCGAGATGGGTATCGGCGGCGGCTGGTACGAGCACGAGTGGCGGGCATACGGATACGGATTCCCCTCTGCCGGTGTGCGTCTCGGTCGCCTCGACGAGGGCGTGCAGATCATGCGTCAGGCCTGGGCCAACGGCATCGCGACCCTCGAAGGCAAGCACTACCAGGTCGACGGTGCCATCGTCCGCCCACTTCCGTTGCAGGAAGGCGGCATCCCGCTGTGGATCGCCGGTGGCGGCGAGAAGGTGACGTTGAAGATCGCGGCAAAGTACGCGCAGTACACCAACTTCGACGGCACACCCGAGGGCTTCGCGCAGAAGTCCGAGATCCTGCGGAAGCACTGCGACACCGTCGGCACCGACTTCGACGCCATCACCCGCTCGGCCAACTACAACGTCGCGATCGGCACCACCGAGGCGGAGGTCGAGCAGCGGTTGCTCACCCTGAAGGACCGGCTCACCCCCCACGTCGGCGCCGACGCCGCCGAGGGTGCCCTGGGAGCCTTCCGCGGAATGCCCGGTGTGGGAACGCCGGAGCAGATCGTCGAGAAACTGTCGGCGCTGAAGGAGCAGGGCATGTCCTACGGCATCTTCTACTTCCCCGAAGCCGCGTACGACACGTCGGGCATCGAACTGTTCGAGAAGGAAGTGCTGCCCGCGCTGCGTTGATCCATAGGCCGCCTCACCGGGCATAGAGTGGCGGGCATGTTCGTCGTCACCCTCGCCGCCGACACGCTGTGGCTGAGCCCGCCGGTCGTCACCGACGTCGACGAGATCTGCGCGGCATGCAGCGACGCGTCGATCGCCGAGTGGACGACGATGCCCGCGCCGTACGGCCGCTCGGACGCCGAGCAGTTCGTGCGGCAGACGGTGCCGTCCGGCTGGGCCGACCGCAGTCCCACGTGGGCGCTGCGCGAACGCGAGGACGGTCCCGTGCTGGGGATGATCGGTCTGATGGCGCGGGATGTGACGGCGGCGGAGATCGGATACTGGCTGTCGCCGGCGGCACGGTCGCGGGGCCTCATGACGACCGCGGTGAACCTGGTGTGCGATTTCGCGTTTCGGCCGGACGGTATGGGGCTCGAACGCATCGAATGGCGCGCGTTCGTCGGCAATCTCGACTCGGCGGCGGTCGCCCGCCGGGTGGGCTTCCGGTTCGAGGGCGTCCAGCGCGCCGGGCTCGTGCAGCGCGGCGTCCGGCGCGCTTCGTGGGTGGCCGCCCTGCTCGCCGGCGACCCGCGGCAACCGGCCGAAGGCTGGCCCGACTAGTTGCCGATCAGCGCAGGCCCTCCGGAAGGTCGTGCTCGGACACCGCGACTCGCTGCTCGGGGCTGGTCCGGATGTGCTCGGACTCGGGGATCCGGCTCTGCAGGAAATCCCATTCGACCTGATCGATGGCGTCTTCCGCGCGGGAACGCACCGCCGCGTCGCGGGTGCCCCACGCGATCGGCATCGGGCTGACCATCTCCCACGTGGCGGCGTCGTTGCGGGTGCTGCGGTCGTTCAGGAGTGCGACGGACGGCACCCTGTCGCCCACCCTCTGCTTCTGACCGGTCCGGATCGGAACGTTGCGAGTGACGAGGGCGTACGACGCCCGGCCCGCGGAGGGCTTCGCGACGTCGATCAGCGACAGCAGGGTGACCGCGCGGGGATGGACCTCCGAGACGACGGCAGGCACCAGCGGGCTCTTCGCGTACAACTCCTCGATGCTGCCGACCTTCTTCGGCACCCAGAACGCCACCCACACGGACGTCAGTGCGGCGATCGCCACGACGACACCGAGGATGATCGACCAGGGGTGGGCGAGCAGGATCAGACCGGCAGCGGCGGCCGCGAACAGCAGAGCCACCACGATCGCCGACACCTGCAGGCGTCGCATGTCGGCGAACGTCTGGTTGACAGACTTCGCGTAGGGCCGGTCGACGGTGAACTCGAAATGTCGCACGGCCCCAGCTTAGAGGCCCCGGTCCGGTGGCAGGCGGTCACCCGATGGCGGGGCCCAGCAGATCGTCCGCGTCGGTGATCCGGTACGCGTACCCCTGCTCGGCGAGGAAGCGCTGCCGGTGGGCGGCGTACTCGGCGTCGAGCGTGTCGCGTGCCACCACCGAGTAGAAGTGGGCCTGGCCGCCGTCGTGCTTGGGTCGCAACAGGCGGCCCAGACGCTGAGCCTCCTCCTGGCGAGAACCGAACGTACCCGAAACCTGAACGGCAACAGACGCTTCCGGCAGGTCGATCGAGAAGTTCGCGACCTTGCTGACGACCAGCGTCTGGATCTCGCCCGCCCGGAAACGGTCGAACAGCTCCTCGCGCTCCTTGTTCTTGGTCGACCCCTTGATGACCGGGGCGTTCAACGCCTCACCCAGTTCGTCGAGCTGGTCGAGGTACGCGCCGATGATCAACGTCGGTGCATCGGTGTGCCGTTCCAGGATCGACTTCACCACCGCGATCTTGGTGTGCGCGGTGGAACACAGCTTGTACCGCTCGTCGGGTTCGGCGACCGCGTACGACATCCGTTCGGCGTCCGTCAGCGTCACCCGCACCTCCACGCAGTCGGCGGGCGCGATCCACCCCTGCGCCTCGATGTCCTTCCACGGCGCGTCGTACCGCTTGGGCCCGATCAGCGAGAACACGTCGCCCTCACGGCCGTCCTCGCGCACCAGGGTGGCGGTGAGGCCGAGGCGTCGACGGGACTGCAGGTCGGCGGTCATGCGGAACACCGGGGCGGGCAGGAGGTGCACCTCGTCGTAGATCACGAGACCCCAGTCGCGGGAATCGAAGAGCTCCAGATGCTTGTATTCGCCCTTGGTGCGCCGGGTGATCACCTGGTACGTGGCGATCGTGACCGGACGGATCTCCTTGCGCTCGCCCGAGTACTCGCCGATCTCCTCCTCGGTGAGCGACGTGCGCGCGATCAGCTCACGCTTCCACTGCCGTCCCGCGACCGTGTTCGTCACCAGGATCAACGTGGTGGCCTTCGCCTTGGCCATCGCCGCCGCACCGACCATCGTCTTACCCGCACCACACGGCAGGACGACGACACCGGACCCGCCCGCCCAGAACGAGTCGGCGGCCATCTCCTGATAGTCGCGCAGGTGCCACGTGCCGTCCGCGGATCCGGGGGACGTGCCGTCGAAGTCCAGGTCGATGGCGTGCGCCTCACCGTCCACGTACCCGGCGAGGTCCTCCGCCGGCCAGCCGACCTTGAGCAGCAACTGCTTGAGACGACCGCGCTCGCTCGGGTGAACCACCACCGTGTCGTCGTCGACGCGCGCACCGAGCATCGGGGCGATCTTCTTGTGCCGGGTCACCTCGGTGAGGACCGCGCGGTCCAGGCTGACCAGCGTCAGACCGTGGGCCGGGTTCTTCACCAGCTGCAGGCGCCCGTACCGGGCCATCGTGTCGACGATGTCGACCAGCAGCGGCTGGGGCACCGCGTACCGGGAGAAGTTGACCAGTGCATCGACCACCTGCTCGGCGTCGTGTCCGGCGGCGCGCGCGTTCCACAGGGCCAGCGGGGTGATCCGGTAGGTGTGGACGTGTTCGGGCGCGCGCTCGAGTTCCGCGAACGGCGCGATCGCCTGACGGGCGTCGTTCGCGCGTTCGTGATCGACCTCCAACAGCAGGGTCTTGTCGGATTGGACGATCAACGGTCCGTCGGTCACGGAAGCCTCCTCGAAAATGCGGTGCCGGATGTAGCCAGCCTGTCCATTGTCCTGATCTGAGCGACACCGCGCCACGTCGCGGCCTTCGACGCGGCCCGATACCTGCACATCCGGGGCGGTCGGGGCCTAAATTGAGGGACAGCCGGATGGATCGACCCAGAGACGAGGCTCGCGATGACCCAGCCCCCCGACGACCCCAACCGTCCCGATCCGAACGTCCCCGGCGAACCGCCGAACAACCCGCAGCAACCGTACCCGCAGGGTCAGTACCCGCAGCAGCCGTACCCGCAGGGGCAGTACGCGCAGCAACCCGGCCAGTATCCGCCCGGCCAGTACGGGCAGCAGCCCGGCCAGTACCCGCCCGGCCAGTACGGGCAGCCGCCGAAGAAATCGCGGAAGGGGCTGTTCATCACCCTCGGCGTCGTCGCCGTCGTGATCCTCGCCGCTATCGCCGCGTTCGCTGTGTTCGCCGTGAAGAGCGCCGACAAGAACGCTCTCGACGTCGGCGACTGCCTCTTCTTCGAGTCCGCGTCGACGACCGCGGCCGACACCTCACACGAGAAGCGGGACTGCTCCGACAGCGAGGCCACGTACGAGGTGGCGCAGAAGAACGACGGCGACGTCCAGTGCGCGGAGGACTACTTCTCGTACACCCTCGTGAGCGAGGACGAGGACGTGCAGACCACGCTCTGCCTCGTTCCGAACATGCTCGAGGACTCCTGCTACCTACTCGAGGACGACGGCCGGATCGTGCCGTCCGACTGCACCGACATGCAGACCGTCAAGGTCGTGAGACGCGCGGACGGCCAGAACGACGAAACCCTGTGCAGCGAGTTCGACAACGCATTTCCCATCGCGTTCTCCGAACCCGAGCGCACGTACTGCATCGAGGTCAATCTGGGTGGCTAGCCCCCGTGAGTACTTATTAACCGCCCGTGGTTAACAAGTACTCACAGGGAGTTAAATTCACGGGAATCGAGTCCGTTGAACTGCACGTTCCCCTTCGATAGCGTTCGAGATCAACCGAAATCACTGCGCGCGGGGAAGGTGGGAACGATGGCGCGAACCGAGCCCGACACCCGGCGTGGTGCCGGCCGTTCCGGCGCCAGCGCGGGCACGGTGCTGCGCACCGTCCTCGACCACGGGCCGATCGCGCGCAGCACGATCGCGCGGGTCACCGGACTCTCACCCGCGACGGTGACCACCGCCAGTGCGCAGCTCGTCGAACGCGGTCTGCTGCGGGAACTGCCGGAGATCTCGGGTCCCACCGGTCTGGGACGGCCACACGTCCCGGTGGACCTCGACGACACCCGCTTCGTCGTCTACGGCATCCACCTGGCGATGACCCACGTGACCACCGCGTTGCTCGACCTGCGCGGGCAGGTGCTGGCCCGATCCCGTGATCCGCACTTCGGGCTCGGACCGGCCGAGATCCTGCGGAACGCCGTGACGACCCTCGAGGGGCTGGCCGCCCGACACGGTGACGTGTCTGTCCCGATCGGCGTCGGATTCGCGGCCGGTGGCTGGATCGACTCGGAATCGGGTGTGGTGCGTGAGCATCCGATCCCCGGGTGGAACGGGTACCCGGTCCGGGCGGATCTCGAGCACAGCACGGGTCTGGACGTGCGGATGGATTCGCACGCGCGCGCCCTCATCGACGCGGAGGTGTTGTTCGGGGAGCCGAGGGCACGGGACAGTGTGGTGCAGCTCTTCGTCGGGAACGTGGTGGACGCCGCGTTCGCGACCGGAGGCGTGGTCCACCACGGACCGCGCGCGGCGGCAGGCGCGGTGGCGCACGTGCCCGTCGAGAACAGCGTCGAGGAGTGCGCCTGCGGGCGTACCGGATGCGTGCAGGCCACCCTGTCGGATCGGGTGCTGGTGCGCAGGGCGATGCAACTCGGCATCATCGAGCGGCCGATTTTCGGCGACCTCCTCGACGCGGGTCGACGTCGGCAGCCGGCAGCACTGGCACTGTTCGAGGAACGGGCGCACGGCGTGGGGGTGGTGGCTGCCCGGCTGCTCGATCTGTTCAATCCGGAGGTCCTGATCGTCTGCGACCAAGGCGTGAGCCAGATTCCGGGCACTCTCGACACGGTTCGGCGAGCAGTCGGGGAGTCGTCGGCGACATGTGACGACCCGTCACGGTCGGTGCTGTCCACCAGTTTTCCCGGGCGGGCACTGCCGGTATCCGCCGGTTCCGTGATCCTCGCGGAGCTCTACCGGGCGCCTCTCACCAGCTTCGTGCGGCCGTTGGCCGGCATATCGTGACATGTATCACAGGCCCCGAGTTAATTCGGTGGGAAGCAATGTTGACGTCGATTGCGCTGGATCGCAAGGATATTGGTGTGAACACCACCATGGCGGACAGTGTGCGTACATCCTCGTGTCGCTCCGAGTCCTGTTGTCGCCGCACGCGACCGGGTCGCATCTGACACCTCCCCGCTGACTTCGGCGGACGCTCGAAACACCTTTCCGTTCTTCCTCTTCGCTCCTCTGTGGCACTCGACGACCGCGTCCGGTGTGCCCGACCGGAGATCACATCCTTCGAAGGATCAATCATGTCCAGTTCACTCGTGTCTTCCCCCGGGTATCGGCGCCTCACGCGCGTCGCCTTCGCCGGCGTCGTGGCGCTCGGGCTCGCGTCCTGCTCTTCCGGTTCCTCCGGCGGATTGTCTCTCGATGACGCTGTCCCCGATCAGGTTCCGGACGGAACCTCGCTCAGCGTGTCGATCAAGACCACCCGGCTGCAGCTCGAGGCGACCGGCCAGCTCGCGGACCTCCCGTTCACCGTGTCGGACTGGCCGGACGTCAGTGCCGGTCCCGACGTGATCCAGGCCTTCCGGGGCAACGCGGTCGATCTGGCCACCAACGCCGCGATCCCGCCGATCCAGGCGCACGCCACCGGGCTCGACGCGAAGATCGTCGCGGTCCGGGAGAAGGAACAGCCGCAGTACCGGCTGGCCACCGCTCCCGGCTCGGACATCACGGAACTGCCGGACCTGCGGGGCAAGAAGATTGCGTTCTCACCCGGGCAGGCGCAGGGTGTGGTGATCCTGCGAACGCTGAAGGCGCAGGGTCTGACCACGAAGGACGTCCAGCTCGTCGAACTCCCCAGCCCGCAGTTCCTCACCGCGCTGCAGTCGAAGCAGGTGGACGTCGCGCCGCTGTCGGAGCCGACGGTGACGAAGTACCTGAACCAGTACGGGCCGGACGGAGCCAAGGCGCTGGCCACCGACGCCGTGGACGCGCTCACCGTGCTCTGGGCACCGGTGGAAGTTCTCCAGGACCCGGCCAAGGCCGCGGCGATCAAAGCGTTCATTCCGTTCTGGGCCCGCGGGGAGATCTGGGCGTGGGAGAACCAGGACGCCTGGATCCAGAAGTACTACGTGGAGAGCGAACAGGTATCGGCCGAGGACGGCAAGCGCATCGTCGCCTCCGTCGGGCAGCGCCCGGTCTACCCCGCCAACTGGGACGCCGCAGTCGAGTGGACGCAGGACACCGTCCAATTGCTCTCCGATGCAGGCTACTTCAGTGAGTTCGATGCCAACGAGTTGTTCGACCGGCGATTCGAGACGATCGCCGCCGACGCTGTTCCGGCCGAGTACCGGGGCGGTGTGCAGCGATGACCAGCACTCTCTCCGCGCCGGCACCGGCACGCAGTGTCGCCCCCGAGGCCCCGAGGCTCGGCGTCGCCGATCGGCAGATCCGCCGACTCGGGCTGCGTAAGGCGTTTCCGTTCTCCCGGCTGGCCGGTGTCCTGCTCCTCCTCGCGGTGTGGGCAGTGGGAAGTCTGACCGGCGTCATCGACGCGCGAAAGCTGTCCGCGCCGTGGACCGTGGTCACCACGGCCGTCGACCTGATCTCCACCGGCGTCCTGCAGGAACACGTCCTCGCGTCGTTGAGCCGCGCCGCCATCGGTTTCGCATTCGGCGTGGTGATCGGGACGGCCCTGGCCGTCGTCGCCGGTCTGACACGTTCCGGTGACGCCCTGATCGACGGGCCGATCCAGCTCAAACGCGCCATCCCGACGCTCGGCCTCATCCCACTGCTGATCCTCTGGCTCGGCATCGGCGAGACGTTCAAGATCGTGATCATCGCGCTCGGTGTCGTCGTCCACATGTACATCCAGACACACAACTCGTTGACGTCGATCGACAACCGGTACGTCGAACTCGCCGAGGTCCTCGGGTTGTCCCGGGCCACGTTCATCCGCAAGGTCGTACTGCCGGGTGCGATGCCGGGATTCTTTCTGGGACTGCGCCTCTCGGTGACCGGCGCCTGGCTCACCCTCATCGTCGTCGAGGGAATCAACGCGGTGACCGGTTTGGGAAAGATGATGTACAACGCACAGAACTACGGACAGTCCGACGTGATTCTCGTGGGGCTCGCGGTCTACGGCATCTTCGGTCTCCTGTCCGACTCCGTCCTCCGCTACATCGAAAGGCGGTCGCTGTCATGGCGCAAGACGCTCGCCGCCTAGAACCCGCCGCCGTGCAGGTGCGATCCCTCGTCCGCGGATTCGGCGACAAGACCGTACTCGACCGCCTGGACCTCGACATTCCCGACGGGCAGTTCGTGGCCCTGCTCGGAAAGAGCGGGTCCGGCAAGAGCACGCTGCTCCGCGCGCTCGCCGGCCTCGACTACGACGTCGAGGGCCGCGGCGGAACCCTCACGGTGCCCGAGGAGGTGTCGGTGGCATTCCAGGACTCACGACTGCTGCCGTGGCTGAGGGTGCTGGACAACGTGACGCTCGGACTGGGCCGCAGCGGCACGAGCAAGGGAACGTCGGCGCTCGCGGAAGTCGGGCTCGCGGGCCGGGAGAAGGCGTGGCCCAGCGAACTGTCCGGCGGTGAACAGCAGCGGGTGGCGCTGGCCCGAGCGCTGGTCCGCGAGCCCCAACTGTTCCTGGCCGACGAGCCCTTCGGTGCTCTCGACGCGCTGACCCGGATCAAGATGCACGCCCTCCTGCAGGAGTTGATCCGCCGCCACCGCCCGACCGTCCTGCTCGTCACACACGACGTCGACGAAGCGATCGCGCTCGCCGACCGGGTGCTCGTTCTCGACCGCGGGCAGATCGTCGTCGACGAGAGCATCGACATCCCGAAGCCGAGAGCGCTCGGCGACAGCAAGTTCCACGAGTTTCGCAACACGCTGCTCGGCGCCCTCGGCGTCGAGGTAGCGGCACAGTAAGGGAGTTACACCATGAGTTCGTCACCCCAGCGCCGGCTGCATCTCAACGCATTCCTGATGGCGATCGGACACCACGAGGCCGCCTGGCGCCTGCCCGAGAGCGATCCGAACGCCAATCTCGATATCAAGCACTACATCTCGTTGGCGCAGACCGCCGAACGCGGAAAATTCGACTCGGTGTTCCTCGCCGACAGCCCGGTGCTGTTCAGCAATCCGGAACGCAGGCCGAGCGGCAAGCTGGAGCCGACGATCATCCTCACGGCGATCTCCGCGGCCACCGAGAAGATCGGCCTGATCGCGACCGCGTCGACCAGCTACAACGAGCCGTACAACCTGGCGCGGCGGTTCGCGTCCCTCGACTTCGTCAGCGGTGGACGCGCCGGCTGGAACATCGTCACCACGGCCGGCGCCGATGCGGCGCAGAACTTCGGTCTCGACGACACCCCCGCGCACCGGAGCCGGTACGAGCGGGCCGCGGAGTTCGTGGAGGTGTCCACCAAGCTGTGGGACAGCTGGGAGGACGACGCCATCGTCGCGGACAAGGACGTCGCGATCCATGCCGACTCCGCCAAGGTGCACGTCATCGAACACGAGGGCCGGTTCTTCACGGTGCGGGGACCCCTCAACGTGCCGCGGTCGCCGCAGGGATATCCGCTGCTCGTGCAGGCCGGGTCGTCCGAGGACGGAAAGGATTTCGCCGCCCGGTACTCGGAGGCCATCTTCACCGCCCAGCCCACTCTCGACGAGGGGAAGGCGTTCTACGCGGACGTCAAGGACCGTGTCGCGAAAGTGGGCCGGGACCCCGAGCAGGTACTGATCCTGCCCGGCATCGTGCCGGTCATCGCTGACACCGAAGAGGAGGCCCGCGAGCTCGAGGCCGAACTGGAGAGGTTGATCTCGCCGGAATACGCCCGCAAGCAGCTGGCACAGCGGTTCAATCTCGAACCGGAGCAGCTCCCGCTCGACGAGGAACTCCCCGAGGACTTGCCGTCCGAGGACGACATCGAGGGTGCGAAGAGCCGGTACACGCTGATCGTGGACCTCGCCCGCCGCGAGAAGCTCACCGTCCGGCAGCTGATCGGGCGACTCGGTGGTGGTCGCGGTCACCGCACGTTCGCGGGCACCCCACTCCAGGTGGCCGACACGATCGAGTACTGGTTCCGGAACGGCGCCGCCGACGGTTTCAACATCATGCCCGCGGTCCTTCCGTCCGGGCTGGAGAAGTTCGTCGACTCCGTTGTCCCGATCCTGCAGGAGCGCGGACTCTTCCGCACCGACTACACCGAGACCACACTGCGCGGGCACTACGGTTTGCCGCGACCCGCCAATCAGTTTGCGGTCGAGAAGGATTCCACGCTGGTGTCTGCGCAGTGACGACGGAAGCTTCGGGGGAGAACGTCGGCTGGCTGCGGTACCTGTTCGGGTACTGTCTGCGCCAACGCCGTAATCTCGTTCTCGCGTACGGCGCGGCGGCGGTGGCCGCCGCGGCCACCGCCACCATTCCGCTGGCCGTCCGGCACGTGATCGACAATGCCGCGGTCGACACGAATCACGCACTGGCGCCGTGGATCGCGGTGCTCATCGCCCTCGCATCGCTCCGTTTCGCCGCCGCATACACGCGACGGTACCGCTCCGGGCAGCTGTCCCTCGGAGTGCAGTACGACCTGCGGGGCGACGCCTTCCGGTCCCTGCTGCGGCTGGACGGCGTCAAGCAGGACGGACTGCAGACCGGGCAGGTGGTCAGCCGGTCGATCTCGGACATCACGCTGATCCAGATGCTCCTGCAGTTACTGCCGCACATGGCAGGGAACCTGCTGATGTTCGCGATCTCCCTGGCCGTGATGGCCGTGCTGTCGCCGATCCTCACCCTGGTCGCCCTGGCCGTCCTGCCTGCGTTGTGGTTCATCTCGATGCGCAGCCGCGTCGACCTGTTCCCCGCCAATTGGCATGCCCAGGAACAGGCGGCGATCGTGGCCGGGGGAGTCGAAGCCGCCGTCACGGGGGTGCGCGTCGTCAAGGGATTCGGCCAGGAAAGCCGCGAACTCGAAGACCTCGAGAAGCGGGCAGGGGACCTCTTCCGTTCCCGGCTGCGCGTCGCACGGCTGACCAGCCGGTACAACCCTGCACTGCAAGCGGTCCCGATGCTGGGGCAGGCACTCGTCCTGGCACTCGGAGGATGGCTGGCGCTGCACGGCACGCTGTCGCTCGGCACGTTCGTCGCCTTCACCACGTACCTGGCGTCGTTCGCCTCGCCCGTGCGTCAGCTCGCCACGCTGCTGACCGTGAGCCAACAGGGCCGGGCCAGCGTCGAGCGCGTCCGCGAGGTGATCGACAACGCCCCCGCCGTCACGACCCCACCCGGCGCCGTGGACTTGCCGCGCGGTTCCCTCGAGGTGGTGTTCGACGACGTGGCCTTCGGATACGACCCGTCGAATCGCCTCCTCGACGGACTGTCCCTGCGGATCGCACCCGGCGAGACGGTGGCGGTGGTCGGCGCGGCCGGATCAGGGAAATCGACTCTGGCCATGCTTGTTCCGCGGTTGTACGACGTCGACGCGGGTGCGGTCACCGTCGGGGGGATCGACACCCGCCGGCTGTCGCTCGACTCGCTGCGCTCCGCGCTCGGCGTCGTCTTCGAAGACAGCTACCTGATGTCCGAGACGATCCGCGCCAACGTGTCCTACGGCCGGCCGGATGCCGACGAGGCACTGGTGCGTGAGGCGCTCCGCGTGGTGCAGGCGGAGGAATTCGTCGACGCACTGCCGGACGGCCTCGACACCGTCGTGGGGGAGCAGGGGGTGACGTTGTCGGGTGGGCAGCGGCAGCGGATCGCGCTCGCCCGCGCATTGGTGACCGATCCGCGGATTCTGGTGCTCGACGACGCGACATCGGCGGTCGACGCCCGTGTCGAGGCGGCCATTCACCACGAACTGAGCGTCGCGACCAGCGAACGGACCACGCTGATCATTGCGCATCGCCGGTCGACGCTCGCGTTGGCCGACCGCATCGCGGTCCTGGCGCACGGGCGCATCGTCGATGTGGGCACGAGCGCCGAACTCGACGAGCGGTGCCCCCTGTTCCGTGCGCTGCTGTCGAGCGCGGACGACGTGACCGCTCCGGACACGTCGAACGAGCCACCGGACGTCGACGGTGTCACCGCCGAACTGTGGCGCCGGGAGGACGGCGACGAGGCTTCCGGGGTGTTCGATGCCAGAGCCGCAGCGGCTTTCGCGACCGCAGCCGCGGGTGCCAGTGGGCCGTCGCGCGGAGGCGCGTCGGGCGGCATCCTCTCGTCGGCGCCGCCCAGCCCCGAAGTAATGGCTCGGCTCGACGACCTGCCGCCACTCACGGGAGACCCCGACGTCGCCGCGGACGAGGCCCGGGCCGCCGACCCGGCGTTCGGACTCCGCTCACTGCTGCGTCCGCTCCTCCTGCCGCTGGTCGCAGGCTTGGCGCTCGTCGGGCTGGACGCCGTCGCTCAGATCGCGGTGCCGGTGCTCGTCCGTACCGGGGTGGACCGGGGAGTGCTGCAAGGCGCCCGCGACCTGCTGCTCCTCGCGGCGGCCGCGACCATTCTGGTGGTGCTGCTGGACTGGGCCGTCAACATCGCCCAGGCGCGGGTGACCGGGCGGACGGGCGAACGGCTGCTGTACACGTTGCGGGTCAAGACGTTCGCGCAGCTGCAGCGGCTCGGGTTGCAGTACTACGAGCGAGAACTGGCCGGCCGGATCATGACACGCATGACCACCGATGTCGACAGCCTGTCCAACTTCCTGCAGACAGGTCTGGCGACGGCGGTGGTGAGCGGGTTGACGATTTCCGGTGTGCTGGTGGCACTCCTGGTGATCGACGCGGAACTGGCCCTCGTGCTGGTCCTCGTGGTGCCCGTCCTCGTCGCGGCCACGGTGGTGTTCCGCCGAAAGTCCGTGCCCGCCTACGCGGAGGCGCGTGATCGCGTCGGGATAGTCAACGCCTACCTGCAGGAGAACGTGACGAATATCCGCGTCACCCAGGCATTTCGGCGCGAGGATTACAACGCGGCCCAGTTCGCCCGGCGGGCCTGGGACTTCCGGGAGTCGCGGCTACGGGCCCAGCGGTACATGGCCCTGTACTTTCCGTTCGTCGAGTTCCTGTCGGTGGTCGCGACCGGGCTGGTGCTCGCGGCAGGGACGGCACGGATCCACGGCGGAACCCTCACCGTCGGCACCCTGATCGCCTTCGTGCTCTACGTCGAACTGTTCTTCGCCCCCGTACAACAGCTTTCGCAGGTGTTCGACGGCTACCAGCAGGCGGTGATCGGACTCGGTCGACTGCGGGGGCTGATGAGGACCCCGACCACCACGCCCCAGGCGGGCGATCCGATCGTCCTCGACCGCCTCCAGGGCGGCATCGTGTTCGACGACGTCCACTTCGCGTACGAATCCGGCAAGGGAGAGGCGCTGCGAGGGGTGGCGCTTCGCATCGAACCGGGCGAAACGGTCGCCCTCGTCGGTCAAACCGGCGCGGGCAAGTCGACGGTGCTCAAGCTGCTCGCCCGGTTCTACGACCCCACGCAGGGTGCGGTGCGCGTCGACGGTATCGACACCCGGTCACTCGACCTCGCGTCGTTCCGGCAGCGACTCGGAGTCGTACCGCAGGAGCCGCACCTGTTCGGCGCCACCGTCCGCGACGCCGTCGCCTACGGGCGCCCGGACGCGACCGACGCGGAGGTCGAGGCCGCCAGCCGAGCCGTCGGGGCCCACGAGATGGTGTCCGGCCTCGCCCTCGGATACCTGCAGCCGATCGGGGAGCACGGGCGCAACCTGTCGGCCGGACAACGCCAGTTGCTGGCACTCGCCCGCGCCGAATTGGTGGACCCCGACATCCTGCTGCTGGACGAGGCCACGGCGTCACTGGACCTGGCCACCGAGGACCGCGTCCGGCTCGCGACCGAGAACCTGTCCCGGCGGCGCACCACCGTCGTCGTGGCGCACCGGTTGAGCACCGCGGCGCGAGCCGACCGGGTAGTGGTCCTCGACGGCGGACGGGTAGCGGAAGTCGGAACACACGACGAGCTGCTCGACCGGGGCGGTGTCTACCGGGAACTCTGGGACGCCTATGCGGCTTCGCCGCCCGTGAGTACTTATTAACCGCGGGTGGTTAATAAGTACTCACGGGGCCGGAGGCCACGGTCAGGCGCCGATCGACGCCTTCATCATCGGCAGCATGGCCCACAGCTGGTCCTGCCAGTAGCCCCAGCTGTGGGTTCCCGTCGCCGGAAAGTCGTAGTGCGCGCCGATGCCGAGGGTGTCGAGCCGCACCTGGAAGGCACGGTTCTGGGCCAGCGCGATGGCCTCGAGACCCATACCGGTTCCGACGTTGAAGACGTCGATGGCGGATTGCGGCTGATCGTGCGGGCCGGGGAGGCCGGCGCCCGCCGAGATCCACATCGGCAGCCCGCGCATGAGGGGCGCCGCGACGAACGGGTCGTTGCGCAGCCACGCCGGATCCCACGGCGGTCCCCACATGCAGTCGGCGTTGTAACCGCCGGAGTCGAGCATCGCGATACGGATCGCCTCACGCATGCCCGGGGCCGACAGGTTCAGGTACCCGGACATCGACCCGGCGAACGTGAACTGGTCGCGGTGGTATGCGGCGAGGATCAACGCCGCGTTGCCGCCCATCGACAGTCCGGCGATGGCGTTGCTGGTGCGGCTGATGCCGTAATTGTTCGCCAGGAAGTCGGGCAGGTTCTGGGTGAGGAACGACTCCCACTTGTACGTGTACGGCTGACCGTTGGTGTTGCTGGGCGCGTACCAGTCCGTGTAGAAGCTGGACTGTCCGCCGACCGGTTCGACGACGGTGATCCCGTGGTCGGACAGCCACGCGGCGTTCGTCTCGTGCTCCCACCCGCTGACGTCGTTGGTCGCGCGGAGGCCGTCGAGGAGGTAGAGGGCTTTGTTGCTGCCGTTGTTCGCGAGCCACATCCGCACCTTGATCTGCCCGACCCCGCCGGGTGCGTCGACCCAGTGCTCACGCAGACGGCTGTACGGGTCCGCCGAGGCCGTTCCGACGCCGACGAGGACGAACGCCAGCGGCAGGATCACCACGGCAACCATCAGCCGGACGACGCCTCGTAACCAACTTTGTGACGGCTTCGTTGCTGTGACAATCACGATTCTGCCTCCTGGTAGTCGTCCCCGGCCAGGTACATACCAGCATCACGGTATTGCGCGTCCCGGAATTCCTCGGCGTTTGCGCAGAATCGTTATCTGACCCGTGAGTACTTGTTAACCGCCTGTGGTTAACAAGTACTCACGGGTCAGTCGACGCGGGCGACGGACGTGATGCGGTGAAGGGTGAACCGCCGGACCGCGCCGCTCGCCGGGTCGAACGCGTCGAGCTGGCCGCCGCCGACGCTCACAGGATCGACGATGCGGTGCGTCGCCACACCCTGAGCGTCGACGTAACCGATGGTCACGCTGGTGCGTTCCCGCGCCGCCGCGTTGAGCAGGGCGATGGTCGCGGCGCTACTGGCCCGCGACCCGTCGGAGCGGATGCTGCCGGATCCCCGGGCCGACGCGGCCAGGTCGCCCGCGCGGAGAGTCCGGACGACCGCGTCGAGTTGGGCGGCCGTGGCGACGGCCGGGGTGCGGCCGGCGGGAGCCTTGCGCCGGGTCACGACCCGGGCGCCGCGGGGGCGCAGGTCGACCAGTGCGCCGGACGAGTCCTCGCCTGCGGGCGCGAAACCGGCCGCCCGCAGTTCGCCCAGTACTTCCCGCAGCGGTGCCTGCGACACCGCCACCGTCGGAGCCAACGCACGCAGGGCCAAAGTTGCGGCCACCGGCGACGCCAGGACCTCCGCGAGCAGGGTGGGGTCCTCGCAGCGGACGAAGGACGCCGCGACCCCGGCCCGGAGCCGCCCGTGCCGCCTCGCGACGTCGTCGATCAGATACGACAGCGACTGCGGGACGGGTGTGCGCGACCGGGTCGCGAAGAGGCTGTGCAGTTCGGCGGCCGTCATCCCGACGTCGAGGGCACGCCGGACGCTGTCTTCGCTGATCCGGTACATCGACGCCGCACCGGCGGACTCGATGTCCGCGACCAGGGTGATCTGCTCCAGTAGGTCCGGAGTCAGAGGTCCGGGGGCGACGACGGTGAGGTCGGCCTGGACGAGGACGTGGTCGACGGGTTCGGGCAGCGACGCGTGCATCTCGGCCTCGGCGTCACCGCCGTGGAGCAGTGCGCGTCCGGGGGAGCTGAGCGCTCCGCGGGCGACGAGTCCGAGCGTCGCGGCCTCGTCGAGGGTGCGTTCGACCGCGTGGACCCGCAACCGGGCACCCCAGCGGGGGCGACGCCACGCCAGCAGTCGGCTGACCTCCGCCGGACCCGCGGAGTGGCCGCTGCCCAACTCCGCCAGCAGTCCGAGGATCGCCTGCCGGTCGCGCGGCGCGGACGGCGCGCGCACCTCCTCGGACAGCGCGGCGACCGGTTTGTCGTTGGCGTCGCGCATGCCGATGAACCACGCCATGCGCGGCAGTTCCAGCCATGCGGCGGCCAGAGCGTGCCACCGCCGGGCGACCGGCGCGGTGAGCCAGTTGTCGACCGCGGTGGTCGGGGCCCAGTAGTTCTCCCCGCTGTCGGACGTCGGCGCCGGATCCGGGGTGCCGCTCGCGATCAGTCCCGCGGCGGAGAGTAGTTCGACGAGTAGGCTCAGCCGGTTCTCGTCGATGCCGGACGTCTTGGCGATGCGGCGCAGTTCGCGGACACCGAGCCCACCTGCCCGCAGGGCGGGCGCCGGGATCTCGCCGAGAGCCTTGACGACGTCCTCGCAGTGGCGAACCAGTTCGAGCGCCTCGCCTGCCGCGGCGGCGTTGATGTCGGCCGGCTTGTGCTTGCGGCCCGTCACGGTGGGAGCGGCCAGCGACGTGGGGTCGAAGACGGCCTCCCCGCGCAGGACCTGCCGCACCTGATAGGGCAGTTCGACGGTTTCGTCGTCGATCCACCGCAGCAGCCCGGCGGCGAGGAGTCGCTGCACGGGACGGTCGGGGGGTGTTCCGGGGGCTGCGTCCCGGGTGCGTCCGATCGAACTCGACTTCGACAGGGTCTCGAGGATGTCCCGCTCGACGCTCTGCAGTCCGGCCAGCGCGGCCGTGATCCCGGGTTCGTCCAGCGTCTCGACGGGTTCGGCGCTGCGTCCGACCCGCCACGGGATGGTGGCCACGACAGCGGGAACGATGCGCAGCGACGTCTTGTCCCCCCAGACGATCCCCACGGACCGCAGACCGTCCAGCGTGGCGTCGACGGACTTCTTCGTCGCCCGCGACCCCACCGCGTCCTGCAGGGTGGCCCGCGGCACGGCGACCTCGTCGGCCCGTTCGAGCGCCAGCAGTTCGAGGATGCCGAAGTCCAGCGACGTCAGGTTGTCGGCCGCGCGGGCCACCGATGCCCGCTGTTCGGCGCGGCCGGCGAGGACGACGATCGTGGCAGGCGGTGGAACCGCCAGGTCGGGTCGCTTGCGGAGCAGATCCGTCAGTTCGGCGTCGCTGCGCGCGGCCAGCCAGTCCGCGAGGGTCGCGGCGCCGCGCGGGGAGGCAGCGGTGCCGTTGGTGCTCGCGGTGGCGTCGTCGGTGTCGGTCATCGACTATCAGATTAGAGACCTGGGCTGTACGTCGCCGAATGCTCCTGTCAAAATGGCACCGTGGCTAACAATTCGAAGAAGCAGTACGTGGATCCAGGGTGGCCCGAAACCGCCGATGGAGATAGCGCCGTGACCGAACTGTCGTCGAGCCGTGCGGGCGGATTGTCCCCGTTCGGCGAGGACACCGAGTTCCCGCTGCCGGCGGACTCGCTGCCGTACGCGCATCCGCACACCGTGATCAACCGCTGACCCGACGACACAAGAGGGGCCCTGCACCGGATCGGTGCAGGGCCCCTCTTGTGTGAATCGCGGGGGATTACTGCGGGAGCAGTCCCTTGTTCGCGTCGATGAGCTGCAGGATCTGGGGATCGATCGCGATGCCCTGAGCCTTGACGGCCTCGATCGCGTTGTCGACGACACCGGCGTACTGCGAGGTGCCGTTGGTGCTGGGGACGCCGCCCGTGAGGTCGGGGAGTGCCGGCGCCGCGGGGGCCTCGGGCACGGTTGCGGGGGCGGTGCGCTGGGTGGGTGCGCTGCTCAGGCCGAGGCTCGAGGAGCAGGACGGCCATGCGCCCCAGCCCTGGGAGTCGAGGACCTTCTCGGCGACGACGATCTGCTCTTCACGCGAGGCCTGGTTGGCGCTGGCCGCGTACTGGGTTCCACCGTGTGCGTTCCAGGTGCTCGGGGAGAACTGGAGTCCACCCTGGAAGCCGTTTCCGGTGTTGATTCCCCAGTTTCCGCCGGACTCGCACTGCGCGAGGCGGTCCCAGTCGGAGTCGGGTGCCGCGTTCGCGGTGCCCGAGAAGGCTGCTCCGGCGACGCCCATGATGGCGCCGGTGACGGCGACCTTGGCGACGGTGCGGCCGGTGGTGGTGGGCTTGCGATGGCGTCCGCTCATAGTGGTCGAGATCCTCTCCACACGCGCCTGCGAGGTCAGCTGTCGGGTTCGGGCTGAGAGGTCGCCCGGCCTCGCCTCTCCTGGCTGGAGAGGGTCTGGCTTCACCCCAAGATCCGAGTGTGCGAGGCACATTCGGGCCGGTGTCCGTCTGAGAACTTGCGTTCCCTGGAGGACTTTGGGTCCCCCGTCCTCGTCCCTGGAATGCTTCGTCGGGACTCCGGTACCCGCGGGACGAGGTTTGGCGCGGCGGGCCGGATGTGGCCGATGTTTCCTCGGCCGGTGACGACGGTAACGGGCCGAGGCCGCAGTGTCACCATTTGATAACGCGGAGTGTCTTCGCCTGTTGCGGGGCCCCATTGGGCGCGCAGGGACTCTTCCCAGCTAGTGGCGACAAGACGTGCGTATCGCCGAGCCGTTGCCCTTCCGTTACCGGGCCGTTATGTGAGTAAGCTCACATCACTGGGGAGCGTCGATGATGTCCTTGCCGAGGGGCATGAGCGAGATGGGGATCATCTTCAGATTTGCGACCGCGAGGGGGATCCCGATGATCGTGATCGCCATGGCGATTGCCGTCACGACGTGCCCGATCGCGAGCCACAGACCGGCGATGACGAACCAGATGACGTTGCCGATCAGCGAGGCCACACCTGCCGTCGGCTTGTCGACCACGGTCTTCCCGAACGGCCACAGCGCGTAGACGCCGACCCGGAACGACGCGATGCCGAACGGGATCGTGATGATCAGGATGCAGCACAGGATTCCGGCGACGAAGTACCCCAGCGCCAGCCACAGACCGCCGAAGATCAGCCAGATGATGTTGAGCAGAATTCTCATGATCGTCCCCTCGGTCGGTGGTCGGGTGTGTTAGCGCGAGCGTCTGCCCTGCCTCAGTGCCGCGACGATTCCGAGGAGGAATCCGATCGGGCACGCGAGGGCGATGAGATAGAGAACGAGGCCCGGTTCGGAATCGGAGAGCACCGGGGTCAGGAAGATCGCCACGATCGCGACGAAGCCGACCGCGAAGAGGGCGAGTGCGACGCGCAGGAGTCCGTCGCCCCTCCGGGGTGTCTGAGGAGTGCTCGAAGGAGTCGGTTCGTGGGCCACACCAGCAACGATAGTGCCTGGAAACCCGGATGCCGGAGGGGGTCTCTGCAAGGTAGACTGTGGGTACTGCGCGTCCCGCACCAGAGGTGGGGCGCGCTGTTTTGCATACCAAGTGCAACCAACTGCACTCCAAGTGATGAGCGGGTGAACGCGGTGCCGACCGGCAAGGTGAAGTGGTACGACGTCGAAAAGGGCTTCGGCTTTCTGTCGCAGGAAGAAGGGGAGGACGTCTACGTGCGTTCGTCCGCTCTTCCCGAGGGCGTCGAGGGCCTCAAGGCCGGTCAGCGCGTCGAGTTCGGCATGGCCGCCGGTCGACGCGGCCCCCAGGCTCTGAGCCTGAAGGTGCTCGACCCGGCGCCGTCGCTGCGTCAGAACGCCGCACGCAAGGAGCCGTCCGCCAAGAAGCACACGCCGGACGAACTCCACGGCATGGTCGAGGACATGATCACGCTGCTCGAGGCGAAGGTCCAGCCCGATCTGCGCAAGGGCAAGTACCCGGACCGCAAGACCGCCCAGCGCATCTCCGAGGTGGTCCGCGCCGTCGCGCGCGAGCTCGACAGCTGATTCGACGGACAACGGGAAGGCCCCTGCGCTTCGGCGCAGGGGCCTTCTTCGTGTGTCGTGTCAGGCGGTCTTGATCGACCAGGCTGCCCGGGCCTGCGTGAGCCCCTGCTCGTCGATGACGGCGGACGGCAGCTGGATCTCGACGCCGGCCAGCTGCAGGTCTTCCGAGGACGGCACGGTTACGGCGCGGGTCTCACCGGCGCGGTGAGCCTGTTCCTGGACGAGGACCTGCCCCGACGCGTCCTGGTAGACGACGAGCATGCGCCACGGCGCGTCGACGATCTCCTGTGGCAGCGACAGCTGCAGCGAGGAGCCGGGTGGCACGTCGAGTTCGGCGAGGTCGCCGGTTGTGCAGTCCTCGAGATACAGGTTGCAGTACGCCAGCGGGGGGATCTGCTCGGCCCGGTTGTGCGCGAAGGCGGTGATCTCGGGCAGGCGGGGCGAGGAGTTGCGGACCAGTGCGTACAGGACTCCGACGAAGGCCACCAGGACCACCATCAGGCCCACCACGATCAGTGCCAGGATCTTCTTGGTTCGCGCCTGCATTCTCACTTACGTCACATTTCCTGTCGATCGGTCGGCCCGGTGGGTCGAGTGGGGCTCGGTCACTTCTTGTTCGGCCAGGTCGGGGCGTTTTCCGCCGAGTCCGGGCAGAAGGGTGCTGCCGCGGTAGGTGAGGACGGTCTGGACGAGCCCGATGGTCATGACGGCGGACACGACCGAGAACCCGATCCAGTACTCGGTGGGCAGCAGTACGCCCAGCGCGCCGCCCACGACCCAGCTCAGCTGCAGAACCGTCTCGGATCTGCCGAATCCGGACGCGATCGATTCCTCGGGGAGGTCGTGCTGCAGCGACGCGTCCAGCGACACCTTGGCCAGGGCGCTGGCCGCCGACGCGACGAGGGTGGCCAGGGCGGCGGTCAGCAGATTGTCGGTGATCGCGGCGAGAACCGCGATGATCCACACGGCGCCCGTGCAGCGCAGCACGATGAGGGCGGGGCGGCCGAGTTTGATCCGGGCGCCCGCGGCGTTGCCTGCGAAGTTGCCGATGCCTGCGGCGGCGCCGACCAGGCCGAGCATGGCGGCCTGCACCAGCGGCTCGTGGTCGGTCTTCGACTTCGCGACGAACGCGATGTACAGCGTGAGGAACCCGGTGAGCACGCGGATGGTGCTGTTTCCCCACAGTCCGGTGATGACCGCGCGGCCCAGCGGTTGCCTGCGTTTACCGGATTTCGCGGTGGCCGCGGCTTCGGCCTGCAGCACGCGGGTGCGGCCCAGCACCTCGGTCGGGTGCTCGTCGCCGTGGTAGGTGAGGGTGGCGGGCACCTCGCCCTCGGTGACCTCCACCCACGACGGGATCCGCATGCTGAGGTACGCGCCGAGGGCGGTGATGACCGCCGCCAGCCACAGCGCGCCGACGGACCCGGTGGCCATCGCGAGACCACCCGCGAGGGCGCCGGCACCGATGGTTCCGCCGAGCAGTCCGAACACGGTGAGCCGGGAGTTGACCCGCACCAGGTCGATCTCCGGTGGCAGCACACGTGGTGTGACCGCACTCTTGAGCACCGAGAACGACTTGCTGAGCACCATCATTCCGAGCGCGGCCGGATACAGCACCCAGCTGTCGAAGTTGAAGACGAGAACGATTGCCAGGATTGTCCGGAGACCGAACGACGTGGCCAGCGCGACGCGACGGCCGTGCTGAAGCCGGTCGAGCATCGGACCGATCAGCGGAGCGATGACGGCGAACGGGGCGATGGTGATCAGTAGGTACAGCGCGACCTTCGTCTTGTCCTCGCCCGTCGCGGCCGAGAAGAACAGGGTGTTCGCCAGGGCGACGGCGATGGCCGCGTCGGTCGCGTTGTTGGCCATCACCGCGTAGGTCAGCGCGGTGAGCCCCGACTTGTCCGCGCCGTCCGCCTTGGCCGCGCGATGGAACGTCGCGATGCCCTTGTTGGTGAGTTCCCGGCTGCGCATCGCCGCGACCCGGGTGACGGTGAGCTTGCGCGGCATCGGCGGCGCTTTGGGGGCGTCGGCCCGTTCCTCGTCGGAACGGGGACGCTGCCCGCCGCCGACCGGATGGAGGGGAGGGAGCGGCGTGCGTCGACCTCCCGAGCGTGCGGCGGGCGGGTATTTGTCGTAGCCGGGATGAACGGGGGGCCCGGAATTCTCGTCAGGAGCCCGACCGCCGTCAGGCTCGTAGGGTTCGCGCGGTCCGGTCACTCCCTAATTCTGTCCTAGTCGGGAGACATGCGACCACAGCAACCCCGGCCAATGCTGGTCAGATCGGCCTGTCAGGGAACGAACCGCACCTCGAACATGCGCGGCCAGTACTTTCCGGTGACGAGGAAGCGGTCCGTTCCCGGGATCTGCGCGATGCCGTTGAGGACGTCGACGTCCCGCGGGCCGGGCGGGAGCGCGTCGCGGACGGCCGAGGCGTCGATCTCCGCGGTGACCCGCCCGTCCGAGGGATCGATGCGGACGAAGGTGTCGGTGGTCCAGACGTTGGCGTAGATGGCTGCGTCGTCCGCGCATTCGAGTTCGTTGAGGCGGCCCAGCAGGTTTCCGTCCCGCACCGCCTGCACGGTGCGCCGTGGTTCGAACGTGACCGGGTCGCGGAACGTGAGGGTGGGTGAGCCGTCGCTCGTGACCAGTGCGTCGGGCAAGGCGCAGATGCCCCACCCTTCGCCGTCGAACGGGACGCGCCGCTGTTCGGCGAGTGTCGCGCGATCGCGGGCGACGGCAACCCCGTCACGCCACGTCAGCTGCCAGACCGTGTCGCCGCTCACCGTGATGCCCTCGCCGAACAGGGGCGACGGCAGTTCCGCGCGCGTCCGGACGGTGCCGCTGTCGAGGTCGGTGGCCTGCACCCAGGACTCACCGGGCCGGCCGGTGCCCTCGAGCAATTCGGTGCCGTCGATCTCGAGTCCCTGGGTGAACGCATTCGGGTCGTGGTCGAGGGTGCGGACGATCTCCACACGAAGGTCCGCACCGGACGCGCCCGCCGCCACGGGACTCTGCGGGGAGCACGCGGTGACCATCCACGCCACCGCGAGCAGGGCTGGGACGAGGTGCCTCCGGCCGGTCATCGGACCAGCATGACAGCCCAGGTGGGCACGCACTTGCGGTGGTGCGGCAAACTGGTGGTGTGAGTGTTGCTTCTTCCGACGAGCGCGCAGTGGCGCGTCCCGTACTGACCGACGCCGTCGAGCTCGCCCGAACCGCCTTGGTCGAACTGCAGGAAGGGGGAGTCGGCGACTACCTGGGCGTCACGTCCGAGGACGCGTGCGCCGCGACTCACCGTTTCGTTGCGGACCTTCCGGGCTACCGGGGCTGGCAGTGGGCCGTGGTGGTGGCTGCCGATCCCGAAGCGGACCATGCCACCGTCAGCGAACTCGCCCTCCTCCCCGGACCCGATGCGCTGGTCGCACCCGAGTGGATCCCGTGGGACCAGCGCATTCGCCCCGGCGATCTGTCCGCGGGCGATCTGCTGGCACCGCCGGCCGGTGACCCCCGCCTCGTCCCGGGCTATGTGGCGACGGGTGACCCCGAGATCGACGAGACCGCCCTCGAACTCGGCCTGGGCCGCAAGCAGGTGATGAGCCTCGAAGGCCGCGTCGACGCTGCCGAACGCTGGCACGACGGCGACTACGGCCCCGATTCCGAGATGGCCAAGGCCGCGCCGTCGACGTGCGGGCTGTGCGGCTTCTACCTTCCGCTCGCCGGTTCGCTGCACGCGTCGTTCGGGGTGTGCGGCAACGAGATGGCCGCCGACGGGCACGTGGTCGACGCGGCCTACGGTTGCGGCGCCCACTCCGACACCCTGCTGCCGACGGGTGCCGGTTCGCCGCAATTCGACGCCTACGACGACGGCGCCGTCGAGGTAGTCGAGCGGGCCGTCGCCGAAACGGAGAACGAGCCCGAAGCTGCTGCCGAGGTCACCGAGGCCGAGGAATCCGCATCGACCAGCTAGCCGATCCTTTTGGCACCGCCGCCCTGAGGGATTCGACGCTTCTGGCGTGGCGAACGTCCCCGACCCGTCTGCGGGAGGATGCGGCGGCCGAATCCGATCTGGCCCGCGCCGGCTACCGCGACCGGCTCCTCACCGAGCTGGCGCAGAACGCGGCCGACGCCGCAGCTCGCGCCGAAGTGCCCGGCGAGCTGTCCGTGCAACTCGACGGACGCGTCCTGAGCGTGTCCAACACGGGCACGCCGCTGGACGAGCCGGGAGTCCAGGCGCTGGTCGCGTTGCGGGCGTCGAGCAAGTCCGGCACGACCGTCGGCCGGTACGGTGTCGGTTTCACGGCGGTGCTGTCGGTGAGCGACGAGGTCGAACTGCGGTCGACGTCCGGTTCGGTGCTGTTCTCCGCGGAACGGACGAGGTCGGAGCTGCGGGAACTCGACGGTGCGGACCCGGGAGCGGACGTGCCTGCCCTGCGGCTGGCGTGGCCGACGGAAACCCGCCCGGCCGCAGGCGCGGCGTCGGAAGTCGTGTTGACGCTGCGCGAGGACGTGGACGGTGAATCGCTGCTCGCCTACATGGCCCGCGAGGCGCCCGACCTTCTGCTCGAACTGCCGGCGCTCGTCTCGATCACCGTGGGCGACAAGCAGTTCCGCCGCCGCGAACGGCCACTCGATTCCGGGTTGACCGAGGTCGCGATCGGCGACGACCGCTGGTGGCAGTACGAGTCCGGGCGCGCACGCTGGCTCGTCCCGGTCCGCGACGGCGTCGTCTCACCCGTCACGGAGGACGTCCTGCGCGCGCCCACCCGGTCGGACGAGGAACTGTCGATACCCGCGATCCTCGTCGCGGACATCGCCATGCAACCCGACCGCAGGCGCATCCTGCCCGGCGCCGCGATCGCCGAGTTGGCGTCCGGTTACGCCGAGTTCGTGGCCGCGGTGCCGCCCGGGCAGCGACTGTCGCTGGTTCCCGTTCCCGCGTTCGCGCGCAGCGAGGTGGACTCGGCGTTGCGGGACCATCTCGTCACCGAACTCCGGGAGCAGCCCTGGCTGCCGACCGTCGGCGGCACGAACAAGGCCCCGGTTCGGGCGTCCGTGGTCCCCGGGCTCACCGACGAACTCGCCGAACTCCTCACCGAGATCGTCGACGGCCTCGTCGTCCCGGATCTGTCCGGGCCGCGCTGGGCGCCCGCGCTGGCCGCCGTCGACGCCCACCGGCTCGGCCTGGCGCGCCTCACCGAACTTCTCAGTGGCATCGAACGGACACCGTCCTGGTGGCATCGCCTGTATGCGGCGCTCGAACCGCTGGCCGTCGACGCCCTCGCGGCGGAGGAACTGGCATCGATCCCGGTGCCGCTGTCCGACGGCCGCACGGTGACCGGTCCGCGAACGGTGTTGCTGGGCCACGACATCGACGGTGTCTTGGGGGTCGACTGGACGCGGCTCGTCCACCCGGATGCCGCGCACCCGCTGCTGTCGCGGCTCGGCGCGAAGACCGCCACCGCCGTCGACCTGCTCTCGGATCCGGCGTTGCGGGCCGAGATCGAGGACCTCGACCCCGACGACGCGGCGGCGGCCGAAGAACTGTCGACCGCGGTGCTCGCACTCGCCGGGCGCGTCGATCCCGGCACCTTGCCGTCGTGGCTCGGACAGCTGCCCCTCCCGGATGTCGACGGGGAGTTGCGCGGTGCGGACGAATTGCTGTTGCCCGGTGCGCCTCTCGCCGACGTCCTGGTGGACGATTCACCGTTCACGTCCGTGGACGCCGCGTTCGCCGAGCGGGTGGGGGAGGACGCCCTCCGCGCGGTGGGCGTCGGCTGGGGTTTCACCGTGCTCCGCGCCGAACTCCCCACCGGTCCCGATCACGACCTCGACGACGAGGACCGCTGGTGGGACACACTCGACGACGACCCCGACGAGATCGGGGCGGTGCGCGACCTGGACCTGGTGGACGAGGACCGCTGGCCGCAGGCGCTGACGATGCTCGCCCGGGACCAGTCGACGCGTCCTTTGCTGGCCGACCGCGCCGGGTACACGGCCTGGTGGCTGCGTCACAATGCAGAGTTGGACGGTCAGGTGCTCGGTCTGCTCCGCGATCCGTCCGACGCGACGTTTGCCGGACTGCTCGACCCCGTCGAGCACCCGGAGTCCGCCGTGTTCGCGGCGGCCCTGGCGCCGTCGACGGTCGACTCTCCCGAACTCGCACAGCTACTCCTGGATCGACTGGCCGACCCGGACCGTGAACCCAGTCCCGCGGTGATCGCGCGGGCACACAGCCTGCTCGCGGCCGCCGCGGCCGCACATCTTCTCGACCTCGAGGACCTGCACCTGCCCGAACACGTGCGCGGCCTGACGGGCGCACTCGTCGACCCCGGCGACGCCCTGGTGCTGGACGCACCGTGGCTGGCCGCCGCGGTGCCGCGTGCGCGCCTGGTGGTCGGGAGCCTGGACACCGCTGAGGCACTCGCCGATCTGCTGGACCTCCCCCTCGCGTCCGCGGCCATCCGCGGCACCGTCACCGGTTCCGGCCGTGAATCCTCGTGGGATCGCGAACCCGCCGCCGTGCTCGCCTTCGCCGCACTCGGCCGCGACCTGCCGCACGGGCCCGTCGTCGTCCATCCCCGGCTCACGGTGAAGCTCACGGGCGCGATCGACACCGAGATCGCGGTCCCGTGGTGGGTGGACGAGCAGGGGACCACCCATTGCTCCGAGTCGTGGGCCGAAGGCACGTGGGGCGCCGGTGTCGTTTGACCAGAGCGTGCTCGACAGCGCCGTCGGGGATCGCACACCGTGGTTGATCGACGTCGTCACCGTCGTCACGCACAGCGGCGGAACGGTCGCGGCCTGGATCGTGTCCACCGTCCTGACAACGACCCTCCTGCTCCAGGGCCGCCGGCGCGAAGCCGTCCTCGTGGCCGGCGCGATGCTGTCGGGTCTGGCCGTGATGACCACGCTCAAGAATCTGTTCGAGCGGCAACGCCCGCCACTGCCCGATCGGCTGGTGGAGATCTCGACGTTCTCGTTCCCGTCCGGTCACGCGATGATGACCGCGATCCTCGCCAGCGTTCTCGTCGCCGTGACCCTCCGGGTCGTGCTGGTGGGGCACGTCCGGATCGCGCTGGTCTTCCTGCTGGTGCTGTACACGCTGGCAGTGGGGCTGTCGCGTGTCTACCTCGCCGCGCACTGGATGACCGACGTCCTCGCCGGGTGGGCGTTCGGCGCGCTGTGGGCGGCGTTCTGGATCCTGCTGACCCGTACCCGGCCCCGCCGGGCCCTGACCTCGAGCGAGATCTAGAGCAGTCCCTGCTGTGCCCCGCGGCTGCCGCGCCGGGCCGCCCGCCGCTGCAACGCGAACAGTCCGTAGCCGAGGAATCCGACGACAACCCCCGCAATACACGTCGGAAGCGCATCCGACCACCGGTCGCCCGTGACGATCACCACGACGATCGCGACCGCCCACGCCAGCGTTCCCAGTATCAGCGCAGGTCGCGGGTCGGCGAGGCGCTGAGTGAGGGGTGGGCGATCTGCGGATTCGTTCACCGAATGAACGCTACCCTCGCCGTGGTGCCCTAATCTCCAAGGGCGACGCGCGACTTCTGGCGATGGGGACTGAACAATGGGTGCTGCTCCGAAACTGCTCGACAACTACTTCAAGATCACCGAGCGTGGTTCGACGGTAGGCGCGGAGATTCGCGGCGGAGTGGTGACGTTCGTCGCAATGGCATACATCGTGGTGCTGAACCCGCTCATCCTCGGCAGCTTCTCCGCCGACGACGCCGTCGCGAAGACCGACGTCCTCGGCAACATCCTCCCCGTCAACCAGGTGGCAGCGGTCACCGCCCTGGTGGCGGGACTGATGAGCATCGTCTTCGGGGTCGTCGCGAACTATCCCTTCGCGATCGCGGCGGGCCTCGGCATCAACAGTCTTCTCGCCGTCACCATCGCGCCGCAGGTCACCTGGCCCGAGGCGATGGGCCTCGTGGTGATCGACGGTGTCATCATCGTCGTGTTGGCGCTCACCGGATTCCGGACGGCCGTCTTCAATGCCATTCCGGCCGAGCTCAAATCCGCCATCGCCGCCGGTATCGGCATGTTCATCGCGTTCATCGGTCTCGTCGACGCCGGGTTCGTGCGGCGCATCCCGGACGCCGCGGGCACCACCGTCCCCGTCGGCCTGGGCATCAACGGATCGATCTCCTCCTGGCCGACCGTGACGTTCGTGTTCGGTGTGCTGCTGATGGGTGTCCTGGTGGTGCGCAAGGTGCGCGGCGGTCTGCTGATCGGCATCGTCGTCACCACCGTGCTTGCCGCGATCATCGAGGCCGTCGCCGGTGTCGGACCGTCGCTGGGCGTGAACCCCTACGGCTGGAACCTCAGTGTCCCGGCCGCACCCGATGTGCTGGCGGAACTTCCGGATCTCAGCCTCGTCGGCGACGTCAGCATCTTCGGCGCGTTCACCCGCATCGGCGTACTCGCGGCCAGCCTGCTGGTGTTCACGCTGGTGCTCGCCAACTTCTTCGACGCCATGGGCACGATGACCGGGCTCGGCAAGGAAGCGGGCCTCACCGACGAGGACGGCAACCTGCCCAACATCGGACGGGCCCTGGTCGTCGAGGGCACCGGCGCCATCGTCGGTGGCGGCGCGTCGGCGTCGTCCAACACAGTGTTCGTGGAATCCGCTTCGGGTATCGCCGAGGGCGCCCGCACCGGACTCGCGAATGTGGTGACGGGACTGCTGTTCCTGGCCGCGATGTTCCTGACCCCGCTGTATTCGGTGGTGCCGATCGAGGCGGCCGCGCCGGCACTGGTCGTGGTGGGCGCGATGATGATCGGTCAGGTCCGCGACATCGATTTCACCCAGTTCTCGATCGCGCTGCCCGCGTTCCTCACCATCGCCGTCATGCCGTTCACGTACTCGATCGCCAACGGCATCGGCGTCGGATTCGTGTCGTGGGTCGTGCTCAATGCTGCGAGCGGTGGTATCAAGAAGATTCACCCGTTGATGTGGGTGGTGGCGCTTCTCTTCGTGGCCTACTTCGCGGTCGGTCCGATCACCGACGCAGTAACGTAAACGGCGGCCGATCGGTCCCGTATTGTCATTCCCGTGACCACGGATACGCGAGCACTCGCCAGTGACCTTTCCCTGGCTGTCGTGCGCCTCACGCGTCACCTGCGTGGGCGTCGCGTCGACGCCCAGGTATCGCTGACCCAGCTGTCGGCCCTGGCCACCCTTGCCCGCGACGGCGCCATGACGCCGGGCAATCTCGCGGCTCGGGAGAAGGTGCAGCCGCCGTCGATGACCCGGGTCATCGCGTCGCTGGTCGAACTGGGGCTGGTCGAGCGGGCACCGCATCCCACCGACGGACGGCAGATCATCGTCACGCTGTCGGATGCCGGTCACGCCCTGATCGCCGACGAGACCCACGCCCGCGAGGCGTGGATGAACGAGCGGCTGTCCGGGCTCGACGAGGCTCAGCTGAAGACCCTCCGCGACGCAGTCGGCATCATCACGTCCATCGTCGCCGACTCGGAGTAGCCCGAAGGCTGCCTGCAGTCCCCACCCGTACAACGGCATTCGACTGCCCGCACCCCGCGGTGCAGGGAAACCCGTTGCCGGAGAACGTAGCCGACATCCGGAAAGATCTCTCCCAGGGCCGGTCGATGGCGCGCGGGGCCCGGGAGCAAGATGGATGTGTGCCGCCCGAATCCGAGTCCACCGCCTCAGCCCAGCCGAAGACCGGCATGTTCGTCGCTCTCCGCACCCGGAACTACCGGCTGTGGGCGTCGGGGCAGATCGTCTCCCTCGTCGGAACCTGGATGCAGCGGGTGGCGCAGGACTGGCTCGTCCTGACGTTGTCGAATGGCAACGCGCTCGCGGTCGGCATCGTGATGGCACTGCAGTTCGGTCCGACCCTGTTCCTGTCCGTGTGGGGCGGCGTGCTCGCCGACCGGTACGACAAGCGGCGCATCCTGATCGCGACGCAGGTGTCGATGGCGTTGTGCGCACTGGTGCTCGGGTTGCTGGACGTCGGCGGGCTGGTGGCCCTGTGGCACGTCTACCTCATCGCGTTTCTGCTGGGTTGCGCGTCGGCGATCGACGCGCCGGCGCGGCAGTCGTTCACCATCGAGATGGTCGGCAAGGAGTCGCTGCCCAATGCCATCGCCCTGAACTCGATGACGTTCAACACCGCTCGCATCATCGGCCCGGCGATCTCCGGTGTGCTGATCACCCTCATCGGCACGGGGTGGGTGTTCCTGCTCAACGTGGGCACGTTCACCGGTGTGCTGATCGCCCTGCTGATGATGAACACCCGCGAACTGTTCACGGCACCCCAGGCGGAACGCGGGAAAGGGCAGGTACGCGAGGGTTTCCGTTACGTGTGGGGTCGCACCGACCTGCGGGTGCTGATGGTGGCGGTGTTCATGGTGTCGACGTTCGGGCTGAACTTCCCGATCAGTCTCGCCGTGCTCGCCCGCAACACGTTCGAGCGCGGCGCGGACGCCTACGGACTGCTGTCGACGACTCTCGCCGTGGGCACACTCGCCGGCGCCACGATCGCCGCGAGACGCAAGACCCCGCCGCGGCTGCGCACCTTCCTCGGGGCCGCGGCCGCATTCGGGGCCTTCGAGATCCTGGTGGGACTCATGCCCACCTACGTGCTGGTCGCGATCATGCTCGTCCCGACCGGCGCGCTGACGCTGACGTTCACGACGGCGGCGATGAACATCCTGCAGATGTCCGTGCCGTCCGAGATGCGCGGCCGGGTGATGGGCATCTACATGCTCTGTTTCCTCGGCGGCACCCCGCTGGGCAGTCCCGTTCTGGGATGGCTGGCCGACGTCCTGGACCCCCGCGCCCCGCTCGTGATCGGAGGCGCGATCTCCCTGGTCAGCGGCATCGGTGCAGCGCTCTACCTGATGCGGCACCAACGAGTGCGACTGAAAGTACGCAGACCGGACGCCGGCCGCTACCTCCCGGTGATCGAACTGCACAACGTTCTCGAACCACACCCCGTGGTGGTCTGCGACGCCACCGAGCAGGCCGTGGAAGCGAGCCGCGACCCGCGGCCCTGACGGCTGCCGGAACCGTTCAGACGCCGACCGCCGTCGCCACCGCCCTCCGGGTCAGCACTCTCGCGAGGTGGCTGCGGTACTCGGCGTCGGCGTTGCCATCGGTGATCGGGTCGGTGCCCTCGGCGGCGTGTTCGGCCGCCGCCCGGATCAGCTCGGGATCGGCGGCATTGCCGACGAGCGCGTCCTCGACACCGCGAGCCCGCACCGGCACGGCCCCCATGTTGGTCAGCGCCACCCGGGCCTGCCGGATGATGCCGCCGTCGACCTGGATCGTCGCGGCCACCGCCACGATCGACCAGGCCTCCGCGACCGTGTTGAACTTCTCGTACCGCGCCTCCCAGCCGGTGTGCTTGGGAACCCGCACGTCCACGAGGATCTCGTCCGGTCGCAGCGTGGTGGTGTAGTAGCCCTCGAAGAAGTCCGCGACCGGGATGCTCCGCCTGCCCGCGGTACCCACGGCGGTCAGGGTGGCGTCGAGTGCCAGCGCGGGCGCGCACAGGTCACCGGCCGGATCGGCATGCGCCAGAGCACCACCCAGCGTGCCGCGGTGCCGGATCTGCGGATCGGCGACGGTGCGGGTGGCCTCGACGAGCAGCAGCGCGTGCTCGTGGACGAGCGGGTCGCGGATCACGTCGTAGTACGTGGTCATCGCACCGATCACGATGCTGTCCCCGTCGTCACGGACGCCGCGCAACTCACCGATCCGGCCCAGGTCGACGAGGGTGCTCGGCGAAGACAACCGCAGCCGTAGCACCGGCAGCAGGCTCTGACCGCCCGCGAGTATCTTGGCGTCCTCCCCGGCCTCGGCGAGCGCCGCCACCGCCTGTTCGACGGAGGTCGGGGACACGTAATCGAAGCTCGACGGAATCACTGGGCACCTCCCTGAGCGGTGCGGATGGCATGCCAGACCCGCATCGGCGTACACGGCATCTCGACGTCACGCACCCCGAACTGGCGGACGGCGTCGAGGACGGCATTGACGACGGCCGGGGTGGACGCGATCGTCCCCGCTTCACCGACGCCCTTGACGCCGAGCGGATTACCGGTGGCGGGAGTCTCGGTGCGACCCGTGGTGAACGTCGGCAGGTCCGCCGCCGACGGCACGTGATATTCGGCGAAGGAACCCGACAGCAGGGTGCCCGACTCGTCGTACACCGCCTCCTCGTACAGGGCCTGCGCGATGCCCTGGGCGAGTCCGCCGTGCACCTGACCCTCCACGATCAGCGGGTTGACCACGTGCCCGATGTCGTCGACGCACACGTAGGAGCGGATGCCGACCTTCCCGGTCTCGGTGTCCACCTCCACCGCACACAGGTGCGTGCCGTGCGGGAAAGAGAAGTTCTCCGGGTCGTACGCGGCCTCGGAATCCAGATTCGGTTCCACACCCTCGGGCAGGTCGTGCGCGGCGAACACGGCGAGCGCGACATCGGCGATGCCGACAGCCTTCTCGGTGCCCTTCACCCGGAACCGGCCCTCGGTGAACTCGAGATCGTCCTCGGCGCACTCCATCAGGTGCGCCGCGATGGGCCTGGCCTTCGCGATCACCTTCTCGGCGGCCTTCACCACCGCGATCGCCCCGACCGCCAAAGACCGGGAACCGTACGTGTCCATGCCTCGCGGCGACGTCTGGGTGTCGCCGTGCAGCACCTCGACGTCCTCGAACGGAACCCCGAGCTGATCCGCGACCACCTGGCTCCACGCGGTCTCGTGCCCCTGGCCATGCGCCGAGGAACCGGTGACCACCTCGACCTTGCCGGTGGGCAGCATCCGGATCGCCGCGTGTTCCCACCCGCCGGCCCCGTAGGCCAGGGCGCCGAGGGTGCGCGACGGCGCCAGACCGCACATCTCGGTGAACGTGGACACCCCGATGCCGAGTTGCACCGGGTCCTTCCGCTCGCGGCGCTCCGCCTGTTCGCGTCGGAGGCCGTCGTAGTCGAACAGCTCCCGCGCGTGCGCGGTGGCAGCCTCGTAGTTACCGGAGTCGTACGTCAGGCCCGCGACGGTGTCGAACGGGAACTCCTCGTGGGTGATCCAGTTCTTCGCCCGCAATTCCAGCGGATCCATCGACAACTCGGTCGCGAGTTCGTCCATCATCCGCTCGATCGCGAACGTCGCCTCCGGGCGCCCCGCCCCGCGGTACGCGTCGGTGGGCACCTTGTTGGTGAACACGTTGGTGCACGTGAAGTGATACGCCGGGAACTTGTAGATGCCGTTGAACATGAACGCGCCCAGGATCGGCACCCCCGAGGTGACCAGCCGCAGGTACGCGCCCATGTCGGCGAGCAGTTCGACCTTCATTCCGGTGACGGTGCCGTCGCGGCGGGCGGCCAGTGTCAGTTTCTGGATCTGGTCGCGCCCGTGATGCGCCGCGACCATCGATTCGCTGCGGGACTCGGTGTACTTGACGGGCTTGCCGAGTCGCCGCGCGACGAGCAGCGCGATGACTTCCTCCGGCGTCACCTGAAGCTTGCCGCCGAAACCGCCGCCGACGTCCGGGGCGACGACGCGCAGTTTGTGCTCCGGGATGTCGAGCGTCATCGCCAGCATCAGCCGCAGGATGTGGGGGATCTGCGTGGCCGACCACATGGTGATCTGGGCGCCGGTCGGGTCGACCACCACTGAGCGGGGTTCCATGAACGCCGGGATCAGCCGCTGCTGCCGGAAGGTGCGCTCGACGAGTACCTCGGCGTCGCGGATGGCCTGCTCGACGTCGCCTCCGGTACCGGCCTCCGCGGAGTCGAACGTCCAGGTGGCGCTGACGTTCGTCCCGAGATCCGGGTGCACGAGGTCGGCGCCGTCGGTGGCCGCGGCCGCGAGATCGAGTACGACCGGCAGGTCGTCGTACTCGACGTCGATCGCCTCGAGTGCGTCGTGCGCCTCGTACGCGCTGCGCGCGACCACGACAGCGACCGCCTCGCCCGCGAAATTGACGGCGTCGACCGCGAGGGACGGCGCGGGCGGCGACTTCATGTCCGGTGTGATCGGCCAGGCACACGGCAGGCTGCCCTGCTCGCCGGCGAGATCGGCGCCGGTGAGGACCGCGACGACACCGGGCATCTCGCGGGCGGCGGAGGCGTCGACACCGGTGATGCGGGCGTGGGCGAACGGGCTGCGCAGGATCGCCAGGTGCTGCATGCCCGGCAGCACCAGGTTGTCGGTCCAACGGGTGCGGCCTGTGACCAGATGCTCGTCTTCCTTGCGCTTCCGGGCCTTCCCGATTTCCGGTTCCGCGGTGGCGGTCATCGCACGCCTCCCTGCGCGGTGTCGGTCTTCGGCGCATCCGCCGTCGTCGGTGTTTCGGTGGTGCCGCCGCCGCGCAACCGCTGCGCCGCGTCCTGCACCGCGCTGACGATGTTCTGGTACCCGGTACAGCGGCACAGGTTGCCTTCCAACCCCAGCCGCACCGTCCGCTCGTCCGGGTCGGGTTCCTCGGCGAGCAGGTCGAGAGTCTGCATAATCATGCCGGGGGTGCAGTAGCCGCACTGCAGGGCGTGATTGTCGCGGAACGCCTGCTGCACGGGGTGCAACGTCCCGCTCCGGGACAGGCCCTCGACGGTGAGGACGTCGCCGCCGTCGGCCTGCACGGCGAGCACCGAGCAGGACTTGACGCTGTGACCGTTCAGATGAACGGTGCACGCCCCGCAGTTTCCGGTGTCGCAACCGATGACGGTGCCGACCTTGCCGAGCCGGTCCCGAAGATAGTGGACGAGGAGCAGTCGCGGTTCCACCTCGTCCGTGTATGCCGTTCCGTCGACGGTGACAGTGATGCGCATTGCGCCTCCAAAGCCGGGAGCGTCAGGTGATACGTCCTACTCTGCGCCGACGGAGCGCGAACAACACCCGAAATCGTGGAACCGGTTCAGGATCGGTCACGTTCGGCGTGCGACCTCGAGCAGTTCCTGCAGTGTCGCGAGACTGTGGCCGGCGAGCAGACGATCGACGAACGGCAGGGCGGCCGCGATCCCGGACTGCACCGGCTCGTATCCGTCAGCGCCGGCGTGCGGATTTACCCACAGCACGGTGCGCGCGAGCCGGCGCAGCTGAGCCATCTGCTCCGCGAGCAGGGCCGGGTCACCGCGCTCCCAGCCGTCGGAGAAGATCACCACGACGGCGCCGCGCGCGACGCCGCGCCTGCCCCAGCGGTCCAGGAAGGCGCGCAGCGTCTCGCCGAGGCGGGTGCCGCCCGCCCAGTCGGGCACGGCCCGGCCCGCGGCGGCGAGCGCCACTTCCGGGTCGCGGACCCGCAGCGCCCGGGAGAGCCGCGTCAGCCGGGTGCCCAGTGAGAACACCTCGGTGCCTGCAGGGTTGCCGCGGGCGACGACGTGCGCGAAGCGCAACAGCGCGTCGGCGTACGGGCTCATCGATCCGGACACGTCGATCAGCAGCACCATCCGGCGTGGCCGGGTGGCCTTGCGGTGGTGGCTCGGCCGCACCGGTTCGCCACCCGCCGCGAGCATGCCCCGCACGGTGCGCCGCGGGTCCACGGCGCCCCGGCGGGCCGGGCGCATCCGGATGGCCGGGCGGGTCGGGGGCCGCGGGCGCAGGGCGGCGATCAGTTCGGCGAGGTGCGCGCGCTCGGCCGCGGTGAGGTCGGCGATGTCCCGGTGGCGCAACACCTCGGTGTCGTCCGCGGCGACCCGCAGATGCGGCGCGTTCCCACCGGTGTCGCCGCCGTCCGTCGTGGTCAGCGCCGCTGTTGCGGCGTGGCGCGGCTGCTCCCCGGACCGCGGCGTGCGCGCCGGGACGGTACCGCCGAACCAGGCCGAGAACGCCGAGTCGTACCGCGGGATGTCGTCGGGACCGCGGCACAGCGTCGCGCGACCCGCCCAGTACACCTGACTCGGATCGCCCACATCCACCTGGCGGAGGGCCCGTGCGAACGCGGCGACGGCGTCCGACGCGACCGACAGTCCCGCCGCCGCGAGGGCGTGCGCGAACCCGGCGATGCCCACGAGCGGGTCACCGATGTCCGGGTTCGTGGACATGCCTCTCATCCCGCCAGGAGCCGGTCCAGTCCGGCACGGGCCACCCGTTCGAGGTCCTCGCGGTACTTGAGGACCGCGCCGAGCGTCGCGGCGGCGGTCTCCGCGTCCAGCACGTCCCGATCGAGTTCCCGGAGTGCGCGGGCCCAGTCCAGCGACTCGGCCACCCCCGGCGGCTTGAGCAGTTCCATCTCGCGCAGGGAGTGGACGGCCCGGGCGACCTGGCCGGCGAGTTCGGCCCCGATGCCGGGGATGCGGCGGCGCAGGATCGCGACCTCCCGCGCCAGATCGGGGTGTTCGAGCCAGTGGTAGAGGCAGCGGCGTTTGAGGGCGTCGTGCACCTCGCGGGTGCGGTTGGAGGTGAGCACCACCAGCGGTGGTGTCGCCGCCCGCACCTCGCCCAGTTCGGGGATGGTGACGGCATTCTCGTCGAGCACCTGCAGCAGGAATGCCTCGAACTCGTCGTCGGCGCGGTCGATCTCGTCGACGAGCAGCACGCACGGGGCTTCGGTGAGCGCCCGCAGCAAGGGGCGCGCCAGCAGGAACCGCTCGGTGTACAGCGAACGTTCGACCGTGTCGGCCTCGAGCGTGCCGTCGCTCGCCGCCTCCAGCGTCCGCAGGTGCAGCAACTGCCGCGGGAAGTCCCAGTCGTACAGGGCCTGCGCGGCGTCGATGCCCTCATGGCATTGCAGGCGGATCAGCGGCAGACCGAACGCCTCCGACAACGCGGCCGCGAGCGACGTCTTGCCGGTGCCGGGTTCGCCCTCGCAGAACAGCGGACGTCCCATACGTATGGCGAGGAACGCGGCCATCGCGACGCCGTCGTCGGCGAGGTAGCCGGTGGCGTCGAGCGCCCGCGCCAGTTCCGCAGGCGAACCGACCGTCGGCGTGGAATCACTCACGCCCGCGAGCCTAGGTGAGTGCCCGCCCCCGGACACGCGACTCGGACAACCCCGCCGGCGGTCAACCGTCCGGCTCCACCCTGCCGCGGTCCTCGCTCAACCGCCGGAACATCGCGGCGGCGCCGAACCTCGCGGCCGCCCGTTCGACGAGTCCCGGCGCGATCTGCGCCAGCGCGAGCAGCGGGCGGATCGGCGCTCCGCTCTCGACGATCTCGGGCCGGTCACGCTGGATCGCCCGGATCACGGCGGCGGCGACCTTGTCGGTGCTGGTCTCGCCCGTGATCCGGCCGGCCCTGATTCCGCGTTCCGTCATCCGCTGGTACATGCCGTCGCCCGCGATGAATCCGGGGCACACGACGGAGAAACCGACGGGCGAGCCCGCGTACTCCGCGCGCAGCGACTGGGTGAGACCGATCAGCCCGGCCTTCGTCGCGGCGTACGGCGCGCAGTACGCCGGACCGATCTTCGCGGCCAGCGACGAGATGAACACCACGTGACCACGACCGCGGCCCAGCATCCCGGGCACCACTCGGCGCGTGAGAAGCAGTGGCGCGGTGAGATTCACGTCGACCATCGCGGTGAGCTCGCCGGGGTCGAGTCGGGTGAAGGCCGAGACGTTCTCCACGCCGGCGTTGTTCACCAGCAGGTCGAGGGGGCCGACCGCCGCCTCGGTGCGTTCGATCAGCGAATCGAGCTGACCGAGCCGGCTCAAGTCTGCGGGCACGGCCTCGGCGCGCACACCGAGCGCACGCAGTTCTCCGACGACTTCCGCGAGTCGGTCCTCACGCCGGCCGGACACCGCGACGGCGACGCCCTCCCGCGCGAGGGCCCGGGCGACGACGCGGCCGAGACCGCCGGAGGCGCCGGTCACCAGAGCCGTGCGTCCCTGCAGTTGCTTCATTCCTCCGAGCTTTCGCGCTCGGTGGAGGGGAGTCAACGCTGTGACGCCCCGCATACGGCACGATGGACCGGTGGTACACGTCATCGACATAACAGATCCGGCCGACACCAGGCTGGACGACTTCCGCGATCTCAATTCCTCGGACCGGCGTCCCGACCTTCCCGAGGGCAAGGGCCTGGTGATCGCGGAGGGCGTGCTGGTGGCGCAGCGCCTGCTCACGTCCCGGTTCGACCCGATCGCGCTGCTCGGCGTCGACCGGCGGCTGGAGGAACTCACGGACGACCTCGCAGACGTGGACGTGCCGTTCTACCGGACGACGGCGGATGTCATGGCCGAGGTCGTCGGGTTCCACCTCAACCGGGGTGTGCTCGCGGCGGCGCGCCGCCCCGCGCCGCTCGAACTGCCGGACGTGCTCGAGCACGCCCGGACGGTCGCAGTGCTCGAGGGCGTCAACGATCACGAGAACCTGGGTTCGATGTTCCGCAACGCGGCGGGCCTCGGCGTGGACGCCGTGGTGTTCGGCAAGGGCTGCGCCGACCCGCTGTACCGCCGGGCGGTCCGGGTGTCGATGGGGCACGTTCTCCGGGTCCCGTTCGCGCACGTCACGAAGTGGCCGCACGACCTGGACGCCCTGCGGGAGCGGGGTTTCCAGCTGATCTCGTTGACCCCGAACCCCGAGGCGGTGACGCTCGCCGAGGCGATGACGGGGGAGAAGGTGGCGTTGCTGCTGGGTGCGGAAGGCCCCGGCCTCACCGAACACGCCATGCGGGCCACGGACATTCGTGCCCGCATCCCGATGGCACCCGGCACGGACTCGCTCAATGTCGCGACGGCGGCGGCGATGGCGTTCTACGAGCGCGTCCGCACGGGTCGGTGAGAATGCTGCACCCTCATTCCCCGTATCCGCAGCCGACGGGAACACCGTGGTTCACGGGACTTCTCGTGGCGGGGTTCGCCGCAGCCGTGGTGGCGGTCGCGATCATGGCCTTCGGCTCGCAGCTCGCCCGGATCAACCTCGTCCTGGCGGTGGTCCTCGAACTCGTCGTGGTCGCCGGGGTCGCGCCGTCGGTGTGGCGGCTGCGCCGGACACCGGTCTGGCGGTGGCTGGTCTACGGGGCTGCGACCGGAGTTGTCGCCGGCTGGACGGCGCTGCTCGTCGGTGCCGCCTGACTGCGCCTGACTCCGGCCGGAGTGGTCAGAAACCGAAGTAACGGCGGAGGAGTCCGCCTTTCCGAGCCGGCGGCGGAGCAGGCGTGGCCACCGGGCCGGGGACGGGTGCGGGGGCAGGTTGTTCCACCTCGGCTTGTTCCACCTCGGCGGGAGGCTCGATTTCGGGACCCTCGCCGGCCGGGTGAACGGTGAAGCCGAGCACGGTGAGCGTCTTCGGGTCGATCTCGGTGCCCTCGGGGGCGCCCGTGTACCGGAAGCCCAGCCATTCCCGGTTGGCGCCCTCGGCGAACTGCTGCGGGTGGAACGGCAGCGACTGCGGGTCGGGCAGGACACCCGCCGGATGTTTCAGCGGAAAGTCGCCCGCCCAGAACGGCCTCTCCCACACCAGGGGGAGGCCGAGGTCCTCGTGGATGTGGACCGGCGTCGCGCTGAACGATCGAGTCAGGTGCCCGTCCTCCCACATCGCGAACGAGCCCCACGCGATGTCGGGCTTGGACGCCACGTAGTACGTCTTCGCGAATTCGGTGGGCCGGACGCGTGTTTCGGGCAGCGTCGACGGTCGGGGGACGGCCAGATCGGGCCCGCACACGACGGTGACGCCGGGGTAGGAACCGATGTGCACGGTCCCGGCGGCGTCGAGCCGTGCGGCCTCGGCCAGCGGAACCGGGCCGGTGGGGGTGGCCACCAGGTCGGGATAGAGACGGGAGGCGAGCTGCTGCGCCGCGCCCGGATCAGGCTCCGGGTGGCCGCGCAGCACAGCCGCAGGGTCGGGGACGTCGACGTACCAGATCGTTGATACCTTGGCCCCCACGGTCATCCCTCTCTTCCGGTGTCTTCCTGAAAGAGTACGACCCCGACCGTGTTTCCGGCCTGCTCACCGCGCAGACGGTCAGCGTCCGCTGCTGCGGACACCGAGCAGGACGTCGTCCCAGGACGGGAGGGCGGGTTTGCCGCGCTTGTCCTTGTTGTTCGTCTGGTGCGGGGCGATCTTGGGTGCGGCGGGTTCCTCGGACGGGGCGGGCTCGTCCTCGGGTTCCTCGGTGACGTCGGCCTCGATGATCTCCTCGGGCTCGATCGTCGGCACCTCCACCTCGGTGGGGAACTCGGCGAGTTCGAGTTGCTCCGGCTCGTCGGACGCCACCGGTGCCAATCCGCGGAGCGGACGGCCGAAGTCGGGATCGATCAGGTCGAACGCGGTGTCGTCGAGCGCGACGATGGTGCCACCGTGCGCGTCCGGCTGGTACCGCCAGTGCGCCGCGTTGGTGGTCCGCCCGGCCTGCCACTGCAGCTGGGCGACCCAGTGATTGTCCTCGTCGCGCCACGCATCCCACGTGGCGTCGTCGATGTTGTGTCCCCGAGCGCGGAACGCCTGCGTGACGATCTCGGCGAGAGTGGGAACGGCGGGGCCGTTGTCGCGGACCGGATGTCCGCCCTGCGCCATCTCGGCCGCACGGGAACGTTCGAGCAGGACCGGATACGCGAACCGCTCCACCTTCGCCAGGGGGATACCGGCCTCGTCGGCCACCTGTTCGACGGAGGCGCCGGCACGGATGCGGGCCTGGATTTCACGGGGCCTGAGCTGACTGTCCATTTCGATCTCAATCTGGCCGAGTCGAGCGATGTCCCCGCGGGATGCGGCGCGGAGTTTGTCATCGGCGGGAAGCCGGAATTTTTCGCCGGTACTGGCATCTGCGCACACGACGTGCGATCCATCTGGCTCGAGACCGATCACTCGAAGCTCTCGCACGTTGACCTCCTTATCGCGCCGGCTCGCGACTTTGCACCTGGGCAACTGTAATTCATTCGTGACAGCCCGCGCGGCAGGACACGCGCGGGTAAATCCCGTCCCGGCGTCGCGGCCGCGCTAGGCTTCGTCGTTTCGTGATCGGTCCGTCCTGCGGGGTGTGCGCTGCCTCGTGCGGGTGGCCTCGACCGGGTCGATCGCGGGTGCAGACCAGTGTTCGGCCAGCTCGAGGCTGGGTTCGCGGCCCGACGCGACGTGCCGGTACGCGACCTCGGCGGCGCGGTCGGCGTCGCCCGCCGCGATCGCGTCGTACAACTCGGCGTGCTCGTCACATTGCTGTCCGGGATCGCGTTCCTTGGTGAGGTGGAACAACCACTGCACGCGCGTCGCGAGCGGTTGCAGCATCGACTGCAGCAGGGGACTGCCGGACATCTCCACGATGACGGCGTGGAATGCGGCGTTCGCGGCGGCGATAGCGGGCTTGTCGTCGCGCGCTGTGGCCGAACGCGCCGCGGTGAGTTGGTCGCGCAGTGCCGTGAGATGGGAGTCGTCCGCTCGCTGCGCGGCGAGCCGGGCCGCGAGCACCTCGAGGCTTTCGCGGACGTCGAAGAGGTCGCGGACCTCGTCGACGCCGAACGGGGCGACGATCGCTCCGCGCCGCGGGACGATCACGACGAGTCCGTCGGTCTGGAGCTGTTGCAGGGCCTCGCGCAGCGGGATTCGGGACACCTGCAGTTCCGCGGCGAGGTCGCGTTCGATCAGGCGCTGGCCCGGCGCGAGCTGCAGGTTGACGATGCGCCTGCGCAGTTCTTCGTACGCGGTCTCGCGCAGTGACTTCGGCGCCGACGCGTCGGTTGCACCGTTCACGCGGTCTCCTGTCGTCATGGTGGCCACGTCAGCCACCGTAGAGCGCACCCGCGCGCCGCCCTCGGGTGGATGCGGGTCCTTACGTCTGTGTAACACGGCGGAAATGACGCGCCTCCAAGATTCAAATAACGGTATACCGCTAACTGTGGCGGTTCCTGAGTCAAGGAGTCCAGCGCGTGAACACGACCTTCTCCGCCCGAACCCGAACCCTCGTCCCAGCGCTGTGCGCGGCCGCAATTCTCGCGGCGACCCTGACGGCCTGCGGGTCGTCGGACGCAGGCACCGCCTCCGGTGACACCCTCCGCGTCGGAGTGTTCTTCCCCGGCTCCGTCTCCGACACGGGCTTCATGGAATCGGGATACCTCGGCTACCAACGTCTCGAGGAAACCCTCGGTGACCGGGTGGAACTGAGCTACGTCGAGCAGGTCGCCGCCGCCGACTACCAGCAGGCCCTGGTGCGGTTCGCGACCGCGAACGACCTCGTCGTCTCGCTCGGCGGTCAGACGGACGCCGACGTCCGCAAGGTTGCAACCCAGTTCCCCGACGTGAAATTCGTCGAGATCGGCGGACCCGCCGACGCGTCCCCGCTGCCGAACCTCGCCTACTACGACCCGCAGCAGGCGGAGGCCGAGTTCCTCAGCGGAGCCGTCGCGGCGACGGCGTCCGAGACCCAGTCCGTGTCGTTCGTCGGCGGCGTCGAACTGCCCGCCATCGTGAACGCCGCGAAGGCCTTCGGTAACGGCGCCGAGTTCGCGCGGCCCGGCACCCAGGTGCTCACCCCGCAGTACCTGGGCGACTTCAACGACCCCGCCAAGGCGAAGCAGGCCGCGCTCGCCAACTACGGCGCCGGCGCGGGCGCGGTGGGGCAGATCGTGAACCTCGGCAAGTCCGGGCTGGAACAGGCCGCCGCGCAGTCGGGCGCGCTGATGGTGGGCGGCCCGATTCCCGGCGACTGCTCGAACCCCGCCTACGTCGGCTACGTGCACACCGACATCGGCAAGGAAGTGGAGTACGCCGTCCAGTCCACCCTGGACGGAACGTGGAAGGCCGAGAACGTGGCATTCGGCCTGACGTCACCGAACGGCGGCACCGACTTCCTGCTCTGCAGCGCCGACCCCGCCGTCGCCGACGCACTCGGCAAGGCGAAGACCGCCCTGGCCACCGGTGCCGTCGAGCCCTACCGAGCGGGCTGACATGAGCACACCAGCACTGCAACTCACGGGAATCGGGAAGTCCTTCGGCGACGTCCTGGCCCTCCACGGTGTCGACCTGTCGGTGCAACCCGGCACGGTGCACTGCATCCTCGGGGAGAACGGGGCCGGGAAGTCGACGCTCTGCAACGTGGTGTACGGCGGTCTGCGGCCGGACACCGGAACGATGACCCTGGCCGGTCGCCGATACGCGCCCGGTTCGCCCGCGGCCGCGATGGCGGACGGCGTGGCGATGGTGCACCAGCATTTCAGTCTCATCGGCACGATGACCGTCGCCGAGAACCTGCTGCTCACCGGACGGGGACTGCGACTGCGCCGCGCGGAACTGCGGACCCGCCTCGATCGACTCGCCGACGACTATCACCTGAGGATCGATCCGGACGCGCTGGTCTCCGCCATGCCGATCGGTGCGCGGCAGAAGGTCGAGATCGTGAAGGCCCTGCTCACCGACCCCGCGTTGATCCTGCTGGACGAGCCGACCGGGGTACTCGACCCCGGCGAGATCGACGCCCTGATCGAGACGTGCCAGGCCGTCGCGGCGGCGGGCAAGGCCGTCGTCCTCGTCACCCACAAACTCGGTGAGGTGGCCCGCGTCGCGGACGCCGCGACCGTACTGCGCGGGGGTGAGGTGGCAGGCGGGGGCCGCATGTCGGAGCTGACGATCCCCCAGCTGACGACGGCGATGGTCGGAAGACCGGTGTCCGAACTCGGTCCGGTGCTCGCCGCGGGAGTCGGCGCGGAGAGCGACGGCGGCGCGATGCCCGAGCGGCGGGCGACCGGCCCCGTCGTCCTCGGGCTCCGCGGCGTCCGCGCCACCCGGGCGGACGGCAGCGTCGCCCTGTCCGGCGTGGGGCTCGAGGTGCGGGCCGGTGAGATCGTCGGGATCGCGGGCGTCGAGGGGAACGGGCAGAGCGAACTGGTCGCCGTGCTGTCCGGTGCCACCCGACCCGAGTCCGGCACGGTCACGCTCGGCGACGCCGACATCACGTCGGAGTCCCCGGCCGAACGCACCCGGCTCGGTCTCGGGGTGGTGCCGGAAGACCGCCACCGGGAGGCGATGGTGGCGGAACTGTCCCTGTCGGAGAACCTCTTCCTCGGCCGCCTGCACCGCTTCCGCAGGATGGGCCTGCTCGACCGAAGTCGGATGGACGCCGCGGCCGGGGACCTGATCGAGCAGTTCTCGGTACGGACACCCGGACCGGGAACCTCCATGGGTGCGCTGTCGGGAGGCAATCAGCAGAAGGTCGTCCTCGCCCGCGAACTGTCGACGGAGAACCTGCAGTGTCTGGTCGCGGCGCAACCCACCCGCGGACTCGACATCGGGGCGGTCGAATTCGTTCTGAACCAACTCCGCAGCTGCGCGTCCGCGGGAAACGGAGTCCTCGTCGTGTCCAGCGAGATCCCCGAACTGCTCGCGCTGTGCGACCGCATCTTCGTCAGCTACCGCGGGGCCCTGCTCGGGCCCGTCGACACTGCGTCGGCCACTGCGGGGCAGCGCATCGGTGAACTGATGACGGGAACGGCGGCATGACTCGACGTCGAATCTGGGTGCATCACCCACTTCCGGTGGCAATCGCCGCGATCGCGGTCGCGGGACTCGTCGGACTGCTCCTCGCCGCGGCCGCGGGTGCCACCGTGCCCGAGACCGTCGAGGCGCTGTCCGAGGGGATGTTCGGCAGCAGCTACGCGATCGGAGTCTCACTCAACACAGCCGCGGTGCTGGCTCTCGTCGCGGCCGGGTTCACCGTCGCACACAGGGCCGGACTGGTAAACGTCGGTGGCGAGGGCCAGCTGTGCGTCGGGGGCATCGCCGCGACCGCGGTCGGCACCGCTCTCGGGGAGGACACCCCCGCCCCGATCGCCGTCACCGCGGTACTCCTCGCCGCGGCCGGCGCCGGGTGGGCATGGGCCGCGATCGCCGCGTACCTGCGGGTCCGCCGGGGCACGAGCGAGATCATCACGACGCTGCTGCTGAACTTCGTCGGCCTCGCGCTGGTGCTGCTGATGGTGCACGAGCCCAGCCTCCTCCGCCAGCCCGTCACGTCGTCGGAGACACTGCCGCAGTCCGCGCCGCTGATCGAAACCGCGCACCTGCCGTTGCTGGGGATCGAGCGTTCGCCGGGGACGATCGCGCTGTGGATCGCCGTGATCGCGGTGCTGATCGTCGGCGTGATCCTGCGCCGGACGGCGGTCGGCGTGCGACTGCGCTCCGTCGGCCTGAACCCGGACGCGTCGGCGCGGCTGGGACTGCCGGTCGGACGGCTGCGATTTCTCAGCCTGTCCTCGGCAGGCGCGTTCTCCGGGCTCGCGGGCGGGATCCTCGTCGCGACGGCGCCGTTCGTGCTCGTCGAAGGATTCTCCTCCGGCTACGGGTTCTCCGGTCTGGTCGTCGGACTCCTGGCGCGCGGTTCCATGCTCGCCGTCGGCGCCGTGTCGCTACTGCTCGGCTTCCTCGTGTCCGGTGGAATCAATCTTCAACTCGCAGCCGGTGTTCCGGCCTCGACCGTGTCGATCGTGGAATCGCTCATGATCATCCTGATCGCGGGAGCGGTGCTGTGGACCGCGACCGGCGGGAGATCGAGATCCGCGGCCGCGACGACGGCGAAGACCCACGACGTCCCCGACCTGGCTGGAGCGAAGCAATGATGAACACGGTGTCGGACATCGCCGTCAGCGGCGTGGGATTCGCACTCCCGATCCTGGTGGCCGCGAGCGGGGAACTGGTGAGCGAGCGGGCAGGCGTACTGAACCTCAGCCTCGAGGGCATGATGCTGACCGGGGCGTTCGCCAGCGTGCTCGGCGCCGTCGCCACCGGATCCGCGGTGGGCGGTCTCGCGGCCGGACTGGCGGCCGGGGTGCTGTTCGGACTGCTGCAGGCACTGCTGAGCGTCACGCTGCGGGCCGACCAGATCGTGGTGGGCATCGCGAGCAACGCCCTCGCGCTCGGTGCCACCACCTACGGTGCCCGGCTGCTGCTCGCGGACGGCAAGGGGCAGAATGCCCCAGGTTTCGCGGCACTCGAGATCCCGCTGCTGCACCGGATCCCGATCCTCGGACCGGCTCTCTTCTCCCAGACGGCTCTCGGCTACTTCTGCTTCGCGGTGGTCGGGCTGTTGGCCGTCACGCTGTCGCGCCGGACGCGGGCAGGTCTCGTCGTCGACGCGGTCGGGGAGGACGCGAAGTCGGCCGACTGGAGTGGACTGCCGGTGCGGAAGATCCGCTACCTGTGCGTGCTCGTCGCGGGACTGACGGCGGGATTGGCCGGCGCGCAGCTCGCGCTTTCCGAGGTGCGGTCGTTCAGCGACAACATGACCGCCGGAATCGGGTACCTGGCCGTCGTGGCCGTGATCGCGGGCAGGTGGCGCGCGCTCGGCGTGATCTGGGCGTCCGTGTTCTTCGGGATCGCGCAGGCGCTCCAGTTCGCGTTGCCCGCGCTCGGTGTCAGCGTCCCGTTCGCCCTGCTCGTCATGCTGCCCTACGTGATCGCGATCGTCGCGGTCAGTGGATTCATCCGCAACAGCCGCTCACCCGCAAACCTGACCGTCGCGTTCGCGCGCGCGTCCTGATCGATCTCAGCGAGGAAACCCTTGTGACACTGATCCTTTCCCATTCCGACGTGGCCGGCCTCATCGACCGCGCCGAGGTGTTCGCCGCGGTGGAACGGGCGCACGCCGACCTGGCCGCCGGGACGGCGTCCGCACCCGCCCCACCCGCCATGACCCTGCAGTCCGCGGCCTTCGTCCCGATGGTCGCGGCGGCTCAGTCGGCCGGCGCGGCCGCGGTGAAGATGCTCGTCGATCTTCCCGGCAACGCCGCCCGCGGTCTGCCCGTCCAACGCTCGGCCGTGCTCGTGACGTCCGCGGACACCGGCGAGTGCGAGGCCCTGCTCGACGGCCGCCTGATCACCGCCGTGCGCACCGCCGCCGCCAGCGCCGTGGCCACGAAACACCTCGCCCGCCGAGGCAGCCGGGTGCTGGGATTGGTGGGCGCCGGGACCCTCGCCGTCGAACACGCCCAGGCGATCACCCGGGTGTCGGACGTCGAGACGGTGCTGGTGTGGTCGCGCTCGGACGCGACGGTCGAGGAATTCCGCAGCCGAACAGAGGATCTCGGAATCTCGGTCAAGCCGATGGACTCGCCCGAGGCGGTCACCCGGTCTTCCGACGTCCTCTGCACACTCACGCCGTCGAGGGACCCGATCGTGCGGGGAGCCTGGTTCGGCGAAGGCTTGCACGTCAACGCCGTCGGTGCGCCCCCGCGCGCGGACCACCGGGAGATCGACGGCGAGGGCATGCGGCGTGCCCGGGTGGTCGTCGACTCGGTGGCCACCACCATGACCAAATCGGGGGAGACGCTGCTGGCGCTCGCCGAGGGAGCGATCACCGAGGACGACGTCGCGGTGGAGCTGGGCGACGTGATCGCGGGCCGCACCGTCGCCCGCACCTCCGATCGGGACATCACGCTGTACAACTCCGTCGGGATCGGCCTCCAGGACCTCGCCGCGGCGCGCATACTGATCGACAGAGCCCGGGAACGGGGCGTCGGAACAGAAGTGGATCTGAGTCGATGAGCCAGAGCGATGTCGACGACGCGGACCTTGCGCACCTGCGGCGAGCCATCGAACTCGCCGACGAGACGGGCGACGCGGGCAACAGACCGTTCGGTGCGGTGGCGGTCGGGGCCGACGGTCACGTGATCAGCGAGGGCGCCAACTCCGTCGCGACGTCCGCCGACGTCACCGAGCACGCGGAACTCGACGCGATCACCACCGCCTGCGGTGAGGGACGCACCGGCGACCTCGTCGGCGCCACCATGTATGCCAGCGGTGAGCCGTGCCCGATGTGCAGCGCGGCGATGGTGTGGGCCGGCATCACGCGGGTGGTCTACGCGGCGTCGTCCGCGGACTTCTCCCGGATACTCCCGGACGGTCCCCGGTTCACTCTGGGCTGCTCCGACGTGCTCGAATCCGCGAGCGTCGAGATCGAGGTCAGCGGACCGCATCTCGGCGACGAGGCGCTCGCACCGTTCCACCGTTTCCTCGACACGGACTGACCCCCGAACGCCGTCAGCCCCCGGCACCGAGGTGCCGGAGGCTGACGGACGTGGGTGCCGGGACTCAGCCGAGCTGCGAGACGACCCAGTCGATGCTCTTCGTGAGCTGCGAGACGTCCTCGGGATCGATCGCCGGGAACATGCCGACACGCAGCTGGTTGCGGCCCAGCTTGCGGTACGGCTCCGTGTCGACGACGCCGTTGGCGCGCAGGATCTTCGCCACCTGAGCCGCGTCGATCTTGTCGTCGAAGTCGATGGTGCCGACCACCTGCGAGCGGTGAGCGGGATCGGTGACGAACGGGGTGGCGTAGTCGCTGGCCTCGGCCCACTGGTACAGGCGCGAGGACGAATCGGCGGTACGCGAGGTGGCCCAGTCGAGGCCACCCTTTCCGTTCAGCCAGTCGATCTGGTTGGCGAGCAGCAGCAGCGTCGCGACCGCCGGGGTGTTGTACGTCTGGTCCTTGGAGCTGTTGTCCACGGCGATGGGCAGCGACAGGAAGTCGGGGGTCCAGCGACCCGAATCCTTGATCTCCGCGACGCGCTCGAGCGCCTTCGGGCTCATCAGCGCGATCCACAGTCCGCCGTCGGCGGCGAAGCACTTCTGCGGGGCGAAGTAGTACACGTCTGCGTCGGCGACGTTCACCGGCAGGCCGCCGGCGCCGGACGTGGCGTCGATGGCGATGAGCGCATTCTCCGAGCCCGCGGGACGCGAGACGGGGATCGCGACACCGGTGGACGTCTCGTTGTGCGCCCAGCCGATGAGGTCGACGGACGGATCCGAGACCGGCTCGGGCGCACTGCCCGGGTCGGCGGAGACGACGATCGGGTCGCCGATGAACGGGTTGTTCTTCGCGACCGACGCGAACTTGGAGCTGAACTCACCGTTCGTGAGGTGCAGCGACTTCTCCCGGATCAGGCCGAACGCGGCCGCATCCCAGAACGCGGTGGTGCCGCCGTTGCCGAGCACCACCTCGTAGCCCTCGGGCAGAGAGAACAGATCGGCGAGGCCGGACCGCACGCTGGCGACGACGTCCTTGACAGGCTTCTGGCGGTGGCTGGTGCCGAACACCGAGGAGCCCACCTCGACCAGCGACTGCAGCTGTTCGGGCCGAACCTTCGACGGTCCGCAGCCGAAACGTCCGTCGGCGGGCAGGAGGTCTGCGGGGATGATCGGTGTGGAGGTCATCGCTACTTTCTGTTCCTTACTGGTTCTGGCGGGGGAGACGGTCAGCTGGTGTGGGCGATCTGGTCCCAGCCCTCGACGGATTCGGGGGTGCGGGGTGCGGGTCCGGTGTAGATGGCGGCGGGGCGGACGAGCTTGCCGAGGCGCTTCTGCTCGAGGATGTGGGCGCACCAGCCGGCGGTGCGGCCGCAGGTGAACATAGCGGGCATCATGTGCGCGGGGACCTCGGCGAAGTCGAGGATGACCGCGGCCCAGAATTCGACGTTGGTTTCGATGGCCCGGTCGGGGCGGCGTTCGCGCAGTTCGGCGAGGGCGGCCTGTTCGAGGGCGGCGGCCGCCTCGTAGCGGGGGGCGTTCAGGCGTTTCGCGGTGGCACGGAGCACCCGGGCGCGGGGGTCTTCGGCGCGGTAGACGCGGTGCCCGAAGCCCATCAGCTTTTCCTTGCGGTCGAGGATGCCCTTGACCAGGGCGCGGGCGTCGCCGGACTTTTCGGTGTCCTCGATCATCGGCAGGACGCGGGCGGGGGCGCCGCCGTGCAGCGGGCCGGACATCGCGCCGATCGCCCCGGACAGGGACGCGGCGACGTCGGCGCCGGTGGAGGCGATGACGCGGGCGGTGAAGGTGGAGGCGTTCATGCCGTGTTCGGCGGCGGAGACCCAGTAGGCGTCGATGGCGGCGACGTGGGCGGGGTCGGGGTCGCCCTTCCAGCGGACCATGAACCGTTCGGTGACGGTATTGGCCTCGTCGATCCGTTTCTGCGGGACGGCGGGCTGGTAGATGCCGCGGGCGGACTGGGCGACGTAGGACAGGGCCATGACGGAGGCGCGGGCGAGTTGTTCGCGGGCGGTGTCGTCGTCGATGTCGAGGAGGGGTTGGTATCCCCAGATGGGGGCGAGCATGGCGAGGCCGGCCTGGACGTCGACGCGGACGTCGCCGGTGTGCACGGGCAGCGGGAACGGTTCGGCCGGGGGTAGTCCGGGGCCGAAGCGGCCGTCGACGAGCAGGGCCCACACGTTGCCGAACGTGACGTGCTTGGAGACGAGTTCTTCGATGTCGACGCCGCGGTAGCGCAGGGCGCCGCCGTCCTTGTCGGGTTCGGCGATGTCGCTGGTGAACGCGACCACGCCTTCCAGTCCGCTGACGAAATCGTCCGGTATTGCCGCGCTAGCTGACATAGCTCGTGGACTCTCCTCGTTCGAGTGCCCCCGGTCAGAGCGGCACTGTCTCGGCGTTCGACAATTGCGCTCGGCGTGCATGCGGGATGGGCAGGCACCTTCGTCCGCGCAATCGACTTCCCTTCCCCGGGCATCGCACGATCGCGGCTGCAATCCGAGGGGACGGGTTCGGTCCCCAAAACTTTAGCCGGTGTCACCGGAGAGTTGATCAGTGCATACCCGGGAGTAGCGTTCTCGGCTGTGTCTCCAGATGCAGAACAGCCGAAACCGGTGAACAAGAACCTCGCGGCCATGCGCGTCGGTTACGCACACCAGGGCGCTGACGGACGGTACGTCGACTCCGATCTGGACGCCGACCAGCTGAGCGACGGCTGGCTTCCCCTGATGCGCCTGTGGCTCGAGGACGCCGTGGAGGCCGGGGTTCCCGAACCCAACGCGATGACACTCGGAACCGTCGACGAGCACGGACATCCGCGCACCCGCACCGTCCTCTGCAAGGGATTGAGTGCCGACGGTGTGCTGTTCTTCACCAACTACGACTCGGACAAGGGGCGCCAGCTGGAGGCGGTGCCCTACGCGTCGGTGACGTTCACCTGGGTGCCCGTCGCCCGGCAGATCACCGTCCGCGGTCCCGTCGAGCGCGTGAGTGCCGAGGTCACGGACGAGTACTGGCACAGCAGGCCCCGCGGATCCCGGCTGGGGGCGTGGGCGTCCGAACAGTCGAAGCCGATCGGTTCGCGGGCCGAACTGGACGCCGCGCTGCTGCACGCGGCGGAGCGTTTCCCCGTCGACGTCGACATCCCGGTCCGGCCGGACTGGGGCGGAATCCTGATCCGCCCCGCGGTCGTGGAGTTCTGGCAGGGCCGCGCCAACCGGATGCACAACCGAATCCGGACGTCGCTGGTCGACGGCTCGTGGACGGTGGAGCGACTGCAGCCGTGACGGCCTGGGAATAGTGAGCATGGGAAACGAGCTAAGGGAAGAATGACCGAGACCGTCACCGAGAAGAAGAAGCGGCGGCTGCTCGCCGACACGGCGCCGCTGCAGAACCGGGACTACCGCCGCCTGTGGGCGGCCGGGATCGTGACGGTGATCGGCGGGCAGCTCAGTGTCGTCGCCGTGCCGCAGCAGGTGTACGAGATCACCCGCAGCTCGGCGTACGTGGGTCTGACCGGTGTCTTCGCGCTGGTACCGCTGATCGTGTTCGGGTTGTGGGGCGGCGCGCTGGCCGACGTCATGGACCGGCGGAAACTGCTGACGATCACCACCGTCGGACTCGGTGTGACGTCCGTGCTGTTCTGGGTGCAGGCGGCGCTGGGCCTGGACAACGTGTGGCTGGTGCTCGGACTGCTGGGGTTGCAACAGGCGTTCTTCGCGGTCAACCAGCCCACCCGCAGTGCGATCATCCCGCGGCTCATCCCCGCGGAGCAGCTGGCCGCCGCCAACTCGCTCAACATGACGGTCATGCAGTTCGGCGCCATCGCCGGACCGCTGCTCGCCGGCGTGATGATTCCGACGGTCGGGCTGTCGACGCTGTATCTCGTCGATTCGATCGCCCTGCTGGCGACGCTCTGGGCGGTGCTCCGGCTGCCTGCCATTCCGCCGACGGGGGAGTCGCGCCGGGCCGGGCTGCGGGAGGTGTTCGACGGGTTCGCCTACCTCGCGACGCAGAAGGTCCTGCTCGCGTCGTTCGTCGTCGACATCATCGCCATGGTGTTCGGCATGCCGCGGGCGTTGTTCCCGCAGATCGCGCACGACACGTTCGGCGACCCGGCATCGGGCGGTGTGGCGCTCGGACTGCTGTTCGCGGCGATGTCCTTCGGCGCGGTGGCCGGTGGGGTGTTCTCCGGCTGGCTGCCGAGGGTCCGGCGCCAGGGCCTCGCCGTGATCGTGTGCATCGTGTTGTGGGGTCTCGCGATGGTCGGCTTCGGCGTCGTGGTGGGGCTCGCGTCGCCCGGCGACAGTCCGGTCCTGTTGTGGATCGCTCTCGCGTTCCTCGCATTCGGTGGTGCCGTCGACATGGTCTCCGCCGCGTTCCGCAGCACCATGCTCCAGCAGGTCGCCACGGACGAGATGCGCGGACGACTCCAGGGCGTCTTCATCGTCGTCGTGGCCGGGGGCCCGCGGATCGGTGACGTCGTGCACGGCGCGGCCGCGGCGGCGGTCGGGACGAGTGTGGCGGCCGCGGGCGGCGGCGTCCTCGTCGTCGTCGGTGTGGTGATCGCCGCGCTCGCGTTCCCGGCACTGGTGCGGTACAAGGTCACCCGCTAGGTTCCTGTGCGCCATCACATATCTCGTGCCCATCTCGGGCACACTGAAGTGCATGGGTGAACCGCAGTCTTCGAAGACGGACAGGCCTGCCACGGCCGGATTCGAGATCCGGGGAGGCGGCTACCGGGCCGGTATCGCGGCCACCGGCGCCGGACTACGGCTACTCGAATGGGACGGTCCGGACGGGCCGATGGCGCTCACCGAGACGTGGGACATCGGAACCCGGCCACCGTTGTCGGCGGGGTTGATCCTCGCGCCGTGGCCCAACCGGATCCGCGACGGCCAGTTCGTCTTCGACGGCATCGACCATCAGCTCGAGATCACGGAACCGACATTCGGCAATGCCAGTCACGGATTCGTCCGACGCCGGGACTGGCGTGTCGTGAATCACGCCGACGACCGCATCGAGTTGTCGATCGACGTCGGCCTCCACAAGGGGTGGCCGTACCCGCTGCGGCTCACCGTTGCCTACGTCGTGGGCGACGACGGCCTGACCGTGACGCACACCGCCACCAACACGGGAGCCATCCCGGCACCGTTCGGGATGGGCTTCCACTCCTACGTCCGCGCCGGCGACTTCCCGCTCGACGAGTGCACGCTGCGACTGTCCGCCGGCACCCGGCTGCCTCTCGACGAGCGCATGCTGCCGAGTGGGGGTTCGCAGCCCGTGGCAGGCACCGAATACGACTTCACCAGCCCGCGCACGTTGGCGGGCGTTGCGCTCGACACCCCGTTCAGTGCACTGGACGTCGACGCGGACGGCAGGTCGCGGCACGAATTGCGGGCGCCGGACGGCACTGGAACGATCCTGTGGGCGGCTCGTGAGTTCGGCTGGCTGCAGGCGTTCGTCGCGGATCCGGACGCCGGGAAGTCGTACCCGGGCCGCGGGCGGGCGCTGGCGCTCGAACCGATGACGTGCCCGCCGGACGCGTTCAACTCCGGGATCGATCAGTTGGTGCTCGCTCCGGGGCAGCAGTGGACGGGTGTGTGGGGCATGTCCGCGGTGGCGTAGCGGTTCAACTTTCGAGCATCGAGTGCCCACTTGGTGAGACGGTGTAACACCGGTCGCGGTCCGGCCGATACGTCGGGCGGGGGTTCTTCTGTCGCGGCTGCGGCGCTTTGTGTCACCCTCTGTTCTTCCCTCACCGCGTCGCGCGTCGCGGTGTGCGTTCTCCGCAGTCTTCGGCATCTGTGCAGGTAACGCGGCCAGTCCAGTCTCGGGCAACTGGCCCTCACCGATCCCACTCCCGTGCCGTGCGGGCAAATCGGACACTCGCCGATCCCGTTCGGCGACCCTTCCCGGTGGTCGCCGCGCATCCCGCGGCGGACCCGGATCGCGGGCTCTGAGCGGACCCGCCTTCGGCACGCAGGCCAGAGTGGGACTAGTTTCTACCTGAATGAAGTTGTTACTCATTGGTTTGAGCTTGAGAGGGATGCTTCGTGCCTGACAATGACACAAAGCCCACGCTTACCTACCCTGGTGGTGAGCACACGATGTCCATTGCCAGGGCAACCGAGGGCAATGACGGTATCGAACTGGGCAAGCTGCTCGCCAGCACCGGGTACACCACCCTGGACCCGGGTTTCGTCAATACCGCCTCCACCAGCTCCGCGATCACCTACATCGACGGTGAGCACGGGATTCTCCGCTACCGCGGGTACCCGATCGAACAGCTGGCCGGGAAGTCGACCTTCATCGAGGTCAGCTATCTGCTGATCTACGGTGAGCTGCCCACCACGGCGCAGCTCGAGTCGTTCACCGACAGGATCCGGCGCCACACGCTGCTGCACGAGGACCTCAAGAGGTTCTTCGACGGATTCCCGCGGAACGCACACCCGATGCCGGTCCTGTCCAGCGCCGTCAACGCGCTGTCCGCGTACTACCAGGACTCCCTGGACCCGGCCGACCCGGAACAGGTCGAGCTGTCGACCATCCGACTTCTCGCGAAGCTGCCGACCATCGCGGCCTACGCGTACAAGAAGTCCGTCGGGCAGCCGTTCCTGTACCCGGACAACTCCCTGAACCTGGTCGAGAACTTCCTCCGGATGACGTTCGGCTTCCCCGCGGAGCCCTACGAGATCGATCCCGAGATCGCCAAGGCTCTCGACATGCTGCTGATCCTGCACGCCGACCACGAGCAGAACTGCTCGACGTCGACGGTGCGGCTGGTCGGCTCGTCCGACGCCAACCTGTTCACCTCGATCTCCGGTGGCATCAACGCACTCTGGGGCCCGCTGCACGGCGGCGCCAACCAGGCCGTGCTGGAGATGCTCGACGAGATCAAGGCCAGCGGCAGCAACGCGGACGACTTCGTCCGCAAGGTCAAGAACAAGGAAGACGGTGTGAAGCTCATGGGCTTCGGGCACCGCGTCTACCGCAACTACGACCCGCGCGCGGCGATCGTCAAGCAGACGGCACACACCATCCTCGAGAAGCTCGGCGGCGACGACGAGCTGCTCGACATCGCGATGGCGCTCGAAGAGGCGGCGCTCACCGACGACTACTTCGTCGAGCGCAAGCTGTACCCGAACGTCGACTTCTACACGGGTCTGATCTACCGCGCGATGGGTTTCCCCACGCGCATGTTCACCGTTCTGTTCGCCATGGGCCGCTTGCCCGGGTGGATTGCACACTGGCGCGAGATGCACGAAGATCCCGCTACGAAGATCGGCCGTCCGCGCCAGATCTACACCGGTTACACCGAGCGTGACTACAAGGACGTCACAGGTCGCTGATCGCGAATTCCTGTGCCGAACCATAGAGGCCTCACCGAGGAGGACATATGACCAAGCCCGAGATCGAGTTCCAAGACGGACCTGCCCCGACCGACCTGGTCATCAAGGACGTGGTGGTCGGAGAGGGCACCGAGGCCGTACCCGGGGGCACCGTCGAGGTGCACTACGTCGGCGTCGAGTTCGAGTCCGGCGAGGAGTTCGACTCTTCCTGGAGCCGCGGCGAGTCCATCCAGTTCCCGCTGCGCGGCCTCATCAAGGGCTGGCAGGACGGCATCCCCGGCATGAAGGTGGGCGGACGTCGTCAGCTCACGATCCCGCCGGAGCTGGCCTACGGTCCCGCCGGCGCCGGACATCAGCTGTCCGGCAAGACGCTGGTCTTCATGATCGACCTGCTGGACGTGAAGGAATAGTCTCCCCAGCACCGAAAGCCCCGCATCACCTCACGGTGACGCGGGGCTTTCCGCTTTTCCTGCTTCCGCTTTCGGGGGCTGGTGTGTGGTGTCGGTGTGGAGTTCGACGACGAGGCGCGCGCCACCGAGCGGGCTGACCTCGAAACGTGCGCTGCCGTTGTGCAGTGCCGCCTGCTGCGCGACGAGCGCGAGGCCGAGGCCCGACCCGCTCTTCGTTGCGTTGGAACCGCGGTGGAACCGTTCGAACACCACGGCCCGTTCGGCCTCGGGCACCCCCGACCCGTTGTCGTCGACGATGACGGTGGTGATGCCGTCGGCCGCTCTCAGCGTGATCGTCACCGCGGTGGCGCCGCCGTGCCGGACCGCGTTCTTGATGGCGTTGTCCAGGGTGAGCCGCAGCCCACCGGGCATGCCCCGAACCGTCACCGGGGTCGCGTCGACGGTCACCTGCAGTCCCGGATTGTGACGCATCGCCTCCTCGGCGGCGAGGTCGCTGATGTCGACGAGGTCGCAGTCCACGAAGTCCTGGTCGGTGGACAGTTCGCCGCGGGCGAGGCGTTCGAGATCGGACAGCGTCGATTCCACCCGGTCTTGTGAGCGGGCGAGGTCGCGGAGGATCTCGTGCTGCTGATCCGGCGTCAGGTCGAGAGTGGTGAGGACCTCGAGGTCGGTGCGCATCGCGGTGAGCGGGGTCCGGAGTTCGTGTGCCGAGACGGCCGCGAAGTCGCGTGCGGTGGCGAGCGCGGCGGTGGTCGCGTCCTGCGCCTCCGCGACGTCGCGCAGCATCGATTCCGCGGCGGAGGCCAGTTCGTCCGCCTCCCGGACACCGGAGGTCGTGGGTGTCAGCTTCGGTTCGCGGCGCACGATGCGGCCGGTCAAGTCGACCAGCGGTCGCACGGCCCGACCGCCGAACAACCAGCCGAGACCGCTGGCCGCGGCGATGGCGAGCACTCCGACGAGGGCCACCTGTCGTTGCTGCTCCGACGTCACGTCCTGGGCTTCGGCGTACGGCACGGCCAGGGAGATCCGGGTGCCGAGGAGCGGAACGGTCGCGGTGTACGCCCGGTACTTCGTGTCACCGACCTCGACGGTCTGCTGGCCCGGGTCGAGTTCGGGCAGCTGGGTGGGGGTGCTGACGAGCACGGTGTTGCCGTCGGCCGAACGGATGGTGATGGCGAACGCACCCTTGTCGCCCAGTGCCCCGAGGAACAGTCCCGCGGTGGCCGCGTTGGGAACCAGGACGTCCGACGCCGTCTCCAGCCGCCGGTCGAGTTGCGACAGGTTGTTCCGGTTGATCGCCAGCGACACCAGGATGCCGAGGGCCACGACGATGATCGTCGCCCCCAGTGCGGTCGCGGCGGCCACGCGGGTCCGGAGGGAGAACGACCGTTTCACGACGGTTCCCGGAGCACGAACCCGACTCCGCGGACCGTGTGCAGGATGCGCGGTTGACCACCGACTTCGAACTTGCGACGCAGGTAGCCGACGAACACGTCCACCACGTTGGTGTCGGCGACGAAGTCGTACCCCCACACCAGTTCGAGGAGTCGCTCACGGCTCAGGACGATGCCGACGTTGCGGGCGAGAACCTCGAGGAGTTCGAATTCCCGTTTGGTCAGCGTGACCTCCTCGCCCGCCATGAAGACCCTGCGTGCGGACGTCCGGATCTCCAGCGCACCGACGCGGATCGGTGGGGTCGCGGGCGAGTCGGCCGGCGCGGCGGCCGTCGTTCCGTGCCGCCGCAGCATCGCCCGGATCCGAGCGATCAGTTCGGCGAGGACGAACGGCTTGACCAGGTAGTCGTCGGCGCCCGACTCGAGGCCGGAGATGCGGTCGTCGACGGTGTCGCGGGCGCTGAGCACGCAGATCGGGATGTCGTTGTTCATCGCGCGCAGGGCGGTCACCACACCGGTGCCGTCGATGACCGGCATGTTCATGTCGAGCACCATCGCGTCCGGACGTCGTTCGCTGACCACCCTGAGCGCGTCGGCGCCGTCGACGGCCGTGAGGACGGTGAATCCGGACAGCCGCAGGCCGCGTTCGAGGGACGTCCGCACGTCCTCGTCGTCGTCGACCACGAGGACACTGGCTGAGTCGGTGACGGTCACTCCTGCATTGTGCCGTGAGCGCGACCACTGAGCGTGCGGATGGCAGTTGTGGGAGCGTGTCTCGTCCGTACACTCGTTGGAGATGTTTTCTTCGCTGCAGGCATTCGAACTGACCGAAACCAACCGTGACTGGCTGATTCACCGCCCGGCCGAGATCGCGACCTACGTCGTCCTGGCGCTCGTGCTGCGTTTCGCGTTGCACCGGATGATCGACCGGATGACGCGGCCCCGGGAGCCTTCCGACAAACCGGCCATGCTCCGACCCCTGCGGGAACGCGCCCCGCGCGGCGTCAAGGAGGCAATGGTCAACGAGCGCCGCGCGCAACGTGCCCGGACGATCGGGTCCGTCCTCAAATCGACCGTGTCGATCGTGGTGCTCATCTGGGTGGTGCTCCAGGTCCTCGCCGTCCTCGGCGTCAACGTGGCCCCGTTCATCGCGTCGGCCGGTGTGATCGGTGTCGCACTCGGTTTCGGTGCGCAGAACCTCGTCCGGGACTTCCTGTCGGGCATCTTCATGCTGCTCGAGGACCAGTACGGGGTCGGGGACGTCGTGGACCTCGGCGAGGCCGTGGGAACGGTCGAGACGGTGGGTCTGCGGGTCACCACGATCCGCGACGTCAACGGCACCCTCTGGTACTGCCGCAACGGTGAGATCGTCCGCGTCGGCAACATGAGCCAGGGTTACGCGGTCGCGGTGGTCGATCTGCCGATCGCGCACGCCGCCAACGTGCAGCGGGCGTGCGAGGTGGCGCTGGAGGCCGTCACCGAGGCGGCGAAGGGTGACGCGATCGCGGCCGACGTACTCGAACCCCCGGAACTGCTGGGCGTCAACTCGGTGACCGCGGAATCCGTCACACTGCGGATCACCGCGCGGACCAAGCCCGGCAGGCAGTGGGCGGTGCAGCGGACGTTCGCCCGCGCGGCGCTGTCGGCGTTCGACCACTACGACATCGACGCGCCGTACCTGTCGGTGCTGTCGTCTGCTCGCTCCACCAACTGATCGGCCTGCGCTTCGTTACCGTGGCAGGCATGGACACCGCACTCGTCTGGTTCCGGCGCGACCTCCGGCTCGGTGATCTGCCGACGCTTCACACGGTGGCCGAGTCGGGGGCGCGGGCGCTCGGGCTGTTCGTCCTCGACGACCGGCTGCTGAAAACATCGGGCGGTGCTCGCCGGGACTTCCTGTTCCGCAGTCTCGCCGCACTGGACGACCAACTCGACGGCCGGTTGCTGGTGGTGAAGGGCGATCCCGTCGACGTGGTTCCGAGGGTCGCGAAGAAGGTATCCGCCGAAGAAGTGCACGTGAGCGCGGACTACGGGCCCTACGGTCGCGAGCGCGATGCCGCCGTCGCCGAGCATGTCGATCTGGTGGCCACCGGTTCGCCGTACGCGGTGGCGCCCGGCCGGGTGGCGAAGACGGACGGGGAGCCGTACCGCGTGTTCACCCCGTACTTCCGGCAGTGGCTCGAACACGGGTGGCGCGCGCCGATCGACACCGGGCCTGCGACGGTGGAGTGGGTCGACCCGGACGACGTGAAGGCGCGGCGGGTGACGATCCCCGAACCGGAATCCGACGGGTGCCCCGCGGGTGAGGCGGCGGCGCTGCAGCGGTGGGCGGAGTTCTGCGAGGACGACCTCGCCGGTTACGAGGATGCGCGGGATCGTCCCGGTCTCGACGCGACCAGCCGGATGTCGGTGTACCTGAAGTACGGCAACATTCATCCGCGGACGATGCTCCGCGATCTCGCGCGCCGCCGTAGCAAGAGCGCCGAGCAGTACCGGCGGCAGCTCGCGTGGCGGGACTTCTACGCCGACATCCTCTTCCAGCGTCCCGACAGCGCCCGCGGAAACTACGATCGCCGCTTCGACCACATCCGCTACGACAGCGGTCCCGACGCCGAGGAGGCGTACACGGCGTGGTGCGAGGGCCGCACAGGGTTCCCGATCGTCGACGCCGGGATGCGTCAGCTGAAGGCCGAAGCCTGGATGCACAATCGGGTGCGGATGATCGTCGCGTCGTTCTTCGTCAAGGATCTGCACCTGCCGTGGTGGCGGGGTGCCCGCTACTTCATGAACCAGCTCGTCGACGGGGATCTGGCGAACAATCAGCACGGCTGGCAGTGGACCGCGGGATCGGGGACGGACGCGTCGCCGTACTTCCGGGTGTTCAACCCGACGACGCAGGGGGAGAAGTTCGACCCCGACGGCGAGTACGTGCGGCGGTGGGTGCCCGAACTGCGTGGCATCCCCGGCAAGGCCGTTCACGCTCTGAAAGACGTTCGCCCCGAGGATTATCCGCCGCCGATCGTCGACCACGCCCATGAACGGCAGGAGGCCCTCGCCCGCTACGGCGAGATCAAGGCCCCGTGAGTACTTGTTAACCGCGGGCGGTTAACAAGTACTCACAGGCGCTTTGCGCATGAGGAGCCCGAGGAACGCTGCCGCGGCGAGGACGATGACGAGTCCGCCGTAGATGCGGGTGGTGTCGACGAGTCCGACCTTTCCGACGAGGTATCCGGCGATCAGTGCCGGAACGCTGTTGGCGAGGTAGGCGATCACGTAGATGCTCGACAGCAGGCCCGCGCGCTCGTGCGGTTCGGCGAGCGGCATGACGGTGCGGATGGTGCCCTGGAAGCCGGCGCCGAACCCGATGCCCGCCACCGCCGTTCCCGCGAGAATCCACAGCGCCGAGGACGTTTCGGCGCCGATCAGGGTGACGGCGACCCCGGCGACGAGGGCGGACGCTCCGACGTACAGGATGCGGCGTGCCGCCACGTTGCGCAGCAGGAACACCGCGAATGCGCCGGTCCCGGTGAGTGTCGCGACCATGACGGCGCCGATCAGCGACGTGTGGACGTCGAGCGCGTTGCGGGCGAGCGAAGGTCCGAGTGACAGGTAGAAGCCGCCCAGCGCCCACACGGCGACCAGGCAGGGTCCGGTGAGGACGAGCATGCCCAGTGCGGTGGACGGGACCGCGAGTGTCGGCCGCATCGATGCCAGAGCCCCCCTCTGCCGGACCGCTGTCTCGGGTGCGGCCCAGATGCCGAGGATCTCGAGGAGGAACAGCGCGAAGAACACCAGGAACACGGTGCTGGTGGGCCGGGCAAGGTGCTCGCTGATCAGGCTCGATCCGATGGCGCCCAGTGCGAGGCCGACGGTGGGCGCGATGCTGTTGACGGTGGCGCCGCGTCCGGGCGTGCGTTCGAGGTCGAGGAGTGTGGAACCGAGTGCGCTGATCGCGGCGCCGGTGGCGAAACCCTGCACGACCCGGGCGAACAGCAGGAGGCCGATGCCTTCGGCCGTCGCGAACATGATCATCGAGGCGGCTTCGACCACGAGTGCCGTGATCAGCACGGGCCGACGGCCGACGTAGTCCGAGAGCGACCCGACGGTGAGCAGCGCCAGCAGCAGACTCACGGCGTAGATGCCGAAGACCAGGGTCGACTGCAGCGACGAGAAACCCCAGTTCGACTGGTACACCTCGTACAGCGGGGTGGGTGCGGCAGACGCGCCGAGCAGGGTGGCGATCACGACCGCGACGAGCGTGAAGGCGGCTCCTCGGCGCAGTGCGGGTCGAGACGTCGGTGGTGCTTCGGGCGCGGCAAGCGTCGTCATGGCGTACTCCCGGAAACATTAATGCAAAAGGTTTGCGTTAATGGACGCTACGCCGCCACCATTCTTAATGCAACGTCTTTGCGTTAGCATGGGGGCATGAGTCCGGCTCCAGGTCCACGCCCCGGTGGTCGCAGCGCCCGCATCCAGCAGGCGGTGCACGCGTCCACGCGCAAACTTCTCGACGAGCGCGACCGTGCGGACATCACCGTCCCGATGATCGCCGCCGACGCCGGGGTCACCCCGTCGACCATCTACCGGCGCTGGGGCGACATCACCGAATTGTTCGCGGACGTCGCGCTCGAACGTCTGCATCCCGACGCGCCCCCACGTGAAACCGGCAGTGTGCGAGGCGACCTCGTCGCCTGGGCGCAGGACTACCTCGAGGAGATGTCCTCGCCGGTGGGGCGGGCGGCACTGCGCGACGTCGTGATGAGCGCCGACACCCTCAGGTCCGAGGACGGCACCAATCAGTTCAAGTGCGCGACGTTCTGCCGCACCCAGATCGAGACGATCCTCGGACGCGGCGAACCCGTGCAGGGCGTGGTCGAGCACGTGATCGACCACGTCGTGGCGCCGATCATCTACCGCATCCTGTTCGACCTCGACCCCCTCGAACCGGACCGCGTCGAGGAACTGGTGGATCACGCACTCGACGCGGCCGTCCGGGTCTGAGAGGTCAGCCGCCCAGCTGCTTCTTCAGCGCGTCGAGCACGGCGACGTCCTCGATGGTGGAGGGCACCGTGTACTCCTCGTGGTCGGCGATCTGCCGCATCGTCTTGCGCAGGATCTTGCCCGAGCGGGTCTTGGGCAGCGCCTGCACGACCGTCACGTCGCGGAACGTGGCGACGGCGCCGATCTGCTCGCGCACCATCGCGACCAGTTCGTTGCGGAGTGTCTCCGGGTCGATCTCGACCCCGGCCTTGAGTACCACGTAACCGCTGGGCCGCTGGCCCTTGAGTTCGTCGCGGATCCCGACCACCGCGCACTCGGCGACCGCGGGGTGTCCCGCGACCACCGCCTCCATGCTGCCCGTCGAAAGCCGATGTCCGGCAACGTTGATGACGTCGTCGCTGCGGCCGAGGACGAACACGTACCCGTCCTCGTCGATGTAACCGGAGTCGCCGGTCAGGTAGTAGCCCTCGAACGTGGCGAGATACGACCGCACGTACCGCTCCGGGTCGCGCCACAACCCGGCTAGAGTGCCCGGGGGCAGCGGCAGTCCGATCACGATGTTGCCCTCGGCCCCGGCGGGAACCGTGTTCCCTTCGGCGTCGACCACCTGGACCCGGTACCCGGGTACCGGGACGGTGGGGGAGCCGGCCTTCAGCGGCATCGGTTCGAGCCCGCGCAGGTTGGCGCAGATCGCCCAGCCGGTCTCGGTCTGCCACCAGTGGTCGACGACGGGACGGCCGAGGACGCGGGTGGCCCACGCGTACGTGTCGGGGTCGAGGCGCTCGCCCGCCGCGAACAGCGTCTTCAGGGAGGAGATGTCGTACTTCTCGATCTCCTTCGCGTCGGGATCGGCCTTGCGGACGGCGCGGATCGCGGTCGGGGCGGTGAACAGCGCCGACACACCGTGATCGGAGATCACCCGCCAGAACGCGCCCGCATCCGGGGTCCCGACCGGCTTGCCCTCGTAGAGCACGGACGTGGCACCGGCCAGCAGCGGCCCGTAGACGATGTACGAGTGCCCGACCACCCAGCCCACGTCGGACGCGGTCCACCACACGTCGCCCGCGCCGATATCGTAGATGTTGCGCATCGACCACGTGAGCGCGACGGCGTGCCCGCCGTTGTCGCGGATCACGCCCTTCGGCTTCCCGGTGGTGCCGGACGTGTAGAGGATGTACAGCGGGTCCGTCGCGGTCACCGGAACCGGTTCCACGGGTGCCGCATCCGCCATCAGCGCGTCCCAGTCGAACCACGCAGCCCCGTCACCCCGGTAGTCGGCGGCCGAACCGGGGACCTGCTCCCGGTCCTTGACGATCACCGTGTGCGGAGGGGTTCCGGACAACTCCAGCGCCTTCGCCACCATCGGCAGGTAGTCGACGGTGCGCCCCGGCTCGAGGCCGCCCGACGCCGTCACCAGCACCACCGGCCCGGCGTCGTCGATGCGGGTCGCGAGTTCCTTCGCAGCGAAACCACCGAACACCACCGAGTGCACGGCGCCGATGCGGGCGCAGGCCAGCATCGCGATCGCCGCCTCGGGGATCATCGGCATGTAAACGATCACCCGGTCACCGGCCACCACACCCTGGTCCTTCAGGACGCCGGCGAACCGGGACACCTCGTCGAGAAGTTCTGCGTAGGTGTAGGTGCGAGACGCAGCGGGGGCCATCGCCGAGTCGTAGATCAACGCCGCCCGGTCCCCGTTGCCGTCCCGCACGTGCCGGTCGAGGGCGTTGAAGCAGGTGTTCAGCGTCGCGTCCGGAAACCACCGGTACATCGGGGCGGCGGAGTCGTCGAGCGCCTGCGTCGGCGGCGTCACCCACTCGACGGCCTCGGCGGCGGCGAGCCAGAAGTCCTCGGGACTGTCGGTGCTCCGGCGGTACACCTCGGCGTAGTTCTGGCCATGGTTGTCGCTCGAAGGCGGAGTCCCCGGGGAGCTCATCGATGCACATCCTCTCGTCGTCGTGTGACCCGCAACACCCTATGCGACGTCGGCGCGCGATGATGCGGTCAGAGGCCGAGGGAACCGGCGATCATCGGCCAGGAGTTGTGCAGGTCGTCCTGCCAGTAACCCCACGAGTGGGTGCCGGTGGGCCGGAAGTCGTACGTGGCCGGGATTCCCAGCGCGTTCAGTCTGTCGGCCAGCCGATGGGTGCACTCGTTGGTTCCGGCCTCGATGATGCCGCCGATGATCACCTGGTTTGCCAGCGTGCCCACATCTCCGTTGATGTCCGGGCCGTTGAGGTTCTCGTGGACGCCGGGCAGCCCGGTGGCGTTGCTGATGTACAGGTCGATGCCACGCAGCTTCTCGGCGTTGACGACGGGGTCGTTGGCCACCCAAGCGGGGTCGTCGGGCGGTCCCCACATGTTCTCGACGTCGCCGCCTCGGAAGCTGACGACGAAGGTGACGTAGTCCCGGCCCGGTTTGGTGCTCGTCTCGGCGCACCCGCTGAACGCGCCGACGGCGCGATACAGCGACGGGGCCGCCTCGGCCAGGCTCAGGACGGATGTGCCCGACATCGACAGACCCGCGATGGCATTCTCACCGTTCGTTCCGAGTGTGGCGTCGACGATCGGGGGAAGTTCCTCGGTGAGGAAGGTGGTCCACTTGTTCACGCCGAGGACGGGATCGGGCTTCTCCCAGTCGGTGTAGTAGCTGTACGCCCCGCCGACGGGAGTGACGACGTTGACGTTCTTGTCGGCGAAGAAGTCGACCACGTCGGTCCTCGCCTGCCAGGTTGCCGAATCCTCGCCGCCGCCGGCGCCGTTGAGCAGATACAGGGTCGGCCGGGGCACGCTCGTGTCGGCGGGGCGGATCACCTCGAGGAGAATCACTTTCTCCATCGCCGCCGAGTAGACGTACATGTTCAGTTGACGGTCGTCGATCTCCTCGATGTGGTCGAGGACGGATCCGTCTGCCGACGCCGGCTTGTCGGCGGGAAGGGCCCGCCACTCGTCCGCCGACGCCGCTGCCACCTGACCGAACATGGCCGACGACGCAACGACGGCAACCGCCAGGAGTGCCCGACAGTGTCCGATCGCGCTCATAGCCGCTCCTCGTGCTTTTCTGCGGTGCCCGACAACCGTCCGGTGAATACTCAGAACATTGCCCCTTCACGGTAACCGGCAAACATTCCCCGGGGCGGCTGAACGGACACCGGACTTCGTCGCGACGTCGGCCCTATCGTGGAAGCATGACGCTGCTCGCCGAAGACCTGCTGTTGCTGCTGCTCGACGACACGTCGGGAAAGCCCGTCGTCGACGGGACCCGGATGCCGCGCGTCCTCGCCGGCGCCGTTCTTCTGGAACTGGCTCTGGGCGACGTCGTCACCCCGGCCGAACCCGGCGAGGACGTGAAGAAGGGGCGTCTCGTCGTCCGGGACGGAGCGTGGCCGCAGGATCCGCTGCTCGCGCGGGCCGTCGACCTCATCGGTACGTCCAAGCCGATGAAACCGGAAGCAGCCATCGAGAAGCTCGCCAAGAACCTGCGCGACGAACTCGTGAAGCGCATCGTCGACGCGGGAGGGGTCCGCGAGGAGAAGGGCAAGGTGCTGGGCATCTTCCCCACCACCCGGTGGCCGGAGGTCGACGGCAGCCACGAACGCGCGCTGCGGTCCGAACTGAGCGCCGCACTCCTCGACGGGGTCGCCCCCACTCCACGCACCGCCGCGCTCGTCTCGCTGCTGTCCGCCGTCGACGCGGCCCCGAAGCTGTTCCCGGACGCCGATCGTCGCGCCGTGAAGAAACGGGCGAAGGAGATCGCCGAAGGGGACTGGGCAGGCACTGCCGTGCGCAAGTCGGTCGAGGCCGTCAACGCCGCAATCATCGTCGCCGCCACCGTGCCTGTCATCGTGGCGGGGAGTGGCTAGGCGGTGGGCTCTTCTTCGGGGTCTTGTGGAGCGCAAGGGATTTCGCTAGGGTAGAACACATGTTCGATACGGGGGTATTCGATCGGGGGGTTCGCGAGACAGTCTGCTGTCTCGTCGACGGGGAATCCGATGTGGGTCTGGTCGAGTTGATGACCGACCTGCATCGCAGTGAATCGGTGGTGGCCGAACGGAAGCTGGCGGTCATCGCCGAGCTTTTCGTGCGCCGCACTGCCGAGGTCGAGTCCGACGGGGCGTGGACGTCGACCGCGCACGAAGTCGTCGAGGCCGAGATCGGTGCCGCGCTCACCATGGGCCGTGCGGCGGCGGGTCGGCTGATCGGTCTGGGTATGTCGCTACGCACCCGGTTGCACGCCACACGCGAGGCCATGGCACGCGGTGATCTCGACATGTACCGGGTGCGCCTGATCGAGGACGCGACGGCAAACGTCAGCGATGACCAGATCGGCGAGGTCGAACATCAACTCCTCGAACAGGTTCTGGTCCCACCGCGCTCCGGTGGAACCGGGTTGACCGGCCGCAGGCTGACGAATGCCGCCAACCGCATCATCGCAAGGCTCGACCCGGCAGGGGTGCGGGCCAAGCGGGAGAAGGCGCAGGCAGACCGGTTCGTCGGAGTCGGCGCGGCCGAGGACGGCATGTGCCGAATCCTCGGATCCATCCCTGCGGCGCAGGGTCGCGCATTCGACGCGAGATTGCGTGAACTGGCAAACACTGTGTGCCCGAACGACCTTCGAACGTACGAACAGAGGCGGGCCGACGGAGTGTCCGCGCTCATCGACGGGGTCGGGTTCGTGCACTGTGAATGCGGGCGGGTCGATTGCGGCCAGGACTCCCGCATCGCGACGACCGCGCGCAAGCCCCTCGTGCACCTGATCATGCTCGACTCCACACTTGCGGGCGACGACGAACCGGCCTACCTCGACGGCTACGGAATCGTCGACGCGGCGCACGCACGCGAGATCGCGGCCGTCGCGGAAGTCGAACCGGTGCGGGCACCGAGCTCTGTCGTCCCGACCATGTACCGTCCCGGCACCGTGCTCGACACCTGGATGCGGGTGCTGGCCGGCGGGTGCGAATGGTTGCACTGCGATGTAGCGGCCTGGAACACGGACCTCGATCATCATCGGCCGTTCGACCATTCCGATCCCGCGGCCGGAGGTCCGACAGTGGCCGGGAACATGACTGCTTACTGTCGAAATCACCACCGGCTCAAACATTCCGGTCACTGGAGGGTGACCGCTGGCGGTGGAATCGAGTTGGTCGCGCCCACCGGTCACCGATACCGACCGCGGCCGTCGGGTCTCCTGGGTGCCGGAAGTGACCCGGCCGCGGCCGCGAGTGGCCATGCCAAGACCGCGGCCCGCCGCCGCACCCGTGCGCAGAACACCGCTGCCCGGATTCGGGCGGAGCGCCGCCGACGGCAGGCGCACCTGGATGCGGTCCGGCACCGGTCGCCCGGTGCACGCGCATCCGGGGCCTACGCGACCGACGAACCCGCGCCGTTCTGACCGGCGGTGCTCCGGGCCCACCGCCTGCGCGCCGAAAAGGGTTACCGTGGAATGTAGGTGGTTAGCAAGAGTAAAGAACTGTCAATGTGATTGCTACGGTTCCGACTCGGTTCGCCACCTCGCAACTGACCACGCGCTGAAGGAAGGCGCCAGCGACAGTCGGAGGAACACATGTGCGGAATCGCCGGATGGATCTCGTTCGAACGCGATCTACGCGTCGAACAGTCCACCGTGGATGTCATGGCCGAGACGATGAACTGCCGGGGGCCGGACGATCGCGGCACCTGGGTCGTCGAACACGCCGCGCTCGGGCATCGAAGGCTCGCGATCATCGATCTGCCGGGTGGGCATCAGCCGATGAGCGTGGACACCCCCGGCGGGACCGTTGCGATGGTCTACTCCGGTGAGGTGTACAACTTCGGTGAACTGCGCGAGGAGCTGTACGGGCGCGGTCACCGATTCGCCACCGACTCCGACACCGAGGTGGTGCTCCACGGATACCTGGAGTGGGGAGAGGCCGTCGCGGAGCGGCTCAACGGCATGTATGCCTTCGCCATCTGGGATTCGCGGACCGACACCCTCCTGATGATCCGCGACCGGATGGGCATCAAGCCGTTCTACTACTACGAGACCCGAGACGGTGTCCTGTTCGGTTCGGAACCCAAAGCGATCCTTGCCAATCCGATCGCCGAGTCGACCGTCACGATGGACGGGATCCGGGAACTGTTCGCGTTCGTGAAGACACCGGGACACGCCGTGTGGGACGGCATGCGTGAGGTGGAACCGGGCACGGTGGTCACCGTCTCGCGCACCGGACTGCGGGCGCACAGGTACTGGACCCTGCAGACCCGTCCGCACACCGACGACCGGGACACCTCCGTCGCGCACGTCCGTGAACTCCTCGACGACATCGTGCGCAGGCAACTGGTCGCCGACGTGCCGCGCTGCACCCTGCTGTCCGGTGGTCTCGACTCGTCCGCGATGACCGGCATCGCCGCCGAGCAGCTCGCCGAGGTCGGTGAGACGGTCCGCACGTTCGCCGTCGACTTCGTCGGTCAGACCGAACATTTCGTCGCCGACGAACTGCGGGGCACCCCGGACACTCCGTACGTGCACGACGTGGCCCGGCGGTCCCGGACCGCGCACCAGGACATCGTCCTCGACTCCGACGCACTCGCGGACCCCGCCGTGCGCGCGAAGGTCATCCGGGCACGCGACATCCCCATGGGCCTCGGCGACATGGACGCGTCGCTGTATCTGCTGTTCAAGGCGATCCGTCAGCACTCCACGGTGGCGCTGTCGGGTGAGTCGGCCGACGAGGTGTTCGGCGGATACAAGCAGTTCTTCGACCCGAAGGCGCAGCAAGCGAACACCTTCCCGTGGCTAGTGCAGTTCGCCGAGCACTTCGGCGACGAGAGCAACATCTTCACCCCGGAGGTCACGGCGGGGCTGAACATGGACGACTACGTGCAGGACTCGTACGACGCAGCCGTGTCCGGGATCGACCGGCTGGACGGCGAATCCGACTTCGAATGGCGCATGCGCAAGATCTGTCACCTCCATCTGACGCGATTCGTCCGCGTCCTGCTCGACCGCAAGGACCGCGCGAGCATGGCCGTCGGACTCGAGGTCCGGGTACCGTTCTGCGATCACCGGCTGGTCGAGTATGTCTACAACACGCCGTGGTCGCTGAAGACGTTCGACGGCAAGGAGAAATCGTTGCTGCGGGCGGCGACCAGGGATGTGCTGCCGCAGTCGGTGATCGACCGGGTGAAGTCGCCGTACCCGTCCACCCAGGACCCGAAGTATGCGGTGGCGTTGCAGCAGCACGGCAAGGACCTGCTCAGCGATCCCTCGAACCCGGTGTTCGGCCTGGTCAGTGCGGACTGGCTGTCCCGGGCGGTCTCCGTCGACACCCCGCAGATCAATCAGGTGTCGCGTCGCGGACTCGAGCGCACGCTCGACCTCGCGCTGTGGATGGACATGTACAACCCGACGATCAAACTGTCTTAGTCCAGGCCGAGGTTCCGGTAGCGGGCGAGCCGGGCCGCGAAGCGTTCGCTCTCGGGAACCCCGGTCAGGGCACGGAGTTCCCGGGAGATGGCCTCGCCGACCCGCTTGGAGAAATCGACGGCCTCGTCGGCGGCGTCCGGATGCTCGGGGATGATGGCGTCGATGACGCCGTCGCGCAGCAGGTCGAGCGAACGGATGCCCTGCGCGGCCGCCATCTCGGGGGCGTGCGAGGTATCGCGGTGGACGATCGCGCTGGCGCCTTCGGGAGGAAGCGGGGCCAGCCACCCGTTCTGCGCGGCGAGCACCCGGTCGGCAGGGAGGAAGGCGAGCGCCCCGCCGCCCGTGCCCTGACCGAGCAGGACGGACACGGTCGGCGTCTTCAACGTCACGAGGTCGGAGATGCAGCGGGCGATCTCAGGGGCCAGGCCGCGTTCCTCCGCTTCCTGAGACAGCGCTGCACCGAGGGTGTCGATCACCAGGACCAGGGGGATCTGCAGCTCCTCGGCCAACCGCATGCCGCGGCGGGCCTCGCGGAGGGCGGCGGGCCCCATCGTGTTCAGGGCGGACTGCCCGGCGCGGTCCTGGCCCAGCAACACGCACGGTGCGCCCCGGAAACGAGCCAGCGACAGCAGCACCGTCCCCTCGGTTTCGCCCTGACCGGTGCCGCTGAGGGGCACCTGCTCGGTGGCCGCGTGCCGTAGCAGGTGTCGGATGCCGGGCCGGTCGGCGCGCCGCGACAGCATCACCGACTGCCACGCGGGCACGTCGGGAATGTCGACGTCCGGCGCCGGTTCGGTGACGGTGGCGGTCGACGTCGGCGGATCGATCAGCACCCGCAACGCCCGGTGGACGAGCCGGCGCAGGCGCGTGGCGGGGACGACGCCGTCGATGACGCCGTTGCGGTACAGGTTCTCGGACGTCTGCACGCCCTCGGGGAACTTCTCGCCGTAAAGGGCCTCGTAGACGCGGGGTCCGAGGAACCCCACGAGTGCACCGGGTTCGGCCACCGTGATGTGCCCGAGGGAACCCCAGGACGCGAACACGCCGCCGGTGGTCGGGTTCCGCAGGTACACCAGGTAGGGGAGATGGGCGGCCTTGTGAGTGGCGACGGCCGCCGCGATCTTCACCATCTGCACGAAGGCGACGGTGCCCTCCTGCATGCGCGTGCCGCCCGATGTGGGCGAGGCGAGCAGGGGGAGACCCTCACGGGTGGCGCGTTCGATGGCGGAGACGATCCGCTCGGCGGCGGCTACGCCGATCGAACCGGCCAGGAACGCGAACTCGCACGCGATCACCGCGACCGGGCGCCCGCGAACGGTGCCGACGCCGGTGATCACCGATTCGTCGACACCCGACTTCTCGGCGGCCTTCTGCAGGTCGGCGCGGTACTTCTCGTTCGGCCGCGCATCGACGGGTGTGGTGTCCCAGGAGACGAAGCTGCCTGCGTCCAGTACCAACTCGAGCACGTCGTGGGCGGAAATCTTGGCGGCCATGGCCCTGAGAGTAGCGGTCGGTCCGGGGCGGCAGATGTCTGCTACGGCGGGTGACGGTCGCCTACCCGGCCGCCCACACAGCCGGAACACCGCAAACAGCGCCCGGGTGGAACCCGGCAATTAACACCGAGACCGCTGTCGCGGTGTCTAAAGTCAGATGGGTTGACGCAGGTCGGGTACGAGAACGACGACACATTTCCCGAGTGGAGCAGTCATATGGACCTCAACACCATCACCGATGTCGTTCGGCGTCCAGCCGACCACCCGGGTGCGGCGTGGCGGGAAGGCGACGCGTGGCTGGCCGGGGGAACGTGGCTGTTCTCCGAGCCGCAGCCCGACCTGCGCCGTCTCGTCGATCTCACGACGCTCGGCTGGGAGACCCTGCTGCCGAGCGACGCGGGCCTCGAGATCGGCGCGACGTGCACGATCCGTGAGCTGTATGCGCTTGCGCCGCCGGACGACTGGAGAGCCGCCTCGCTGTTCGGAACGAGTTGCGAGGCCTTCCTGGCGTCGTTCAAGGTCTGGAATTCGGCGACGGTGGGCGGCAACATCTGCATGTCGCTTCCCGCGGGCCCGATGATCACGATGGCGGTCGCGCTCGAGGCGACGTACACACTGTGGGCCGCCGACGGGTCCGAGCGCACCGTCGACGCCGCCGACTTCGTCACGGGCAACCGCGAGAACGTGCTCACACCGGGTGAGATCCTGCGCCGCATCGACATCCCGATCGGTGCCCTCCGCAAGCGTCACACGCATCGGCGCTTCACCCTCACGCGCCTCGGCCGTTCGACGGTGTTCATGATCGGCACCCAGGCGCCCGGCGGCGACGACCTGCTGCTCACGATCACGGCGGGCACCACCCGTCCGATCCGGCTGGCCTTCGACGCCGTACCCGACGCCGGCTCGCTCCAGCAGAGCATCGACGCGATACCCGACGACGTGTGGTTCGACGATCCCAACGGCACCCCCGACCACCGTCGCCACCTGACGAAGCACTTCGCCGAGGAGATCCGGACCGAGTTCACCGCAGGAGACCGGCAATGACGTACACCGTGAACGGCAGGGCGTTCGACGAGGAACCGAATCCCGGGCAGTGTCTGCGCACGTTCGTGCGGTCGCTCGGTCATCACGGCGTCAAGAAGGGTTGCGACGCAGGCGATTGCGGAGCCTGCACGGTGTGGCTCGACGGCGATCCCGTGCACAGTTGCATCACGCCCGCGTTCCGCGCGGAGGGGCGGGAGGTGACCACCATCGAGGGCCTCGGTTCGCCGGACGACCTGCATCCGCTGCAGCGGCAGTTCCGTGACGCCCCCGGGTTCCAGTGCGGATTTTGCACCGCGGGCATGATCATGACGTCGGCGACGTTCACCGACGCCCAGAAGGAAGACCTGCCACGCGCGCTGAAGGGCAATCTCTGCCGCTGCACCGGCTATCGGGCCATCGAAGATGCCGTGAACGGTGTCGCCGCGGTGGAGGTCGCCGAGCCGGGGCGCGCGGTCGGCACCAGCGTCGGGGCACCCGCGGCCACCGATGTGGTGACCGGCCGCGCCGAGTTCACAATGGACACCGAGATCGAGGGCATGCTGCACCTCGAGGTGCTGCATTCTCCGCATGCGCACGCCCGCATCGTGTCGATCGACACGACGGCGGCGCTCGCCGTCCCCGGCGTGCACCGCGTGTACACGTGGGAGGACGTGCCCCGGAAGCGGTTCACGACCGCCATCCACACCGATCATCTCGTCGACCCCGACGACACGTACATCCTCGACGACACGGTCCGCTTCGTCGGTCAGCGGGTGGTCGCGGTGCTGGCCGACACGGTCGGCGCCGCGGAGGAGGGGTGTCGCAGGGTGGTGGTCGAATACGACGTGCTGCCCGCGGTGTTCGACCCGGAGGAGGCGATGGCCGACGGTGCACCGCAGTTGCACGGTTCGGACGACCCGTTCGTGCGGGATCCCGTGCACAACATCCTGCTCGAGCTCCACGGGGAGGTGGGTGACATCGAGGCGGGGTTCGCCGAGGCCGACGTGATCCACGAGGGCACCTACTTCACCCCGCGCGTGCAGCACGCTCATCTCGAGACGCACGGGTCGATCGCCTGGATGGAGGACGGCCGCCTGCACGTGCGCACGAGTTCGCAGTCGCCGTCGATCGCGAAGGTCAAGCTGGCTCACCTGTTCGACCTGCGCCCCGACCAGTTGCGCGTGTTCTGTATGCGCGTCGGGGGTGGTTTCGGCGGCAAACAGGAGGTGATCTCGGAGGATCTGGTCGCGCTCGCCACCCTCGACACGGGCAGGCCCGTCTGCTTCGAGTTCACTCGGGAGGAAGAGTTCACGACGGCGTCGCCGCGGCACCCGATGAAGCTGACGATCACGCTCGGCGCCCGGGCCGACGGCACACTCACGGCATTCCAGGTGCGCAACGTGTCGAACACGGGCGCGTACGGCAACCACGGCGGCGAGACGTTGTTCGCCGCCGGTGCCGCCATCTCGGCGTACCGGTGTCTCAACAAGAAGTTCGATGGGTATTCCGTCTACACGAACAGCGTGCCCAGCGGAGCGCTGCGCGGGTACGGCATGACCCAGCCCGCCTTCGCGGTGGAGTCCGCCATGCACGAGCTGGCAGTCGCGCTCGACATCGACCCGCTCGAGTTGCGGCGCCGCAACATCGTCCGCCCCGGTGACTCACTTGTCGCGATCGACGACGGTCCCGACGACGTCGTGTTCGCGGAGGACGGGCTCGGGCAGTGCATCGACCTCGTCGACGCCGCACTGAGGCGGACCGCGAACGGGCAGGTGCTGGGCGACGACTGGCTCGTCGGCGAGGGCACCGCGAGCTCGCTGCACGAGACGGCGCCCCCGACCGAACATATCTCCGAGGCGTGGGCGACGCTCGGCGACGACGGCGTGTACGAACTCGCCGTCGGCACCGTCGAATTCGGTGAGGGGACGTCGACTGCACACGTGCAGATCGCGGCCACCCACCTCGGCACCACCCCGTCGCGGGTGCGTCTCGTGCAGTCCGACACCGACCGTACGGGCTTCGACACGGGGGCGTTCGCCAGCGCCGGCCTCTTCGTTGCGGGCAACGCCGTGTCGCGGGCGTCGGAGGCCCTGCGCGACCGCATCCTGGCCTTCGCCGCCGCGCACACCGGGGTCGACGTCGCGTCCTGCTCGATGGACGACGACGGGGTGCTCTGCGACGGCACGCGCGTGCCGCTGACCGAACTCCTCGACGCCGCCCGCCGGCGCGGCATCCGGTTCACCGAGGCGCGCAAGGCGTACGGGTCGCCGCGCAGCGTCGTCTCCAACACCCACGGTTTCCGCATCGCCGTCCACCGCGTGACGGGCGAGATCCGCATCCTCTACAGCGTCCACGCCACGGACGCCGGGGTAATCATCAACCCGGTGCAGGTCCGCGGCCAGATCGAGGGCGGCGTCGCCCAGGGCATCGGCTTCGCGCTGACCGAGAACTTCCACGTCGACGACAACGGCGTGATGATCAACCCCAGCCTGCGCAACTACCGCATCCCCACCTACGCCGACATTCCCCGCACCGAAGTGCTGCTGGTCGATTCGATGGATTCCGTCGGACCGATGCGTGCGAAGGGAATGGCGGAGTGCTGCATCAACCCGGTGGCGCCCGCGCTGGCCAACGCCCTGGAAAACGCGACGGGCGTGCGTTTTCGCGAGTTGCCGCTCACCCCCGAGCGGATCTACCACCGAATCGGCGAGAACCGATCGGTTCCGACGACCTGAGCCGTGAGGAGAGGGCGATGGACACCGAGAAGCCCACCGAGAAATCCACCGGCAACGCCGCGACGGTCATCATCGGCCAGAAGGTGCGCGCCGGAGCCGAGGAGGCGTTCGAGGCCTGGCAGCAGGACATGAACACCGCCGCGTCCCACTACCCCGGGTTCCTGGGCGCCGAGATCTCCGCGCCCACCGCCGTGCAACCCGACTGGGTCGTGGTCTACCGCTTCGACTCCGTCGCCCACGTGCAGGCCTGGATCAACAGCGCCACCCGGCAGCAGCGGCTGGACGAGGGGCAGCAGTACTTCGACGGCCCCGCCACCCAGCAGGTCATCAGCGGGGGCGCACGCGAGTCGGATCCGCTCGTGACGGTCGTCGTGACGCACCGTGTCGGCCCGGAGCACGTCGACGATTTCCTCGCGTGGCAGGATCGACTGCGATTGGAAGAGAGCAAGTTCGACGGCTTCCGCGGCAGCGAACTCTTCCGGCCCATCGAGGGAATCCAGGACGAGTGGACAGCGCTGTACCGCTACGACAACGCCGCCGACCTCGACAGGTGGCTCACCTCGGCGAAGCGTCAGGAACTTCTCGCCGAGGGGGAGAAGTTCCACGACTTCGAATTGCGCACCATCGACAACTCCTTCGGGAGCTGGTTCGCGTTCGACGAAAACGGCAACGAGGCGCCGCCGCCGTCCGAAACCAAGACGTCGATCGCGGTGTGGGTCGGTCTCTATCCCACCGTCGTGATTCTCACCCTCGCGTTGTCGCCGCTGAAGATGCCGCTGTGGCTCGGTCTGCTCGTCGGAAACCTGCTGTCCAGCTTCATCATGAGCTTCGTGACGATGCCGTACTACGTGAACCGGGTGCTGGGGCGCTGGCTGCGGCCACCCCCGGACGTTCCGGAAGCGACAACGAACCGTCGAGGGCTCGCGATCGTCGCCGGGGTTATGGTGTTCTGGGTCATCGTCTTCTACCTGATGACCCGCCAATTCTGGACCCTGCCCTGAGAAGAAAGAAATGGGTGCCCCATGTCAGCCTCGGAGATCCGCGTGAGCCGAACGATCGATGCGCCCGTCGGCGCGGTCTGGGCGGTCGTCACCGATCTGGACAACGCGGAATCGGTGCTGAGCGGTGTGGAGAAGCTCGAGAGGCTGGACTCGACGAAATACGAAGTCGGCACGCGGTGGCGCGAGACCCGGGTGCTGTTCGGCAAGTCGTCGACCGAGGAAATGTGGGTCACGGAGATCGACCCGGAGAAGCGCACCGTCGTGAAGGCGTCGTCCCACGGCGCGGACTACACGACGGTGTTCACCTTGGAGCCTGCCGGTGACGGCACCACCCTGACGTTCCACTTCTCAGCGGAAGCAACTGGGCTCGGCGCAGTGTCGAAGTTCATGATGAAAGTGTTCGGCTCCTTCGCGCTGAAGGCCACCACCAAGGCGATCCGGCGCGATCTCGACGACATCGCCGACGCCGCCGAGAAGCGGGCCGGCTGACCGACTGCACCTACCGCCCGCCGAGTGGCACGGGCCCTTGCGCTGCGGGGAGGGCGGGGAGGGCGCCCAACGGCAGCGGCACCAGCGTGGTGGATTGGGGTTCGGCGCGGCCCAGTCCGAACTTGCGCACCTCGGTGCCGCCCGGCCCGGGGCCGCTGACGAGCAGGTCGGCGCCGCTTGTGGTGCTGGTGGTGGCCACCTGAACCCCGCTGCCGGGAGGGCCGCCGGCGAACGGTGCGAACGACGCGATCTGAGTGAACACGACGTCGCCGGAGTGGTGGTTCGGGCTCTCGAGATACATGGCCGGTTCACCGTCGAGGCGTGACCCACTCGACCACACACGAACGGTGCCGTCGCCGCCCAGCATGCCGGTGACGATGCTCTTCGCTCCGCCTTCGGCACCGGCCACCCATCCCGTCGAGAGTGAGACACCGCCGAGGTAGCTCTCGTCGAAGGCCAGGAACTCCGACGTCGTCCGCGGTCCGTCGGTGTGGCCGGCGTGCTCGTCCGCGGTGCCGTCGGCAGTCGCGGCGGCGGTCGGCTCGAACAGGTCGTAGCGGAACGTCTTCACACGAGGCGCTTCTCCCGGCCCGGGGGCGGTGACGATGCTTGCCCGGCCCGAGGCGGCGTCGACCAGGCCCGTCGCGACGGTGACCCCGGACTGCGACCCGGGGTAGGGGGTGAAGCTCGAGAAGACCTCGGGTGCCGTGCCCTTCTCCGTGGGCAGGGTTGACGAGAACACCTTCACCTGCGATTCGGTGCCGGGGCCGGTTCCGGCGATGATGTTGTCGGCCAGTGCGTTTCCGTCGATGTCCGCACCCGCGACGTTCACGCCCCCGCGGAAGCCGTCGTCGAACGGGGCGAACCGGGTCAGCTCGGCGGTGAACGGGCCGGAGCCGACATCGTTGCCGTCGTACGCGACGACCTCCGGCGACACACCCGCACCGGTCCCGGCGACGAGGTCGAGGATCATGTCGCCGTTGACGTCAGCCATCGCCACCGTCGGGGTGCCCTCGAACGACGGGAACGGTGCGACTGCGGCGATCACCTTGTCGCCGTTGCCGTCGTGGACCTGCACGGTCGCGGGGGTGCCCGCCGAACCCGGCACCGCCACCGCGTAAGTCGACATCTCGGGGATGACGTTGACGGTGGCCATCAGTCCGTTGTCCTCGTGGTTGAGGCGATGGCAGTGGATCACGAAAGTGCCCGTGTACTCGGTGAATTTCGTGCGCAGCGTCACCGATGCGGGCACGAGCGGGTTCTCGTTCGCGTCGGTGACGGGCGCCGGCACGTTCACGTTGTCCTCGCCCCACGGTTGCACCCCGGTCCGGGTGCCCGCGATCGGATCGACGATCTCCATCACCTGGAAGTCGTTGACGTGGATGTGCATCGGATGTTCGTCGTTGTTGAGGTTCGTGATCAACCATTCCTCGACCGAATTGAGGCGCGGCTGGATCAGCGGGATGTTCGGGAACGTGTTGTCGTCGAACTCGTAGGTGAAGGCCTTCGGGTCGCTGTTGCTGGCCTTCTCGTTGCCGAATCCGCCCGAGACCGTGAGGGTGCGCTTCACGTCCGGTGTCATCACCGACGTGTCCACGAACGATGTGTACGCGTCGAGGTTCTGACCGGGCTCGAACGGCGTGGTCCGGCCTTCACCGCTGTCGGGTGTGACGTGGAGGAGGGTCTGGGTGGGGAAGGTGAAGAAGCCGTCGGCGTAACTGATCACCGACGGGTCGACCGTCACCGTGCCCAGCTCGGCCGGCGGATTGTCGGTGCCGTTGTTGGTGTAGAGCACGCCGGGATTGGTGACGGGTTTCGCCCCGTCCAGCGGTGGCATGTCGAGCACCAGATCGCCGGTGTCCGGCATCGTCACGGCGATCGCGTACCGCGACCCCGGCGGGATGACGAGCCGGGTGCCGTCACCACCGACGGGCAACTGCACCTGGGTGAAGGGGTTTCCGTCCTGGCCGACGACGGCGAACTTCGGGTGGTTGCCCGTCGCGGTCTCGGTGAGCCTGAGCGGCATGTAGGCGAAATCGCTGATGTTCGCCAGCGACCAGATCTCCGTCTGGCCCGGCTTCAGTTTCAGCTCCGGCTGGAACTGCCCGTTGACCGTGTACTGCACGTCGCGTTCGTTGTCCGGCAGCGACGGGTCGGCGGGAATGTTCGTCGAATCACTGCTGAAGCTCTGGAGATTGCCCGGCACGAACTGGTTCTGCCCGCGATGATTCGCCGGCGACAGCGGCCCGGAATACCAGTTGGTGACGTACTGGGAGCCCTCCGTGGTTTCCGAGAAGTTCACGGGCGCCAGGCTCGGCTCGTACGTTCCGTCGGCGAGCTGAGTCCCCTCCGGCGGCGTCAGCGTGCTCACGAACTGTGGCCAGTTCGGGTCGTTCAGCTGGTGGCCGTTGCCTTTACGGTCGAAGACGAAGTTGTACTGCAACGCCATGTCACGGATGGGAACGTCGTTCTGCGTCACCAGCGGAAGGTTGCCGTCGGACCTGCCGATCTCCAGCAGTCCCGCGAGCCCCGCATACGTCTGCTGCGCCGTCATCGTGTGACGGTGACTGTGGTACCAGTACAGGCCGTTCGGCATGTCCTTCGGCACCGCGTAGTCGTAGACGTTGCCCATCCCGGCGGGGATGTCGAGCAGCACGTTGTCGGCGTTGCCGTCCGGGCTCACGTGAAGACCGTGGGTGTGCAGGTTCAGCGGCGCCGAGTCGAGGGCCGGGGGATAGATCGGGACCTCCCCGCCCGCCGGCGTGAACGCGGGGTCGTAGAAGTCCTCGATCGTCAGGTTCCGGAGATCGTTGTCGTAGTGGATGATCAGGCGCTCACCCGGATCGACGCGCAACGTCGGTGCCGGGTAGACGCCGTCGCCCGTGGTCGAACCGTCCGAACTCGTGCCCCGCAGAACCTCGTATCCGAAGACCAGGAAGCCCGACACCGGCTCCGAGACGGTGTCGAGGTCGACCGTGCCCTGATGGGCCGACAGTCGAACCTCGAGCACCCCGTTCTCGCTCGACAGCTTCACCGGCTCCTGGTAGGCCACCGGGGTGCCGTCGGGGCCGGCGTTGCCACCGCGCGCAGTGGCCGGCTCGTCGGACGTGCAGGCCGTCAGCATCAACGTCATGGACGCGACCACGGCGACGGCGAGGGCGGCGATCGGCTTCCCGCGACGGACGACCATGGGTGTTCCCCGTTCCACGACGGCAGCTGAGCAGCATCGATCGACGATTCGAAGACTACACAGGGAACTTGGCCGTGCGCTGGGAATTCACTACCTGCCGAGCGCCTCCTTCCACGACACGACCTTGCCGATCCGCAGGATCGAGCGCTGGTAGATCTTCGCGGCCAGCACGCTGAGTGCGGCGGTCACCGCGAGCATCAGAGCGACCGTGACGACCACCTGGACCGGGGACGCCACGCCGGCGGCGATGCGCAGCGGCATCAGGATCGCCGAGAACGGCGGAATCCAGCTGAGGACGTTGCTGAGGGTGCCGTCCGGGTTGCTCACCGAGGAGAAGGCGCTGAAGAACATGATGACGATCAGCACCATCAGCGGTGACGCGGTGGCGTTGACGTCCTCCTGCCGCGACACCATCGACCCGGCCGCGGCGTAGAGGACCGCGAAGAACGCGAATCCGAGCACGAACCAGCCGAGCGTTCCGGCCAGCACCCCGATCGCCGTCCCCGTCACGGTGAGCACGCCCGTCGCGAGCCCGGCCGCGACACCGGCCACACCGTAGGCGGTCAACTGGACGAGACCGACCGCGCCGATGCCGATCACCTTGCCCCAGAGCAGCTGCAGCGGACGGAGGGTCGACAGGAGCAGTTCCACGACGCGGCTCGACTTCTCCTCCACCACACCCATCGCCACGTACATGCCGAACATCATGATCTGCATGTACAGCAGGACGACCACGGCGATGGAGAGGGCCACGCGCTGGCCCTTCTCCGGGTCGGGCGGATCGAGTGCGTCGACGGTGACCACCGCCCGGCCGGTCGCTTCGGCGAGTTGCGCGGGATCCACGCCCTGCGCGGCGAGCGCACCGGACTGAGCCTGCTGCACCACGGCCGCGTCGATCACGGTGCGAAGCCCGGAGCCGATCTCGGATTCGGTGACGGCCGTGACGGATCCGTTGGTGCCGGGAATCAGGGCGACGTCGAGGTCACCGTTCCCCACCTCGTCCCGCGCGGCCTGTTCGTCGGTGGTCGGGACGACGTCGACCGGCGTCCCGACCGCGTCACCGGTGGCGACGAGAGCGGGCGCGAGCGACTGGTCGCCGACGAGTCCGATGGTGGCGCGTTCGTCGTCGCCGCCCGAGAACAGCGAGTACGCGACGATGCCGCCCACGATGGCCAGCAGGATGATCACGTTGCTGATGACGAAGCTCTTCTTCGCCACTTGTGTCAGGAATTCGCGGCGGGCCACGAGGCCGATCGCGCGGGCGGGGCTCAGTGGGGCACTCATGCCGTGACCACCTCTCGGAACAGATCGGTCAGGGTCGGCCGGCGCAGCGAGAATTCGTGCACCGGTCCGGTCTTCAGGGCGGTGTGCAGGATCAGCTGGTCGTCCACGTCAGTGTCGAGCGACAGCAGGGTCCGGCCGTCGAGGTGACTGATCGTGGTGACGCCCTCGAGGTGATGGGCCCAGCCGACCGGCGCCTCCGGAGCGTGGACTTCGAGTTGGGCGTTGCCGCCGCCGCGGAGTTCGTCGACGGTGCCGACGGCACGCATCCGGCCGTGGCTGATGATGCCGACGCGGTGGCACAGGCGCTGGACGAGTTCGAGCTGATGGCTCGAGAAAATCACCGGCACCCCAGTGTTCGCCTTCTCCACCAGCACCTCGCTCATCACGTCCACCGCGACGGGGTCGAGCCCGGAGAAGGGTTCGTCGAGAACCAGCACCGCCGGATCGTGGACCAGCGCGGCGGCCAGCTGGACGCGTTGCTGATTGCCGAGCGAGAGTGCGTCGACGGTGTCTCCGACACGGTCCGCGATGCCGAGGCGTTCGGTCCAGCGGCCGACCGCCTCCCGCGCCGCCGAGCGGGAAATGCCGTGCAGCTCGGCGAGGTATTCGAGTTGTTTGCCCACCTTCATCTTCGGGTACAGCCCGCGTTCCTCCGGCATGTACCCGATGGTGCGCCGCACATCCAGGTCCACCGGCTTGCCGCCGAGCCGGACCTCGCCGGAATCGGCGGACAGGACGCCCAGCGCGATGCGCATGGTGGTGGTCTTGCCGGCACCGTTGCTGCCGACGAAACCGAAGATTTCACCGGGGCGGACTTCGAAGGACAGGTCGTCGAGTGCGACGACCTCGCCGTACCGTTTGGAGATGCCGTCGATCGTGAGGGTGTGAGACATGGGTCCTTCCCGTTCTCGAGTGCGGGTGTTCCTACGAAGCGAGGTCGTCGGGGTCGGGATCGGGTTGCGTCCAGCCGAGGATCATGGCGGGCGTGCACCCCCCGACCATCAGCGCGGTGACGACGAGCAGTCCCGCGGCGTACGGCACGTTGCCGTGATCGCCGTCCAGCGCGCCGACGAAGATCAGGTAGAGCGCGGGAACGAGCGTCAGTAGCTGGGTGACCGTGAGTCCGATCGACCGGGCACTGTTGCGCTGCTGGATCTCCCACTCGTCGAGAGCGTCGCGCGGAGCGTCGCCCTGCCGCCCGGACACGATCTGGAGCATCGTCCACAGCGGGAAGAACAGCAGGCACGCGGGCAACCACAGCAGCGGCCCGACGACCATGTCGAAATGGCACACGATGCCGACGGCGGTCATGAACACGAACGTCACCCCGAGAGCGATCACCAGGATTCGTCTTCGGCTGCGCGTCCGCCACCTCGGTAGCCACGTCCGGTACCGGCGTTCGTTCTGGAGGAATCTGCGCGTCCGGAACCCCTGGTACCGCTCGATCAGATTGGTCTCAGGCATGGCTCTCCCCGTTTCCTGTCGTGGACGGCGGTCGGTCGGTGCGGTAGAGCTCGGTGGACAGGGGTCCGAACTCGGTGCGGGAGAAGATGGCCTCCACGGGCAGTTCGAACACCCACGAGATACGGAACGCCAGGTCGAGGCTGGGGTAGTGGTCGCCCCGTTCGAGCGCGCCGACGGTCTGGGGATTGACGTCGATGAGTCCCGCCAGCTGAGCCCGGCTCATCCCCCGTTCGGCGCGAAGGACGCCGATGCGGTTGTAGATGGGGAGGGCGTCCCCCCGCCGTACTGGGCTCATGCAACAAAGTGTTGTGAAAACCCAACAGTTTGTCAATGGGATACAACGGAGTGGGTGTCGCAGACCACCGTCCACCCCGCTCGCCGCCGGCCGCACGCCGACAAGTTGACCTCGGGAAATTGAGTGGCAGAGTGGAGGCGATTCGCGCGGGACGGCAGGAAAGGACAGGATTACTGACGTGACCTACACCATCGCAGAGCCTTGTGTCGACGTTCTGGACAAGGCATGCATCGAAGAATGTCCCGTCGACTGCATTTACGAGGGCGGTCGGATGCTCTACATCCACCCCGACGAATGCGTCGATTGCGGCGCCTGTGAGCCGGTCTGCCCCGTCGAGGCGATCTTCTACGAGGACGACGTCCCGGACCAGTGGGTGGAGTACACCAAGGCGAACGCCGACTTCTTCGACGACCTCGGTTCCCCCGGCGGCGCGGCGAAGTTGGGCAAGGTCGACTACGACCCGCCGTTCGTCAAGGCGTTGCCGCCGATGGCCGAAGGCGACTGACTACTCCTCGGACAGTCGGCCGCCGTCCATCCGCCACCGGCGCGTGCTGCGAGTCGAATCCAGCATCCGCCGGTCGTGGGTGACGAGCAGCAGCGTGCCGTCGAAGTTCTCCATGGCCTGCTCGAGCTGTTCGATCGCGGGGAGGTCCAGGTGGTTGGTGGGCTCGTCGAGCACCAGCAGGTTGACGCCCCGCGCCTGCAGCAGGGCCAGGGCGGCGCGGGTGCGTTCGCCCGGTGACAGCGACGCCGCCGGCCGCAGCACGTGGTGTCCCTTGAGCCCGAACTTCGCGAGCAGCGTGCGCACGTCGGCGTCCGGCCAGTCCGGGACCTGCGCCGCGAACGCGTCGGCCACCTTCTCGCCGCCCTCGAACAGGCCGCGGGCCTGATCGATCTCGCCGATCGCCACACCCGAACCGAGTGCGGCGGTGCCCGCATCCAGGGCGATCTTGCCGAGCAGCACGTTCAGCAGGGTCGTCTTGCCGGAACCGTTGGCGCCGGTGATGAGGATCCGGTCACCCCAGTTCACCTGAGTGGTGACCGGACCGAACGTGAATTCGCGGTCCCCGCCCCATGCGACGGTGGCACCGTTCGCCGTCGCCACGACCGATCCGCTGCGTGGGGCTGCCGCGATCTCCATCCGCAGCTCCCACTCCTTGCGCGGCTCCTCGACCACCTCGAGCCGCTCGATCCGGCGTTGCGTCTGCCGGGCCTTCGCGGCCTGCTTCTCGGTGGACTCGGTGCGCAGGCCCTTGCCGATCTTGTCGTTGTCCTTCGCCTTACGCCGCGCGTTCCGGACGCCGTGCTCCATCCAGTTCCGCTGCATCTGCGCGCGGTCCTCGAGGTCCGAACGGGTCCCCGCGTACTCCTCGTACGCCTCCCGCGCATGCCTGCGCGCGATCTCCCGTTCGGCGAGGTACGAGTCGTAGCTGCCGTCGTAGACCGCGATCTGCTGCTGTACCAGGTCGAGTTCCACGATGCCGGTCACGGTGCGCGCCAGGAATTCTCGATCGTGACTCACCACCACCATCGCAGCCCGGCTCTCGGCGACGAAACGCTCGAGCTGCTCGAGCCCCACGAGGTCGAGGTCGTTGGTCGGCTCGTCGAGCAGCAGCACGTCGTACCGGGACAGCAGCAGCGACGCCAATCCGGCGCGCGCGGCCTGCCCACCGGACAGCGACGTCATGTGCGCGTCGAGCGGCACCCCCAGCCCGAGTTCGCTCACGACCTTCTCCGCGCGCTCGGCGAGATCGGCGCCGCCCAGCGCCAGCCAGCGTTCCAGGGCGGGGGAGTAGAGATCCTCATCCGACTCGCCGAGCGTTTCCGCGGCCGCATTCATGGTGTGCTCGGCCTCGGTGACGCCGGTCCTGCGACCGAGGAAGTCGAGCACCGTCTCGCCGGAGATCCGGTCGGGTTCCTGGGCGAGGTAGCCGACGGCCGCGTCGGGCGGGCTCAGCACGATACTGCCCTCGACGTCCGCCGAGCCGACCCCCGCGAGCGCAGTCAACAGCGTCGACTTGCCGGCACCGTTCGCCCCCACGAGTCCGGTCACGTCGCCCGGGGCGACGGTCAGATCGAGGCCGGAGAAGAGGGTGCGCTCACCGCGCGAAGCCGACAGTCCGCTGATGCGCAGTGTTGCAGTCACCCGGCGATTATCCACTCAGCGCTTGACGAGGCGGAACCAGCGGGGGTCGGCCTTCTTGAGCGGTCCCGGCATGCCGGTCGTGTCCGCGTCGACGTCCGACACGAGTTTCCACTTCTCGAACGTCCGCTCCACGTCGGAGCGGGAGACCCCGCGCGGCAGCGGGCCGCGGTGCCCCGGCCCGAACGCGAACATCAGCAGGGTGGCGTGCGGTTCGCTCACGGTCGTGACGTTCTCGGCGTACGCGACCCGGTCGTGGTCGCTGAGCCCGTGGTAGCACCCCACATCCAGGATCAGGTGGTACCCGCGACCGACGGCGTGCTCGAGGTCGGTGGCGTCCGCGTGCATGAAACGCACGTCGACGCCCGCCTTCCGGGCCTTGGACCGCGCCTTGTCGAGGGCCAGCTGGACGGTGTCGATCCCCGTCACCTGCCACCCCCGCCGGGCCATCTCGATGGCATGGTCACCGGTGCCGCATCCGATGTCGAGGACCTCTCCCGGTGGGGCGTCGAAGGGATCGAGCAACGTCTCGATCTGGCTTCCGAACACGCGGCCCGCTTTCACCCAGGGCGTGATCTTGAACCGATAGGCCAATGTGTATCCGAGGCCCATGTCCGCCCCTTCCACCGGGCGCGTCACCACCTGAACGCCGATGCCGTCGGATTACCCGGTCGCACCGAAACGACACGCGAAAGTCCACATCCTGAGACGCGGGAACATCTGGTCCGGGTCCCCGGTTGGACAATCTCATGGGTTTCAACAATGCACAGAGTCCTGTACCTACGGTCACGCTCAACGACGGGAACAGCATTCCTGCCCTCGGCTTCGGCGTGTGGCAGGTGCCGGACGACGAGAGCCACGCCGCGGTCACCGAGGCGCTGAAGGCCGGGTACCGCAGCATCGACACCGCCAAGATCTACGAGAACGAAACCGGAGTGGGCCGCGCGCTCGCGGACTCCGGAATTGCCCGCGACGAGCTGTTCGTCACGACCAAGCTGTGGAACGAGGACCAGGGGTACGACTCCACGCTCCGCGCGTTCGACGCCAGCCTGAACCGCCTCGGGCTCGACTACGTCGACCTCTACCTCATCCACTGGCCGGTGCCGTCCGCGGACCGCTACGTGGACACGTTCAAGGCCTTCCAGAAGATCAAGGCCGACGGGCGTGCGCGGTCGATCGGTGTCTCCAACTTCACCCCCGAGACCCTCGACCGGCTGATCGCCGAGACGGGCGAGGTGCCCGCAATCAACCAGGTCGAGCTGCACCCGCGGTTCAACCAGGCCGACCTGCGCGCCTTCCACACCGGAAAGGGCATCGCGACCGAGGCATGGAGCCCGCTCGGGCAGGGCACCGTCCTCGAGGACGAGTCCATCGCGAAGATCGCTGCAGCGCACGGTAAGACGACCGCACAGGTGATCATTCGCTGGCACCTGCAGATCGGCAACGTGGTCATCCCCAAGTCGGTGACGCCGGAGCGCATCGCCGCCAACTTCGACGTCTTCGACTTCGAGCTGACCCCAGACGAGATCAACACGGTCGGGTCGCTGACCCGGGCCGACGGGCGCATCGGCCCCGACCCGGACACGCTGGGCTCGTAGGCGGCTCCGCCGCCCGTGCGCCTTTCTGGTTGCTGCAGCTACCAAAAAGGCGCACGGGCCCGGAGGGCCTAGAGCCGGAAGTCCGCGAAGTCGAAGCCCGGGGTGACGACGCAACTGACGAGAGTCGGTTCGTCGCCCTCGGGCTTCGCTCGTTGCCAGTGCCGCGGCGGGACCAGCAACTGTGGTTGCTGGCCCGCCGCGACGTCTGCGCCGAGGATCTGCGCGTCCGGATTCGCGGGTTCGCTTCCGTCCCCGCCGAGTTCGAGCCGCAGGGGGCTTCCCCGGTGGTACAGCCAGATCTCGGCGCTGCGCACGCTGTGCCATTCCGACTGCTGTCCGGGCATCAGCAGGAACAGGATTGCGGTACCGGCCGCCCTCGGTCCCGGGTAGTCGCCGGGCAGGCTCCCCTCCGGGATCGTGACGTCGCTGCGCCACGTCTCGCGGTACCAGCCGCCTTCGGGGTGCGGTGCGAGGTCGAGGGTGCGGGCCCATTCCGGCAATTCCGTCATGGCGGCCATTCTGCCGCCCCGGCGCCGCGTCCGGGGGTGCGGTTGCACCACCCTGGGGTGTCTTATCTCGGAGGGCCGGAGCCGCGAGAGTCGTAGGTGTTCAGAAAGCGGGGGCACGAAATCCCGCACACCAGCGACGAACAGGAGACAACATGCTCGGAATCATGCTCGGACTCGGCGGAGCCGCAATCGGACTCGGAATCGGCGTCATGGCCCTCGGGGTCGGACTCCTTCTCAGTGACGCGACGATCAAGCACGATGTCGGCGAACTCCCCGACTGACTCCATGTGGGTCGACACCCGTCGGGGGCGGGTGCGGGCGCGAACAGCGGCCCGTACCCGCCACCCGCTGGCGTGGTTTCACTCGGTTCTGACCCGCAAACGCGGTGTTGCCGTCCAGACGCCGCCTGCCAGTGCCGGGGAGGTGCTCGAACGCCTCGCCGACATGCCGGTCAGCGTCTGGACCTACGGTTTCGATCACGATTCGGTGCGGCACCTGGGCCCGATGGCGCAGGATTTCGCCACCGCATTCGGTCTCGGTTCCAACGACCGACGGATCGCGATGGTCGACGCGAACGGGGTGTGCATGGCGAGCATCCAGGCCCTGTACCGGCGGGTCATCGCGCTCGAAGCGGAAGTGGAACGCCTGCGGAGGTAGCGTCCCCGTCCGGTGCCGCATCCCGGCGTCCGCCCGGCCGCCACCAGTTGGCGTTGCCCAGCAGATACATCGTCGCGGGAACCAGCACCATCCGCACGATCGTCGCGTCGATGAGGACCGCCGTCGCGAGGCCGACGCCCATCATCTTCACGGTCACGTCGCCGTCGAGTGCGAACCCGGCGAACACCGCCACCATGATCGCCGCCGCGCTCGTGATCACCCGGCCCGTGGATGCCAGTCCCTCGACGACGCTCCGGTGCGAGTCGCCCGTGTCGAGCCAGCGCTCCCGTATCCGGGAGAGCAGGAACACCTCGTAGTCCATCGACAGTCCGAACAGGATGGTGAACATCAGGATCGGTACCCAACTCGACACGGGAAGCGCATGCGGAAGGCCGAGTAGCTGCGCGCCCCAACCCCATTGGAACACCATCACCATCACGCCGTAGGCGGCGGCCACCGACAGCAGGTTCATCACGGCCGCCTTCACCGCGACCACCGGCGCGCGGAACACGAACGTGAGCAGCACGACGGACAGTGCGACGACGAACGCGATCACCAGCCACAGCCGTTCGGCGAGGCGGGCGGAGATGTCGGCGAACGTCGCGGTGAGTCCGGTGACGTGGACGCCGTCGGCGGCGTCGGATCGGATCCGCTGCAGCAGTTCGGTGCTGCGGGGGTCGCTGGGACCGGTGGTCGGCTGCACCGAGATCAGCGCGGCCGTCGCGTCGGCGTTCGTCAGGACGGGCGTCACCGACGCCACCCCCGGTTCGGCTGCCAGTTCACGCGCGAGGGCCGGAAGTTCGGCTGCCGGAATCTTGTTCAGGTCGACCGCCACCATCAGGGGTCCGTTGGCGCCGGGCCCGAACTCGGTGTCGATCAGGTCGTACGCCTGACGGATCGTGTTGGCGGCCGGTGCGCTACCTGCGTCCTGCGGCCACGTCCGCATGCCCAGAACCGGAGCGGCCAGGAGCAGCAGCACGCCGAGCGCCGTCAGGGCCCACAGCCACGGGCGGCGGCTCACCCGGATCGCCCACCGTTCCGTCAGCGGCGACGTCGGGCGACGTTCGGCCCGGGCACGGGACCGCTTGCCCAGCACCCGCGTGCCCGCCAGCCCGCACAGTGCGGGCACCAGCGTGACCGAGGTGAGCATGACGATGCCGACCATCGCGAACGTGGCGTAGCCGAACGACGCGTACATCGGCAGCCCGGACAGTCGCAGCCCGAACAGGGAGACGAGGACTGTGGTGCCGGCGAAGATCACCGACGTCCCGGCCGTGGAGTTGGCCGCGGCGACGGCGTCCCGCACCGACATCCCGGACCGCAGGCCATCGGTGTACCGGGTGACGAGCAGCAACGCGTAGTCGATCCCGACGCCGATGCCGACCATCGTGGCGATGGTCGGGGCGATGGTGCTGATGCTGGTGAACCCGGCCATGATCGCGATGAGCCCCGACCCGATGCCCACGCCGACGAGCGCGACGGCCAGGGGCAGTCCGGCGGCCACCACGGAACCGAACGCGAACACCAGGATGATCAGCGCCAGGACCATGCCCACCGCCTCGGCGGTACCCGACGGCTTGGAGATGTTCTCCGGGACCTGCCCGCCCAGTTCCACCTGAAGTCCCTGCGCCTGAGTGTCGGCCACCGCGGCGTCGAGGGCGTCGACCCCTTCGCTGCCGTGGAAGTCGGTGACCGGGATGCGGTAGTTGAGGCTGATCACCGCGGTGTCGGAATCCTGGGACAGGCGGGGCGGCGACACGGAACTCACGCCGGTTACCTCCGCCAGCCTGGTGCCGAGATCGGCGAGGACCACGGGGTCGAGCGGGCCTTTCTCGGAGTGCACGACCACCCGCGCGTCCGCTCCCGACATCTCCGGGAATCGCGCGGTCAGCAGATTCGTCCCCTGCTGCGACGGCAGACCGGGCACGTTGTAGTCGTCGTGGTTGGTTCCGCCGAACGCGGACGCGGCGGCAAGCACCAGGACGAGCAGCGTCAGCCACGTGGCGATCACCCGCCAGGGACGGGTGGCGGCAGCCGAGCCGAGGCGCGCGAGCAGGGAACTCATGGGGGAGCCTCCAGGAAAGCCGGTTGGTTCTGTCGCCTCCGACTCTGCGCCCGGCGGCTAGTGGCCCACTTGGAACTCGCTTGGGCGGGTGGTCACCCGGGTGCGCGCGGCCTCCACCCACGCCGGGCAACCGCAGCGTTCGGCCAGTTCGAGTGCCGCCGCGTAGTGCCTGCGGGCGTCCTCGGGGCGGCCGAGGAGCATCTCGAGGTCGCCGAGAATGGTGTCGACGGGGCCGACCGCGAACGCCGCCGTGTCGCCGCCGCCGATCTGGCCGCTGTACGGGCTCAGCTCCGCGTGCACCGCGGGCGCCTCGTCCCGCTCACCCAACCCCGCGACGACGATGCCCCGCAGCGACATCATCAGGGAATGGAAGAAGTCGCGGCGGACCGGGCGGAGGTGACGCCGGGCCTGCCGCGCCTGGTCCGGTTTGCCGTTGCCGAGTAGTGCGAGGGCGTGCAGATCGGCGATCACGTCCATCGCGGCACTGTCGACGGTCTCGATCACCGTTTGGAGTTCTCCGGCGCGTCCCTCGGTGAGCCGGAGCGTGAACAGCGCGAGGGCGAAGACGCTGTCCGCGTCCAGGCCCGCCCGGGTCATCAACTCGTGGCCGCGCCCGTAGTGTCGTTCCGCCGTGGCCAGATCGCCGGTGAGGTGTGCGACCATCGCGCGGCTCATCTCCCGGGTCGCCTGCGCCTGCTGGAACTGATACCGGTCCGCCAGCTCCGACTGGATGCCCATGTGATGTTCGATCGCCGGGATGTCACCGTTGCCGGACGCGATCTCGGCCAGCAGGTGGTGGCCGAGCATGGTGAACACGGGAAGCTGCGTCCGGTCACCGATCCGGAGCAGCTCGTCGCCGATGACGTGGTGGCCGAGCGTGCTGGTCGGGGAACCGGTGCCGGCGTGGACGGCGCAGAGCACCAGCCCGAGCAGCACCGGATCGTCCAGGTCACGGGCGAGAGTCTCGGCCTCCCGGACCGCGGAACCGGTGCGCTCGTGGTCCTCCGCCCCGATCTCGTGGACGAGGGTGACCAGCAGCCGGCACCGCACCGCCGGTTCCAGTTCCTCGTCCCGCAGCAACGCCTCGATCTGATCGACGACGGCCGTGTCCACTTCGCCGTATCGCCGATTGATCCACGGCGTCGGGGTGTCGACGAACGCGAGCGCCCGGATCGCCAGGTCGGTGCGTCCCGCGTCCCGGGCGAGCGCGAGAGCCCGGTTCCGTGAGCGGGATCCCGCCAGTCCGATGCCGGCGGCGAGTTGCGTGCGACTCAGCTCGGTGAGGATTTCGACGCGCTCGTCCACGGACGCCGCCGCGTCCGGCGGCAACCGGTCGGCCGCTCGAAGGGCGTTGTCGAGGAAGCCGATCTCCGCCTCGTGGGCGTAGCGGTCGGCGGCCTGCGCCGCGGCCGCGACATTGTGGTCGAGGGCCTGCCGTGCGGTGGCGGCCGACAGCGCCTCGGTGAAGTGGTGGGCGAGAGCCGCGACATCGTGCGGCCGCAACTCCTCGAGTGCCGTCCCGACCCGCGCGTGCCAGCGGCTCCTGCGCAGCCGGGTGAGGTCGGAGTAGAGCGTGTCGCGGACGAGGGCGTGCGTGAACCGGACCGTCCCGGCGCGCGGCTCGCCGAGAAGACCGGCGATCACGCCCGACTCGAGGGCGTCGAACACGGTGTCCTCGTCGACCTCGGCGGCGCGGGTGAGGACGTCGATGTCGGATTCGCGGCCCACGACCGCGGCCAGCCGCAGGACGGACACGGCGAGTTCGGGGAGACGGGCGATCCGCCGGCGCAGGACGTCCCGGACCCCCTCCGGCACCTCCCACGTGGCCACCAGTTCGCCCTCGCTGGCCAGGAGCCGCGCGCTCTCCTGCAGGTAGAACGGGTTTCCGCCGGTCCGATCGGCGAGCGCGCGGAGGGTGTCGGGATCGGGGTCGCGTCCCGCCACCTGCCGGATCAGCTCCGCCGAATCGCCGGGTCCGAGTCCGCCGAGGCGGATGCGGGTCGGTTGCAGCGCCGCGAGATCGGCGAAGCAGCTCTCCAGGTTCGGGTCCATCTCGTCCGGGCGGAACGCGAGGAGCAGCAGGATCGGCGACCGCTGCTGCGCGAGCCGCACGAGGATCGACAGGGTGTCCTCGTCGGCGCGGTGGATGTCGTCGAGGACGACGGCGAGAGGGCCGTGTTCGCGGACGGTCCCGATGTAGTCGGCGACGGCGCGGTGCAGCAGGAACCGTCCGCTCGGATCGTCCGGTCGCGCCGCGTGCGAACGGTCGTCGGAGAGCAGGGGTGCCAGCGCGTCGGTCTCGGTGCCGGGGTCGACCTTCTCGGCCAGTGCGCGCAGGATCTCCACCCACGCCCAGGCGGGTGGGGCGCCGTCCACTTCGGGGCAGCGACCCACCGCCACCTGCCACCCCGCGTCGTGCAGTGTTCGACGGAACCGGCGCAGCAGGGACGACTTCCCCGATCCGGCGTCGCCCCCGAGGAGGACCACGGAGGTGCCGGGGTCGGTCATCAGGTCGGTCAGGGTCGCCAATTCCTCGCTGCGGCCGAGGAACCGGGGGTCCGGCGTCGTGTCGACCGGCCCGGCGGCGAGGGCGGGTGCGGGTGCGGCCGGGACGGTGCCGGTGAGGATCTGTCGTTCGAGTTCCGTCAGGGCGGGACCGGGGTCGAGGCCGAGTTCGTTCGCAAGCCTGCCGCGGGCCTCGCGCAACGCGGCCAGGGCGTCGGCCTGTCTCCCACTGCGGTGCAAGGCCAGGGCGAGCAATCGCCAGCCCTCTTCCCGGAGCGGGTGGTCCCGGGTGAGGGCCTGCGCGTCGAGCACGGCGCCGGCCGCATCCCCGCTCGCGACGGCCGCCGACACCAGACGTTCGCGCGCGACCACCCGCAGTTCCTCGAGCCGGGCGATCTCGGCGAGAGCCCAGTGCTCACCGGCCACCTCGGCGAATGCCGGTCCTCGCCACAGGCTCAGCGCGTGTTCGAGATCCGCGCGCCCGGTGTCGGCAGCCGACCGGATCAGGGTCTCGAACTCCCACGCGTCGACACCGGACGGGGGCAGGACGAGCGCGTAACCCGGGGCCCGGCTCACCAGGACGGTGGAGTCCGCCCGGGGCGCGCGGTGCGGCTCCAGCGCCCGCCGCAGATTCGAAATGTATGCCTGAAGTGCACCGACCGCCCGCGGTGGGGGAGCGCCGTGCCAGAGGTCGTCGATGAGCCGATCCACCGGCACCACCTCGCCGTGCGCGACGAGCAGTAGCGCGAGCACGGCGCGCTGGCGGGGGCCGCCGAGGTCCACCGCCCCCGATTCGTCCTCCGCCTCGAACGTCCCGAGTACTCGAATACGCAGCATCGTGCAGCAAGCGTAAGCACTAGTGGCCTCCAAGTCCTCTCCAAGACGCCGAACCGACCCTGAATGCATGACTACGTCAACTGCTCACACAGTCCGTCCCGACACCCGCGAGATGGTGGTGGTCCACAACTGCTTCCGTCGGCAGTTCGCCGCGCTGCCCGCACTCGTCCGGGGTGTTCCCGCCGGAGACACCGCCCGTGCCGGGGAGGTGGTGACGTTCTTCGAGGAACTCGCCACCGCCCTCCACCACCATCACACGAGTGAGGACGACCTGCTGTGGCCGAAGCTGCTCGACCGCGCGCCCACCGACGCGGCGCTGGTGCTGCGGATGGAGGAACAGCACGAACGCCTCTCCGAACTGCTGTCGCGGGCGCAGTCGCAGGGCGCCGCGTTCACGGCGGATGCGATGGACGGCGAACCGCTGGCGAAGACACTGACCGCGCTGTCCGCCGCGCTCGACGAGCACCTCGGCGAGGAGGAACAGCGCATCCTCCCGATGGCGGAGCGGTTCATGACGCTCGCCGAGTGGCAGGAGATGGGCGACCGTGGCCGCGCGTCGATCCCCAAGGACCGGCTCCTGGTGTTCCTCGGCTTCATCCTCCAGGGTGCGACCCCCGAGGAGCGCCGAATGTTCCTGTCCGAGATGCCCTTCGCGGCCCGAATGGCGTGGTCGATCCTGGGCCGCCGGGCATTCCGCAAGGACTACCGGCGGATCTACCGCACCGAACCGGCCGCCTTCTGACGCCGGATCACCCTGCGCCGCAGCCGGCCCCGGCTGGTGCGCTCCCAGAGGCTCGGCGGTGTGCGTTCGGGATCCATCAGTTCGTTCTCCGCGAGCGGACTGTCCTCGTCCTCGACCGTCTCCGGCTCGAACTTCTCGAGCGTCCGGCCACCGCCGCGCAGCGCCTCCACGGTGCCCAGGAACGACGACGTCTGTGCCAGCGTGTCCTCGAACAGTGTCGCCGGAACACCGAGGTGCTCGCAGACGAGCTGACGGCGAATACCGAGAATGGTCCGCCGCAGCTCGTCACCGTTCGCCGTGCCGGCGGTGACCTCGACTGCCAGATCGCACTCGGTGTCGAACCCCATCGACCGGTTGTTGAGGTTCGACGAACCCACGCGCAGGAGACGGTCGTCCATCACCAGCACCTTGGCGTGGACGTAGATCGGCTCACCACCCGCCGTGACGGGGTAGTAGACGCCCAGCCGGTTCCCGGTATCGGCCTGCCACAACAGGTGCAGTAACCGGCGGCGGGCGCCGTCCATGGCCTTCTGCTCGAGCCAGCCGTCGGCATTGCGCGGCAGTACCAGCACGATCTCCGGTCCGTCCGGTTCGCGTAGTCGCTCGGCGATCGCCTCGGCGAGGGTGCGGGAGGCCAGGTACTGGCTCTCGATGTACAGCGACCGCTCGGCGCCCGCGATCGCAGCCAGATACAGGGCCTTGATCTCCCGGACCTCGTCCCGGTCGGACAGTTCCGGCAGCGTGCGCGCGATGCCCACGTCCACGGAGCGCATCGCCGGCTTCAGCCCCTCCGGCCACGGCGTCCTCCCCGCGACCTCGTCGACGGGTGCCAGATCCTGCCCCGTTGCCGCCTTCCACCGGGTGCGGGCGAGCTCGCCGATGGCCTTCGCCGCGTCCCCGTCGACGGCGGTCGTCGCGTCGTGCCACGGCCCGTACCGCCTGCCGTTCGGCTGCGTCCGGTAATGGTTGCGGTCCCGATGTTCCGGGGTGTCCCATCGGTCCACGGTCATGTCGATGCCGCCGCAGAACGCGAGCGCGTCGTCGATGACGACGATCTTCTGGTGGTGCGCCGAGCCGACAGGGTGGGCGGCGTCGAGTTCGAAGTGCAGGCGGCGGTCGGTCACCCAGTTGACCACGAAGATCGGCGTCATGCCACGCCCGATCGCGGTGAAGGCCCCGATGTTCCATTTGAGCAGGTAGATGTCGAGATCCGGGCGTTCCCGCGTCAGCCAGGCCAGGAACCGGCCGAGCTGGTTGGGGCCGTCGAGCGTCTTCTCGTCCGGCTCGAACTTGATCCTCGTGTCGAAGTCCCAGCCGATGAGGATGATGCGCCTGCGCGCCTGCAGCATCGCGGACTTGGCATGACGGAAGTAGTCCGCCGCGTCGACGATGCACGCGAGACGATCGGCGTGGGCAACCTGCCAGCACGTGTCGCCGGGAGTCAGGATCGGGCCGTCGTCGCTCATGTCTCTTCTGCTCCCCGTCTCGTTCGTCCGCCCGTCCCCTGCGGGTGGACGATTCACAGTACTGCGCCACCCCCACCCAGCTACCGTTGAGAGGTGCGGAGGTGGTGGCGCATCGTGGCGTTGCTCGCACTGGTCAGCGTGCTGTGGGCACCAACTGTCGGTGCGGATCCGCTGCGGGCCGGATCGAGCCCCGGCACGGTCGTCGCCTCGTCCGAATTGCCGGCGGAGCTCTGGCTCCGCGGAACCGGCAGTGCCTACCGGATGACGTACCTGACCACCGACCGGCACGGCATCACCCCGTGCACCGGAATGGTGTTCGTGCCGCCCGGTGCACCGCCCGCCGGGGGCTGGCCCGTCATCGCGTGGGCGCACGGGACGGTCGGGGACTCCGACGCCGACGCACCCTCCGTGACCGGGGTCGACAGGGAATCCTCCGACTACGTGAGCAGCTGGCTGCAACTCGGTTACGCCGTGGCCGCCACCGACTACGTGGGCCTGGGCACCCCCGGGGTGCCGCCCTACCTCGACGGGAAGGTAGCCGGGCGCAGCGTCGTGGACTCCGTGCGCGCCGCCCGCGAGGTCGACCCCGACCTCTCCGCCGCGTGGATGGTCGTCGGACTGTCCCAGGGCGGGCAGGCCGCGGTGTTCGCCGCACACACCGCCACGTCGTACGCGCCGGACCTCGACTACCGCGGGGCCGTTGCGAACGGGGTGCCGTCGAACATCGAGATGGTGGCGAACTGGAGCGGTCCCTCGTTTCCGCCGCAGGGCCTCGCCGGTCTCACCGTGTACATCTCGTACCTGATCGCCGGGGTCCGTGACGCGTATCCGGAGCTGGACATCGACAGCTATCTGACGCCGGTCGGGAAGCAGTTCGTGGACGCTGCTCCCGAAGTGCCGTTCCGGCAGTTCGCGGCCATGACCCGGAACGTGTCGGTGGCGCAGATGCTGTCGCGGGCACTCGACGTCCCGGCGCTGCAGGACGCGCTGCGCGAATACCTCGCGGTCCCGGTCGCGGGGTACGACCGTCCGCTGCTGCTCGTGCAGGGGGTCACCGACGCGTCGGTGCCGATCCCGCTGACGGAGAAGCTGGTCTCCGAGATGCACAGTGCGGGAACGAATCTCGACTACCGGGTGTACTCGGGCGGTCACTTCGGCAGCATGTACCAGGCCGGCCCCGACCAGGCGGCGTTCGTCGCCTCGCTGATCAGGTAGGGCGCGCCGAGCCGGCCGGCACGCCGAGGTGCCGGGTCAGCTCGCGGGCCGCTGCCTGCCCGGCCCGGTTCGCGCCGATCGTCGACGACGACGGTCCGTAGCCCACGAGATGAATCCGCGGATCCGACGCCACCTGCGTGGCCAGGCGTCCCGTCATCGTGATCCCGCCGCCCGGACCGCGCAGCCGCAGCGGGGCAAGATGGTCGAGTGAACTGCGAAACCCGGTGCACCACAGGATCACATCGACCTCCAGTTCGCGGCCGTCGGCCCACCGGACGCCGTCCGCGGTGATCTCACTGAACATCGGCTGCCGCGCCAGCACCCCGCGTTCGCGGGCGGCGCGGATCGCAGGCGTCACGGGCAGGCCCGTCACCGACACCACCGAGCCCGGCGGCAGCCCGCGACGGACCCGGTCCTCGACGAGAGCGACGGCGGCGCGGCCGATCTCGGGCGTGAACGGCTCGTCCCGGAACTCCGGCGGGCGGCGCGTCACCCACGTGGTGGTCGTGACGCGGGAGATCTCGTCCAGCAACTGCACCGCCGAGATGCCGCCGCCGACGACGAGCACGTGCTGTCCCGCGAATTCCTGCGCCGAGGAGTAGTCCTTGGTGTGCACCTGGCGGCCGGTGAACGACTCGGCGCCGGGGTACCGGGGAATGAAGGGGCGTTCCCACGTACCCGTCGCGTTGATCAGACCGCGGGCCGATACGACGCCGCGGTCGGTCTCGATCCGCAGACGCTCGCCGCGGGCACACACCACCCGCGTGTGCACGGGACGGTGCACCGGCAGTTCGAACTGTTTCTCGTACGTCGCGAAGTACTGGGGAACCGCGCTCGCCGCATGCACCAGTGCGGCCTCCGGGTCGTTCGGGTCCACGCCGATCGTGTCGGCGAAGCCGAGCCCGGGAAGGTCGTGGACACCGTTGACGGTGCTCAGTGTCAATGACGGCCACCGGAACTGCCACGCGCCGCCGGGCCCCGGGGCGTGATCGAGCACCACGAAACCGGATTCCGGTTCCACACCGAACCTGCGCAGATAGTAGGCAGCAGACAGCCCCGCCTGCCCCGCGCCGACCACGGCCACGTCCACATCGCTGTTCATGTCGGTCCTCACCTCCACCCTCACAACTACCGGAGAGCCTCGTGTGTTCCGGCCGATTCGGTTGTGGTTGGCTGACAGACGTCCAGTCGGGTGGGCAGGGGAGAATTCGTCAGTGGACAGCAATCACGAAGAAAGCGAGTGGACATGATCGGGACGAGTCGTGACGGCGACGTCTTCACCCTCGAACTGCAACGCCCCGACCGTCGCAATGCGTTGAACACCGAGATCTGCGAACTCCTGCGGGAGGAAACCGAGAAGTCCGTCACCGACGGCGCGCGGGTGATCGTCCTCACAGGGCAGGGCAGCGCGTTCTGCGCCGGCGCCGACCTGTCGGGCGACGTGTACGCCGACGGATTCACGGACACCCTGCTCGAGATGCTGCACACCATCGACTCGGTGCCCGTCCCCGTCATCGCCGCGATCAACGGCCCCGCGATCGGCGCGGGCAGCCAGCTGGCGCTCGCCGCGGATCTGCGTGTGGTCGCTCCCGAGGCGCGCTTCGCCATCCCGGCCGCCAAGCTCGGCATCTCCGTGGACCGGTGGACGGTGCACCGTCTGGCCGCCCTGATCGGCGGCGGACCGGCACGAACGATCCTGCTCGGCGCGGAAGAGGTCGGTGCCGACGAGGCGCTCGCGCACGGCCTCGCCAACAAGCGCGGCGACCTCGCCGTCGCGCGGCAGTGGGCGCACTCGATCGCGCGCCTGGCGCCGCTGTCGCTGCAACACCTCAAGATGGTGCTCAACGACGACGGCACCCAGAGCCCGCCGCCGCCCGAGCAGCTCGCGGCGTTGCATGCGGCGTGGAAGAGCTACGACGCGCAGGAAGCGCGCGCCGCGCGCGCCGAGAAGCGTCCGCCGGTGTTCCGGGGTCAGTAGCCGCTCGCCGCACCTTTCCCGCACGCGTGGTTACAGTTGTCGGGGTGAAAGCGAAGAACGCCGTGACGACAGTTCTGGCCACCGCCGCCCTCGGGTGGCTGACGCGGGCCGCGTGGGGGCTTCCGTCTCAGATCGGTGCGTCGCGTGCCAAGGTGCGCCCGTACGCCGCGACGTCGCCGCGGTACCGCGACCGGCAGTTCCACAACACCGATCCGAGCAGCACGATGATGCCCGGATCGGAGACCGGGATCGTCAAGGCACTGATCACGCGGGGCAGCGCGGGCCGCCCGCGCAGGCCGATCCCGCTCGCCACACCCCTCGCGCCCGTCGAGGCCGCCGACGCAGCGGTCACCTGGTACGGCCATTCGAGCGTGCTCGTCGAGATCGACGGGTACCGGGTGCTGGCCGACCCGGTGTGGAGTCATCGCGTGTCGCCGTCCGCGATTCTCGGTCCGTCCCGCATGCACCCGACCCCGGTGCCGCTGGCCGACCTGCCCGTTCTGGACGCCATCGTCATCTCGCACGACCATTACGACCACCTCGACATGGCCACCGTGCAGCAACTCGCCGCCACCCAGAAGGCGCCGTTCGTCGTTCCGGTGGGGCTCGGCGCGCACCTGCGTCAGTGGCGGGTGCCGGAGGAGCGGATCGTGGAACTCGACTGGGACGAGTCGACCACACTCGGCGAACTCACGCTCACGTGCACCGAGGCCCGGCACTTCTCCGGCCGCGGGCTGGTGCGGAACACCACCCAGTGGGCGTCGTGGGTGCTCGCCGGACCCAACCGGAGGGTGTTCTTCGGCGGCGACAGCGGGTATACGCCGCGGTTCGCCGACCTGGGCCGCCGGTACGGACCGTTCGATCTCACACTCCTGCCTGTTGGCGCCTACGACACGCGGTGGGCCGACATCCACATGAACCCGGAGGAGGCGGTGCAGACCCACGCCGACCTCAACGGCGGCGACGGCACCCGTGGACTGCTGGTTCCGGTGCACTGGGCCACGTTCAATCTCGCGTTCCACTCGTGGTCCGAGCCGATCGTCCGGTTGCTCGCCGCAGCGCAGGACAAGGGCACCCCGGTGGCCGTCCCGATGCCCGGACAGCGCATCGACGCGTTGAAGCCGACGGCCCAGACACCGTGGTGGTCCGCGCTCGGCTGAGTCCGGCGCGCATCCCCTCCGAGCGAAGCCGCGTTGCGTAGCCTTTGACCATGGCATACGACGAAACGGGCACCGACTACGTTGCAGTCGTCGCAGTGGAGGGGCTGACGGCCGCCCAGGTGGCGGAGCGGGTGGCGGCAGGCAAGACCAACGACGTGCCCGATCGGGCCAGCCGATCGGTACGCGACATCGTGCGCGCCAACGTGTTCACCCGGATCAACGCGATCCTCGGTGTCCTCCTGATCATCGTGCTCGCCACCGGTTCGATCATCGACGGCATGTTCGGCCTGCTGATCATCGCCAACAGCGGGATCGGCATCATCCAGGAAGTGCGGGCCAAGCGGACCCTCGACAAACTTGCGATCGTCAGCCAGACCAAACCGGTGGTGCGCCGCGACGGGGCCGCCGTCGCGATGGCACCCCGGGAGGTCGTGCTCGACGACATCATCGAACTCGGCGCCGGCGACCAGATCGTCGTCGACGGTGTCGTGGTGGAGGCGATGTCCCTCGACATCGACGAATCCCTCCTCACCGGTGAGGCCGACCCCGTGCACAAGGACGCCGGCCAGCAGGTGCTGTCGGGAAGCTTCGTCGCGTCCGGCAGCGGCTGCTACCGCGCCACGAAGGTCGGAAGCGACGCGTACGCCGCCAAACTCGCGGACGAGGCCAGCAAGTTCACGCTCGTGCACTCGGAATTGCGCAGCGGCATCGACAAGATCCTGAAATTCATCACGTACCTGATGATTCCGGCGGGACTGCTGATCATCTACAACCAGTTGTTCTCCAGCGGCGAGTCGATCCGGCCTGCGCTGAGCGGGATGGTGGCCGCGCTGGTCCCGATGGTCCCCGAGGGACTGGTGCTGATGACGTCGATCGCGTTCGCGGTCGGGGTGGTCCGGCTCGGTCAGCGGCAGTGCCTCGTGCAGGAGCTGCCCGCCATCGAAGGTCTCGCGCGCGTCGACGTGGTGTGCGCCGACAAGACCGGAACGCTCACCGAGAACGGCATGCGGCTGTCCGAACTGCGTTGCGCCGACAGCGCCGACACCGCACCGTCCCGTGCGGCCCTCGCCGCGATGGCGGCGTCCGACCCGCGGCCGAACGCCAGTGTCCTCGCGATCAAGGAGGCGTTTCCCGACGACCCCGGGTGGGGTGACGCCACGGCGGACGCACCGTTCTCGTCTGCCAAGAAGTGGAGCGGGCAGTCGTACGGCGCCCACGGCAACTGGGTCCTCGGTGCGCCGGACGTGCTGCTCGACCCCGGCAGCGACATGGCCCGGCAAGCCGAGGACGTGGGGTCCTCGGGACTGCGGGTGCTCCTGCTCGGCAGTTGCGACGTTCCGGTCGACCACCCCGCGGCGCCGGGCGCGATCACACCCCGGGCACTGGTGATCCTGGAGCAGCGGGTGCGTCCCGACGCCCGCGGCACCCTCGAGTACTTCGCGAGCCAGAACGTCACGGTGAAGGTCATCTCGGGGGACAACGCCGTGTCGGTCGGTGCGGTGGCCGGATCGCTCGGACTGCCCGGCGGCGACCGTCCCGTCGACGCCCGCGAACTGCCCGACGACCGCGACGCCCTCGCCGAGACCCTGGAGACGTCCACCACGTTCGGCCGCGTGCGCCCCGATCAGAAGCGGGAGATGGTGGGGGCCCTGCAATCTCGCGGGCACACCGTCGCGATGACGGGCGACGGTGTCAACGACGTGCTCGCCCTCAAGGACGCCGACATCGGGGTGTCGATGGGCTCGGGCAGCCCCGCCACCCGCGCGGTGGCGCAGATCGTGTTGCTGGACAACAAGTTCGCGACCCTGCCCTACGTGGTGGGTGAGGGCCGCCGGGTGATCGGCAACATCGAACGCGTCTCGAACCTGTTCCTCACCAAGACCGTGTACTCGGTGCTGCTGGCGTTCCTCATCGGCATTACCGGTGTGCTGTCGCAGATCTTCCACTTCGAGCCCGTGCCGTATCCGTTCCTGCCGCGGCACGTGACGATCGCCGCCTGGTTCACCATCGGCATTCCCGCGTTCATCCTGTCGCTGGCCCCGAACAACGAGCGGGCGCGCTCCGGTTTCGTGCCGCGCGTGATGCGTCTCGCCGTGCCGTCGGGCGTGATCATCGGTGTCGCGACGTTCATTTCGTATCTTCTCGTCTACGCGGGACCGGATCAGACGGAGACGGAGAAGGTCCAGGCGAGCACGTCGGCACTGATCACGCTCATCATGATCGCGCTGTGGGTGCTGGCGGTGGTCGCGCGGCCGTACGTGTGGTGGAAACTGGTGCTGATCTTCGGATCCGTAGCGGGATATCTCATCCTGTTCGCGTTGCCGTTCACACGGGAGTTCTTCAAACTCGATCCGACGAACGTCGGAGCCACCACGTCCGCTCTCGTCTGCGGGCTCGTGGGAGTGGTTCTCGTCGAAATCGGTTGGTGGGTGACGGGCCGCCTGCACGGTGAGCATCGCCGCCTGTTCGCCGCGCCGGAAGACCTGCCGGGCGTGCACTGACGCGAGTACCGCTCGCGACGATTCGAACGGTTGGCGTCGCCGAGTCAATGCTGTGAGACTGGTGGCACGGCGAGTGATCGAACTCGTGCGGACAGTGCGTGCGCATGCACCGGAGGAGGAAGAACGATGAGTTTCGTCGACACACTGAAGGGCCTGCTCGGCAAGGGGAGGGAAGCCGCTTCGCAGAACGCGGACAAGGTTCACGGCGCCATCGACAAGGCCGCCGACGTCGCGGACAGCAAGACAGGCGGCAAGTACAGCGACAAGATCGACAAGGCCGCCGACGCGGCGAAGAAGGCTGTTCCTCCGAAGGAGTGAACACTTCTCGTACTGACGCGCGTGGGCCCCGGTTCTCGGACCGGGGCCCACGCGCGTCTTCGGAGATGACCCGCACACGGCGGGCGGGCGCGGCAGAATCGGTGTCGTGAACGGCGTCCTCGTGCTCCTCGTCATCATCGCGGCCATTGCCGTGACGAGTTTCGCGAAGCGCCGCGACCTCCAGGCGCCGCTGGTCCTCGTCACCATCGGGTCGGTGGCGTCGTTCATCCCCGGGATGCCGCGGCTCGAACTGGACCCGGACGCGATCCTCGGTGTGGTGCTGCCGCCGCTGCTGTACTCCGCGGCGCTCAAGTTCTCGGTGGCCACGTTCCGGCGCCACCTCGCACCGATTCTCCGGCTGGGGATCTTCACCGTCCTGGCGACCGCCATCGGGGTGGCCTTCTTCGCCAACTGGCTGGTCCCCGAATTCACCCTCGGCGCCGCGCTGGTCCTCGGCGCCGTCGTCGCGCCGACGGACGCGGTCAGTGCCGTCGCGGTCGGCCGCAGGCTCGGCCTGCCGAACCGGGTGATCGCAATCCTCACCGGCGAGGGACTCGTCAACGACGCCACCGCGTTGACCCTGTTCACCGTCGCCGTCTCCGCCGTCGTCGGGGCGAAGATCCCGGTCCATCCCGTCGTGTTCTTCGGCTACGAGGTGGTCGGCGGGGTCCTGATCGGGCTGGTGCTCGCCAAGATCGTCGAGTGGGTGCGCCACCGCATGTACGACTCCCCGCTGGAAACGGTGCTGGGGCTGATGCTCCCGTTCGCCGCGTACCTCGCCGCCGAGGAGGTGCACGCGTCCGGCGTGCTGTCGGTGGTCGCCGCGGGGTTCCTGATGGGGCACAAGGCCACCGACGCCTCCGTGGCCACCCGCATCCAGGAGCGGTCGCTGTGGGAGAGCGTCGACCTTCTGCTCGAGATGTTCGTGTTCGCCTACATGGGACTGCAACTGAAGTTCGTCATCGACGACGTCCGAGACCAGGGCCTACCGGTGCACCACGTCTTCTTCTACGGCTTCGCGGTCCTTTTCGTGGTCATGGCGATACGGCCGGCGTGGATCCTGCTGCACTGGCTCCGCCGCCGGTTCGGGCTGGCGATCGAGGCGCCGGGCGGCTCGGTGGAACTCGGATGGCGGGAGAGTCTCGTCGTGTCCTGGGCGGGAATGCGCGGGGTCGTCACGCTCGCCGCCGCGTCCGGTGTGCCCGTAGTCATCGCGAGCGGGCAGCCGTTCCCTGGGCGCGAGGTGATCCAGGCGATCGCGTTCGTCGTGGCCGTCGGCACGCTGCTGATCCAGGGCGCCACCATGCCGCTGCTGATCCGGAGACTCGATCTGGCGGATCCCGGCGAACGCGAGCGCGAGGAGGAACAGGTGAAGCTGGCCCGCACGATCTCCCGCGACGCAGGCGAACGGGCCCTCGTCGAGTTCGCCGAACACCCGCCGGAGGGAATCGACCGAGCCGACCTGACCGACATCCTCGACCGGGTGCGGAGGTCGATGCGGGCGCGGCTCCAGGCAGAGGAAGCGGAAGACGCCGCGGAGAAGCAGCGGGCCGGCGCACTGTTCGACCACTACCGTCGCGCGGCCCTGCGCGCGCAACGCGAGGCGATCATCGCCGCCCGCGACGCGGGAACGCTCGACGACGAGGTGATGCGTAGCGTGTTGGAAGGCCTCGATGTGGAGGAGGCAGCAGCCGAGGAGCGGGTGCGGAGACGTCGCGAATGAGGTGCGAGGTGGGTGTGCGTCCGGTGCGAACCGCCGTGGTCGCCCTTACCGCTGTCGTGGCGCTGACCGCCTGCGCCACGGACGAGGCGTCCCCGAGCCCGTCTCCCACAACTCCGGTGGCCGCGGATTCCGGTCCTGCCGGCTCTTCGGCGCCGACCGGCGATCAGCGTGGCGCGCTCACGAGCCAGGAGCCGGTGCCCGATATCGATCCGGCGATCACCGCCCTCGGCGCGACCGCCACCCGGGTCGTCTACCGGTCGACGTCCGGTGTCGACGGCGGCGGCTCGGAGGTCGTGGGCACGGTGTTCACTCCCGCCGGCCCCGCACCGGACGGCGGCAGGCCCGTCGTCACGGTCGGGCACGGCACCACCGGCGTCACCGACGAGTGCGCCCCCTCGTCGTCACCGACCCTGCTGGGCACGACGAACCTCGTCCGCCCGCTGCTGCAGCGGGGCTACGTCGTGACCGTCACCGACTACCAGGGACTCGGCACCGACGGCCCGCATCCCTACCTCGAACCCGACACCGCCGCCTACGACCTGATCGACGCGGTCCGGGCGGCGCGCAACGTGGTGCCGGAGGCGTCGACGCGCTGGGCGGCGATCGGGGTCTCGCAGGGCGGTCAGGCGTCGTGGTCCGCGGCCGAGCACGCCGAGAACTACGGCGACGGGCTCGAGTTCGTCGGCTCGGCGAACCTGTCACCCGCGGCCGATCTGTCGGGGATCGTCGCCGACGGGACCGTCGAACCACTGTCGTTGCCGCAGAAGATGTTCCTCCCGTACCTCCTCGAGGGACTGAAGGTGGTGCACCCCGAGTTGAATCCGGACGACTACATGCGCGGCGCCCTCGCCGCCACTCCCGACGTCACGCTGTCGTGCGTCGCCGCGAAACTCCCCGAGAAGTGGACGGTGGCAACCCAACTCACCCCGGCCGACACGGGGCCGCGGACGGAGGCCGACGCCGAGCGCATGCGAGGGTGGCTCGAGGACATCGCCGTGCCGAAGAACGGGTCGGGCGGGCCGATGCTCGTCGTGGTGGGGGAGCGGGACAACCTCATTCTGCCGCAATGGACTTCGCAGGCCGTCGACCGCGCGTGCGCACTCGGCGACATCGTCGAGTTCGACTCCCGGCCCGGGGAAGGGCACGCCGACGGGCGCTCCGTCCCCGGCGCGGTGCAGTGGATCGCCGACCGCTTCGCCGACGTGCCCGCCCCCGACACGTGTCCCGAGGGAGGAACACCGTGAAGAAAGCCGACCTCGAACGGCTGCGGACGCTGTGCCTCGCCCTGCCCGAGGCGACGGAACGGGTCAGTCACGGCGAACCGGCGTGGTTCGTCCGCAAGGCGCCGCAGTTCGCGTCACTCGCCGACCGCCACCACGACGACCGGGTGGCGTTCTGGGCGGCGGCTCCGCCGGGCGCGCAGCAGGATTGGGTGCAGCGTGACCCCGGCAGGTTCTTCGTCCCGCCGTACGTCGGGGGACGCGGATGGATCGGCGTCTATCTCGACGTCCCGCAGGACTGGGACGACGTCGCCGACATCGTCGAGGACGCCTACCGCGCCGTCGCCCCGAAAACCCTGATCGCCCGACTGGACGCCGGCGAATGACGGGAACCGTCGTCGCCGTCGTCGCGTTGCTCGTCCTCATTCCCGTCGTCGCGTTCACCGCCGTGTGGCTGCGCGCCCGGCGCGAGCTGACGACACCCACCGAACGGGCCGTTCACACGACCCTCCACACGGCGTCGCTGGCGGCGCGGCCGTTGCGGCGGGGGCTGGACGAGACGTCGGCGGAGGAGGCTGCGCCGCACCTGCGCCAGCTGACCGGCGCGCAGGCGCTGGGTGTCTTCGACGCCGGCGGTGACCTCCTCGCGTGGAGCGGACCGCACGAGGCCATGACCGAACAACTGCACGACGCGGCCGCCCGCGCCGTCGACGGGGAGCGTCGGGTGCTCGTCGCGTACGGCGGCCTCGTCCGGGGCGCGGGTGACAACGCGGTGCGGGGGTTGATCGCCCAGCCCCTGCTCATCGAGGCCATCGGCGTGGTCGGGGTCCTCGGCATCGTCACCACGGAAGACCCCGGTCCGGGCATGCTCGGCGCCGTCACGGAGGTCGCCCGGTACGCGTGCAGCCAGATCGAACTCGCCGACCTCGACGCGTCCCGCGCCCGACTCGACCGCGCCGAGGTCCGGGCGCTGCGCGCGCAGATCAGCCCCCATTTCATATACAACGCGCTGAACACGGTGGCGTCGTTCGTCCGCACCGACCCCGATCGCGCCCGGGAGCTGATCCTCGAGTTCGCCGACTTCACGCGGTACTCGTTCCGTTCGGCGGGGGAATTCACCCAGCTCGCCGACGAACTGCGCAACATCGACCGGTACCTCACCCTCGAGCGCGCCCGGTTCGGCGACGCCCTCGCCGTGAAATTGCAGGTGGCGCCGGAGGTGCTGAACGTGGTGCTGCCGTTCCTCGCGCTGCAACCGCTGGTCGAGAACGCGGTGCGGCACGGAATCGCCGCCAAACCGGACGGCGGCACCGTCAGCATCGTCGCCGCCGACGAGGGCACCGACTGCGTGATCAGCGTCGAGGACGACGGCGTCGGCATGGATCCCGAACTGCTGCGGTCGGGGTCGCTGGACTCGGTGGCCGAGACGTCGGGGGTGAAGGAGGCGGCGCACGTCGGGCTCGCCAACGTCGACGATCGCCTGCGCGCCGCGTTCGGCGACGACTACGGACTCGTGGTGGAGACCGCCCCCGGTGCGGGCACCAAGGTGAGCATGCGCGTCCCGAAGTTCCGGCGGGGGATCTCGACATGAACGGGGAGGGTCCGTGCGACGATTGCTGTCGTTGTGAACCACACTGACGACAAGTCTCCGGACGCACCCCTCACCGTGCTGGCCGTCGACGACGAGAAACCCGCCCTCGACGAGCTGGCGTTCCTGCTGCGCGCCCAGGACGCGGTCGGGGACATCCGGACCGCGGGAGATGCCACCACGGCGCTGCGCATCCTCCGCGACGGGGAGATCGACGCCGTCTTCCTCGACATCAACATGCCCGGACTCGACGGACTCGAGCTGGCCGGGATCCTCGCGAATTTCGCGTCCCCACCGCAGGTGGTGTTCGTGACCGCCCACGACGACCGGGCCGTCGCCGCATTCGACCTCGGAGCCGTCGACTATCTCCTCAAACCCCTGCGCGAGGAGCGGCTGGCGGAATCCGTGCGCCGCATCGTCGAGGGGCGCCGCAGGCGGGTCGATGCGGGACCGGCCGCCCCCACCGACGAGGTGATCCCGGTCGAACTCGGCGGCATCACCACACTCGTGCACCGGTCCTCCGTCGAGTGGGTCGAAGCGGACGGCGACTACGCCCGACTGCACACCGCGGACGGCTCCCACCTCGTCCGCATCCCCATCTCGGCACTGGAGACGCGCTGGGCGGACGCCGGGTTCCTGCGGGTCCACCGCTCGTACCTCGTCGCGTTGCCGCGGGTCACCGGAATCCGGACCGTCGGCAACGGTCTCGTCGTGTGCCTCCGCGCGCACGGCGACCACCCGCCCGTCGAACTGCCGGTCAGTCGCAGGCACACCCGGATGCTCAAGGACCGGCTGGTCCGGGCGCCGAAGCAAACCTGGACCGCGCGATGAGTTCGCCCGAGCGGGTGCGGGTCGTCCTCGCCCAGCGCCGCGGTGCGCGCATCGTCCGCACCCGTGTCGAGGTGCAGGAACAGACCGCGGTCGGGGACGCGATGATCCGGGGGCTCGTGCGCACCCAGCTCGTGCTGGCCATCCGGCTCGCGCTCCTCGCGGCGTGCCTGCTGTGCGCGGTGCCGCTCGTGATGTTCCTGTTCCCGGCATTGTCGGACGTGGCGGTGCTGGGGATCCGGCTGCCGTGGGTGGTGCTCGGGGCGCTCGTGTACCCGGTGCTCCTGACCACCGGCTGGATCTACGTGCGGCAGGCCGAGCGCAACGAACAGGAATTCGCCGACCTGGTGGACGACTGAGCATCCCGTGACCACCGACCAACCCATTCCCTGGCTGACCCTGGCCGGGCTCGCCGCCGCCGCGATCGCGACGGTGGCCATCGGCATCTACGGAGTGCGGTTGGCGCGCACCACCTCCGACTTCCTCGTCGCGTCCCGCAGCGTCGGACCGCGGTGGAACGCCGCCGCCATCTCCGGCGAGTACCTCTCGGCCGCATCCTTTCTCGGCGTCGCCGGCCTGATCGCGAAATACGGTGCGGACGCCCTCTGGTACCCGATCGGGTTCACGGCCGGCTACCTCGGGCTGCTGCTGTTCGTCGCCGCACCGCTGCGACGCTCCGGCGCGTACACGGTGCCCGACTTCGCCGAGTTCCGGCTCGGCTCCCGCCGGCTCCGCACCCTGGCGATGCTCGTCGTCGCCGCCGTCTGCGCGCTGTACCTCGTCCCGCAACTCCAGGGCGCAGGACTGACCCTGAACATCCTGCTCGGCGTGCCGACCTGGGTCGGGGCCGTCGTCGTCGGGCTCATCGTCATCGCCAACGTGGTGGGCGGCGGCATGCGGTCCATCACGTTCGTCCAGGCCTTCCAGTATTGGCTGAAACTCACCGCGGTCGCGATCCCGGCACTCGTGCTGTCGGTGTACTTCTTCGGCGACCACCACGAACTGGGCGCCGCCGCACCGCCCACCGTGAGCGAGCAGACCACCGTCGACATCACCACCGACGTCGTCGTGCAGGTGTCCGAACCGGTGACGGTCGGCGGGTCGGGGACGATCGACGGGGTCCCGGCCACCGGGGAGGTTCGCCTCGAGCCGGGCGAGCACCACCTCGGCGAGGGCACGTCGATGACCCTCGAGGCGGGCGCACCGGTTCCCGTGGTCGCGGGCGCTCCCGCCGACAACTCCGACTGGATCGCCCCCGGCTGGGGATTCGGCGGCGACCACCCGATGTACCAGGTGTACTCGCTGATCCTCGCCACCTTCCTCGGCACGCTCGGGCTGCCGCACGTGCTCGTCCGGTTCTACACCAACCCCGACGGGCGGGCCGCGCGGCTGACGTCGCTGGCCGTGGTCGGGCTGCTCGGAGTGTTCTACCTGTTCCCGACGCTGCTCGGGGTGTTCGCGCGGCTGTACGTGCCGCAGCTGCTCATCACCGGCACGTCCGACGCCGCGGTCCTGCTGCTGCCCGGCTCCGTGATCTCCGGGTGGGCCGGGCAACTCCTCGCCGCACTGGTGGCCGCCGGGGCCATCGCGGCGTTCCTGTCCACGTCGTCCGGTCTGCTCGTCAGCATCGCCGGGGTGCTCAGCACCGACGTCCTGCGCGGACGGATCCGGGACTTCCGCATCGCCGCAGTCCTGGCCGGGGCGGTGCCGCTGGTGCTGTCGCTGGCGGTGACGTCGCTGGACCTGTCGCGCACGGTGGGGCTGGTGTTCGCGGTCGCGGCGTCGACCCTCTGCCCGCTGCTCGTGCTCGGCATCTGGTGGCGTGGTCTGACCGCCGCCGGGGCGGGTGCCGGGATGGTCGCAGGTGGGCTCGTCGCCGGCTGTGCCGCCGGGATCTCGGTGCTCGGCGGCTTCACCGTCGACGTCTGGAACGGCTGGCCCGCGGCGATGGTCGCGTACCCGGCCGCTGTCAGCGTTCCGCTGGCCTTCGTCACGATGGTGCTGATCAGCAAGGTGACGAAGCGTCAGATTCCTGCCGACCTCAGCCGGATCTTCACCCGCATGCACGCCCCCGAGCGCCTCGAGGTGGGCTCCGACCGCGAGAGGGAGCTCCGCTCCCCGTGAGCCTTTTTGGTAGCTCCCGCAACCAGAAAGGCGCACGGGTGGCGGAGCCGCTTGTCGCGGTCGGGTGACCGTTCGGCGCACAGTCCGGCAGCTCGCCGTGTGACAGACACCACAACCTATTTCTGTGACTCAACTCTCACTAACGTCGGTAACCAGTTCACTTCACACGACCAAGGAGTCTGCAGTGACCACAGCCGATCTCAGTGAGGGCGCACCGCAGAAGCGGAGCGCTCCTGATGCGCAAGCCTTCGTAGACATGCAGGCGAGCCCCGAGTTCCAGGAGTTGCGACACCGCCTGCGTAGTTTCGTCTTCCCGATGACGGCGTTCTTCCTCGCCTGGTACGCGGCGTACGTCCTGCTGGCCACGTACGCGCCCGAGTTCATGGCCACCAAGGTGATCGGCAACATCAACCTCGGCATCATCCTCGGTCTCGGCCAGTTCGTGACCACGTTCGTGATCACCGCGCTGTACGTCAAGTTCGCCAACCGGGAACTCGACCCGCGCTCCGCCGCGATCCGCGACGAGCTGGAAGGACCCCTCAAGTGATCACCACGCTCGCAGTCGGCACCGACGTCGGCAACCCGCTCCTCAACATCGCCATCTTCGTGGCGTTCGTCGTGATCACGATGACCATCGTGATCCGGGCGAGCCGCACCACCAAGAAGGCCTCGGACTTCTACACCGGCGGCGGTCAGTTCTCCGGACCGCAGAACGGTTTCGCCATCGCCGGCGACTACCTGTCGGCCGCCTCGTTCCTCGGCATCGCCGGCGCCATCGCCGTGTACGGCTACGACGGCTTCCTGTACTCGGTCGGCTTCCTCGTCGCCTGGCTGGTGGCCCTGCTGCTGGTCGCGGAACTGCTCCGCAACACCGGCCGGTTCACGATGGCGGACGTGCTGAGCTTCCGCCTCAAGCAGCGTCCCGTGCGGATGGCCGCGGCGCTGTCCACACTGGTGGTCTCGTTGTTCTACCTGCTCGCGCAGATGGCAGGAGCCGGCGGACTCGTCGCCCTGCTGCTGAACATCGACGGCAAGGTCGGTCAGGGCGTCGTCGTCGCGGTCGTGGGTGTGCTGATGATCGTGTACGTGCTCGTCGGCGGCATGAAGGGCACCACCTACGTGCAGATGGTCAAGGCGGTGCTGTTGGTCGCCGGAGCCGGCATCATGTTCTTCCTCGTGCTGTTCGCGGTGCGCGGCAACTTCTCCCAGCTGCTCGCCGACGCCCAGGCGACGGTCAGCACTTCCACGAACGAGGCCATCGCGGGCCGCGACATCCTCGCTCCCGGCGCCAAGTACGGCATCAGCTCGATGAGCAAGCTCGACTTCATCTCGCTCGGCATCGCACTCGTCCTCGGCACCGCGGGCCTGCCGCACGTGCTGATGCGGTTCTACACCGTCCCCACCGCCAAGGAAGCCCGCCGCTCCGTCACCTGGGCGATCGGACTGATCGGCGCGTTCTACCTGTTCACGCTCGTCCTCGGCTACGGTGCCGCCAAGATGGTCGGCCCCGACGTCATCCTCGCAGCACCCGGCAAGGAGAACGCGGCGGCGCCGCTGCTCGCGTTCGAACTGGGCGGCACCATCTTCCTGGCGATCATCTCCGCGGTCGCGTTCGCAACGATCCTCGCGGTCGTGGCGGGGCTGGCGATCACGGCGTCCGCGTCGTTCGCCCACGACATCTACGCCAGCGTCATCAAGCGCGGACACGCGTCGGAAGAGTCCCAGGTGCGGGTTTCCCGGATCACGGTCGTCGTGATCGGTCTCGTGTCGATCGTCCTCGGCATCATGGCCATGGGCCAGAACATCGCGTTCCTGGTGGCGCTCGCCTTCGCGGTCGCTGCCTCGGCCAACCTGCCGACGCTGCTGTACTCGCTGTTCTGGAAGAAGTTCAACACCACCGGCGCCCTGTTCAGCATCTACGGCGGCCTGGTCAGCTGCCTCCTGCTGATCGCGTTCTCCCCGGCCGTGTCCGGCAAGCCGTCGTCGATGTTCCCGAACGCCGACTTCGACTACTTCCCGCTCGCCAACCCGGGCATCGTCTCCATCCCGCTGGCGTTCGTTCTCGGCATCGTCGGCACCTACATCGGCCGCGGCAAGACGGAGGATCCCGCCAAGCAGGCCGAGATGGAGGTCCGCTCTCTCACCGGTGTCGGTGTGGAGAAGGCCGTCTCCCACTAATGCCTTCGGCCTGTGAGTACTTATTAACCGCCCGCGGTTAATAAGTACTCACAGGCCGTTAGGCTGCACCAATGGCGAAACTCACGGTCAAGACCGATGTTCCCCTCAGCCCCCAGGACACCTGGGACAAGGCCTCGAATCTGCAGGACTTCGACAAGTGGTTCGTGGTCCACGACGGCTGGCGCGGCGAACTTCCCGAGACCCTCACGGCCGGAACCGAGATCAGTTCCGTCGTGACGGTCAAGGGACTCCGCAACCGCGTGAAGTGGACGATCAAGGAGTACGACGCCCCGAACCGCATCGTTCTCAAGGGTGACGGCAAGGGCGGCGTGAAGCTCGGAATGGTGCTCGACGTCAAGGCGAAGGGCGACGCCTCCGAGGTGGCGTTCACCATCGAACTCGGTGGCGCACCGCTGTTCGGGCCCATCGGCTCGGGTGTCGCGAAGGCGCTGAAGGGCGACATCGAGAAGTCCCTGAAGACGTTCGTCGAGCTGTACGCCTGATCAGTCGAGGACGTGCGCGCCGCCGGTGTCGGTGATCCACTCGGCGGCAAGGGCGTCCAGCGTCCCGTCGGCGTAGAGCGAATCGACGGCCGCCGAGACGCACGCGGTGAGCGGGCTGTTCTTCTCCAGCACGAGGCCGAAGAATTCGGTGACGGCGTTGGGGCGCGGGAACTGTCCGACGAGGACACTGTCCTTCACCTCGTTGGCGGTGATCTGAAATCCGGTCGGGATGTCCACCACCAGCGCATCGATGTCGCCCGCGACCAGGGCGGCCTTGGCATCGTCGGTGGTGGTGAAACTGACCGGCGCCTGGCGGGGCTGCACGGTCTGGGTGATGGCGTCGAAACTGGTGGACCCCACCTGCGCCCCGAGACGGAACGGCGCGAGGTCGGCGAGCGACTTGGCTCTCGCGGCGGGAGAGTTCTTCAGCGCCAGCACCGACTGCGTGACGGCGTAATAGGGCGAACTGAAATCGACCGTCTCGCGCCGGGTGTCGACGATCGTGAACTGGTCGATGGCGAAGTCGAAGTTCTTCTCGCCGGGCGCCAGCGCGTCGTTGAACCCGACTGTCTCGAATTGCACCTGGTCCGGACCGTATCCCAGCTTCTCGACCACTTCCCGGGCGACGGCGCCCTCGTAGCCCTTGCCGTTGGACGGGTCACCGTCGACGAACCACGGCTGGTACGACGGACTGTCGGTGGCGATGGTGACGACGCCGTCCCGCGCGGTGACGCCGCTGCCGGGGGCGCAGTCGCCGACCGCGCGGGTGGACGGAAGTTTGGTGAACGCTTCGGGAATCGTCGAGGCTTCGGCCTGGGCGTCGACCTCCGACGTGGTGTCGGTGGAGCAGGATCCGGCGAGCAATGTCAGTGCAGCGGATATGGCGGCGACGGCTGTCTTGGGACCTCGGTGCACCCCGCCATCTTGCCTGGCGGGTAGCGATCCGGCCAGCGAAGCGGCCGCGCGGCGCACAATATGTATGTATTGGCGGAGGGAGGCGCGCGTGGCCACTGCGGGAACCCGGCAACTGACGGTCGACGGACATCGCCTGTCCCTGACCAATCTCGGCAAGGTCCTCTACCCGGAATCGGAAACGACGAAGGGCGAGGTCATCGACTATTACACGCGGATCGCGCCCGCCATGCTTCCGCACGTCGTCGACCGCCCCGCCACCCGTAAACGCTGGCCCAACGGGGTGGACAGCGAGCCGTTCTTCGAGAAGAACCTCGCGGCCTCCGCACCGGCGTGGTTGGAGCGCCGTGCGATCGAGCACTCGGATCGGTCCGTGCACTATCCGCTCCTGAACTCGGTCGCGGCCCTGGCGTGGGCGGGGCAGCAGGCCGCACTCGAACTGCACGTGCCGCAGTGGCGGTTCGACGGACCACATCGGGGTCCCGCCACCCGGATCGTCTTCGACCTCGACCCCGGCCCCGGTGTGGGCCTGGCCGAATGCGCGGAGGTGGCACGGGCCGTGCGCGACCTGGTCGCGAACCTCGGCTGGACCGCGTACCCGGTCACCAGCGGCAGCAAGGGTATTCACCTGTACGTGCCGCTCGACCGGAAGCTGGACGGTTCGGGCGCGTCGACCGTCGCGAAGCAGGTGGCGACGGGACTGGAGAAGCTGCGGCCCGAACTCGTCACCGCCACCATGGCCAAGGCGGTGCGCGCGGGAAAGGTCTTCGTCGACTGGAGCCAGAACAATCCGTCCAAGACCACCATCGCGCCGTATTCGCTGCGGGGGCGCGCCCAGCCGTATGTTGCGGCGCCGCGGAGCTGGGACGAACTCGACGACCCCGACCTACGACAGTTGCGGTTCGAGGAAGTGCTCGAACGGTGGGAGTCGGACGGCGACCTGCTCGCCGGACTCGATCCGCCGATCGAGGACGACGCCACCCTCGCCGAGTACCGCCGCAAGCGTGATCCCGGACGGACACCCGAGCCGATGCCGGACACGGTGCAGCCGGGGGCGGGCAACAGCTTCGTCATCCAGGAACACCACGCCCGGCGTCTGCATTACGACCTGCGGCTCGAACGCGACGGGGTGCTGGTGTCGTGGGCGGTGCCGAAGAACGTGCCGACGACGACGGGGGAGAACCGGCTCGCCGTGCACACCGAGGATCACCCGCTCGAATATCTCACGTTCTCCGGGACCATCCCGAAGGGCGAGTACGGCGGCGGCGAGATGACCATCTGGGACACGGGAACCTATGACACCGAGAAGTGGCGGGACGACGAGGTGATCGTCCAGTTGCACGGCGAGCAGGTGGAGGGCCGGTTCGCGCTGATCCGCACGAAGGGCGACCAGTGGCTGATGCATCTGATGAAGGATCAGACACCGGGTGGGTCGCACACCTCCGAATTGCCGCGCGGACTGTCGCCGATGCTCGCGAGCCCCGGCACCCTCGACGGACTGGACGCCGACGAGTGGGCGTTCGAAGGGAAGTGGGACGGGATCAGGGTGATCGCCGAGATCGGTGGCGGCGAGCTGAAGCTGACGAGCCGGGCGGGCAACGACAAGACCCGCGACTACGCCCGATTAGGTTGGCTGGCAGACGCTCTCGGCGACCACGAGGTGGTCCTCGACGGTGAAGTGGTCGCGTTCGACGAGCGGGGTGTCGCGAACTTCGGCCTCCTGCAGCAGGGCAACGAGCCGCACTTCCTTGCGTTCGACGTGCTGTATCTCGACGGAGTGTCGTTGTTACGCAAGAAGTACACCGACCGGCGCCGCGTCCTCGAAGCCCTGGCGGCCAAGGTGGACGACCTGGTCGTTCCGCCGCAACTGCACGGGTCCGCGCAGGACGCTCTGGACGAGAGCCGCGGCAAGGGCTGGGAAGGTGTCGTGGCCAAACGCCGCGAGTCCGTGTACTTGCCGGGCAAGCGGGGGTCGAGCTGGATCAAGGTGAAGAACTGGCGCACACAGGAAGCGGTGATCGGCGGGTGGCGCCGGGGTCAGGGCGGGCGGTCCACGGGAATCGGGTCGGTCCTGCTCGGCGTCCCCGAGGACGGTGGGCTGCGCTACATCGGGCGCGTCGGAACCGGCTTCACCGAACGGGATCTGCAGGAACTCGCGTCCACCCTGGGGCCGCTCGAAACCGACACCAGCCCGTTCGTCGAAGACCTGCCCACCGCCGACCGCAAGGGGGCCGTGTGGGTCACCCCGACACTGGTGGCGGAGGTGCGGTTCATGGATTGGACCGGCTCGAAGAGACTGCGGCACCCCAGCTGGCGTGGGCTCAGGGACGACAAGGCACCCGAGGACGTCGAAGTGGAGGTCTCGTGATGACCGGTATCCGATTCCAATCGACCCCGGAGAACGAGATCCCCGTCTCCGTGCCGGTCGACACCGTGCTGGCCCGCACCGAGTCGCTCGTGCTGTGGCTGACCGACGTTCACGTGTACAGCTGTGGTGTCGAGTTCACGATCCAGGCACGCAGGCCCGAGTCCACGGTGCTGCTCGACATGTTCGGATTCGGCAAACCCGGGTCGGCGAAGAGCAGCGGACCGTTTCTGTTCGGAATCGAGTACGCGGACGGCACTGTGTTCACGAACCTTCCCGGTGCCCGCATGACCGACGGCCTGCATGGCGGGGCAGGGCGCGGCGGACCGCTCACCGCGGACAAGACGTATTTTCTCCAGCCGCTCCCGCCGCCGAAACGCTGGTCGATGATCACGGCGTGGCCCTACTTCGGGGTTCCGGAATCTCGGACCGACCTCGATGCCGCCGTTTTCGCCGAAGCCGCGGAGCGGGTCGAGACACTGTGGCCGGAACCGGTCCACGCGCTCGTCGAGGCACCGGACGACCGACAGCAGCCGCCGGAGCTCGAGCTACCGCCAGGGGGCTGGTTCGAATGGGCCGGCCGACGCGGTGTCGAATGACCCGGGCGGTTCCTGTGTCGGGGTGTGCAGCGCCGGCGGGGTGAAGACCGGCAGGGGCGTGGACGTCGTGTCCTCGTCCTGGTGCTGCTCGGTGACACTCACCTCGGCGGTCGGTGATGCCGTGCCGCTGGCGACGGCGATTCCGGCGGCTCCGACGACCGAGAGGACGAAGGCTGCGCCCCCGCCGATCGCGATGCGGGTCTTGGTGTGGGACATGGTGTGGATTTCCTCCGGTGATCAGGGGCCGACGACGGTTCCGCCGTCGACGGGGCCGACGCCGCCGGGTGACTGCGGGGCCGCGGGCGGGGCAGGCTTCGGGCCGCCGCCGACGGGGAACGGATTGGTTTCGGGTTCGAGAACGCCCGGCTCGACCTGACCCGGTCCTTCGAACGGACCCTTCGGCGGGTGAACGGGGTCGACGACGACGGGCGGATCGACGACGACGGGCGGGTCCACCACGACGGGCGGCTGGGCGACGGGCGGCTGCGCAACCGGCGGCTGGGCGATGGGCTGCTGGACAATCGGCGGCTGGGCGATCGGTGCTCGGACGATGGGCGGTGCCGCCACGACGGGCGGAACGACACCCGGTCCCGGCGCCACCGTTTCGGTGTCGGCCGAATAGCCGGGCGCCGAGTACCCGGGATTCACCGAGTAGCCGGGGTCTGCGACGACGATCCGACTCGGGGCCGGCGCGATCGCCGGAGCCGGCTGCTGCTGCGAGACGGCCCCCTCCGAACTCGGGGTCGGAGCCCCGTCGGTATGTCCACCGGCAAGAACGATCACTGCGGCTCCTGCGAGGGAGAACGTGAGGGCGGCGGTTGCGCCGATCGCGATGCGAGTTGCGGTGTGGACGATGGGGTGCCTCCGGTGGTTTGGGGTGTCTAGCTGGGCTGATAGACCAAGCTTGCGCCGGGCGCGAGCGATTCGACAGGCACCCCAGGGTGCGCATCTCCCACCCCGCGGCGGAACCGTGGGCAAACCTGCACAGAATCTTCACAAGCTCTGACGGGGATCCGCACGTGCGCCCAATACAGTCGGGGAATGAGCCAGCGAAGAGTGCTCGTCGTCGACGACGAGGCGACGATCTGCGAGGCGGTCGCGGCGCGGTTGCGAGCGGAGGGCTTCGACGTCGTGACGGCGTCGGACGGTCCCTCCGCCGTTGCGGAGTGCGCGGCCTCGTCGCCCGACGTGCTGGTACTGGACGTGATGCTGCCGGGATTCGACGGCCTCGAGGTGTGCCGGCGCGTCCAGGCGTCGCGGCCGGTGCCGGTGCTGATGCTCACCGCGCGCGCCGACGAAACGGACATGCTGATCGGTCTCGGCGTGGGTGCCGACGACTACCTGAGCAAGCCGTTCAGCATGCGGGTGCTGGTGGCGCGGGTGCACGCGCTGCTGCGGCGGGCCGATCGTGCCCAGGAGACCGTGCCGGCCGAGCGGGACGGACTGTCCGTCGGCGACATCGAGGTGGACCTCGTGGAGCGTCGCGTCCGGCGCGGCGCCGACGAAATTCATCTGACACGAACCGAATTCGACCTGCTGGCCTACTTCGCCTCCCGGCCGCGCGCGGCGATCGCACGGGAGTCGCTCCTCGCGGAGGTGTGGGGGTGGGGTGACGGGGCGGGTAGCCGGACCGTCGACAGTCACGTCAAGGCGCTGCGCCGAAAACTCGGCGGCGACCTGATCCGCACCGTGCACGGCGTCGGCTACGCACTGGACGTGCAGCGGTGAGCGCGGGCCGGATCCTGGACCGGATGCCCCGACCTCTCGATCCGCTGCGGTCGTTCAAGGTGAAGACCGGTCTTCTCGTCGTGGCCGCGCTGTTCTTCGCGTCGCTGACGTTCTGGGTCACCGCTCGCTGGCCGTTCCGATACGCGCTGGTCCTGGCGTTGCTGGTGTCGTTGGCCGTGACCCAGATCCTCGCGCACGGCATGACGTCTCCGCTCCGCGCGATGACCGCCGCGGCCCGCGCGATGGCGACCGGCGACTATTCACGCCGGGTGCGGTCGACGTCGCGGGACGAGATCGGCGAACTGGCTCGCGCGTTCAACCAGATGGCCGAGGACCTCGAGGCCGCCGATCGGTATCGCCGCGAACTCATCGGCAACGTCTCGCACGAACTGCGCACACCGATCTCCGCTCTGCAGGCACTCCTCGAGAACGTCGTCGACGGGGTGGAGGAACCCGACCCCGCCCGGATGCGGGTGGCGCTCGACCAGACCGAGCGGCTCGGGCGCCTCGTCGCCGAGTTGCTGGACCTGTCGAGGGTGGAAGGCGGGGCGGTGCAACTCGAGCGGGAGAACTTTCCGGTCCGTGAGTTCCTCGAGGATGTGGTGCGGCAGTCGGAGGACCCGCGGCGACCGCGGCGGGTGACCGTCGACGTGCAACCGCCGCATTTGCGCGCCGACGCGGACACCGCACGCCTGCATCAGGTGGTGACGAATCTCGTGGACAACGCGTTTCGGCACGGCCCGGCGCGCACCCGCGTGGTCGTCCGTGCCAGACCGGACGCCGGCGGCGTGATCATCGAGGTGGAGGACGACGGCCCCGGTATCGCGCCCGGCGAGCGGTCGCGGGTGTTCGAGCGGTTCACCCGCGGCGGCTCCACCGACGGTGGGACCGGCCTCGGTCTCGCCATCGCACGCTGGGCGGTGGATCTCCACGACGGCCGCATCGAGGTCGTCGACACCGCCGAAGGCTGCTGTATCCGGGTGAGTCTGCCCGCCGCCTGATTACCGATCCACAACCGGGACGCGACGTCCCGCGATGACGCCTGCCTTCATCCGGCAGCGACAACCAGGGAGGGAACCATGACCATCGCACCCCCACAACCCGCCGCGCCCACGTCGGGCGACTTCTGGCCGAGACGTGCCTGGCGCCGCGACCGGACGTCGATGGCTCCACGGCCGATCGTCCTCGCGGCCTTGGCGGCAGGCCTGGTCGCGGCGCTGACGCTGCAGGTCACGGTGGTCGGCCTCGGCTACGTCGTCACCGGCACTGCGGTGGCCGTCGCGGTGTTCGCCACGCGCAGGACGATGCCGACGACTGTTCAGTCCGTCGCGATCGTCGGTGCCCTCGCCCTGCTGGCCGTGCTCAGCGTCCGCGGTGCGGGGTGGCTGGCCGCGGTCTGTGTGGCGCTGAGCTGGGTGGTCGGGTCGTTCGCCCTCGTCGGCGGACGCACGTGGACGGGGTTGGCGGCCGGGTCGTTCGCGTTGTGGTTCACACCGCTGCGGGTGGCGCGGTGGACGCGTCGAGGTGCGAGGCGGTGGCATTCGAGCGGGAAGGTGCCCGTGGGGCGCGCTCTCGGTGTCGCGGCCGTGACGGCCGTGCTGCTCCTGGTCTTCGGTTCGCTGTTCGCCGGCGCGGATGCCGGTTTCGCCGCCTTGCTCGGCAGGGCCGCACCGACCGTCCACGTGTCGAATCCGTTCGGGCGGTTCGTGCTCGGTGTCCTGGTGTGCGGGGGCACGCTGGGGGCCGCGTACCTGCTGAGGCGGACGCCCCGCGTCGACGCACTCGCCCCCGGGCCGGGGCGCCCGGTTGCCCGGTGGGAGTGGGTGTTTCCGCTCGCACTGCTGGATCTGTTGTTCCTCGGATTCGTCGCGGTGCAGTTGACGGTGCTGTTCGGTGGGAGCACGCACGTGCTGACCACGGCAGACCTGACGTACGCCGAGTACGCGCGACAGGGTTTCTGGCAGTTGCTGGCGGTGACCGCGCTGACACTGGTGGTGATCGCCGTCGCGGTCCGGAAGGCGGCGCGAGTGGAGGTCGTGGATCGTGTCCTCGTGCGGGTGCTGCTCGGACTGCTCTGCGCGTTGACGCTCGTCGTCGTGGCCTCGGCGATCCACCGGATGTCGCTGTACGAGAACCAGTACGGGTACACGCGGTTGCGGGTGACCGTGACGGTGACGGAACTGTGGCTGGGGTTGGTGTTCGTGTTGCTCATCGCGGCAGGCGTCCGGTTGTCGGGGCGGTGGTTGCCGCGTGCCGTCCTGGCGTCCGCGGTGGGTGGGGTGCTGCTCCTCGCCGCGATCGATCCGGACGCCTACGTTGCCAGGAAGAACGTGGAACGGTTCGGCGAGACCGGGCGGATCGACGTGAGCTACCTCGGTTCGCTGTCCGTCGACGCCGTCCCCGCTCTCGATCGGCTGCCCGAACCGGAACGGTCGTGCGCCCTGTACCGACTCGACCGGCAGGTGAGGGGTGAGTCGCAGTGGTACGAGTACAACGCGGCACGCAGTCGCGCGAAGGAACTGCTGGCCGCGCATTCCGTCGGCTCGTGTGAGCGGGTGGGGTCGTAGCGGTTCTCGCGCCGTTTGCCGACGGATTTGCCGGAATCACAGGCAATTGCGTGGGAATCCGGCCAATGTCCGTGCGGCTGTGGCGCGCCGAACGCGTGCCATACCCACCAGTGTGCACCGCGTCGGCGGTTATCCGACCGTCTCGGGCACCCGTGTCTGCGCGACCCACCGGCCGCGTTGCCGGGTGATCTCGATCGGGTGGTCGAAGCATTCGCTGATGTTGCCGGTGGTGAGGACGTCCGTGACGGGGCCCTGTGCGATCACCCGGCCGTCGCGGATGAGGACGGCGTGGGTGGTGGTGGTCGGGATTTCCTCGAGGTGGTGGGTGACGAGGATGCTGGCGAGGCTCGGGTACGCGACGCGCAGTTCGTCGAGTGCGGTGAGGAGTTGTTCTCGCGCAGCCAGATCCAGGCCGGTGGCGGGCTCGTCGAGCAGGAGGAGTTGCGGCTCGGCCATGAGGGCCCGCGCGATCAGGGCGCGTCCGCGTTCGCCCTGGGACAGGTTGGGCCACAGGGCGTCCGCGTGCTTCTGCATGCCGAGGGAGGCGATGAGTTCGTCGGCGCGGGCGACCTGGCCGGCGGTCGGTGCCCACCTCGGCACGAACTCGGGTGTGTTGGTGAGGCCGGTCAGCACGACGTCGCGCACCGTCAGCGGCGCGTCGATCCGGTGTCGCGGGTTCACGTGCCCGATGTGGGCGCGCAACTCCCGCATGTCGACCCGGCCCAGCTGATGGCCGAGGACGTGGACGGTGCCGTGGGTGGGATGCGCGAAGGCGCCGAGCATGCTCAGCAGCGTGCTCTTGCCCGCACCGTTCGCGCCGAGCAGCACCCAGTGCTGTCCGCGTTCGATGTGGAGGGTGATGTCGCTGAGCAGGTATCGCCCGCTCCGCACGAGGTCGACGTGGTCGGTGCTGACGACCGAGTTCGGGGTGGTCACTGATGTTCGCCTTTCCGCAGAATCGACATGGTCGGATCGAGGTTGGCGGCGGTGGCGGCGACAGCCGCCCCGGCATCGCCTGCTTCCAGCGCGCGCACCAGGTCGTCGTGTGCGCAGCTGGTGTCGGGTCGGCCCGGTTCGTGGTCGACGAGTTCGGCGAGCGCGTCGACGAGGAGCGGCCGGATCGAATCGAACAGGGCGGACAGGATCGAGTTGCCTGCGATCTCCAGGATCGCGGCGTGGAAGTCGAGGTCGGCCGCGACGAAGACGGCGGTCGACTCGGTGGTGCTGTCGTGCCGGGCCGACAGCTGCTCTCGCAGTCGACGAAGGTCCTCGGGGCGTGCGCGTTCCGCGGCGAGCCGGGCGGCCTCGATCTCGAGGGCGCGCCGCACCTCGTACACCTCGAGCAGGCGCGCGCGGCGCAGCAACTTCTCGAGTCCCGCACCGCCCGTGGGTGGTTTCGCGACGAACGTGCCGACGCCGTGCCGCACGTCGAGCAGACCGTCGCGGGCGAGCAGCCGGACGGCCTCGCGGACGGAGGAGCGGCCGACGCCGAGTTCGGTGGCCAGCTCGGCCTCGCTGGGGATGCGACTGCCGAGTGTCCACTTGCCTTCGCGGATCCGGGCGGCGAGGAGTTCCTCGAGCTGGGGAACCAGCGGTCCGCTGCGGAGGGTGTGACTTCCGGCCATTCGGCGACGCTAGCACAGTCCTCAGACGTCTGAGGACTGTGGTGGAGCCTATGGTGAACCGGAGAGAATCAACGCAGCAGAGGAGAGGTGCACCATGGCCATCGCCACCGCAGACCGTGTCACGCGGGAAGAGTTGCTCGACTTCGTCCGTCCGCGCCATCGCAGCGTGCTGATCACCCGGAAGCGCTCCGGCGGCCTGCAGATCTCCCCGGTCACGTCGGGACTCGACTCGGAAGGCCGGATCGTCGTCGCCACCTACCCGCAGCGCGCCAAGGCCGCGAACGTGCGACACGACCCCGCCGTGAGCGTCTGCGTGCTCTCCGACGAGTTCAACGGCGCCTACGTGCAGATCGACGGCACGGCCGAGGTACTGGACATGCCCGACGCACTCGAGCCGCTGGTGGAGTACTTCCGCGGCATCTCCGGCGAGCATCCCGACTGGGACGAGTACCGGGACGCCATGCGGAAGCAGAACAAGAGCCTCATCCGGATCACCATCGACGAGTGGGGACCCATCGCGACCGGCGGCTTCCCGCCGGACGCCGATCGCGGATAGGTCCCCGCCACCTACTCGACGGCACCCGCCGAGCGCAGCTGCTCGATGCCCGACGGGTCGTAACCGGCCTGCGCGAGGATCGCATCGGTGTCCTGCCCGGGCCGCGGGGCCGGCCGGGGAACGGGCGCCGGGGTGCGGCTGAAGCGCGGTGCCGGTGCGGGCTGGCGGATGCCGCCCACCTCGATGAACGTCTCCCGTTCCTTGTTGTGGGGGTGCTCGTGCGCCTCCCACGGCGACAGGACGGGCGACACGCACGCGTCGGAATCGGCGAAGACGGCTGCCCAGTCGTCCCGCGGCCGGGTCGCGAACACCTCGGCGAGACGCTTCTTCAGTTCCGGCGCCGCATCGAGGTCGTACTGCAACGGCAGATCCTCACCGCTCAACCCCAGCACGTCGAGGAGTTCACCGTAGAAGTGCGGTTCGACGCACCCGACCGCCACGTGCAGACCGTCGGCGCACTCGTAGGTGTCGTAGAACGCGGCGGCCCCGTCGAGGACGTTCCGCCCCCGACCCTCCTGCCACAGACCGGCGGCGTTCATGCCGTGGACGAACGCCGTCAGCAGCGCCGCGCCGTCGACCATGGACGCGTCCACCACCTGTCCGCGGCCCGACCGGGAACGCTCGTGCAGCGCGGCCAGGATCCCCATCGCCAACATCAGGCCGCCACCGCCGAAGTCGCCCAACAGGTTCAGCGGCGGCACCGGCCGCTCGCCGGCGCGCCCGATGGGTTCGAGCGCGCCCGCGAGCGCGATGTAGTTGATGTCGTGCCCGGCCCGCGGTGCGAGAGGTCCGTCCTGGCCCCAACCGGTCATGCGCCCGTAGATCAGTCCGGGGTTGCGGGACAGGCAGTCGTCGGGGCCGATGCCCAGGCGTTCCGCGACGCCGGGACGGAAACCCTCGACGAGGATGTCGGCTGTTTCGACGAGTGTCAGGACGGCCTCCAGCCCCTCAGGTGTCCGCAGGTTCACGGCGATCGATCGTCGTCCCCGGTCGAGTACACCCGACGGCGCCATCAGCCCGCTGCCGCCGTCACCCGCCCGTTCGACGCGGATCACGTCCGCGCCGAGGTCGGCGAGGATCATGCACCCGAACGGGGCGGGCGCGAGGCTCGCGATCTCGACGACGGTCAGCCCGCTCAGCGGCCCGCCGGTCACGACACCCCCTGCGCGTCGCGGGGCAGTCCGAGCATGCGTTCCCCGATCACGTTGAGCTGCACCTCGGTGGTGCCGCCGTAGATGGTGGTGGCGCGGCCGGCGATCAACTGCTCCATCGCCTTGTCGCTCGGCTCCCCGGGAATGCTGACGGCGCCCGCTGCCCCCAGTTCGGCGACGACGAATTCGGCGATCGACTGCCCGAGGCCCATACCGAGCAGCTTCCCGACGCTGGACGTGGTGCTCACGTCCGCCCCCGACAGCTGCTTCAGCACGATCCGTGAACCGATCAGATCGATTGCCTGGCTCTCGGCCACCAGTTCGCCGACGCGGAAGCGTGCCAGCGGGCCGAGGTCGCGGCCGCGGGCGAACTGCAGCAGATCCTTGTCGGTGGCGTAGGCCTCCATCTTCTGGCTCAGGGCCACCCGCTCGCCGGCGAGGGTCGTGCGGGCCACGTTCCAGCCGTCGTTCACGTTCCCGACCACGTTCTCGTCCGGGATGAACACGTCGTCGAGGAAGACCTCGTTGAACAGGGCCGAGCCGGTCATCTCGCGCAGCGGCCGGACGGTGACCCCCGGCGTCGACATGTCCAGCACGAAGTACGTGATGCCCTCATGTTTCGGCCTGGACGGGTCGGTGCGGGCGATCAGCATCGCCCAATCGGAGAACTGTGCCACCGTGGTCCAGATCTTCTGCCCGGTCACCGTCCAGCCGCCGTCGACCTTCTCGGCCTTGGTGGTCAGCGACGCCAGGTCGGAACCGGCCCCCGGTTCGCTGAACAGCTGGCACCACACGAGATCTCCGCGCAGCGTGGGGACGGCGAGATCCCGCTTCTGCGCGTCCGTGCCGTGGGCCACGACGGCCTGCACCGCCCAGCCGCCCATCAGCAGCTGCGGCATCGGGATTCCGGCGGCCTTGATCTCCTGGGCGATGACGATCTGCTCGAGCGGGGACGCGCTGCGCCCGTACGGTTTCGGCAGGTGCGGCTGCACCCAGCCGCCGTCGCCGAGTGCGATCAGCTGGTCGTCCTCGTCGAGGCCCACCAGCGGGGCGAGTTCCGCCCGCACCTCGGTCCGGATCGCCTCGGCTTCGTCCGGCAGTTCCAGTTCGGAGGTGCGGGCGATGCCTGCGAGGGACTGGTCGGACACCCGAGTGGCCCGCTCCTCGCGGGTGCCGAGGAGCCCCCGGATTGCCAGCGCCCGGCGGTAGAACAGGTGTGCGTCGTGCTCCCAGGTGAATCCGATGCCGCCGTGGACCTGGATGCAGTCCTGTGCGCACTGCACCGCAGCATCGGGAACGACCACGGCGGCGATGTCTGCGGCGAAATCGGCGGTGTCGTCGCCGTTGTCGAGGGCGGAGGCGGCATCCCACAGCACCGCGCGCGCCTTCTCCAGGGCGATGCCCATGTGGGCGCACTTGTGCTTGACGCCCTGGAACTGGCCGATCGGTCGCCCGAACTGCACCCGCGTCTTCGCGTACTCGGATGCGGTGGACACGCACCAGGACATCACGCCGATCGCCTCCGCACCGAGGACGACGGTGGCGACGGACCGGACGCGCTGCTCGCTCAGACCGTCGAGGATCCGGTCGGCGCCCACGTGGACGGCGTCGACCGTGATCCGTGCGGAACCGCGGAGCACGTCGATGCTGTCCTGCACCGTGACGGTGACGTCCGCGGAATCGACGACGGCCCAGCGAATGTCGTCGCCGACGGTGATCGGGAGTAGCAGAATATCGGCGTGTTCGCCGCCGAGAACCGCGTCCGCGACCCCGGTGACGCGGTATCCGCCCTCGTGCGCCGATGCGTCGAGTGGGCGGCCCAACGCGACTGCGGCGGTGTGTGATCCGTCGAGAAGACCCGGCATCACCTCGATGCCGACCTTGGAATCCGCGGCCGCCACGAGCGCGGCGGACAGTGCGGTGGGGACGAACGGACCTGGGGCGGCCGTCCGCCCCAGCGCTTCGAGAGCCACCGCCAACGTGAGGAGCCCGGCGCCGTGACCGCCCTTGTCCTCGGGGACGTGCAGTCCCAGCAGGTCCTGGCCGACGAGTGCATCCCAGAACGGCGGAAACTTCTCCTCGCTCGTGGACTCGACCGCGGACCGGACATGATCGGAGGTGATGGTGTGTTCGGCGAAAGCGCGGACCGAGTCGGCGAGGGCCCGGTGTTCCTCGGTCAGCCCGAGCCCGAGCTCGTACGTGTTCTTGGCCATGTCGCGGCCCTTCAGCCGAGCCGGTCGGCGAGGTCGGCGACGGTCCACGGGCCGTCGCTCTCGATGGTCGTGACGTCGTGCCAGCCGGCGAGCTCGGAGATGGCACCGCCCTGCACGGCGAACACCTTGCCGGTGATCTTGCAGTTCGCGTCGGCGAGACGCGCGACGAGCGGAGAGATGTTGGTGGGGCTGAACGCGTCGAACTCGCCCTCCGGCACCTCCTCGGCGAACAGCGCGCCCATACCCGGGGTGGCCAGCGTGAGCCGGGTGCGGGCGATCGGGGCGATCGCGTTGACCCGGACGCCGTAGCGTTCGAGCTCGTCCGCCGCGACCAGGGTGAGTGCGGCGATGCCCGCCTTCGCGGCGCCGTAGTTGGCCTGGCCCGCATTGGGCATGAACGTGCCCGACGCCGACGCGGTGTTGATCACGGACGCGTTCACGGTCTCACCCGCCTTGGTCTGCGCCTTCCAGTACGCCGCCGCGTGATGCAGAGTGGCGGCGTGTCCCTTGAGATGCACGGCGATGACGGCGTCCCACTGGCTTTCGGTCATGCCCGCGATGAAGGCGTCCCGCAGGATGCCCGCGTTGTTGACGAGGACGTCGAGGCGGCCGAATTCGCTCACCGCTTGGCCGACGAGTCCTTCGGCGCCGTCCCAGGACGCGACGTTGTCGGTGTTCGCGACAGCCCTGCCGCCCGCGGCGACGATCTCGTCGACCACCTGCTGAGCCGGGCCCGCGTCCTCGCCGGTGCCGTCGTTCGCGCCGCCGAGGTCGTTGACGACCACGGCAGCGCCCTCACGGGCGAAGAGCAGTGCGTGTTCCCGGCCGATTCCGCGTCCGGCGCCGGTGACGATGGCCACCCGTCCGTCGAGTGTTCCCATGTGCGTACTCCTAGGTTTCTGTGTCCGCGATGACGGCGAGGCCGTCCTTGATGACGAGTTCGTTGCCGACGCTGGTCTCGTAGGCGTACGACGTTGTCCCGCGCGTGGACTCGCCGACCTGCCGGAACTGCGTGGCGATGTCCTGTCCGGGCAGAACGGGTTTCGCGAACCGCACCGCGAGCCGGCGGAGCCGTTCGACCCTGCCGTCGGCGAGTTCGGTGAGCGCCGCCCACGACGTGAACGCCATGGTGCACAGGCCGTGGTTGATGATTCCGGGAAGTCCGGACATCCGGGCGATCTCGTCGTCCAGGTGGATCGGCATCGGATCACCGGAGGCGGGGGAGTACCGGAACGTCTGGTTCTCGTCGATGTGCTGGGTGATCGACGCGCCCGGGGCCTGTCCGCGGAGGGACTCGTCGAACCGGTGCGCGGGTGCCTGCTCGCCGAGTCCGGGTCCCGCGTCGACCTTCCGGAAGAACGCGGTCATCCACTGCTCGTTGACCAGTTCGCCGCCGTCCGTCGTGGTTTCGACGTAGACGACGACGGTGGAGCCGTTCTCCCGGCCCTCGAATCCGATCGGTTTCGCGCGGACCACGAGGTTGTCGCCGGGACGGATCGGACGGTGGAAGTGGAAATCCTGCTCCCCGTGCACGAGTTTCATGAGCAGTTCGACGGGGGCGACGGACAGTGCCGCCGGTGCCATCGACGTGAACGCGGGGACCACGGCGAACACCGGTGGTGCGACCTCGCCGGCGAGGTGGCGTTCGATGGGATCGTTGGTGGCCGCGGCGTAGTCGGCGATGCGCTCGGCGGTGACCTCGAACCGCTGCGGATCGGTCCACTCGCCGAGGCCGCTCGTGTCGAATTCGACTGTGGGGGTGGTCATGCGGATCAGCCCACCACGTCGGCGAACCCTGCCAGGGACGCCTCCAGATCCGCCTTGGCGTTCTTGGCGACGGCCTTGCCGATGGGGCCGACGATCATCGTGCCGGTGAAGCTCGCGTCGATGATCGCCGTGGATCCGGCGCCGTCCGGCTCGACCTTCAGCGTGAATTCGACGGTGACCCCCGCCATGCCGGTGCCGGAGATCTTCACCATCTCGGGCACCTGCACCTCGGTGACGGTCCACTCGATCTTGTTGGCCATGCCCATCACGGAGACGACCTCGGTGAACTTCGATCCGAGTGCCACCTCGGCGGGGATCTCGCTCTTCCACGACTGGTGGATGGTGAGCCACTCCTCCCAGCGGGACAGGTTGGAGAGCGCGTCCCACGCCTTGTCTGGGGAGGCGGGAAGGGACGCTGCGACGGAAACGGAAGCCATGGTGTACTCCTGGTGTTCGAGGTGGAAGGAATTGTGAGAGAGGCGGATCAGAGTGCGCGGTAGGCGGTGACGACGACGGCACCGCCGAGGCCGATGTTGTGCTGAAGGGCGACCGCGGCGCCGTCGACCTGGCGCTTGTCGGCCGTGCCGCGGAGTTGCCAGGTGAGTTCGCTGCACTGGGCGAGTCCGGTGGCGCCGAGGGGATGTCCCTTGGAGATGAGACCGCCGGACGGGTTGACCACCCAGCGCCCGCCGTACGTGGTGTCGTCGTTGTCGACGAGTTTGCCGCCCTCGCCCTGGCCGCACAGGCCGAGCGCCTCGTAGGTCAGCAGTTCGTTGGTGGAGAAGCAGTCGTGGAGTTCGATGACGTCGATGTCGTCCGGTCCGATGCCGGCCTGTTCGTACACGCGGGCCGCGGCCGTGCGGGTCATGTCCGCGCCGACCAGGCTGATCGCGCTCCGGTCGCCGAATGTGCTCGGGAGGTCGGTGACCATGGACTGGCCGACGATCTCCACGGCCTGCCCGGCGAGGTCGTGCTTGTCGACGAACTCCTCGCTCACGACGACGACGGCGCCGGAGCCGTCGGAGGTGGGGGAGCACTGCAGTTTGGTGAGGGGCCCGTAGATCGGCTTCGAGCCGAGGATCTCGTCGAGTGTGTACTCGTCCTGGAACTGGGCGTACGGGTTGTTCTGTGAGTGGCGGTGGTTCTTCACGCCGATCTTGGCGAACTGTTCCGCCGTGGTCCCGAAGCGTTCCATGTGTTCCTTGCCCGCGGCGCCGAACATGTAGGGGGCCGGCGGCATCGCGAACTCCTGAAGTTCGGCGAGCGCGAGGAGATGGCGCATCATCGGCTGTTCCCGGTCGTCGTACGTGGACCCGAGCGAACCGGCCTGCATCTTCTCGAAGCCCAGCGCGAGCGTGCAGTCGACCTGACCGCTCCGGACGGCCTGCGTGGCGAGGAAGAGTGCGGTCGACCCCGTCGAACAGTTGTTGTTGACGTTCACGATGGGAATGCCGGTGAGGCCGAGTTCGTAGACGGCCCGCTGTCCCGACGTCGATTCGCCGTACACGTATCCGACGTACGCCTGCTCCACGAGCCCGTACTCGATTCCGGCGTCCGCGAGTGCCCTGCCGCCGGCCTCGCGCGCCATGTCGGGGTAGTCCCACTCGCGTGCACCCGGCTTCTCGAACTTCGTCATCCCGACGCCGACGACGAACACCCTGTTACCCATTGCGGCTCCCTAGAGTCCGGAGAAATGTGTGTGTGACACCCTGTCTCACCAAAGTATGTGAGACAGGGTATCCAGTCAACAGTTGGATGGGTAACGTGTGCGTGATGCCGGACAAAGTGGAAACCGCCGCGTCGCCCCAGGGCGACGGCCGCGCCACGCGCTGGGAGGACCACAAGGCGGAACGCCGAAGCCGGATTCTCGAAGCCGCGATGGACGCCATCAACGAGGACGGCCCCGACGTGGGCGTCCAGCAGATCGCGAACCGCGCCGACGTGCCGCGGTCGGTGGTCTACCGGATCTTCACCGATCGTGGCGACCTCGACGAGCAGCTGCGCGGACGCATCATCGAACGACTGATGGCGGACCTCGCGCCCACGTTGACACCGGAGGGGACCGTCGGCGAGGCGATCGCGCGCGCGGTCGAGACGTACCTGCGGTGGATCGTGGAATATCCACGGCTCCACCAATTCCTCGGCACCGGATCGCCGAGCAGGCGCACCACCGGCTCGCGTGTGGTGACCGGAACGAAGACCGCGATCGCGCTCCAGCTGTCCGGTCTGCTCGCGACGGTCCTCGACACGGTGGCCGGCAATTCGGATCTCGCCGAGTCGCTGGCCTTCGGGTTGGTGGGACTCGTGGATGCCAGCGTCAACCGGTGGCTGAGCAACCCGCAGTCGGCGCTCGGCAGCGACGAGCTGGCCGAGTTCCTGGAGGTGTCGATCTGGCAAGTGCTGCACGGCAATCTGGCGCGGATCGGCGTCACCATCGACCCGTCGACCCCGGTGTCGGAACTGCAGTAGTCGGCCGGCCGTGGCCAGCTACCATGGCTTTCATGCCCTCCCGGCGAGGTTCACCGGCCGCTTCCGAGCAGGCCTGGGTGTCGGACACGGCGGTCGGCGACGCCGTCGCGCGCTTCGCCAGTGCCTGGGAGTCCTCGTCGTCCGCGCCCGATCTGGTCGCCTACCTGCCCGTGTCTCCCGCGCTCCGCCGGGTCACGCTCATCGAACTCGTCAAGGTCGACCTCGAGAACCGCTGGCTGCGCGGCGACCACCCGAAGCGGCTCGACCAATACTGTGAGGAGCTGCCGGAACTGCGGCGGTGGCCGTTGCCGCCGGATCTGCTGTACGAGGAGTTCCACATCCGGCGGCGCAGCGGGGAGTCGGTCGAGGCGAGCGAATACACGCAGAATTTTCCGGGTCAGGCCGGTGAGCTCGACGAACTGCTCGGCACCGGCGAGTACCAGAGCACGGCGCTCCATCGCGGGGAGGCAACGCTGTCGGTGTCTGCGGGAAGCGCAGGCACCCTCGACGATCTCGAGGTGGGCCAGCGGATCGACGACTTCGACCTGATGACCGGTCTCGGCCGGGGCGCGTTCGCGCGGGTGTTCCTCGCCCGGCAGCGGTCGCTGCAACGGATGGTCGCCGTCAAGATTTCCCTGGACCACGGCACCGAGCCGCAGACTCTGGCCCAGTTCGACCACGACTACATCGTCCGGGTCTTCGATCAACGCCTCCTCGCGGGCCGTGACCTGAGACTGCTGTACATGCAGTACGTGCCGGGCGGCACCCTGCTCGACGTGGTCGGGCGGGTCCGTGAGACTCCGCCGGAAGCGCGCAGCGGCGCCGTGCTGCTGGACGCGATCGACCGGGCCCTGGTCGGGCGAGGCGAGATCCGGCCCAGCGAATCCGGGGTGCGCCGGGAGATCGCGACGCTGACCTGGCCGGAGACGGTCGCCTGGCTCGGCCGGCGGCTCGCGGAGGCACTCGACTACGCCGGACGCCACGGCGTCCTGCACCGCGACGTCAAACCGGCGAACGTGTTGCTGACGACGGAGGGCGTCCCCAAGCTCGCCGACTTCAACATCAGCTTCAGCCGCAACGTCGCCGGGTCGAGTCCGGTCGCGTACTTCGGCGGCTCGCTGGCTTACATGTCACCCGAACAGCTCGAGGCGATCCACCCGGACCGGCCGGGCGCACCCGGCGATCTCGACACCCGCAGCGACCTGTATTCGCTCGCGGTCGTCCTGTGGGAGTTGCTGACCGGCAGAAGGCCTTTCGACGACAGCGACGCCGAACTGCACTCCCACCCGCCCGGCGACCGCACCACTCTCGACGCGATGCTCGCGCGGCGGCGCGGACCGGACGAACCGGCCGCCGACGCGCTGCCCGCCGACTGTCCGAACGCGCTGCGGCGAGTGTTGCTGAAATCGCTGGCGCCGGCACCGAAGGACCGGTTCTCCTCCGGTACCGAACTCGCCCAGCAGCTCGACGTCTGCCTCGACGCGCACGCCCGAGATCTGGTCGATCCGCCGCCGGGAAGCTGGCGGCTGCGGATGCGGCGGTGGACGCACCCGATCATGTTCCTGGCCATCGCAGTTCCCAATCTGCTGGCGATCCTCTACAGCTACCAGCACAACAGCACCCTGATCATCAGCAAGCTGCCGCCCGCCGCGCAGGAGAACTTCGAGCGGATCACCCGGATCGACTACACGGTCGCGTTCCTCATCGGAGCCGTGGGCACGGTGTCGATGGTGATCTACCTGACGATGGTGGCCGGCGGGCTGCGCCGGGGGCGGGTCTACACCGGCGCCCAGCTCGCCCGGGCGCGCCGGGACACCCTGCTGCTCGGCCAGCGGTGTGCACTGCTCTGCCTCGGTCTGTGGATCGTCAGCGGCCTCGTCGTGCCGATCACGTTGGAGGTGAGCGGCAGTCAGGTTCCGTGGAACACGATCGTCCACTTCACCGCATCTCAGCTCGTGTGCGGAGCGATCGCGGTGGTCTACCCGTTCTTCTTCGTGAACTTCTACGCCGTCCGCTGCCTCTACCCGGTGTTTCTGAGGCACGGCGAGATCAGTGCGTCCGACGCCCGGATGTTGAAGCGGTTGGGGCGCCGCAGCACGTTCTTCCTCGCCGCGGCCGCCGCCGTGCCGCTGCTCGGGATCGCGGGAGCCACGTTCATTCCCCCGGAGGACCTGCCCCGGGTGATCGTCGCGCTCCGCGTCCTGTGCGTCGGCAGCGTCGTCGCGTTCGTGGCGGCCTACTGGATGTTCCGGATGCTGTCCGAGGACCTGCACGCGCTGGAGCGCGTCGTGTCAGGCGCGCCGCGGCACGAGTGATCAGGCCGAACCCGTGAACGTCAGCCACAGCAGCGAGACGTTGAGCACGACGATCAACGACGCCGCCACCCAGGCGGCGACCGTGGTAGCCGTCGCGTTGCGGTGGACGCCCATCAGGTCGCGGCTCGACGTCATCCGCACGAGTGGAATCACCGCGAACGGGATGCACAGGCTGAGAACGACCTGACTGAGGACGAGCGCGAACGTGGGATCGACGCCGATCGCCAGCACGACCAGTGCAGGAATCAGGGTGACCACCCGGCGCAGCAACAGGGGGATGCGCATCGACAGCAGGCCGTACATGATCTCGGAGCCGGCGGCGCAGCCGATCGACGTGGACGCCAGGCCGGACGCCAGCAGTCCGACGGCGAAGACGACGGCGACCGTGGGGCCGAGCGAACTCTGGATGGCGGCGTGCGCGCCGTCGATCGAGTCGGTGCCCGGAATGCCGCGCAGGGCAGAGGCGGCCAGCAGCAGCATGCCGATGTTCACCGCGCCCGCCACGATCAGGGCACCGACCACGTCCCACTTCGTCACCCGCAGCAGTCGCGCGAGGCGGGGGCCTTCCAGGTCGTTCCCGTGCCGGTCGCGGGCGAGGGCGGAGTGGAGGTAGATCGCGTGCGGCATCACGGTGGCGCCGAGCATGCTCGCGGCCAGCAGGACCGTCTCGGTGCCCTCGAAACGCGGCACGAGTCCGGCGAGCGCGTCCGTACCCGACACGTCGGTGAACGCGAGCCCGGTGAGGAACCCGACGGTGATGATCGTCAGGAGTCCCATCACGACGAACTCGAACGTCCGCTGACCGCGGCGGCTCTGGATCGACAGGATGCCCATCGACACGACGCCCGTGATCAGCCCTCCGACGAAGAGGGGAACGCCGAACAGGAGATTGAGTGCGATCGCGCCGCCGATCACCTCGGCGAGGTCGGTCGCGATCGCCATCGCCTCCGCCTGCAGCCAGAACGCGCGACGGTTCCCGGTCCGCAGGCGGGTCCCCAGCATTTCGGGCAGTGATTTGCCGGTGACCAGCCCGAGTTTCGCAGACAGGTACTGCACCAGCACGGCCATGGCATTGGCGAGAACGAGGACCCAGACGAGTAGGTACCCGTACTTCGCGCCCGCGGTGAGGTTGGCGGCCACGTTTCCGGGGTCGACGTACGCGATGGCAGCCACGAAGGCGGGCCCGAGGAGCGCGACAGTTCGGATACTGCCCTTGCGGGGCGTGCGGCGCGGGAGGAGAGGGCGGGGTGCCTCGATGCTCACGGAGCTCCTGGTCGTGGTCTGCGGATCTACCTGCTGATTCGTATATCCGCACTATAGATTTAGGGATAACGAACTTTCAAGCGTGGGGTGCGGATCGGCCCGGAATTGCCACCTCCGGCGCTATATTGACTAGAACGTGTTCTACTCGCGGTGGAAGGGAGTCCCGATGGGACAGGTTCTCGACAGAATCGACGGCGTCGCCGAGGAGATTCGCGGGCAGGCCGTCCGGTCGGAGGCGGATTGCCGGCTCACCGACACCGCCGCAGCCCTCCTGCGCGACTCCGGCGCGATCCGGTTGCTGCAGCCCAAGCTCTACGGCGGCTACGAGGTGCACCCCCACGAGTTCGCCGAGACCGTCATGGGAGTCGCCGCACTCGACGGGGCGAGCGGATGGGTCACCGGGATCGTCGGCGTGCACCCGTGGGAACTGGCGTTCGCCGACCCGCAGGTGCAGGAGGAGATCTGGGGCGAGGACAACGACACGTGGATGGCGTCGCCGTATGCGCCCATGGGTGTCGCGACACCGGTCGAAGGCGGGTACGTCCTGACGGGACGGTGGTCGTTCTCGTCCGGAACCGACCACTGTCAGTGGGCCTTCCTCGGGGCGATGGTCGGCGACGGCGAGGGTGGCATCGCGGTGCCGCCGTCGTCGCTGCACGTGATTCTGCCGCGCACCGACTATCAGATCGTCGAGGACACGTGGGACGTCATCGGCCTGCGCGGAACGGGAAGCAAGGACCTGATCGTCGACGGTGCCTTCGTCCCGGGCTACCGGACGTTGAACGCGGCGAAGGTGATGGACGGACGTGCGCAGAAGGAGGCGGGCAGGCCGGAGCCGTTGTTCAACATGCCGTACTCGTGCATGTTCCCGCTCGGCATCACCGCCGCCGTCATCGGCATCACCGAGGGCGCGCTGGCCTGTCACATCGCGGTGCAGAAGGACCGCGTCGCCATCACGGGCCAGAAGATCAAGGAGGATCCCTACGTGCTCAGTGCGATAGGAGAGTCCGCCGCCGAGATCAATGCGTCGCGGGTCTCCCTCATCGAGACCGCCGACCGGTTCTACGACAAGGTCGACGCGGGCAAGGAGATCACGTTCGAGGAGCGGGCGATCGGACGCCGCACCCAGATCGCCGCGGCCTGGCGTGCGGTGCGTGCCGTGGACGAGATCTTCGCGCGCGCCGGCGGCGGCGCGCTGCACTACAAGACTCCGATGCAACGGTTCTGGCGGGACGCGCACGCCGGCCTGGCCCACGCGGTTCACGTGCCCGGACCCACCAACCACGCGAGCGCGCTCACCCAGCTCGGCGGCGAACCGCAGGGAATGATGCGCGCCATGATCTGAAAGCGCCGGGAGGCCGAGGCGGGCGCCCCGGCCTCCCGGCATCGGATCAGACTGCGGCTGCGGTGAATCCGGTCTCGAGGTCGGCGAGGATGTCGTCGATACCCTCGATGCCGACAGCCAGCCGGACCAGTCCGGGAGTCACACCGGCGGCGAGCTGCTCCTCCGGGGTGAGCTGCGAGTGCGTCGTCGACGCCGGGTGGATCACCAGCGAGCGCACGTCGCCGATGTTCGCGACGTGACTGTGCAGGGTGAGCGCGTTCACGAACTTCTTGCCGGCATCGACACCACCGGCCAGTTCGAACGTCACGATCGCACCCGGACCCTTCGGGGTGAGCTGCCGTGCGCGCTCGTGCCACTGCGAGGACGGCAGACCCGCGTACGCCACGGACGTGACCTCCGGGCGGGCCTCGAGGAACTCGGCCACCTTCTGGGCGTTGGCGACGTGCCGCTCCACGCGCAGGCTGAGGGTCTCGATGCCCTGCGCGATGAGGAATGCGTTGAACGGGGCGACCGCGGAACCCAGGTCGCGGAGCAGCTGCACGCGAGCCTTCAGCGCATAGGCCGGGGCGCCGAGGTCCGCGAAGACGACACCGTGGTAGCTCGGGTCCGGCGTGGTGAAGTTGCCGTGGCGGCCCTGGGTCCAGTCGAACGTGCCGCCGTCGACGATGACACCGGCGATCGCCGTGCCGTGACCGCCGAGGTACTTGGTGGCCGAGTGCACCACGATGTCCGCACCGTGCTTCAACGGCTGCAGCAGGTACGGCGTGGCCACCGTGTTGTCGACGATCAGCGGGATCCCGTTGTCGTGGCCGACCTTCGAGATTCCCGGGATGTCCAGGATGTGGTTCTTCGGGTTGGCGATCGTCTCGCCGTAGAACGCCTTGGTGTTCGGGCGGACGGAACTGTGCCACTGCTCGAGGTCGTCGGGGTCCTCGACGAACGACACCTCGATGCCGAGCTTGGGCAGCGTGTAGTGGAAGAGGTTGTAGGTGCCGCCGTACAGGTACGGGCTGGAGACGATGTGGTCACCTGCCTCCGCGAGGTTCAGCACCGCAAAGGTTTCCGCCGCCTGCCCGGAGGACAGCAGCAGTGCGGCGACGCCGCCCTCGAGGGCGGCGATGCGCTGCTCGACCGCGTCCTGCGTGGGGTTCATGATGCGGGTGTAGATGTTGCCCGGCTCGGCCAGGCCGAACAGCGCGGCAGCGTGATCGGTGCTGTCGAACGTGTACGAGGTGGTCTGGTAGATCGGCAGCGCCCGCGCCTTGGTGGTCGCGTCGGACGTCTGCCCGGCGTGGATCTGCTTGGTCTCGAACGACCAGTTGACGGTGGGATCGATGCTCTCGGTCACGAGTGGTGTGCTCCAGATTCGGTGAGGTGGATGTGGTGAATCAGTTTTCGCCGGTGAGTGTTTCGACCACGGTGCGGACCGGGGTCTGATTGCGGGTCAGGTCGAGGACGGGGCAGTGCGCGTCCACCGCCTCCTGCAGTTCGAGGTAGCGCTCCCGCGATTCCGGGCCGGTCAGCGTCACGACGACCCGCACCTCGCCGAACCCGGCACGGACGGCGTCGTCGAAGCCGAAGAACCCGCGTACGTCGAGGTCGCCCTCCGCCCGCGCCGAGATGTCGTCGACGCGGACACCGAGCTTCTCGGCCCAGAAGCGGTACGTGACCACCTGGCACGAGAGTAGCGACGCGAGGTAGTACTCCACGGGATTGGCCGCAGAATTGTCGCCGCCGAGCGCCGGTGGCTCGTCCACCTCGACGCTGTACTTGCCGAGCGTGACGGTGCTCGCGACGGCGTCGTGCGCCTGCGCGGAGGCGCGGAAGACGACGTGAGCGTTCGCGGAATCCTCGGACACGGCGTCGCGGCTGGCGCCGATGACCGACGCGAGATGCGAAACGGATGCAGTGGTCATGACAGTACGAATCCTTCGAAAACGAGGGTGTGCAGGAAGAACCCGGCGTGAAACGTCACGCCGGGGACGGGTCCGATCAGGAGATCGGACACCTCGAGGTACACACCAGTGCGAAATCGACATGGCGACGCCGCGTCAGCAGCTCACCTGAGTCGATCACGCCGGATTCGGTCACGGATCAGACTGTAACCGCACGACACGCATTCCGACCAGTCCCATAGGAAATTCTGTGCTCACGGAGTGGGCAGCGCGCGGCACAGGGCGTCGAGAGTGGCCGAGAAACGCGCGGACGACGGCGTGCTGTAGCCGACGACGAGTCCGTCGGACCGGTCCGCGCGACCGTCGGGATGACGGAACGTGCGCAGACCCTCCACTGCGAGACCGAGGGACGCGGCCCGGTCGACGGTGGCCGCCTCGGTCCCGTCGGGAAGTTCGACTACGGCGTGCAAACCGGCCGCGATGCCGGTGACGTGCACGTGTGGTGCACGGGCGGCGAGGGTTTCGACGAGGGTGTCGCGCCGGCGACGGTAGAGGGTGCGCATCCTGCGGACGTGCCGATCGAATGCGCCCCTCTCGATGAAGTCTGCCAGGGTGAGCTGGTCCGTCGAGCTGACCCATCTCTCGTATCCGCCCTTGACTGCCAGAACACGGTCGATCAGGCGTTCCGGCAGCACCATCCAGCCCACGCGGATCGCGGGGGAGAGAGTTTTGCTCACCGTGCCCAGATAGGCCACCTCGTCCGGGGCCAGACCCTGCAGCGCGCCGACGGGTTGGCGGTCGTACCGGAACTCCCCGTCGTAATCGTCCTCGATCACGATCGCGCCCGCCGCACGTGCCCATTCCACGAAAGCCGTTCTCCTGCCGGGATGGAGTGGCCCGCCGGTGGGGAATTGATGAGCCGGGGTGAGTAACGCCGCCGACAGTTGCCTGCCCGTCGCATCCGGGGGTTGCGCTCCGCGGTTGTCGAGGTGCAGGGGGACGGTGGACACGCCGGCATCGCCGAGCAGCTCGCGATGAAGGTGCAACCCATACCCTTCGACGGCGATCGGCCCCTTCACGGCGCGGGCGAGCAACCACAGTCCGTGCCCCGAGCTCGCACTGACCACGATGTGGTCGGGATCGGTGCGCACTCCTCGTGCACGAGAAAGGTATTCGGCGAGAGCGTGACGGAGCTCGGGACGTCCCCGCGGATCACCCGGTCCGAACGCGTCGTTGGGTGCCGCGGAGAGCGCGCGGCGGGCCGACGCCGTCCAGGCGGCACGCGGAAATTCCCCGACGTCGGGAGAACCGGGCATCAGGCTCAACGCCGGTCGGGGCGCCGCCGTGGAGCGGGTGTGCGGACGTCGGGCCGGCTCGCCTGCCCGATCAGCGACCCGGGTCCCCGACCCCTGCCGGGCGGTGAGCCAGCCCTCGGCCACGAGTTCGGAGTACGCCTCGGCGACGGTGTTGCGGGCGATGCCGAGGTCGAGGGCCAGGGTGCGGGACGGCGGGAGGGTCGTGCCTGCGACGAGCCGTCCCGATCGAATCGACTCGCGCAGAGCGGAAACCAGGTTCGCGCGCACCCCCGGCGCCCGTCCGCCGCCGGACGCGGTGAGGTCGAGATGGAGGTCGCGGCCCAGACCCGAATTGGCCCAAGTTTCCATGCACGAATTGAACCATACAGATGGGCTATTTCGCGCTTACTGTTCTCGTATGACCACAACAGAGCGCAAGACCCGCGTCGACCTCGCCCGCAAGGCCCCCACCGTCTACAAGGCGATGATCGCCCTCGACGCCGCGGCACGGCAGGGCCTCGACCCGGAGCTGGTCGAGCTGGTGCTCACCCGTTGCTCCCAGATCAATCACTGTGCGTGGTGCATCGACATGCACACCGCCGATGCCCGCAAGATCGGCATCAGCGAACAGAAGCTGTACCTGCTGGGCGCGTGGGAGGAGGCGCACGGGCTGTACACCGACAAGGAGCGTGCCGCGTTCGCGCTCGCCGAGGCGATCACCGTGCTGACCGACGGCTTCGTCCCCGACTCGGTGTACGAGGAGGCGGAGGAGCACTTCGAGGAGACGGAACTGGCGCAGCTCATCTCGCTGGTGCTCACGATCAACGCGTGGAATCGCATCGCCGTGAGCACGCGGAAGTCCCCGCGGGTGCGCTGATCCCGGGTAACGGACCCGCCGCCTCGCGCCCGCTGCACTGCCGCCCGCTCAGAAGTTTCCGCGGGCGGCTTGTTCGCGTTCGATGGCTTCGAAGAGGGCTTTGAAGTTGCCGATGCCGAAGCCGAGGGAGCCGTGGCGTTCGATGAGTTCGAAGAACACGGTGGGCCGGTCGACGAGGGGTTTGGTGAAGATCTGCAGCAGGTAGCCGTCCTCGTCGCGGTCGACGAGGATGCCGCGTTTCTGCAGTTCGGCGATCGGGGCGCGGACGTTGCCGATCCGGGCCCGCAGGTCGGGGTCCTCGTAGTAGGAGTCGGGGGTGGCCAGGAATTCGACGCCCTCGGCGGTGAGCTGGTCGACGGCGGTGAGGATGTCGTTGGTGGCCAGGGCCAGGTGCTGGGCGCCGGGACCGCGGTAGAAGTCGAGGTATTCGTCGATCTGCGACCGTTTCTTGGCGAGGGCGGGTTCGTTGAGGGGGAACTTGACCCGGTGGTTGCCGTTGGAGACGACCTTGGACATCAGGGCGGAGTAGTCGGTGGCGATGTCCTCGCCGACGAACTCGGCCATGTTCGTAAAGCCCATGACTCGGTTGTAGAAGTCGACCCAGTGGTCCATCTTGCCGAGTTCGACGTTGCCGACGACGTGGTCGAGGGCCTGGAACAGCCGCTTGGGTGCCCCGTCCCGTTTGGTGTGCGACGACGCCCGCTCGACGTAGCCCGGCAGGTAGGGGCCGGTGTAGTTGCTGCGGTCGACGAGGGTGTGGCGGGTGTCGCCGTAGGTGGCGATCGCGGCGAGGCGGACGGTGCCGTGCTCGTCGGTCACCTCGTGCGGTTCGTCGAGGACGGTGGCGCCCTGGGCGCGGGCGTGGGCGATGCACTTGTCGACGTCGGGGACGGCGAGGGCGATGTCGACGACGCCGTCGCCGTGGGTGCGGTGGTGCTCGATCAGGGGGCTGTCCGGGTTCACGGCGCCTTTGATGACGAAGCGGACGGCGCCGGATTCGAGGACGAAACTGTGGTGGTCGCGGTTGCCGGTGGTGGGTCCGGAGTAGGCGACGAGGGTCATCCCGAATGCGGACTGGAAGTAGTGGGCGGTCTGGGTGGCGTTGCCGACCACCCAGACGACGGCGTCCCAGACGCTGACCGGGAACGGGTCGCGGGTGCCGTCGTACTCGACGAGCCCGACCAGTTGCTCGAGCTGGCCGAGGTCGAGACCTGCCAGGCGTTCCTTGTCGGTGAGAGTCTGCTCGATCGTCATGATGGTGCCTTTCCTGGCAAGGGTTTTCGGATACCGGGGATTGTGCGTGCGACTGCGCACCGGGGGAGTGGCGAATGCCTGACACAGAGGTAACCGGGCCCCGATCCGGTCGTCAACCGACACCCGGACAACTAGCCGCATCGACGGATGCGGGTGGTCGCGCACCGGCTTTCCTATACAATCTGAATACTTCAATGGGGCAATAGAAATGGACTGCGATGGTTGCGCGGAGTGAGATCGGCGTCGGAGTGCTCGCCCGTGCGGTGGCGATCCTCGACGTCGTCGAGTCGAGCCCGATGGGCGCGAGCGACCTCGCCCGTGAACTCGACCTGTCCCTCTCGACCACGTACCGGCTGGCGACCGACATGGTCAAGCACGGCCTCCTGCGCAAGGATCAGGAAGGCCGTTTCTATCTGGGGCAGCGATTCGTCACCACGGCGTTGAGCGACCTCGCGATCCCGGCGCTGCGGGAATTGAGTGAAACGACAGGGGAATCCGCGCAGTTGTGGGTTCGCCGGGGCGAATCCCGTCTCTGCGCCGCGAGCGTCGATTCCCAGCACGAACTGCGGGTGGCACTGCCAGTCGGAACGTTGGTCCCGCTACCCCAGGGGTCGAGCGGCCACGTGCTGTCCGGAGACTGGGAGGCCGACCCCGAAGCCGTGAAATCGGGTTGGTGGGTGTCGGTTTCGGAACGGACACCGGGATCCGCGTCCATCAGTGCGCCGGTCCGCAGGCACGGCGAGATCGTGGCCGCCGTCTGCGTGTCGGGTCCCGAGGGGCGGATGGGGAAGAACCTGGGTGCGTCGATGGGCCGCGCGGTCGTCGCTGCCGCGCGGCAGATCGAGAAATCCGTCCCGGGCGACTGAGTCGCTCAGGCGATGTCGAACGTGGTGACGTCCGCCGACCGATGTTGCTGCGCCAGTTGACGGTAGACCGCGGCGTTGGCGGCGTTGTGGGCCACCTCGTCGTCGGTCAGTTCGCGACGCACCTTCGCGGGCACGCCGGCGACGAGTGAGCGCGGCGGAATTCGCGTGCCCTCGAGTACCAGCGCGCCGGCGGCGACCAGCGACTGCTCGCCGATCACCGCTCCGTTGAGGACGGTGGCCCCCATGCCCACGAGGGCGCCGTCTCCCACGGTGCAGCCGTGCAGGACGGCGTTGTGCCCCACACTGACGTCCCGGCCGACGACGACGGGGAAGCCCGGGTCGACGTGAACGGCCACTCCGTCCTGAATGTTGCTGCCCTCGCCGAGGGTGATGGAATCGCAATCGGCACGCAGCACCGCGCCGTACCAGACGCTGGTCTCCGCGCCGAGTGTTGCGGCGCCGATCACCGCGGCGGTCGGCGCGACCCACGTGGTCTTCTCCGCGCGCGGCGAACGTCCATCGATCGCAACGACGTGTGGTTCTCTCACCGTGTTCTCCTCCTGTCGAGCAGCAAATTCCTGCTGCATTTCGCAGCATCCCGTCGTCCATTGTCGTGTGGCGCGGACTCCGGGCATTGCCAATTGTGACTGCTACCACTACCGTCTTTCTTATCAGACGGGAATCTAACTGCCAAATAATGAGAATCCGCAGGTAGGAACCCAGTCGTCATCCAGTACAGATCGACGAGGGAGAACTCTCACATGCAGGTCCCAGAGAACGGCCCACTGCACGGCATCCGTGTGCTGGAACTCGGCAACTTCATCGCAGCCCCCATGGCGAGCCGCATCTTCGCCGACTTCGGCGCCGAGGTCGTCAAGATCGAGCGACCGGGCGTCGGCGACGAACTGCGGGGCTGGCGGCGCCGCCGCGGCGCGACGTCGATGATGTTCCGCACGATCGCGCGCAACAAGCGGTCCGTCACCCTCGACCTCCGGACCGACGAGGGCCGCGCGATCATTCTCGACCTCGCCGCGAAGTCGGATGTCGTCATCGAGAACTTCCGTCCCGGAACGCTCGAGCGGTGGGGAATCGGGCCCGACCAGCTGACGGCCGCCAACCCCGACATCGTGCTGGTCCGGATCTCCGGCTACGGGCAGACGGGCCCGTACCGGGAGCGCACCGGCTTCGGCGGCGTCGCCGAGGCCTTCGGTGGACTGCGGCACGTCACCGGCTATCCGGACCGTCAATCGGTCCGGGCGGCCGCCCCCATCGCCGACACGCTCGCCGGACTGCACGGCGCGATCGGCGCCCTGATGATGTTGCTGGCCAAGGCAAGGCAGGGCGATCACTCGACCCCGCGCGTCGCGGACGTGGCCCTCTACGAATCGGTGTTCATGGCGATGGAATCCCTCGTCCCCGACTACGACGCGTACGGCATGGTCCGAGAACGGACCGCGGGCAACCTGCCCGGCGTGGTGCCCAGCGGCGTCTATCCATGCGACGGTGGCTCCGTCATCATCGCCGGCAACTCGAGTGGCGTGTTCGGCCGGTTGATGCAGGCCGTGGGGCGCGGCGATCTGGCCGACGATCCCGAGCTCGCCGACGGTGATCAGCGATTCCGTCGGGAAACCGAACTCGACGAGGCCATCTCGTCGTGGACGTCGGTGCGTCGCCCCCGCGACGTCGTCGCCGAACTCGGTGCCGCCGGTGTGCCCGTGGGCGAGGTGTACGACGCCGTGCAGATCGCCGACGACGAGCACTACAACGCCCGCGGCATGCTGCAGAGCCTGAAGGTGTCCGTCGACGGGGAACCCGAAGAGGTGCGCTTCCCCGGAGTGGTCCCGCAACTCGACGGCGAACCCACGCAGATCCGCTGGGCCGGCCCCGAGCTGGGTGAGCACACCGACGAGATCCTCGGCGGATTGCTGAATCTGTCGGGTGATCAGCTCGACGACTACCGCGCCCGCAACGTCATCTGAACCGGAGGAAAGTGAAATGTCAGTCACCATAACGGATGTCGTGCTGCGAGACGGACTGCAGGACGAGGATGTCGTCGTCTCCACCGACCACAAGATCGCCGTCGCGGACGCCCTCGTCGCCGCCGGTGTGAAGCACATCGAAGCGGCATCGTTCGTCTCACCCACGCGTGTCCCGCAGATGGCGGACGCCGACGACGTCATCGCCCGGCTGCCCCGCACCGACCCGTCGGTCACGTACAGCGCTCTGGCACTCAACCCCCGCGGGGTGCACCGTGCGATCGCGACCGGCATCGACGAGATCCAGGTCGTGACGTCCGCCAGCGCCGGGCACAGCACGGCGAACACGGGCCGGAACCCGGACGAGGCGCTGCACGGACTTGCCGAGGCATTGCAGAAGTACCCGGACCGGAGTTTCCTCGGAGGTGTGTCGACCGCGTTCGTCTGTCCGTTCGAGGGCATCATCGCCCCCGCCACACTGGTACGGGTGGCCAGCGCGATGGCCGCAATGGGTGTGCGCCGGCTCGGGCTGGCCGACACGCTGGGGACGGCCACCACCGAGCAGGTGCTCGCATCGGCCGGGGCGGTACGCGACGCCCTCCCCGACATCGAACTGAGCCTGCACCTCCACAACGCGCACGGTCAGGCCCTGGGCACCGTGATCGCCGCGCACCGGCAGCTCGGCATCACGTACTTCGACAGCGCCATCGGCGGGTACGGTGGCTGCCCGTTCGCGCCCGGCGCCCACGGCAACCTCGCCACCGAGGAACTGGTCGCGCACCTGCACGCGCACGACATCGACACGGGTATCGATCAGCAGGCCCTCGGCCTCGCCGTCGACACCGTGAAACACGCTCTGGCCCAAGCTCGGCCCCTCACCGCAGTGTGATCTGCGAACTCACCTCGAAAGGCCGACCATGGTCTACACAATCTCCATCGTCGCTCTGATCGCGATCTTCACAGTGGCGACCCTCACCCCGATCAACATGGGCATCCTCGCGTTCGCCGGAGCGTTCGTCATCGGCGGCTGGGTGTCCGGGATCCCGGTCGAGGACATCATCGACGCCTTCCCCGGCAGCACGTTCATCATCGTCGGCGGCATCACGCTACTGTTCGCCATAGCCAAGACGAACGGGACCATCGACCTCGTCATCGAGGCCTCGCTCCGACTCGTGCGCGGCAGGCGGTGGGCGATCCTGTGGATGATGTTCCTGCTGTCCGGACTGCTGATGGCCCTCGGGTCCGTCCTCGCGGTCGGGATGCTCGCCCCCATCGCGATGCCTCTCGCGGCCAAGAACAAGATCAACCCGTTCCTGATGGGTATGGTCATCAGCCACGGTGCCCTGGCCTGCGCGTTCTCACCCATCAATCTCTACGGCGCATTCATCAACGGACTGATGGACTCGACCGGCGTCGGATCGAATCCCCTGGTCCTGTTCGCTCTGCCGTTCGTCCTCAACCTGGCCATCGCGATCGTGCTGTTCCTGATCTACGGCCTCGACCTGATCGGTCGCCGCACTCCCCGCCCCGTCGAGGAGACGCCCGACGGCGGAGGATTCGGCGGTTCCTCGCGCCGGCCGTCCGGGGGCGTGGCGTCGGGCAACGGCCCGGGCGGGAACACCGCGACTCTCACCGATCGCGAGGTCATCGAGGAGGCGCTGATCCACGAAGGCGTGAAGCCGGTGAAGATGAATCGGTACCGGTTCGCGACGCTCGCCGGCATCGGCTTTCTCGTCGTCGGGTCGGTCGCGTTCGGAATCGACGTCGGCGTCAGCTCGATCTGCATCAGTGCGGTGCTGCTGCTGATGGCGCCCAAGTCACACCCCAAGGTCATCGACAACGTGGCATGGCCGGCCGTGGTGCTCGTGTGCGGGATGCTCACCTACATGGCGGTCATGACGCAGAACGGCACGCTCGACTTCCTCGGCGATGCGGCGTCGGCTCTCGGATCGCCGTTGCTGACCGCGTTGATCCTCTGCTACGCGGTTGCGATCATCTCCGCGTTCGGATCGTCGATCGGTACCCTCGGCATCGCGTTGCCCCTCGCCGCGCCGATGCTCGCGATGGGAGAGGTCGGCGCCGTGGGATTCGTCGCGGCCCTGGCATTCTCCGCGACGGTGGTCGACGTCAGCCCGTTCTCGACGAACGGCGTGATGGTGCTCGCCAACGCGCAGGTCGAGGACAAGGGCCGTTTCCAGCGCAAGATGCTCGCCTACTGCGGTCTGATCGTGCTGTCGTCCCCGATGTTCGTCTGGGCACTGGTTGTCGTGCCCACGTCCGTCTAGGTCCGACCGGCCGTGCCGGTCACCGTTTTCCCTCGGTGACCGGCACGTCTCACAGTGTGAGAGCGGGCGACGTGAACTTTGTGAACTTTAAGCTTCATGTAATGGACTGTTGTCCAATAGTTTTCGATTCAACTGGGTGAAAAGTGCTGTCACAGTGACACATGCCACAAGACCCCGTCCGTTTCGGGCGTTTCGTCGTTCTCCGCCCGTAAGGTGTCGTCATGTCGATCCTCGAGAACGAGAAAGCACCCCCATCCGGTGCACCCGCCCCCGGACCGACCCTCGGCGAAAGGTTGCGAGATAACGCGCGATACGACCTACCCGCGTCGCTCGTCGTCTTCCTCGTCGCACTACCACTGTCGCTCGGTATCGCGATCGCGTCCGACGCCCCGATCATGGCGGGGCTCATCGCGGCGATCGTCGGCGGTGTTGTGGCGGGTTCCATCGGTGGCTCACCACTCCAGGTCAGCGGTCCTGCTGCCGGATTGACCGTGGTGGTAGCAGAATTGGTCGCCACGTTCGGCTGGAAGGCCACGTGCGCGATCACCGTCGCGGCCGGATTCCTCCAAATCATCTTCGGGCTCAGTAGAATTGCCCGTGCGGCCCTTGCCATCGCGCCGGTCGTGGTCCACGCCATGCTGGCCGGTATCGGAATCACGATCGCCCTCCAGCAGATTCACGTCCTACTCGGTGGTAGCTCGCACAGCTCGACCGTCGAGAACATCACTCAGCTCCCCGGCCAGCTGACGTCCGCCCGGTACGGCGACGTCCTCGTGGGATCGGTGGTCATCGCCGTCCTGCTGTTCTGGAAGAAGATCCCCGGCAAGCTGCAGGTGCTCCCCGGCCCGCTGGTCGCCGTCGTCGCCGCCACCGTTCTGTCCCTTGTCCTCCCACTCGACATCGATCGAATCACGTTGGACGGCTCCCTGTTCGACGCCGTGGCACTGCCTTCGATGCCGGACGGCCCGTGGCTCGCAGTGGCCACCGGTGTACTCACCGTCGCGCTGATCGCGAGCGTCGAGAGCCTGTTGTCCGCGGTCTCCGTCGACAAGATGCACGGCGGAACGCGTTCGGAGTTCAACCGTGAACTTGTCGGTCAGGGCTCGGCCAACATGCTCTCGGGTCTCATCGGCGGCCTGCCGGTCACCGGTGTGATCGTGCGCAGTTCCACCAACGTGGCCGCCGGGGCGCGCACCCGGGCGTCCGCCGTGCTGCACGGCGTGTGGATCCTCGTCTTCGCCGCGCTGCTCACCGGACTCGTCGAGCAGATCCCGATGGCAGCCCTGGCCGGCCTCCTGATCGTGATCGGCATCCAGCTCGTCAAGATGGCTCATCTGCGGACGGCCCGGCGCACCGGCGACCTGTGGGTGTACGGCGTGACCGTGGCCGGCGTGGTCTTCCTGAACCTGCTCGAGGGCGTGATCATCGGCCTCGCACTCGCGGTGGTCCTGCTGTTGTGGCGGGTCATCCACCCCAAGATGCGGGCCGAACCCGTCGGCTCCGAGGATTCCGGGCGGTGGCGCGTGACCGTCGAGGGGTCGTGCAGCTTCCTGTCCATGCCGGCGTTGACGGGGATCCTCGCGAAGGTGCCCGAGGGCGCGCACGTCACCGTGGAACTGGCGGTCGACTTCCTCGACCACGCCATGTTCGAGGCGATCGACGACTGGAAGCGTCACCACGAGCGGAACGGCGGAACGGTCGTGATCGACGCGCTCGGTCCCGTCGACATGGACGCCGTCGGCGCGTCGCCGCCCCGGCGCGGCATCGGCGTGGTGAGCCCCCGCGGGTTCGCCCCGTGGAAGAGCTGGCAGCCGCGGCACACCGACACCGAGAACTCCACCACCACACCGGCGGCACTCCGGCCGGTCCTCGCGGGAGTGTCGGAATATCACCGGCGGAACGCGGCTCAGCTGCAACCGCACCTCGACGAACTGCGGGACGGGCAGCGCCCCGACTCGTTGTTCCTCACCTGCTCCGATTCACGCATCGTGCCGAACGTGATCACCAGCAGCGGTCCGGGCGACCTGTTCACGGTGCGCAACGTGGGCAACCTCGTCCCGACCGGAAAGCAGGACGTCTCCGTCGAGGCCGGACTGGCCTTCGCCCTCGACGAACTCGAGGTCAGCTCGGTGATCGTGTGCGGCCACTCCGGCTGCGGCGCGATGAAGGCCGTGCTCGCGAGTGCACCGACCGAGACCGACGGGTCCGATCGCGACGCCGTCGAACAGTGGCTGACGTTCGCGCAGCCGAGCCGGAACGCGTTTCTCAGCGGTCATCCGGTGGCACGGGCAGCGGCCGAACTCGGATTCGACGAGGTCGATCAGCTGGGCATGGTGAACGTGGCGGTCCAGGTGCAAACGCTCGGGCGCCATCCCCTCGTCGGCGCGGCGGCGGCCGAGGGTCGAGTACGCGTCGCGGGAATGTTCTTCGACATTCCGTCCGCGCGCGTACTCGAGATCACCTCGACCGGTGTGTCCTACCTGGACCACGTGCCCACATGAGTCAGAGGAGATGGACCCTCTTGTAGAGGCGCTTGGACGGACCGCCGACGAGGCCGACGCCATCGAGGAACTGCATCAACTTGGAACCGGACGTGCGAACGGTGTCCTTGTAGTGCTGGTTGTTCTTGGCCTCGGCGGCGGCCCGCTCCGGGTCGAGTCCGGCGTTCGCATACACGTCCTTGCGGATCATGCTCTTCATCACGAAGTACACGACCACCGCGGTGTTGAGGCGCTCGAACTGCAGTCGTGCCCAGCTGGCACCCTCGATGCGGCGGCCGACCTCTTCGCGGGCGAACCGGATGTGGCGGGCCTCTTCGAGGACGTGGATCTTGCTCACCGTTCGGGTGACGGGCTGGACGCGCTCGTCCTTCATGAAGTCGCGCTGCATCATGTCGAGGATCTCCTCGGCGGCCATCACGCTGGCGTACGCGTTGGCGCCCCGGAAGAAGCCGCCCCAGATGCGTCCGAGCTTGTGGATCGCGGGGTGCGGGCCGTAGCTCGGCATGTTGAGGCGTTCACCGGCGCGGGCGAACATCACCGAGTGGCGGCATTCGTCGGCCACCTCGGTGAGCGCGAACTGGACGTGGCGCGAGTGCTTGTCCCGGCCGTACACGTCCCGCAGCAGCATCTGCATGAGCAGGATCTCGAACCACAGTCCGACGCTGGAGACGCTGGCGGCCTCGTGCTTGGTGAGCTCGATCTTCTGCTCTTCGGTCATCTCGTCCCACAGGGCGGTGCCGTAGAGCGTGCTCCACTCGGGGGTGAGACCGAACTTGTCGTCGGGGATCGGTGCTTCCCAGTCGACCTCGACCATCGGGTCGTAGGACTTGCGTGCCGACGACGCCAGCAAGCGCTGGGCGGTCTCTTCGCGGTCGGAGACGACGATCGATGCGGTCATCACTACCCCTTGTTCTGTGACTAGGCGGTCAACTAACTGTGACATTCAGTAACTGATACTGAACGATACAATGACGGCGGTCACAAGGGCAACGTCCGATCAGTCGACGTCGGCCAGTTCCTCGTCCTTCCGCGGCGCCGGAGACGACCCTTTCCGGCCCGGCGCCCACACCGCGAGCACCACCGCGGCCGCAAAGCACACGCAGGCCAGGGCGATGGACGCCTCGTCCATTCCCTCGAGGAACGCTTTCCGGGCGAAGCTCGCGAGCTGCTCGCCCTGCGGTCCCGCCGACTGGGCGACGTGCAGCGCGGCGGCCAGGGAACTCGACACGGGCTCCTTCGCGACGTCGGGGACGGCGTCGACGGCCGGCTGGACGTGCCTGCCGTACCCCGCGGCCAAGATGCTGCCTGCCAGTGCGACGCCGATCGCCGCCCCGATCTCGCGTGCCGTGTCGTTGACCGCGGACGCCACTCCCTGTTTCTCATCGGGAGTGTTCTGCACGATTGCGGTGGTGGCGGGTGCCGTGCACAGGCCGATGCCGAACGCGGCCACGACCAGCGGAAGAGCCACCTGGGGGTAACTCGAGTACTCGTCGAGCCGGACCATCAGCAGGATTCCGACACCGAGAATCGCGGCGCCGACGGACAGCAACGGGCGGAGGCCGACATAGGGGAGGACGAACGGCATCCCCGCGGACAGCATCATCACCGGTACCGCGATGGGGGCGAGCGCGAGCGCCGACTCCAGCGGCGAGTAGCTCAGCACCAGTTGCAGGTACTGCACCGCGAAGAAGAAGAGCCCGAGGATGGCGAGGAACTGCATCAGCAACGACATCGACCCCGACCCGAAGGCGCGGTTGGCGAAGAGTCGGACGTCGAGGAGCGGATGCTCGCGGCGCAACTCGACGAGCGCGAACGCCACCGCGGCGGCGACGCCACCCGCCATGAGCCCGACGACGGCAGGGTCCAGCCAGCCGCGGTGCGGCGCCTCGATCGTGCCGAGCACGAACAGGCCCACCGCCGCCGCGATCGTCACGGTGCCGGGAAGGTCGAGCGGCGCCTGGTCGGTCTGGCGTGAGGAGGCGATGGTGAATCCGGTGAGGAAGAGGACGCCGGACACCACGGCGAGGCTCACGAAGATCGCCTTCCACGACCACTGTTCGAGCAGCAGTCCCGAGACCAGCAGTCCGGCGATCGCGCCCGACCCGGCGACACCCGACCAGATGCCGACGGCCCGGCCGCGCTGGGACAGTGGAAAACCGGCGGTGAGCAGCGACAGCGTCGCCGGCATCACGAAGGCCGCGCCGATGCCGGCGACCGCGCGGGACCCGATGATCCACTCCGGGCTGTCGTTCAGGATCGGAATGGCGGCACCCAGGCCGAAGATCAGCAGTCCGAACATGAGGAGGCCGCGGCGGCCGTAGCGGTCGCCGAGTGCGCCGGCGGGAAGCAGGAGTGCGGCGAGGGTGAGGGTGTAGCCGTCGACGATCCAGGTGAGCTGGCTCTGGCTGGCGCCGGTGTCGCGGGCGAGGTCGGGCAGGGCGGTGTTCAGTGCGGCCATCGCCGCAACGACGAGTGCGACCGCGCAGCACGCGACGGTCAGCATCCAGATCTGCCGAAGGGTCCAGCCGGTGGTGTTGCTCTGTTCGGTGTCCTGCGGTGGTGCGGAGTCCCGAGAGCGCACGATGTAATCCCTCCGTGGAAGTAACGAGACTGTCAGTATCGTTGGTAGACTGGTAGTTCACAAGAGGTGCGGCAGTGGCAGGAACGGGCGGTGCAGATGACCGAGCAGGATCCCCGCAGGCAGCGCTCTCGCGCGAGACTTCTCGACGCCGCGACAACTCTTCTCGCGAAGGGTGGCACCGACGCCGTGACGATCGACGCCGTCACCAAGCTGGCGAACGTGGCTCGGGCCACGCTCTACCGGCATTTCGGCAACGGCACCGAACTGGTCGCCGCGGCGTTCGGGCGGCTGCTCCCACCCGCGCCGACCGTGCCCGCCGACGGCGACCTCCGCGGCCGGCTGGTCGAGCTGATGGTCAGTCAGGCGAAACTCATCGAGAGTGCCCCCATGAACGTGACGGCCATGTGCTGGCTCGGCATGGGCCCCGCGCTGGACGACTACTCGAGCGCGACCGCTGTCGAGTCGGACAAACCGGAACTGCGGACGCTGAGGCAGACCATCGTCGAGCAGTACCGGGCGGCATTCGACCAGGTCTTCGGCACACGGGAGGCGGCCGAACGCCTCGGCGAATTCGACTACGACCTCGCTCTCGCTCAACTCATCGGACCACTCGTCTTCACCCGGCTCGCGACCCTGACCCCGCTGGGACCGACCGCGTGTGAGCAGATCGTCGACGACTTCCTCGCCGCACGCGCCGCCCAGGTCGCCGCGGGTCCCGCGAAGCCGACGCTCCTCGAGATACCGCCTGCTCAGGCGTTGTGACGTCGACAGCTCCGCGCGTCGTCATTACCGTGGCACGTGCGCGCGGCACCGGATGCCGCGCGTATCGAATGAATGGTGTGGGAAGGTTTCTCGATGATCACTGATGCACTCAACTGGCTCCTCGGTGCTTGGGGCGGCGTCGCCGCCGGCAGCAGCGGATACTCCATCCCGCCCGGAACCCTTCCCTTCGGAAGCTGACGGTCGCTAGGCGTCCCGGTCTCGACGCAGCACGAACTGTTCGAGTCGTCGAATCCCTCGAACGCGTCGTGGACGTAGCTGCTTGAGGTAGTAACCGGGAGCGTCGGCGAGTTCGTGGGCGAGCGCCTCGTCGATCAGCACCGTGCCGGGACGCGCCGAACCGGTGAGTCGCGCCGCGGTGTTGACGACGGAGCCGTAGAGGTCGCCGAACCGGACGAGCACCGGACCCATCGCGAGTCCTACCCGCAGTTCGGGGTCCGCCTCGTCCGGCAAAACCTTCTCCTGCAGCTGCAGGGCGATCTCCGCCGCATCGGACGGCGACTCGACGGCGAACATCACCTCGTCGCCGACCGTCTTCACCACCCACCCCTGATGCCGGCCGATGACCGACGTCGACGCCGACTCGAATCGTTCCAGAAGGTCGCTCAGTTCCCGGGCACCGAGCTGACGGGTCAGCGACGTGTACCCGACGATGTCCGCAAAGCCGACCACCAGTTTCCGGCTCGCGACCTCCTCGCCGGGGTTCCCGACGTTGCGACCGGTGGTCGAGGCGATGTGCCTGCGCCACACGTACGCCTGCAACGACTCGACCGCTGGAAGGATCTCGGCGGTGAGTTCGCGCACCTGCTCCCGGATGGCCTGCTCGTCGCTGCCCGCGGACCCCGCGAGCTGATCGACGATGTGGGTGCTGATCAACGAGACCTGCCATTCGGCGAGCCGCGACATCGACTGGCCGAGAGCACGAGCCGCCGCCACCTCGCGTTCCGGCGAGATGATCCCCTGACCGACGAGCGACGCGATCGTGCGCAACGCGGCGGCGTCCCCCTCGGTGAACATGACGCCGTCCGGGTCGGTGTCGACCGCGAAACCCATCGACACCCACAGGCGGTCGGCCCGTTCGAGGGACACCCCCGCGAAGTCGGCGATCTCGGCCCGCGTGTAGCGGCGGGGCCCGCCCAGAAGCGACTCCTCGAGATCGGCCTGGACGTCGCGGAGCAGGCTCGGTGAGATCTGCGTCGTCGTTGCGGTCTCGTCGCCATTCTCCGGTGCTTCCGAGGTCACGTCGTTCCTCTCATTACGTTCGATCCGCCCGCACGATCGCCGGTGCGTCCGCCCTCTCAATCTGCCACTGTGCGAGCCCGTCCGATGCGGAACCGTCGGTGGGGTGTGCGAGAGTTGCGGTGCTCACGAGCGTAACCAGGAGACAGACCAGAAAGGACAGCGCATGCCGCCCCGTAGACGTTCCGGTGCCGCCGCACCGGATCACCTGACCGCGGAGAATCTCGAGACCCTCGCTGCCGCGATCGCGGAAGGTAAGCGGGCCACCGTGTATCTGCGCGAGGCGATGCCCAGCCTCGGGCTCGAGGCCGGAGCCTCGGCGAAAGTTATCTCGGTGCAAGGCAATACGCTCTTGATCCGACCCAAGGGCGTCGACGACGAGCTCCCCTTCGAAGCGGAGGAGCTTCTGATGAGACGAATTCCGGCACCCAAGCCTGCGCCCGCACCCGCCGCCCGCGCGACACCGGTCGTGCACCAGGAGATCGAACCCGGCCCGCCCCCCGCCCCCAAGACTGCAGCCCCCAAGGCACCCGCCGCCAAGACCGTCGCGACGCCTGCACCCGCCGCTGCCGCGGTCCCGAAACCCGCCGCGGCACCGGCCAAACGCACCAGCAAGAAAGTGCCCGCGGGGGTCAGTGTCACCATCCACGCCGGCGCCGACAACGACTGGAGCGTCACCGTCGCGCACGGCGCCAAGCGCCCCGGCAAGGCCGTCCCCGTCTCTCCGGACGCCGTCGAACGCGCCGTCCGGGAACTCGGCGAGGAGACGGCGATCGAGGCCGTCGAGTCGATCATCGTGGCGGCACGCAACCTCGCGGCGGCCCGGGTGGACGAGCTGAGCCGGCAACTCGAGGACGCCCGCAAGGCACTGGAGGCACTCGGCGCCGTCGAGTAGCGCCCGGGTGAGTAACGGTCGCGGTCTCTACATCGGCATTCCCCCCACAGGTCTTGCGTGGGGTGGGATTCTTATGGGGAGACACGCGGCCGTCGGGGCTCATCCGGGAAGGTTCGAAAAATGTTGAAACGATTCGCGGCGGTTGTTGCGGCGACAGCGGGAATTCTGGGATTCGTTGCGGCGGGGTCCGCGACAGCAGCTCCGGCCGCCGTCTTGGGGGGCGGTTCGGGGATCGTGGTGAACGACGAACTCGTCTGCTCACTCACCACTATCGGACACGACAACGCGGGCAGGCTTGTCGGCCTGACGGCGGGCCACTGCGGTGAACCGGGCTCCTACGTGGTGCCCGAAGCCAGTCAGGACAGCGGCATCGTCGGAGAGTTCGTCGTCTCCAATCCCGCTCTCGACTATGCGGTGATCCAGTTCGACCCGGCGGAGGTCGTCCCGGTCAACCGGGTCGGCGGCGTCACCATCACCCACATCGGCGCACCGGCAGCCTTCCCGCAGGTGGCGTGCAAAGAAGGCCGCACCACGGGAAACACCTGCGGCATCGTCTACGGCGACCTCATGCAGACAGGGGAGACGTGGACCCAGGCCTGCGTGATCGAGGGTGACTCGGGCGCACCGATGGTCGTCGGCACCACCCTGGTGGCCATGGTCAACGCCTACCTCGCGGCACCGTGCATCGGCCCGGAGATCGGCACCAACCTCAACTCGATCATCGCCGACATGAACGCGAGCGGCGGTCCCGGCGCCGGGTTCCGGCCCATCTAGGCGCCTCCGGCGCTCGTGCGCCTTTTTGGTAGCCAGGACAACCAGAAAGGCGCACGGGCGCGAAGCGCCTACCCGCAGACGGCGCCGCCCGACGCGGAACCGACCAGCTTCGTGTACTTGGCCAGGACCCCGCGGGTGTAGCGCGGGGGCAGCGGCTCCCACCCGTTCTTGCGGCCGGCGAGTTCCTCTTCGTCGACGAGCAGTTCGAGGGTGCCCGTCCCGACGTCCAGCCGGATTTGGTCGCCGTCGCGGACGAACGCGATGGGACCACCGTCGACGGCCTCCGGTGCCACGTGGCCGACGCACAGGCCGGTGGTGCCGCCGGAGAATCGGCCGTCGGTGAGCAGGAGGACGTCCTTGCCCAGTCCGGCACCCTTGATCGCGCCGGTGATCGCGAGCATCTCGCGCATGCCGGGTCCGCCCTTGGGACCCTCGTAGCGGATGACCACGACGTCGCCGTTCGTGATGGTGCCGTCCTCGAGGGCGTCCATCGCGGCCCGTTCCCGTTCGAAGACGCGGGCGGTGCCGGTGAAGACGTCGGAGTCGAACCCGGCCGACTTCACCACCGCGCCGCCCGGGGCGAGGGACCCCTTGAGGATCGTGATCCCGCCGGTCGGGTGGATGGGCGAACTCATCGCGCGGAGCACCTTGCCGTCCGGGTCGGGAGGGGCGATTGCCGACAGGTTCTCGGCCATGGTCTTGCCGGTGACGGTGAGGCAGTCGCCGTGCAGCATCCCGGCGTCGAGCAGGGCCTTCATGATGACGGGGACGCCACCGATGTGGTCGACGTCCTTCATCACGTGCTTGCCGAACGGTTTGACGTCCGCGAGGTGCGGGACGCGGGCGCCGACGCGGGAGAAGTCGTCGAGGGTGAGTTCCACATCCGCTTCGCTCGCGATCGCCAGCAGGTGCAGGACGGCGTTGGTGGAACCGCCGAAGGCCATGACCACGGCGATGGCGTTCTCGAACGCCTCCTTGGTGAGGATGTCCCTGGCGGTGATGCCGCGGCGGAGCAGTTCGACGACGGCTTCACCGCTGCGCCTCGCGAATCCGTCGCGACGACGGTCGGTGGCGGGCGGGGAGGCGCTGCCGGGCAGTGACATGCCGAGCGCCTCGGCGGCGCTGGCCATCGTGTTCGCGGTGTACATTCCGCCGCACGCGCCCTCGCCGGGACAGATGGCACGTTCGATGGCGTCGACGTCCTCACGGCTCATCAGTCCGCGTGAACAGGCGCCGACCGCCTCGAACGCGTCGATGATGGTGACGTCGCGTTCGGTGCCGTCGGACAGTTTGGCGACACCCGGCAGGATCGAACCGGCGTAGAGGAACACGCTCGCGAGGTCGAGGCGGGCCGCGGCCATCAGCATGCCGGGCAGGGACTTGTCGCAACCGGCGAGCAGCACCGACCCGTCGAGGCGTTCGGCCTGCATCACCGTTTCCACGCTGTCGGCGATCACCTCACGGGAGACGAGGGAGAAGTGCATGCCCTCGTGTCCCATCGAGATGCCGTCGGACACGGAGATGGTGCCGAACTCGAGGGGATATCCGCCTGCGGCGTGGACGCCGTCCTTGACGGCCTTCGCGAGCCGGTCGAGCGACAGGTTGCAGGGGGTGATCTCGTTCCAGGACGACGCCACGCCGATCTGGGATTTCCCCCAGTCGTCGTCGCCCATGCCCACCGCACGGAGCATTCCGCGCGCTGCGGTCTTCTCCAGTCCGTCGGTGACATCACGGCTGCGGGGTTTGGGATCCGGGGTACTCATGTGTCCCAGCGTAGGCGGGACCCTCGGCGGCGGTTGGTTAAATGCGTTGCCGGGGATCGCGACCGGTCAGGGCGATCAGGCGGTCCTGCAGCGGCGCGTCGTCCGGAAGGTCGACGGGGTCGGCGAACAGTCCGCTCTCGGAGAGCATCTCGCGTTGGCCGTCGAGATCCGACCAGACGCCGGCGACGAGTTGCGGGTCGAGTGTGTCGTCGGATCCGGTGGCCTTGGCGAGGTCCCATGCGTGGATGGTGACGTCGGCGATCTGCTGCCGCAGATACGGCTCGAGTGGCACCGTCCCGTAGGACAGGTGGACCTTCGTCTGCGGGTCGGTCGACGACCACGCGTGGATGGCCGCGTCCGAATACCGCTGCCATTCCGAGCGCATGTCGCCGTGCAGGGGCTCGATGTCCGGGGTCGCTTCGCCGACCGTTTTCCCCGCGAGTAGTGGGGGAACCCACTGCTGTTCCTCGATGACGTGCCGCACCAGCTGGGTGACGTCCCATTCGCGGTCCGGGGTCGGCGCCGACCAGTCGGTGATCGCGGCGACCCGTGCACCGAACTCGCGGTGGGCGATGCGGGCGAGTTCGAACCAGTCGAATGCCATGCCTTCAGGGTAGAGGCAGCCGGGTCACGATCAGCGCGATTCCAAACGATGCACCTGTCGGGGTGCTCGGGAAGGATGGGCCGCATGACCAACATCCCCACCGTGCAGTTGTCCGAAGGCCTCACCGTCAGCGCGCAGGGCTACGGCGCCATGTCCGTCGCCCCCGTGTACGGCCCCGTCGATGCCGCGGAGGCGCTCGCGACCCTCAACCACGCCATCGACATCGGAGTGACGTTCATCGACACGGCCAACGTGTACGGAGACGGCGCGAGTGAGATCGCGGTGGGCACGGTGCTGAAGGAACGCCGCGACGAGGTGCAGCTGGCCACCAAGTTCGGTCTCGTCGGCAACATCGCGAACGGCCGGCGCAGCATCAACGGCAAGCCCGACTACGTGGCGCAGGCCCTCGACGAATCGCTGTCCCGGCTCGGCGTCGACACCGTCGATCTGTACTACCTGCACCGCGTCGACCCCGAGGTGCCCATCGAGGACACCGTCGGCGCGATCGCGGAACAGGTGAAGGCAGGCAAGGTCCGCAACATCGGACTGTCGGAGGCGACCGGCGACGAACTGCGTCGCGCGTCACAGGTGCACCCGATCGCCGCGATCCAGAGCGAGTGGAGCATCTGGAGTCGCGACGTCGAGAAGCACGTGGTTCCCGCGGCGGCCGAACTGGGCATCGGCTTCGTGCCGTACTCCCCGGTGGGCCGCGGCTTCCTCACCGGAACGTACGACCCGGCCACGCTGGGCGACAAGGATCTGCGCCGCCGGTTCCCGCGTTTCGGCGACGATGCGCTGCCCGCGAACCTCAAGGTGCTCGACGTCGTCCGCGAGGTCGCTGCCGAGCTCGACGCGACGCCCGCCCAGGTGTCGCTGGCGTGGCTGGACGCGAAGGGCCGCGAATTCGGGTTGCCGTCCGTGTCGATTCCCGGCACCCGGTTCGCGGCGCGCGTCACGGAGAACGCCGGCGCGCTCGCACTCACGCTGACCGAGGGGCAGATCGCGCGTCTGGACCTGCTCGCGGATCTCACCGTCGGCGAGCGCACGGCCGATCCGACCTGGGTGTCGCTGGGTCGCGAGTGACTTCACTCAGCGGGTAATGCCTGCTGGGGGGTAGTTTGATCTGCGATGAGCAGAGTGTGGTTGGTGTGGGGCGTCGGGGTTGTCGCTTATATCGTCGCCGTCCTGCACCGAACCTCGTTCGGTGTGTCGGGCCTCGCGGCGACGGAACGATTTTCGATCAGTCCGAGTGTGTTGTCGGGGTTCGTCGTACTCCAGATCGTGGTGTACGCGGGGATGCAGATCCCGGCCGGTGTGCTCCTCGACCGGTACGGGTCGCGGATCATGATTTCCGCGGGCGCCCTCATCATGGCCTCGGCGCAGATGCTCCTCGCGCTCACCGAATCGCTGCCGCTGGCGGTCGCCGCGCGCGTTCTCGTCGGCGTCGGCGACGCGATGACGTTCATCTCCGTGCTGCGCCTGGTGCCGCAGTGGTTCGCGCCGCGGCGGGTCCCGCTCGTGTCGCAGCTGACCGGAATCTTCGGTCAGATCGGTCAGATCCTGTCGGCGCTGCCGTTGATGCTGTTGCTGAACGGGCCGGGCTGGAGTTTCGCGTACGGCAGCGCGGCGTCGCTCGGTTTGCTGTCGTTCGTGCTCGCCGTCTCCGTCATCCGCAATGCGCCTCCCGGTCTGGAGGTGGTGGCCGCGCCCGCCGGACTGCGGGAGGTGGGCAGACAGATCCGCGCCGTGTGGGGCCGTCCCGGCACCCGGCTCGGGTTCTTCACGCACATGGGCACGCAGTTCTCGATGACCACGTTCGCCCTGCTGTGGGGTGTGCCGTACCTGAGGTCGGCGCAGGGGTTGTCGCCGGCGGAGGCCGGTTCGCTGCTGACGCTGTCGGTGATCTCGGCGATCGTGGCCGGGCCGATCATCGGCATCCTCAGCGGCCGCTTCCCGATGCGCCGCTCCTATCTGGTGCTGGCCATCATGATCAGCAACGCGGCGATCTGGACCGTCGTCCTGTCGCTGCCGGGTCCGGCGCCGATGTGGTTGCTGATCGTGCTGGTGATGGTGATCTCGGTGGGCGGCCCCGGTTCCATGATCGGCTTCGACTACGCCCGCATGTTCAATCCCAGCACCAGCATGGGAACGGCGCAGGGAATGGTCAACATCGGCGGCTTCCTGGCGTCGTTGCTGGTCATCCAGGCGATGGGTCTCATTCTCGACGCGATGGGCGGGTACTCGTTCGACGCGTTCCGGGTGGCCTGGCTCGTGCAGTACCCGGTCTGGATCGTGGCGATCACGGGTGTTCTGGTGACGCGGGGGAAGACGCGGAAGCAGATGGGGTTGGTGTTGCGGCCCATCCGTCAGGTGTGGCGGGAGCGGGGCGGTCGCTGAAAGGGCTAGTTACACTCTTACATGATGTGTAACACTATAACGCATGAGCAATGAGCGATCGGAAGATCACGCCGTCCTGACGGCACCCCCGATGCAGTGGGACGCCTGGGGCGCGCCGGAAAAGCACAAGGTCCTCTCGGACGGCATCAAGGGACTGCTGCAGCAGGCCCTCGGCGTCACGATCAGGGAGCCCTCCGACCGGGCGGCCGACGACGTCGTTCTGGCTCCGAGCGCACTGTCCGACCAGCAGGTCGCCGCGCTCGCAGACATCGTCGGAGAACAGTTCTGCAGCACCGCGCACGCCGACCGGCTGCTGCGTTCCGGCGGCAAGAGCACGCTCGACCTGCTGCGCCGCCGCAGCACGGAACCGCAGAACGGACCCGACGCCGTGGTCACTCCCGGCACGGACGACGAGGTCGCCGACGTGCTCCGATACTGCGCCGACCACGGCATCGCCGTGGTGCCGTTCGGTGGCGGAACGAGCGTGGTCGGCGGGCTCGACCCCGTGCGCGACCGATTCGACGCCGTCGTCTCGCTGGACCTGCGCCGGTTCGACGCGCTCGTCGACCTCGACACCGACTCCGGCATCGCGACGCTGGGAGCGGGTGTGACGGGTCCGCTGGCCGAGGAACTGCTCGGCGCGCACGGCTTCTCGCTCGGGCACTTCCCGCAGAGCTTCATGTTCGCGACCATCGGCGGCTTCGCGGCCACCCGGTCGTCGGGGCAGGCGTCCGCGGGGTACGGGCGGTTCGAGGACATGGTGCAGGGACTGCGGGTGGTGACCCCCACCGGGACCCTCGACACGGGGCGCGCCCCGGCCTCCGCGGCGGGTCCGGACCTCGGCGAACTGTTCGTCGGGTCGGAGGGCACGCTCGGTGTCATCACCCGGGTGCGGGTGCGGGTGCACGCGGTCCCCGACACCACCGTCCGGGAAGGGTGGAGTTTCCCCGACTTCGAGACGGGCGCGGCGGCTCTGCGGGCGCTGCGGCAGGAAGGTGCGGTCCCGACCGTGTTGCGACTGTCCGACGAGGCGGAGACGGCGGTGAACCTCGCGACCACCGACAAGATCGGTGAGGAGACCGTCACCGGCGGCTGCCTGGCGATCACGACGTTCGAGGGCACGGCCGAGCACACCGCGGAGCGGACGGCGGAGGCACGTGCCGTCCTGGTGGCGCACGGCGGCACGTCCCTGGGCGAGGGACCCGGAAACGGCTGGGAGCACGGCCGTTTCGACGCGCCGTACCTGCGCGACTCGCTGCTCGACGCCGGAGCGCTGTGTGAGACGCTGGAAACCGCGACCACCTGGGGCAACCTCGCTGCGCTCCGCACGGCCGTGACCACCGCGCTGACGGAGTCGCTGTCCGGGCAGGGCACCCCGCCGCTCGTCCTCTGTCACATCTCGCACACGTACCCGACCGGCGCCTCGCTGTACTTCACTGTCGTGTCCGCGCAGGCGGACGACCCGATCGAACAGTGGCGGAAGGCCAAGGCCGCCGCCGGGGATGCGATCGTCGCCGCCGGCGGCACCATCACGCACCACCACGCGGTCGGAGTCGACCACCGCCCGTGGATGCGGGACGAGATCGGCGACCTGGGCGTCGCGATCCTGCGGGCGGTCAAGGACACGGTCGACCCGGCGGGAATCCTCAACCCCGGCAAGCTGATTCCGTGAGCACCCAGCAGGTGATCGAGAAGGTCACCGTCCTCGTCAACCCCCTCGCCGGGCACGGTCACGCACCCGTCGCCGGCCGCAAGGGGGTGGCCCGCCTGCGTGAGCGCGGGGTCGCCGTCACCGAGATCATCGGGACGGACGCCGATCACGCGCGCATGCTGGCCCGCCGGGCGATCGACGACGGCACCGACGCGCTCGTCGTCGTCGGCGGGGACGGCGCCATCAGCATCGGGTTGCAGGCGGCGGCGCAGTCCGGGACACCGGTCGGACTGATCCCGGCCGGCACCGGCAACGACCACGCGCGCGAATTCGGTATCCCCGTCGGCGATCCCGTCGCCGCGGCCGACGTGATCACCGACGGGGAGGTGCAGGAGTCCGACCTCGCCAGGATCACGCTCACAGACGGCGCGGTGGTGTGGGCGGGCACCATCGTCGCGAGCGGATTCGACTCGCTCGTCACGGACCGCGCCAACCGGATGTCCTGGCCGAAGGGTCCGATGCGGTACAACCTCGCGATGCTCGCCGAACTGACGCAGCTCCGCCCGCTGCACTACACCATCGAACTGGACGAGGAGACGTTCCAGGTGGACGCCACCCTCGTGGCGGTGGGCAACGGACGCTCCTACGGCGGCGGCATGCAGATCTGCCCGGGTGCCGACAAGACCGACGGCCTGCTCGACGTCACGGTCGTCGACTACGGTCGCCGGTCGAGGCTGGTCCGCTTGTTCCCCCGGGTCTACAAGGGCACACACGTGGATCTCCCCGACGTGCAGACCTACCGTTCACGGACGGTGCGACTGCAGTGCGACGGCATCACGGCCTACGCGGACGGCGACCGGGTCGGCCCGCTGCCGGTCACCATCGAGGCGGTGCCGGACGCCCTGCGCATCCTCAGCCACACCCCGGCCTGAGCGGTCACAACCCGCGCAACCGGTCCATCTCGCGGCGTTCGCGTTTGGTGGGCCTGCCGGCGCCGCGGTCGCGCTGCGGTATCGACGCGAGGACTTCGCGCGGTGGGGGCGGCGGTGTGTTGTCGGTGTAGCACTCGACCGCCACCACCGCGCCGACCCGTTTGGTGATCGGCCGGACGACCTCGACGATGCGTTCGACACCCGCCGCGCGAATGCGGACCTCGTCACCGGCCTTGACCGCCTGCGCCGGTTTGGCGGTGGTGCCGTTGACCCGCACGTGCCCCGACCTGCAGGCGGCCGCCGCCGCGGAGCGTGTCTTGAACAGCCGGATCGCCCAGGTCCAGCTGTCGACCCGGACGCTCGCGGGATCGGTACCCGAAATCGCCACCCGACCAGGATACGAAAGGGTGCGACTCGATTGCTGATCGCGGGTGCCGCCTCGAGGTATCGGGCGCGGTCGTCCAGAACGCCGGGCGTGGGCTGACACGATAAACGGAGTGTGCTTTCCACTTCAGGTAGCATCGAGTTCATGGTGAAGCCGGGGTCGAAAGAGGCACGGGATGCGTGCAGGCAGGCGTTGCGCACCGACGCCGAGCGCAACCGCTCGCGCGTCGTCGATGCGGCGCAGGAGGTGTTCGCCGAGCAAGGGTTGACGGCCTCCATGGCCGAGGTCGCCCGGCGAGCCGGGGTCGGCATCGCGACGTTGTATCGCCGTTTCCCCACCAGGGAGGATCTGATCACCGATGTCTTCGCCGACAAGATGAGCGCCTACGTCGACGCCATCGACGAGGCCGCGGCCGACCCCGATCCGTGGAACGGTTTCTGCGCCTACGTCGAGCGGGTGTGCGCCATGCAGGCGGAGGATCGCGGCTTCACTCACGTGCTCACCATGACGTTCCCCACCGCAAGCGAATTCGAGGCGAAGCGGGCCGAGGCCTACCGCGGCTTCGAGCGGCTGATCGAACGCGCCAAGGAGACGGGTCGGCTGCGCGCGGACTTCTCCTCCCAGGACCTGGTGTTGCTTCTGATGGCGAACGCGGGGGTGGTCGAGGCGACAGGCGCCGCGGCCCCTGATGCCTGGCGTCGTCTCATGGGCTACATGCTCCAGGCGTTCTCGGCTGTCGGCGCCGCACCGCTGCCGCCTGCACCCACTCCGTCGGCGATGCACGAGGCAATGGTGGGGGTGACGTGTGGAGCAGCGAACGGCCGATGACGTGACCGGACTGCTGAGTCTCCGAAGCTCCGACGGGGGACGGGATCTCACCCGATTCCTGATGTCGTACAAATTCGGCATCGACGAGATGATGACCAAGATCAACATCTTGAAGGACGAGTTCACCTACATTCACGAGTACACCCCGATCGAGCACGTGAAGTCGAGGCTGAAGTCGGCCGACAGCGTGCTGGGCAAGGCTGCCCGCAAGGGTATTCCGCTCACTCTCGACTCCATCCGCGACAACATCCACGACATCGCCGGAATCCGGATCACCTGCAGCTTCATTCAGGACGCGTACCGGATCAGCGACCTGTTGACGGGCCAGCAGGACATCACCCTCATCGAGGTCAAGGATTACATCGCCGAACCCAAACCCAACGGATACCGGAGCCTGCATCTGATCGTCGAGGTTCCGGTGTTCATGTCCGACCGCGTCGAATCGGTGCGGGTGGAGATCCAGATCCGTACGGTGGCCATGGATTTCTGGGCAAGCCTCGAGCACAAGATCTTCTACAAGTACGACAAGGCGGTCCCGGCCGCGCTGCTGGACGAGTTGAAGGATGCTGCCGACGTGGCCCGCAATCTCGACGTCAAGATGGAGGCCCTCCACGACGAGGTGCGCGAACACGGGGCAGCGCTACACGTCATCGCTTCGGTGGAGTAGGGCTCGACCGCGCGATTGCCGGTTGCACTGCCGGACCGGTGACGTCGCAATGTGGTTTGCATGCAACCGAATCCGGGACGGGACCAAGCGGGGTGGGAGCGGGCGGGGCGGGCGCCCGGATCAGGGCTGCGGCGATGGTCGCCCCGACCAGGAGCAGTGCGATGCAGATGTACATCGCGATGCGGAAGCCGTGCGAGAAGCTGGTGGGGTCGATCATGCTTTCGGCGTCGATCCCGGCGATCCCGGGGAGCGCGGCCACCGCCAGTAGCTGGCTGGTGCGCGCGACGGCGTTGTTGACGCCGGAGGCGATGCCGGACTGGTCCACCGGGACGGACCCGAGCACGGCGGCGGTCAGCGGCGCGACCATGGCGGACAGTCCGAGGCCGAAGACGACGACGCCGGGGAGCACGACCGTCCAATAGTTCGCACCCGGCCCGATCCGGGTCATCAACAGCAGGCCGACCGCTGCGAGTGCGGGCCCGACGGTCATCGGCAACCTGGGGCCGTGGGTCTGGGCGTAGCTGCCGGCGCGGGAGGAGAACGCCAGCATCGCCAGCGTGATCGGGATGGTGGCGACCCCGGCTTCGATCGGCGAGTATCCGGCCACCAACTGCAATTGCAGGACAAGCAGGAAGAAGACGCCGCCGAGTGCGGCGTACACGGCGAGCGTCACCAGGTTCGCCGCCACGAACATGCGCGACGCGAACAGGCTCGGCGGCACCAGGGCGTTCGGTGAGCGCCGTTCCACCACGACGAACGCGATCAGCGCGACGGTCCCGACCACCCCGGCGATCAGGTTCATCTCGATCAGACCGTAGGTGAGCGCGCCGAGGCCGATCACTGCGCACACCGACCCGACCACGTCGAGATGATCGGGAGGATGCGGGTCGCGGCTCTCGGGGACGTGCCGCATCGATGCCCACACGACGACGGCGGCGAGCGGAAGATTGAGCAGGAACACCGACCGCCAGCCTGCCACCTCCACCAGCCAGCCACCCAGTAGCGGCCCGATCGCCCCGGCCACCCCGCCGAGGCCCGACCACAGTCCGATCGCGGCGCCCCGGTCGTCTTCGTGGATCGACGCCGAGATCAGCGCGAGGCTGCCGGGGGTCAGCATCGCGGCCCCGACACCCTGCAGGATCCGCGCGATCACGAGCATCGTGATGTCGGGTGCGATGCCGCACAGGAGTGACGCCGCCGCGAACCAGACCGTCCCCCAGACGAAGACGCGGCGCCTGCCCCAGCGATCCCCGAGCGCCCCGCCCAGCAGGATCAGCGACGCCAGGGCGAGGGTGTAGCCGCTCAAGACCCACTGCATTCCCGCGACATCCGACCCGAGGTCCTCGCCGATGTGCGGCAGGGCGATGTTCACCACCGTGCCGTCCAGTAGCGCGAGGCTCGAGCCGAGAACGGTGGCGGTGACCACCCACCGTCCCTGGCGGGTGCTCAGGCGCAGCACTGTCTCGGTCATCTCCCCATGGTGCGCCGCCGTCCAGGCAGCGGGGTGCTCGTTGCGATTTCTCGCGCCGGCTTCGGCATACTCGAGCACGTGTACATCGAAGTCGACGACCTGTCCCGCGAGGCCGTGCACGGTCTTCTGGCCGAGCACCTGGCGGACATGCGTGCGACGTCGCCGCCCGACAGTGTTCACGCCCTCGATCTGCCCGGTTTGCGGGACCCGTCGGTCACCGTGTGGACGCTCTGGGACGAGGAGGCCGTGCTGGGAACCGTGGCTCTGCGTGAGCTCTCACCGGCCGAAGGCGAGATCAAGTCGATGCGGACTGCCACGGAGGCGCGCGGGCGGGGTGTGGCCACCCGGCTCCTCGCGCACCTGGTCGACGAGGCGCGGGCACGCGGGTACGTCCGGCTCAGCCTCGAGACCGGCGTCGAGGATTTCTTCGCCCCGGCCAGGCGTCTGTACACCGAGCACGGCTTCACCGAATGTCCCCCGTTCGGGGACTACGGCAACGATCCGAACAGCATCTTCTTCACACTCTCCCTGTGACGGCCCTGTCCGTGCGACACTTTCCGCCACGCACCTCGATATACGGAGAACTCATGGACATCATGCGCAAGGTCGCAGTCGGGGCCGTCGCGGTGGCCGGCCTGTCTTTCTTCGCCGCGGGGACGGCCGCGGCAGACCCGGTGCCGGCCCCCATGCCGCCGCCGCTACCCGCGCCGATGCCGGTCCCGTTGCCTGCCGGGACATACCTCGGCACCACCAACGTTCTCGGTGGCGACCTGATCTGGAAGGGCAAGACGTTCGGGCCCGGGTGGGTCATGGACAACTTCGGTGTGTTCTTTCCGTACATCTTCGGCATGACCACCCCGGAAGCGGGCGGTTCCCTCGTCACCGACTACAGCCCTTCCGGGCTGCCGTTCCTGACCGACCGGATCACCCCGAGGCCCGACGGCACGTACGAGGGCACCGTCTACCTCAACGGCAACCCCGTGGCGGGGTACGCCCTCCACAAGTAGCCGATCAGCAGGTCTACACCTTCGACGGTGTGAGCGGTTCGGGGGTAATCGAGTTCGGCGCCGCGGGGGTGGCGCGGCGGGTGGGGATGGCCAGCGTGATGGCCGCGGCGACGAGTGCGACACCGCAACCGATCAACAGGCCGGTTCGGAAGCCGCCCTCGGTGGGCAGGGTGTGGCCGGCGACCTGGACGCTCATCTGGGCGAGAACCACACCGACGACGGCAGCGGACACCGCGGTACCGACCGAGCGCATCAGAGAATTGACGCTGTTGGCGGAGGCGGTCGCGGACTGCGGCACGGCGCTCATCACCATGGCGGGCATCGCGCCGTAGGCGAGACCGACACCCGAGCCGCAGATGCAGGTCACCACGACCAGGCCCCACGTCGACCCCATCAGGAACATCGACGATCCGTAGCCGAGCGCGATGACGAGGCTTCCGACGAGCAGGGTGACCTTCGGTCCGCGGGTGGACGACAGCTTGGCGCCGAAGGGGGAGACCGCCATCATCATCAGACCCGAGGGGGCCATCCACAGGCCCATGGCCAGCATCGACTGTCCCAGGCCGTATCCCGTCGACGCCGGCAACTGCAGGAGCTGCGGAACGATCAGGGACTGGGCGTACATGGCGAAGCCGACGACGACGGACGCGGCGTTGGTCAGCAGCACCTGACGGCCGGCGATCACCCGCAGGTCGACCAGCGGTTCGGGAGTGCGGAGTTCCCACCAGCCCCAGGCCGTCAACGCGATGACCGTGGTCGCGAACAGACCGAGGGTGGTGCTGCTCGCCCAGCCCCAGTCGGCGCCCTTGGACACCGCCAGCAGCAGGGACACCAGTCCGACACCCAGTCCGACCGCGCCGATGGGATCGAAGCGGGCCTTGGGCCCGTGGACGGGCGTGGCAGGCACGAAGAACCAGAGCAGCACGGCGATCAGCGCGCTGAGCCCGGCGGCGCCCCAGAACAGCACGCGCCAGCTCGCATTCTCCGCGACCGTTGCGGCGAGCGGCAGACCGAGGGCGCCGCCGATGCCCATGGACGAGCTCATCAAGGCGATGGAGGAGTGCAGGCGCTCGGGCGGCAGCAGGTCCCGCAGTGCGCTGATTCCCAGCGGAATCATGCCCACACCGATGCCCTGCAGCCCTCGGCCGATCACCATCGGGGCCAGGGACGTCGCGAGCGCACAGACCACCGAGCCCAGGACGAGCGGCACCGTGCAGATCAGCATCATCCGCCGCTTGCCGTACAGGTCGCCGAGACGTCCGGTGACCGGTGTTGCCACGGCGCCGGCGAGCAGCGTCGCGGTGATCACCCAGGACGCGTTGGAGGCGGTCGTGTCGAGCAGTCGGGGGAGGTCGCCGATCAGCGGCACCACGAGGGTCTGCATGAGCGCGGCGACGATGCCGGTGAAGGCCAGAACGGCGACGAGGCCGCCCGGTCGGACGGCGGGCGTCGGACTGTCCACACGAATCTCCTCAACTCAGCGAAACACAATTTGTGCACCATACACAGCGTATGCATGGTGCACAACGTATGTATCGTGCAATGAGGCTCAGGAGGCGCGTTTTCCGAGGTAGGCGGCGGCGAGTCCGCACGCGACCACGGCAACCACCGACAGTCCGGTCGATGTCCACGCCCACGAGTCCGGCCCCGGCGCGCTCTCGGATCCGACGAGCGGCGTGTACGCCGTCCACCCGTAGTCGGCGATCAGCGGGACGGCCAGCGCGGCCGGGGCCGCCAGCGACATCGCGGTGACCGATTCGCTCGACGGCAGACTCGACGCGACCGTGTACGAGGCCGCGAGAGGAAGGAGAAGCCACGTCGCACCGACGTGCAGGTTGTCCCACGGTGGGTGCTCGAACAGCGCCGACGCGGCCACGACTGCAAGTGCCGCGATGCCGGACACCGGGTGAGGGAAACGCCTCCCGAGCACGGCACCCGTCAGCGCGAGCGCCGCCGGCACCAGCAGCCACGGCCAGGAGTCCGGGAACGCCGCCACGCCGATGTCCCCCGCGGCGACGAACGCCATAGCGGCAAGCAACACGACCCCGGTGCGGCCCTCCAACCACAGCGAGGCGGCGATCACCACCACGACGAGGACGAGTCCGAACATCCACCGGCCCTGCATCGCACCGTCGGCGCCCACGTTCCAGACACGACGAACGAACCACCAGTACAGCACCAGCCCGATCAGCGGCAGAACGATCCCGGTGACGAGGGCGCGCCCGCTCACCGCGACCTCCGTCCGCTCACCGAGGTCGCCGGACGCGAGCGTGACGGCCAGAACCACGGCCGTGAGCGCGAGGAGGGCCAGCGTCACCGGCTCGAACAAGGGTTCCGGAAGGTAATCGGCGTAGCGCCGGGGAAAAGACGTCCGGAAGTGGTCGATCGGGCCGGCGAGGAGGAGCCCGGTGAGCACCCCCGCCGCGAGTGCGGTCTGCAACCATGCCCGGTCGGCGGTGGCGCACAGTCCGACGAGACCGCCGAGGAGCAGGCCCGCACCGACTCCGCCGAGGTACATCTCGAGGTCCCACGGCCCCGTCACCGGAGCGACACCCAGCAGCGCCAGGCCGGCGAACGACAGCGTCGACAGGATCCGGCGGGCACGAACCAGCGCTGCCACCAGGACGGCGACGATCGCGGCGAGGAAGGCGCCTGCGGCCGGACCGACATACAGCGCGTCCAGGCGGTTGCCGTCGACCACGAACGCGAACTCACTGGACGTGGTGGACGTCAACGCAATTCCCGCGACGAACCCGCCCAGCAGCAGGCACACGTGCGAGATCCTGAATGTCATCCCCTGAGCATCGCGTAAGGGCACCGGCCTTGAAGTGACCGACGCGCAGGAGAAGGCTGGAGGTCGTGCTGTGTCCACGGCAGAGAAGGGGTGGTCCGCTTGGTCATCGACAACGACGTCTACAACCGTGTGGGGGAGTCGTGGTGGGAGGAAGACAACCCACTCAACCTGCTGCACGGAAGTCTGACGCCGGGACGATTCGCCTACTTCCGTAAGGTGCTCGGCGAAACGGTCGGTCGTGACCATCGCGGACACCGCGCCCTCGACGTCGGTTCGGGCGGCGGGTTCCTCGCGGAGGAGTTCACCCGCATCGGTTTCCGGGTGACGGGCATCGATCCGTCCCCGGTGTCGGTCGACACCGCACGGCGTCACGCCGCCGACTCGGCCCTCGACATCGAGTACCGCATCGGGTCGGGCGAACAGTTGCCGGTGCCGGATGCCGCGTTCGACGTCGTCTACTGCTGCGACGTCCTCGAGCACGTGTCGGATCTCGACGGAGTGATCGCCGAAACGTCCCGTGCGCTGAAACCCGGCGGCCTGTACCTGTTCGACACCATCAACCGCACATTCGCCAGCAAGCTCGTCGCGATCAAGATCATGCAGGAGTGGCGGATGACCCGGATGTTCGACACCCCCATCCACGACTGGTCGATGTGTATCCGTCCGGCGGAACTGGCACCGATCATGGAGCGGCACGGTCTGCGGCTCGGCGAGATCGTCGGGCTCGGGCCGCGGTCGAAGAATCCTCTCCGGCTCCTCGACCTCGCCCGGGCGGGCGGAACACGGCTCAGCTACGGGGAGTTGAGTCGCCGGCTCGACTTCGGGCAGATCCGGAGCACGGCCATCTCCTACATGGGATTTGCGGTCAAGAACGGCGAAAGCCCGCCGCGACGACGCGACGGGCTTCCGGACGGGCGTGACTAGCTGTAGTCGTAGAAGCCCTTACCGCTCTTCTTGCCGAGCTGTCCGGCGTCCACCTTGCGCTTGAGCAGCGTCGGGGGAGCGTAGTGCGGCTCGGCGAATTCCGCGTACAGCGACTCCGCCGCGGCGAGGGTGATGTCGAGGCCGACGGTGTCGATCAGCGTCAGCGGGCCCATCGGGTAGCCGCAGCCGCCCTTCATGGCCTCGTCGATGTCCTCGGCGGTCGCGTAACCCGACTCGAGCATCCGGACCGCCGACGTGAGGTACGGGATGAGCAGCGCGTTCACGATGAAGCCCGCGCGGTCACCGGCCCGCACCGTCTTCTTGCGCAGCGTGTTCTTCGCGTAGTCGGTGACCGCGAGGACGGTCTCCTCCGACGTGACCAGGCTGACCACGATCTCGACCAGCGGCATCACCGGCACCGGGTTGAAGAAGTGGACGCCCACGACCTGCCCGGGACGCTGCGTGGCGTTGGCCATCTTGATCAGCGGGATGGACGACGTGTTGGACGCCAAGATGCCCGACGGCTTCACGATCTTGTCGAGCTTCTGGAAGATGTCGACCTTGAGCGCCTCGATCTCCGGTGCCGCCTCGATCACGAGGTCGCGGTCCGCGAACTCCTCGATGTCGAGGGTGACCCGCACGCGGGCGAGCGCGGCATCCGCGGCGTCCTGGTCGAGCTTGCCCGCCTTGACCCCGCGAGCCAGGGACTTCTCGATCCGGGCCTGCGCGGCCTCGGCGAATTCCGGCTTGGTCTCGAGGATGAGAACCGAGCTACCGGCCTTGATACATACCTCGGCGATGCCGGCACCCATGGTGCCGCCGCCGATCACGCCTACTAGTTCCACAAATTCTCCTCACGTAGCCGTGCGCCTTTTTGGTAGCGGGAGCTACCAAAAAGGCGCACGGGCGGCGTAGCCGCCTACTTCAACAGTGCACGCGACATCACGACGCGCTGGATCTGGTTCGTGCCTTCGTAGATCTGAGTGATCTTCGCATCACGCATCATCCGCTCGACAGGGAAGTCGGTGGTGTAGCCGGCGCCACCGAACAGCTGGACGGCGTCGGTGGTGACCTCCATCGCGACGTCGGAGGCGAAGCACTTGGCGGCAGCGGAGATGAAACCGAGGTTCTTCTCGCCGCGCTCGGCGCGGGCCGCGGAGGTGTAGACCATGAGGCGGGCGGCCTCGACCTTCATCGCCATGTCGGCGAGCATGAACTGCACGGCCTGGAAGTCGCTGATCGACTTGCCGAACTGCTTGCGGTCCTTGGTGTAGGCGAGAGCGGCGTCGAGGGCACCCTGCGCGAGGCCGACGGCCTGCGCGCCGATGGTGGGACGGGTGTGGTCGAGGGTCTGCAGCGCCGTCTTGAAACCGGTGCCGGGCTCGCCGATGATGCGGTCGCCGGGGATCTTGCAGTTCTCGAAGTAGAGCTCCGCGGTGGGCGAACCCTTGATGCCGAGCTTCTTCTCCTTCGGTCCGACGACGAAGCCCTCGTCGTTCTCGTGGACCATGAACGCGGAGATGCCGTTGGCGCCCTTGTCGGCGTCGGTGACGGCCATGACGGTGTACCAGCTGGACTTGCCACCGTTGGTGATCCAGCACTTGGAGCCGTTGAGGATCCAGTCGTCGCCGTCCGCCTTGGCGCGGGTGCGCATGCTGGCGGCGTCCGAACCGGCCTCACGCTCGGACAGTGCGTAGGACGCCATGGCCTCGCCGGACGCGAGCTGCGGTAGGACCTGCTGCTTGAGTTCCTCGGACCCGTTGAGGATGAGGCCCATGGTGCCGAGCTTGTTGACGGCGGGGATCAGGGAGGAGGAGCCGCAGACGCGGGCGACCTCTTCGATGACGATGCAGGTGGCGACGGAGTCGGCGCCCTGGCCGTCGTATTCCTCGGGGACGTGGATGGCGTTGAACCCGGAGTTCACGAGGGCGACGCGGGCCTCTTCGGGGAAGCGTGCGTCCTCGTCGACCTGCTTCGCGTAGGGGGCGATCTCCTTCTCGGAGAGCGCGCGGATCGCGGACCGCAGTTCGTCGTGCTCTTCACCGAGCTTGAACAGATCGAAGTCCGGATTTCCGGCCATGGGGCGCTCCTTGCTGAGTCTCGACGGCACCGAGTCTGAATAGGCACTCCGTGCCAGGGTTATTGTCGTTCAGGCGGGCCGCAATGTTCGTGGTCGGCAAACTACTGCCACTACAGTGCAGTCAACCACGGCACTGAGTGCCAGTCAAGGGTGGTTGTCGTCACCCGGCCGCCTCAGCCCCGGCGCCGGGACAGCTGGGCCTGGATGCGCCCGGTGATCTCGTCCACCGGCGTTCCCGGCGGGTACGACACCACCAGCACGGCGTCCTGTTCCTGCGTCGATGCCCCCGGAGCGACGCCGAACGTCCGGCGCACGTCGAGGAGGGCCCGCTCGAGTTCCTCGGCGGTGGCGTCGGGGTCGCCCTTGATCATGTTCCGGAGCAGGAAGTTGTGGCACGCGGTGACAGCGGCCGCGAATCCGATGACCTTCAGGACCGGCTCGGTGGGTACGACGCCGCGCAGGTAGTCGACGAACAACCGCTCGTAGCGGAAACCGGTGACGATCTCCCGGTCTCGCAGGGCGGGCACCCGCTGCACCACCTGGTACCGGCGAGCCGACAGCTCCCGGTTCTCGCGAAACCTGTCGAAGACCAGGCCTGCCGTCCTGCAGACCGCCGCCCACGGGTCGTCGGAATTCGTGGACAGATAATCGCCTGCCTGCTGCAACAGCGATTCGTGATCGGCGAAGATCACGTCCTCCTTGGAGCGGAACTGGCGGAAGAACGTCCGCCGGGACACGCCCGCCGCGGACGCGATCTGCTCGACGGTCGTCGCCTCGTACCCGTTCTCGGAGAACAGCCGGATGGCCTGCGCCACGACGTGGACGCGGAAGTCCGCGGGATCGATGCCGGGTGTGTCGACGCGCTCGGTCATGGGGCCCAGTATCCATCGGCGGCATTGGACCCGCAGTGCCCTGGACCCGGCGCGCCTCGCGGGCGGATACTCGAAAGAGTGCGTCCGTCCTGGTTGGGCGGGGCGAGGTCGAGTTCGAGTGTGCCCAGGACAAGGTGAAGGACCCGTTCCGGGGGCGGGAGAAACGCGCCGCCCCGCGGACCTCCGTGTTCCGGACGGCGGCGAACCGATTCCGCTCTCGGCGGCCCAGCGGGCCACGTGGTTCGCGCAGCAACTCGAACCGCTGGTCCCGATCTCCATCGCCCAGTACGTCGAGTTCCACGGTGTCCTCGACATCGACCTGCTCCGGCAGGAGACGGTGGAAGCGGCCCGCGAATTCGAATCGCCCTTCCTCAAGGTGTACGACGTCGACGGGCGGCCGCTGCAGTACGTGGACCATCGGACGGACACGTCGATCGCGTACGTCGACTTCCGCGCGGACGAGGACCCGGTGGCGGCGGCGCACGCATGGATGGAACGTGACTACGTCACGCCGCTCGATCTGAGCGCCGACCGGCTGGTCGAGACGTCGATCCTGCAGACCGGTGACACACACTTCCTGTGGTACAGCAGGATTCACCACGTTGCTCTCGACGGCTACGGGGCCATGACGATGCTGCGCCGCATCGCACACCGGTACTCCGCGAAAGTCGCGGGCCGCGAACCGGATCCGAACCGGGCGGTGAGCCTGCGGCAGTTGTACGACATCGACAGCCGGTACCGCGCCTCCGAGCGGTTCGTGACCGATCGGGAGTACTGGGCGGGGCGGGTCGCCGGGCTCGAGGGCAGCACGCTGGCGCGGACGGCGGGGCAGGTGTCGGCCACCAGCACGGTGGAGAGCGCTGTCCTCTCGGACGACGTCGTGGCCGTTCTCGATTCCCGCGACAGCCTGTCGGCGGCGACCATCATCGCGGCCGCGGCGTGCTACCTGTCGCGACGTACCGGCAGAACCGATGTGCTGGTGACCATTCCGGTGTCGGCCCGCACCACGGCGGTGCTGCGCAATTCCGGGGGCATGCTCGTCAACGTGGCACCGATGCCCGTCAGTGTCCGGGCCGACGACACCGTCGCGGAACTGATCGAGAAGGTGCAGCGTGAGCTGGTCGCCGCACTGCGACACCAGCGGTGCAGCCTCGACGACATCCGCCGCGACGCCGGCGACACCGCGACGACGGCACTGTACGGGCCGATGGTGAACGTCATGTTGTTCCGCCAGGAGGTCGCGCTGGGTTCGCTCCTCGGCGATTTCCACATCGTCACGTCGGGTCCGGTCGAGGACCTGCTGATCAACGTGTATCAGAGCGGCACTCCCACCCGGATCTTCGTGGACTTCCGTGCGAACCCCAGCCGCTACGAGGACGCGGAACTGCGGGAACACCATCGTCAGTTCGTCGAACTGCTCGAGGAACTGGCCACCGCAGACCCGGCGTCCCGGGTGGGCAGCATCCACGAGACCAGTTCCCGCACCGGCGAACGACTTCTGCGCGAGGCGGCGGAAATCGACTACTGGCGCCGGCAGCTGGACGGGTTGCCCGACCTCCTGCCGTTGCCCACCGATCATCGGCGGCCCGCGAGGTTGTCGCAGACGAGCGATCGGGTCACCGTGGTGGTGCCGAGGGAGTTGCACCGCCGCGTGGCCGCACTGGCCGACGCCGCAGGCACCACCGGCCGCACGGTGTTCCTGACGGCCCTGTCGATCCTGCTGGGGCGGGTGACGGGTAGCAGCGACATCGCCGTCGGAACGGTTGTGGACGTGGGCGATCGCACGGACGTCGTGGTGGTGCGGTCGCGGTACGCGAGCGAGGAGTCGTGCCGCGACTATCTGTCGCACGTCCGGGACGTCGCCACCGACGCGGTGGCGCACACCGGTGTTCCGTTCGACCGGCTGGTCCGGGAGCTCGACGTGTCGGTGTCGGACGCGTACGCACCGATCTTCCAGGTGCTGCTCGACACCCGCGCGCCCGGCTCCCCGGGTTCTGCCGTCTCCGGCCTCGACCTGTGCGTGACCGTGACCGAAGCGGCCGACGAGTCGGGCGATCCGGCGGGTGTCGCCGTCGAATTCGGTTTCGCCGCCGACCTGTTCGACGCCCACACGATTCGGGTGGCCGCCGAGCGGTACCTCCGCATCCTCGACGCGATGGCGGCCGATCCGGTGGTTCCGGTCGGTGACATCGAGATCCTCTCCGCAGACGAACGTTCCGCGCTGGCACCGGTACGAGGACGACCGGGCCGGTCCGAGCGCACCCTGCCCGACCTCTTCGCGGACGCCGCCGCACTGGATCCGGCGGCGACGGCCCTGTCGCGGCAGGGCGAGGAGTTGTCGTACCGCGAGCTGGACCGGTGGTCGACGCAGGTCGCGCGCATGCTGATCGACCGCGGGGTGGGGCCGGAATCGTTCGTCGCGCTGGCACTGCCGCGTTCGTTCCGGTCGGTGGCGTCCGTGTGGGCCGTCGCCAAGGCCGGGGCGGCATTCGTTCCGGTGGACCCGAACTACCCGCCCGACCGAATCGACTACATGCTCGCCGATTCCGGTGCGGTGCTGGGCCTGACGGAGGAGTCGCTCCGGGGACGCCTCCACGATTCGATTCCCTGGTGCGTGCTCGACGACGCGGACTTCCAGGCCGACTGCGCCGCCCGCTCCGACCGTCCGCTGACCGACTCCGACCGCATCCGGCCCCTGCACCTCGACAATTCCGCGTACCTGATCTACACGTCCGGCTCGACGGGGCAGCCGAAGGGCGTCACTGTCACGCACCGCGGGCTCGACAACTTCGCGGCCGACCAGCAGGAACGTTTCGGCGCCACGAGATCGTCACGGACACTGCACTTTTCGACGCCGAGTTTCGACGCGTCCGTCTTCGAGTACCTGCAGGCGTTCGGGGTGGGTGCCACGATGGTGGTCGTGCCGCCGTCCGCGTACGGCGGCCCGGAACTGGCCGACCTACTGCGGTCGGAACGTGTCACGCACGGCTTCGTCACCACGGCTGCGCTGGGCACGATCCCGCCGGATTCGCTGGGCGACTTCCTCGACGTGGTCGTGGGCGGTGAGGTCTGCCCGCCCGAACTGGTGGCCCGGTGGGCGCCGGACCGCAGGCTGCACAACGCGTACGGTCCCACCGAAACGACCGTCATGGCGAACATCAGCGCACCGATGACCCCGGGTGACCCCATCACACTCGGCGGTCCGATCAGAGGTACCGAGGAAGTGGTACTCGACGCCCGGCTCCATCCGGTACCCGTCTGGGTACCCGGTGAGCTGTACATCGCCGGTGCCGGTGTGGCCCGGGGGTATCACCGCCGTCCCGGTCTCACCGCGGCGCGGTTCGTCGCCGACCCGTACGGCCGGGGCCGGATGTACCGCACCGGTGACGTGGTGCGGTGGCGGCCCGACCACACCCTCGAATACCTGCGCCGCAGCGACTTCCAGGTGAAGGTGCGGGGCTTCCGCATCGAGCTCGGCGAGATCGACGCGATGCTGCAGACGCATCCGGACGTGCGACTGGCCGTCACCATCGGCAGGCCGGGACCGACCGGGGACACCGTCCTGGTCTCGTACGTCGTCCCGGCTCCGGGCAGGCCGATCGAGACGACGGAACTGCTGCGGCAGGTGCGGAACCGGTTGCCGGCGTACATGGTTCCCACGGTCGTCGTGGTGCTCGACGAGATCCCGCTGACCCCGGTCGGGAAGCTGGACCGCGCGGCGCTGCCGGAACCGCGGTTCCTGTCCGCGGCCGCGGAGTTCAAGGCGCCAACCGACCCGGTCGAGGAGTCGATCGCCGAGGTCTTCACCGAGGTCCTCGGCGTCGAACGGATCAGTGTCGACGACAGCTTCTTCGACCTCGGCGGCAATTCTCTCGTGGCGACGCGGGTGATCGCGCGCGTCAACGCGGCGCTCGGATCGGACGTGGGTGTGCGGGCGTTGTTCGAGGCGCCCACCGCCGAACTGCTGGCCGCGTACGTTCGGCGTGCGGGGACCGAACTCGTGGACCGACCGCCCCTGGTCGTCGGGGAGCGGCCCGACCGGATCCCGTTGTCGCTGGCGCAGCAACGGATGTGGTTCATCAACCAGTTCGACACGTCGTCGGTGGCGTACAACATCCCGATGGCCGTGCGCCTCACCGGACCTCTGGACGCGGACACGCTGCGGGAAGCGGTCGGCGACGTGATCGAGCGGCACGAGTCGCTGCGCACCGTGTATCCCGCGTCAACGGACGGGCCCTACCAGGTGGTGGTCGACACCGCGGACGTCGTCCCGGACCTCACCCCGCACGTCGACGGCGACGAGTCGCTGTACGAGAGGATCGCGACCCTCCTCGCGGGCGGATTCGACGTGAGCGCGAAGGTCCCGCTGCGGGCGGCGCTGTTGTGGACCGGCCCCGACGAACACGTGCTGGTGATCGTGGTGCATCACATCGCCGCCGACGGGGCGTCGCTCGCGCCGCTGGCCCGCGACCTGATGGTCGCGTACTCCTCGCGCCGGTCCGGGACGCCGCCGAGCTGGGAGCCGCTGCCCGTGCAGTACGCCGACTTCAGCGTGTGGCAGCGTCGCCTTCTCGGCAGTGCCGAGGACGCGGACAGCCTCATGTCCCGGCAACTGCAGTACTGGCGCGGTGTGCTCGCAGAACTGCCGGAGGTCAGCGCCCTGCCGCTCGACCGGAACAGGCCGCCCGCCCGCTCACTCGAGGGAGCGACCGCGGCGTTCGCGATCGACGCGGGCCTGCACCGGCAACTGCTCCTCCTCGCGCGCGAGCACCACGCAACCCTGTTCATGGTGATGCACGCGGCGCTGGCCGTACTGCTGTCGAGGATGTCCGGGGCGGGTGACGTCGCCATCGGCACCCCGATCGCGGGTCGCGGTGAGGCGGCGCTGGACGACCTGGTCGGGATGTTCGTCAACACGCTGGTGCTGCGGACTCCGGTGGAGCCGGGTGAGGTGTTCACCGACGTGCTGGCCCGGGCCCGCGACACGGATCTGGGCGCGTTCGGGCACACGGACGTTCCCTTCGAGAGCGTCGTCGACGAGCTGGCACCAGGCCGGTCGACGTCCCACTCGCCGCTGTTCCAGGTACTGCTCGAATTCCAGAACACCGTGCGCGCCCACCTCGAACTGCCGGGCCTGACAGTCGAGGCGGTCGACGTCGACCCGGGGGTCGCCAAATTCGACCTCCAGCTGTCGCTCGCCGAACATCACGACGAGAAGGGCACCGCCGCCGGAATGTCCGCTGCCTTCCTCTATGCGACGGATGTGTTCGACCGGACATCGGTGGAGGGGTTCGGGGAACGCTTCGTCCGGGTGCTGCGGGCGGTGGTCGACGACCCGGCGGCGGTGGTGGGGGACATCCCGGTTCTCGGTGCGGTCGAGCGCGACCTGGTGCTGGACCGATGGAACCACGAGGGCGTCACCGCCGACGCGCAGACCGTGGTCGAGTTGTTCGCGCGGGTGGCCGCGTCGACCCCGGACGCCACCGCGGTCGTGTGCGGTGACGCGACGCTGACCTACGGCGAACTGGACGAGCAGGCGAACCGGTTGGCCCGGTTGCTGATCGCCGAGGGGGTGGGAACCGAGTCGCTGGTCGCGGTGATGGTGGATCGCACACCTGCCCTCGTGGTGACGTTGCTGGCGGTGCTCGCCGCCGGTGGCGGGTACGTGCCGGTCGACACCAGCTATCCCGCCGAGCGGGTGGCAGCGATGTTCGAGGACGCGCGACCCGTCTGCGCCGTGGTGAGCGCCGAATTCGCGTCGCTGGCACCGGCCGGAATCCCGGTGGTGGCGATCGACGATCCGGCGACGGCCGGTGCGGTGGCCGAACTGTCCGGGCTGCCGGTCACCGACTCGGACCGGTTGCGGCCGCTGCGGGCCGACGCCGTCGCGTACGTCATCTTCACGTCGGGGTCCACCGGGCGACCCAAAGGCGTCCAGGTGTCGCACCGGTGCGTCGTCACGCTGCTCGCCAACACCCGGGAACTGTTCGGATTCGACTCGTCCGACGTGTGGACGCTGTTCCACTCGTACGCTTTCGACTTCTCCGTCTGGGAACTGTGGGGTGCGCTCGTCCACGGTGGCCGGCTGGTGCTGGTCGACTACTTCACCGCACGATCGCCGGACACGTTCCTCGAACTGCTGCGCCGGGAACGGGTGACGGTGCTGAACCAGACCCCGACGGCGTTCTACCAGCTGACGGAGGCCGATCGCGCGGCGGACGCCGTCGAGGACACCGATCAGGCGCCATTGTCGTTGCGGCACGTGATCTTCGGCGGCGAAGCCCTCGACGTCGGGCAACTGGAGCGGTGGTACACCCGGCACGACGACCGGGCCCCCGTGCTGGTGAACATGTACGGCATCACCGAGACCACGGTGCACGTCAGCTTCCTCGCCCTCGACCGCGCGCTGGCGGCGTCCGTGCCGGGCTCGGTGATCGGCGGCGGACTCCCCGGTCTGCGGGTCTACGTCCTCGACGGCCGGCTGCATCCGGTACCGCCCGGGGTGGTGGGCGAACTGTACGTGTCCGGCGACCAGGTGACCCGCGGCTACATCGGCAGGCAGGGTTTGACCTCGACGCGTTTCGTCGCCGACCCGTTCGACCACCACCGGGCGGGGGCGCGCATGTACCGCTCGGGCGACGTCGTGAAGTGGGGTGCGGGCGGGCGGCTCGAGTACGTGGGGCGCAGCGACTTCCAGGTGCAGCTGCGCGGATTCCGGGTGGAACTCGGCGAAGTGGAGGCGGCGCTGGCCGCGTGTGCCGGGGTCGCGCAGTCGGTGGTCGTGGTGCGCGGCGACGACCGGGACGGTGACCGGCTGGTGGGTTACGTGGTCCCGGAGACGGGTGCGGATGTCGACGCGGCGGCGGTTCTCGACGCGGTCGGGGCGAGCGTTCCGTCGTACATGGTGCCGGCCGCGGTCGTGGTGATCGACGCCCTGCCCCTGACGGTCAACGGCAAACTCGACCGGAAAGCCTTGCCCGAAGCGAACTTCGGCACATCGACGGTGGGTTTCGTCGCCCCGCGCAATCCGGTGGAGGAGATCGTCGCCGCCGTGTTCGCCGATCTGCTCGGCAGCGTCCGGGTGGGGGCGAACGACAACTTCTTCGCACTCGGCGGGAACTCGCTGACCGCGACCCGGCTCGTCGCCCGCGTCAACGCTGCGGTCGGCGACCGTCTGGGGGTGCGGGACGTGTTCGACGCCCCGACCGTCGCCGGATTGGCCGCCCGCGCCGAGGCCGGGGACTCCCGCCCGGAATCCCGGCCGCCGCCGGCCCCGCGGGATCCGTCGCGGGAGGTCCCCGTCTCGCTCGCACAGCAGCGGATGTGGTTCATCAACCAGTTCGACACGGCCAGTGCGGCGTACAACGTCGCGATCGCGCTCCGCCTCGCCGGCACCCTCGACGCGCAGGCGCTGGAGGCGGCCGTCGCCGACGTCGTCGAGCGCCACGAGTCCCTTCGCACCGTCTTCCCCCTCACCGACAGCGGTCCGCGGCAGGTGATCCTCCCGGCGGAGAAGGTGGCGCCCGCACTCACACCGCACGCCGTCGCGTCGGCGGACCTCGACGCGGAACTCCACCGCCTGCTCTCCGCGGGGTTCGACGTGACGACGGAGGCACCGGTGCGGGCCCGGCTGTTCGGGGTGAACGACCACGAGCACGTGCTGGCCGTGGTCGTGCATCACATCGCTGCGGACGGCTTCTCGATGGTTCCGCTCGCCCGCGACGTCCTGTCGGCGTACACCGCCCGGTGCCGCGGCGCCGCGCCCGACTGGACCCCGCTTCCCGTGCAGTACGCCGACTACTCACTGTGGCACCGAGACTGGCTCGGCGACGAAGACGCAGACGGTTCGCCTCTCGCCCGCCAGCTCGACTACTGGACCGCGACCCTGGCCGACCTGCCGGATGTGCTGGAACTGCCGACGGACCGGCCCCGCCCGGCCGCCCGCACCCTGGGCGCGGGCCGCGTCGAATTCGACATCGACCCGGACCTCCACCGGAGCGTCGTGCAACTCGCACGCAGGCACGGATCGACCGTGTTCATGGCCCTGCACTCCGCGCTGACGGTCCTGCTGTCGCGGCTGAGTGCGTCGGACGACATCGCCGTGGGCACCCCCATCGCGGGCCGCGGCGAGGCCGAGCTCGACGACCTGGTCGGGATGTTCGTGAACACCCTCGTGCTCCGTACCCCCGTCGACGGCGCTCGCACGTTCGCCGAGCTGCTCGCGCAGGTCCGCGAGGCCGATCTCGGGGCGTTCACGCATGCGGACGTCCCGTTCGAACGTGTCGTGGAGAGCCTGCGGCCCTCCCGTTCGACGGCGTACTCACCGCTGTTCCAGGTGATGCTCGAATTCCAGAACACCGAGCGCCCCGAGTTGGAACTGCCGGGCCTCCATGTCGAACCCCTCGACCTCGCGTTCGACACGATCAATTTCGACCTCCAGCTGACGCTGCGGGAGAACCTCGACGCCGACGGTCATCCCGCGGGGATCAGTGCGGCGCTGGGGTACGCCACCGACATCTTCGACGACCACACGGTGGCCGGGTTCGCCGAGCGCCTGGTCCGGATCCTGAGCGCCGTCACCGAATCGCCGAACGCCCCGGTCGGCGACGTCGACGTCCTCGGCGCCGGCGAGCGGGCCGCACTGACGTCCGCGAGCGGAGGCCCCGGCGTTGCCGCTCGGACGCTGCCGCAGTTGCTGACGGCCGCCACGGCCACGGACCCGGCCGCCGTGGCGCTGGTCTTCGAAGGACGTCAGGTGTCCTACCGGGACCTCGACGAATGGTCGAACAGGCTCGCCCGGCTCCTGATCGAGCGGGGCGTCGGCCCGGAACAGGTGGTGGCTCTGGCACTGCCGCGGTCGATCGAATCCGTGCTGGCCGTCTGGTCGGTGGCCAAGACCGGGGCCGCGTTCCTGCCGGTCGACCCGAACCATCCGGCCGAGCGCATCGAGTACATGCTCGGCGACTCGGGCGCCGTCGCCGGTCTCACGACAGCCGCGGTGCAGTCAGCCCTTCCCACGTCGATTCCGTGGCTGGTGCCGGGCGACCCCGGGACCGAGGCCGAGCTGGCGCTGCTCCCGGCGGCGGCGGTGACCGACACCGACCGCACGTCGGCGTTGCACGTGGACCACCCCGCGTACGTGATCTACACGTCGGGATCGACGGGCAGGCCGAAAGGTGTGGTGACCACGCACCGCGGTCTGGCGAATTTCGCTGCGACGGAGCAGAGCACGTTCGGCACGTCCGCGGCCTCCCGGACCCTGCACTTCGCGTCGCCGAGCTTCGACGCCTCCGTGCTGGAGCTGATGCTGGCGGTTGGGCCGGGCGCGACGATGGTCATCGCGTCCCCGTCCGTCTACGGCGGCGACGAGCTGGCGGAACTGCTGCTGCGCGAGCGGGTCACGCACTGCTTCGTCACCCCGGCGGCGCTCGCCTCGGTCGATCCCGCAGGTCTGGAGAGCGTGCAGTGCGTGGTGACCGGCGGCGAAACGTGCCCGCCGGAACTGGTGGCCCGCTGGGCACCGGGCCGGGCCATGTTCGACGCGTACGGTCCGACCGAGTCGACGGTCGTGTCGAGCATCAGCACCCCGCTGGTGCCGGGCGAACCGGTCACGATCGGCGCGCCGACGCTCGGGTTCACCGAGGCGGTCCTCGATCAGCGGCTGCATCCCGTACCGGCGGGGGTCGCGGGGGAGCTGTACCTCGCGGGCCCGGCGCTCGCGCGCGGCTATCACGGCCGATACCCGCTCACCGCGGAACGCTTCGTGGCGAACCCCTTCGGGCCGCCGGGCAGCCGGATGTACCGGACCGGCGACCTCGTGCGCTGGACGACGGACGGGCAACTCGACTACCTCGGGCGCACCGACTTCCAGGTGAAGATCCGCGGATTCCGGATCGAGCTGGGCGAGGTCGAGTCGGCGCTGCTCGCGCACGGCGACGTGGCGGCGGCGATCGCCGACGTGCGCCGCGACGAACGCTCGGGCGACCGGCTGATCGGATACGTGGTCCCCGAACCCGGAGTGGACATCGATCCGGGCGAAGTGCTGCAGTTCGCGGGCACGCGCCTCGCGTCGTACATGGTGCCCGCCGTTGTCGTGGTGATCGCGGCGCTCCCGGTGACGGTCCACGGCAAGCTCGACCGGAAGACGCTGCCGGAACTGGACTTCGGTGTCGCCGTCACCGACAGTCGTCCGCCCCGCACCGAGACGGAGGCGCTGCTCGCCGGCCTGTTCCGGGACGTGCTGGGACTCGAGTCGGTGGGTGTGGACGATTCGTTCTTCGCGCTGGGCGGCGACAGCATCATGTCGATCCAGCTGGTGGCCCGCGCGAAGGCAGCGGGTCTGGTCCTCTCCCCGCGGGACGTGTTCGAGCGCAGGACCGTCGCCGGTCTCGCCGAGGTGGCCCACTACGAGCGCGCGGATGCCGTGGTGCTGGAGGAACTGCCCGGCGGTGGCGTCGGCCCGGTTCCGCTCACACCCGTCGTCGCGTGGATGCTGGGACGAAGCGGCGGCCGGCTGGACCGGTTCTCCCAGGCCGTGCTGGTCACCGCGCCGCCCCGGCTCACCCGTAGCGATCTCGCCGCCGCCGTCGACGCCGTGCTGGACCGTCACGACATGCTCCGCGCGCGGCTCGCCGTCGACGAGTCGGGGCAGTGGGCCATGACGGTGCTGCCGACCGGATCGGTGCCCGCCGATGCGCTGATCCATCACGTGCCCGTGACGTCGTTCGACGCCGGCGACTTCGATGCGGTGGCGAGAGCGGAACTGAACGCGGCGGCGGACCGCCTGGACCCGGCCTCGGCCAGCATGGTGCAGGTGCTCTGGTTCGACGGTCCCGGCGGGCAGGGGCGGTTGCTGCTGGTCGCGCATCATCTCGTGGTCGACGGCGTGTCGTGGCGGATCCTGATCGCGGATCTGGCGGCGGCCCACACTCGCGCCGCCGAGGGTCTGCCTGCCGCGCTGCCTGCCGTGGGGACGTCGATGCGGCGGTGGTCGCACGGACTCACCGATGCCGCGTCGGCCCGTCGCACCGAAGCGGGGCGGTGGCAGTCGATCCTGGACGGCCCCGACCCGCTCCTCGGCTTCCGGCCGCTGGATTCGGCCGTCGACGTCGATGCCACGACGGGCCGCGTCACCGTCGACGTGCCCGCACCCGTCACCGAGGCTCTCCTCACCACACTGCCGGCCGCGTTCCACGGCACCGTCGGCGACGGCCTCCTCACCGCGCTCACACTGGCAATGATTCGGTGGCGGCGGCACCGCGGGGTCGAGATGGCCGACGTACTGATCAACCTCGAGGGTCACGGCCGCGAAGACCACGTCGTGCCCGGCGCCGACCTGTCCCGCACCGTCGGGTGGTTCACCACACTGTTCCCGGCGCGACTCGACCTCACCGGCATCGGCATCGACGCCGCCCTCGCCGGCGACGACGCGGCCGGGTCCGCGATCAAGGCGATCAAGGAACAACTCCTCGCCATCCCCGATCACGGCATCGGGTACGGGATCCTGCGATACCTGGATCCGGTCGGCTCGGAGGCACTGCGCCGATTCCGGCCACCGCAGATGAGTTTCAACTACCTCGGCCGGGTGGCGACGAGCGGGGGCGACGTGCCCTGGCTACCCGTCGCGGGCAGCGGGGACCTCGGCGGAACCCAGAACTACGACATGCCCGCCGCCTGGGTCGTGGACGTCAACGCTGCCACCACCGTCCGGGACGGCGCACCGGTACTCACGGCGACGTGGTCGTACCCCACCGGTGTGCTGGCCGCCGAGGACGTGGAAGAGCTGTCCGCACTGTGGGTTCGGGGACTCACCGCCCTGGCCGAGCACGCGAGCCGCCCGGGCGCAGGGGGGCTGACGCCGTCCGATCTCGATCTGGTGTCCGTCGGGCAGGCAGACATCGACCGGTTCGAGAGCACCTACCCGGACCTCGCCGACGTCTGGCCGCTGTCACCGCTGCAGGCCGGTCTGCTGTTCCACGCGCAGCTGTCCGAGCATCGCCTCGACGCGTATCAGGTGCAGCTGGTCTTCGACCTGCGCGGCACCGTCGACTCCGCCAGGCTCCGCCGCGCCGCACAGGGCCTGCTCGACCGGCACGCGAACCTCAGGGTGGCGTTCGCGGAGACCGGTGGCGGACCGGTCCAGGTGGTACTCGCCGGGGCGACCGCGCCGTGGACCGACGTCGACCTGTCGGATCTCGACGACACCCGGATCGCCGCGGAGGTGGAGGCGCTCGTCGCGGCCGACCGCGCCGTCCCGTTCGAGATGTCCGAGGCGCCGCTGCTCCGATTCACGTTGCTGCGCACCGCACCCGACCGGTACCGGCTGGTCGTGACCCATCACCACATCCTTCTCGACGGATGGTCGACGCCCCTGGTGATCAAGGACCTGCTGATCCTCTACGCCACGGACGGCGACACGACGGCCCTTCCCCGCGTCACGTCCTACCGCGACTACCTGCAGTGGATCGGCACGCAGGACCACGAACGCTCCACGGCCGCCTGGGTATCCGCCCTCGCCAGCTCGGACGAGCCGACATTCGTGGCCCCCGCGGCGCGCGGCGAGCAGAGCTTCGCCGAACCCGAGGACGTGCGCCTCGACGTGGGCGAGGAGAAGACCCGGGCGCTCGAGGCGCTCGCGCGGGAACACGGACTGACGATGAACACCCTCGTCCAGGTGGCGTGGGGACTGGTGCTGACCACACTCGGCACGCGCGAGGACGTGGTTTTCGGAGCCACGGTGTCCGGCCGCCCACCGGGAGTCGCCGGCATCGAGTCGATGGTCGGGCTGTTCATCAACACGGTGCCCGTCCGGCTGCGCCTGCGCCGCGAGGAGACGCTCGCGGAACTGCTGCAGCGTTTCCAGCGTGAACAGTCTGCCCTGCTCGATCACCACTACGTGGGCCTCACGGAGATTCAGCGCGCCGTCGGGGAAGGTGCTGCCTTCGACACGCTGACCGTGTTCGAGTCCTATCCGGTGGACCGCATGGGATTGTCGGAAGACACCGACATCGACGGCATGCACGTCGCCGGGATCGAGGGGATCGACTCCACCCACTATCCGTTCACCCTGATGGCGCACGTCGACACCGGACTGCACCTGCGACTGCGATACCAGCCGAACGTCTTCCGGAGCGAGTTCGCGGAGTCGGTGGCGGCCCGCGTCGCGCGCGTCGTGCAGATCATGCTGGCGGACATCGACACACCCATCGCCCACCTCACCCTGCTGTCGGAGGCCGAACTCCAGGAGTACACGGCGGTGTCCGGGGCCCCCGCCGGGCCGCCGAAGACCCTGCCCGAGATCCTCACCGCCTCGGCCGGGAACCGGCCGGAGGCCCCCGCGCTCGTCTTCGACGGACGCGAGACGAGCTACCGCGAGCTCGACGAGCGGTCGAGCGCGCTGGCCCGCGTCCTCGTCGAACGCGGTGCCGGGCCGGAGACGTTCGTGGCGCTCGGGCTACCCCGATCACGGGAATCGGTGCTGGCGGTGTGGGCGGTCGCGAAGGCGGGCGCGGCGTTCGTGCCCGTCGACCCGAACTATCCCGCCGATCGCATCGAACATATGCTGGCCGATTCCGGTGCGGCACTGGGTGTGACGACGTCCGCTCACCGACACCGATTGCCCGGTTCCGTGCCGTGGCTGGTGCTGGACGAACCTGCCTTCGACCGCACGTGGGCCGCCGCATCGCCGGTCCGCGTCACCGACCTGGACCGCCGGTCGGTGCTCGACGTCGACCACGCCGCGTACGCGATCTACACGTCCGGGTCCACCGGCAGGCCGAAGGGCGTCGTCGTCACCCACCGCGGTCTGGCGAACCTGCTCACCGAGCAGACCGAGCACTACACCGTCTCACCCGACTCCCGGTGCCTGCACATCTGTTCACCCAGTTTCGACGTGGCGATACTCGAACTCGTCCAGTCCTGTGCCGCCGGGGCGACGCTCGTGATCGCTCCCCCCGACGTCTACGGCGGGGCGGAACTGGCGGCGCTGCTGCGCCGCGAACGCGTCACCCACGCCTGCATCACCCCGGCCGTCCTGGCCACCGTGGAGCGCGACGGCATCGAGCACCTCGAGGCGCTCGTCGTGGCCGGCGACGCCGTCGGCGACGAACTGGTCGCCGCGTGGGGTGCGGATCGGGCGATGTTCAACGGGTACGGCCCCACCGAGGCCACCATCCTCACCACGTTCAGCCAGCCGATGAGACCGGGCGAGCCGGTCACCATCGGGGGGCCTGTCCGTGGCATCGCGCTGTCGGTCCTCGATGCGCGGCTGCAGCCCGTTCCGGCCGGGGTGCCCGGCGAGTTGTACATCGCGGGACCGGCGCTGGCCCGCGGGTACCACCGGCGGCCCGCGCTCACCGCGGAGCGGTTCGTCGCCGACCCCTACGGCGGCGGCCGGATGTACCGCACGGGCGACGTCGTGCGCTGGTCCCGCGACCACACCCTCGAATACCTCGGGCGCAGCGACTTCCAGGTGAAGATCCGCGGTCAGCGCGTCGAACTGGGCGAGATCGATTCCGTTCTCACCACCCACCCGCACCTCGACTTCGCCGCGACCCTCGGCAGGCCGGGACCGCTGGGGGACACGGCGCTGGTGTCGTACGTGCTGCCGCACGACGGCGAGGAGGTGGCGGCGCCGGACGTGCTCGCGTTCGCGGGCCGGATCCTGCCCAAGTACATGGTGCCCGCCGCGGTGGTCGTCCTCGACGAGATTCCCCTGACCCCCGTCGGCAAGCTCGACCGGAAGGCTCTGCCCGCACCGGAATTCACGTCGGCGACCATCGGGTACCGGGCGCCCACCACTCCGGTCGAGGAGGCTGTCGCGCAGGTGTTCGCCGACGTGCTCGGCGCCCTGCGCGTCGGTGCGGACGACAGCTTCTTCGAATTGGGCGGCGACTCGCTCAGCGCCACCCGGGCGGTCGCGCGCATCAACTCCGCCCTCGACGCCGGGATCGGCGTGGCCGCACTGTTCGACGCGCCGGTCGTCGCCGATCTGGCGGTCCGGATCGACTCGGCGGTGACGGCGGCCACCCCGTCGGTGGCGCTCGCCGCACGACAGCGCCCCGACCGGATCCCGTTGTCGCTGGCGCAGCAACGCATGTGGTTCGTCAACCAGTTCGACACGTCGTCGCCCGCCTACAACATTCCGATCGCCCTGCGACTGACCGGGGTCCTCGATCACGCCGCCCTGCTCGCGGCGGTCGGCGACGTCGTCGCGCGGCACGAATCGCTCCGCACCGTGTTTCCCGGGTCGGTCGACGGACCGCACCAGGTGATCGTCGATGCCGGGCGGGCCACCCCCCGCCTCGATCCGGTGGCCGCCGCCGGTGACCGCGCACTGCGGGACGCCCTCGCAGCCCTGGTCGGCGCCGGTTTCGACGTGAGCGACGAGATCCCGTTCCGCGCACGGCTGTTCGAGCTGGAACCCGAGCAGCACGTCCTCGCCATCGTCGTGCACCACATCGCCGCCGACGGGTTCTCCATGATGCCGCTGGCCCGCGACGTCATGCTCGCGTACACCGCCCGGACCGTGGGGGAGACGCCTGGCTGGACCCCGCTGCCGGTGCAGTACGCCGACTACAGCGTGTGGCAGCGGGACTTCCTCGGTGCGGTGGACGATCCGGACTCGGTGCTGTCGAGGCAACTGGGCTACTGGACGGACACCCTGTCCGGTTCGCCCGAGGTGCTGCAGATCCCGGTAGACCGGCCGCGCCCCGTCCAGCGGTCCTACCGCGGGGACGTCGTCGAGTTCGACGTGCCTGCCCGGCTGCACCGTGCGTTGAACACGATCGCAGCACAACATAATTCGACACTGTTCATGGCGGTTCACGCGGCATTCGCCGTCCTGCTGTCCCGGCTGTCGGGCACGGACGACGTCACGATGGGAACGCCCGTCGCCGGTCGCGGGCAGGCGGTGCTCGACGACGTGGTGGGCATGTTCGTGAACACGCTCGTCCTGCGGACGGTGGTGGATCCGCGGGCGTCGTTCGGTCAGGTACTGACCGCGGTGCGGGCGGCGGACCTCGGTGCGTTCGAGCACGCGGACATCCCGTTCGAGCGGCTGGTCGACCATCTCGCCCCCGAACGATCCACGTCGCACACCCCACTGTTCCAGGTGCTGATCGAGTTCCGGAACGCGGAGGGCACCCACCTCGAACTGCCCGGACTCACCGTCGATTCGCTCGGCGTGGACTTGGGCGTCGCGAAGTTCGACCTGGAACTGAGTCTCGCCGAGCAGATCGACAGTGACGGCGCGCCCGCCGGACTCAGTGCCGGACTGCGGTTCGCGACGGACGTGCTCGATCGCGACACCGTGGTCCGATTCGGGGAACGGTTCCTCCGGGTGCTCGAGTCGGTCGCCGCGGCCACGGAGCTTCCCGTGGGCGATATCGAGATCCTGGACAGCGCGGAGCGGGACCGGGTGCTGCCGGCGTTCGCCGAGTCCCCGGCCCCGGACGCGACCCTGGTAGACCTCTTCGAGCGGGCCGCGCAGCGATCCCGCCGCGCGACGGCCGTCGTGTGCGAAGGCGTCTCGCTCACCTACGACGAGCTGGACACCCGGGCGAATCGCCTGGCGCGTTTGCTGATCGCGCGGGGCGCCGGCCCCGAGACCCTGGTGGCCGTCGCCGCCGCGCGGTCGGTGGACCTGGTGGTGGCGCTGCTCGCGGTGGTGAAGTCGGGTGCCGGCTATGTGCCCGTGGATGTGACGTACCCGGCGGAGCGGCTCGCGTTCGTGTTCGCCGACGCCCGGCCGGTGTGTGTGCTGACCACCGAGGCCGAATCCGACGCGGTCCGGGCGAGCGGGGTCCCACTCCTGCTCGTGGACAGTGCGGAGACGGTGGCCGAACTCGGCCGTACGTCGCCGCTGCCGGTCACCGACGGCGACCGGACCGGGCCGCCGCGCCCGGACTCGGTGGCGTACGTCATCTACACGTCCGGCTCGACGGGGCAGCCGAAAGGCGTTCAGGTGGCGCACCGCAACGTCGTCACCCTGTTCGCGAACACGCAACCGCTGTTCCGGTTCGATGCCTCCGACGTGTGGACCATGTTCCACTCGGCGGCGTTCGACTTCTCCGTCTGGGAACTGTGGGGTGCGCTGCTCCACGGCGGCCGGCTGGTGGTGGTCGACTACTTCACGACCCGCTCACCCGACATGTTCCTGCGACTGCTGCGGGACGAGAACGTCACCGTCCTGAATCAGACCCCCACCGCCTTCTACCAACTCGCCGAGGCGGACCGGGTCGCCGGCGCCACCGAACTGTCCCTCCGCGTCGTGGTATTCGGCGGCGAGGCCCTCGACCTGGGGCAGCTCACCCGCTGGTACGCGCGACACGACGACACCGCCCCGGCGCTGGTGAACATGTACGGCATCACGGAAACCACCGTGCACGTCAGTCACCTGCCGCTGGACGTGGAACTCGCCGCGTCCGCGTCGGCCTCCGTGATCGGCCGGGCACTGCCCGGACTGCGCGTGTACGTGCTCGACTCCCGACTGCACCCGGTGCCGCCGGGAGTGGTCGGGGAACTCTACGTGTCGGGCGCGCAGGTGACCCGGGGCTATCTCGGCCGGTTCGCGCTCACGTCGACCCGGTTCGTGGCCGACCCGCACACACCCGGTTCGCGGATGTACCGGTCCGGCGACCTCGGCCGGTGGAACGCGGACGGTCAGCTGGAATATCTGGGCCGAAACGACTTCCAGGTTCAGGTCAAGGGCTTCCGCATCGAGCTCGGCGAGGTGGAGTCGGCGCTGCTCGCCTGCGACGGTGTGGCGCAGTCGGTGGTGCTGGCGCGGCGCGAACGACTGGTGGGCTACGTGGTGCCCGAGGCGGGCCGGGTGCTGGATCCGGCCGCAATCGTCGACGCGGTCGCCGGCCGGCTGGCGGCGCACATGGTGCCCGCGGTCGTGGTGGTGCTCGACGTCCTGCCCCTCACCGTGAACGGCAAACTCGACCGCAGGGCGCTGCCCGAACCGGACTTCGGACGGCAGGTGTCGCTCGGCCGCGCACCGGCGACGGAAACGGAGCGGATCCTCGCCGCTCTGTTCGCCGAGGTGCTCGGCCTCGAATCGGTGGGCGTCGACGATTCGTTCTTCGCGGTCGGCGGCGACTCCATCATGTCGATTCAGCTCGTCACCCGGGCGAAGGCGTCCGGGGTGGTGATCACCCCGCGGGACGTGTTCGAACGCAAGACGGTTGCCGCGCTCGCGGAGGTCGCGACCGCGGGAGAGCAGGCGGTCACGCTGGAGGAGCTGCCCGGCGGCGGCGTCGGCGAATTCCCCCTCACCCCGATCGTGCACTGGATGCTGGGCAGGGACGGCGATTTCCGCCGGTACTCCCAGGCTGCGCTGTTCACCACCCCCGCCGCACTGGACGAGGACACGCTGACGGCGGCGATGCAGGCCGTCCTGGACCGGCACGACATGCTGCGCGCCCGGCTGTACCGGAGTGACCGGGCCGAGCGCGGTGCGGCGATGGCGGTCGCGCCGCCCGGCTGGGTGCGGGCGACCGCGGTGGTGCGCACGGTGCCGCTCGACGCCGCCGACTCGTTCACCGAGGCCGCGTCCCGCGAACTGGACGCCGCCGCGGGCCGGCTCGACCCGGAGTCGGGTGTGATGGTGCAGGCGGTGTGGTTCGCGAGCAGCGCGACACCGGCCGCCGCGGGACGGCTGCTGATCGTCGCCCATCACGTGGTGGTCGACGGGGTGTCGTGGCGGATCCTCGTCCCCGACCTCGCCCTCGCCTGCGCTCAGGTGCTGTCGGGTGAGCCGCCCACCCTGCCCGGCACCGGCACGTCGATGCGCCGGTGGGCGCACGCCCTCACCGATGTGGCGCAGGAGCCTTCTCGCACAGCCGAACTCGACCTGTGGCGGCGGATGCTCGACACCCCCGACCCACCGCTCGGGTCGCGGCCCCTCACCGCAGCCGACGTCCAGACCTCCGACGTCGAGGTCCGGGTTCCCGTCGAGGTGACGGAGGCGCTGCTGACGACGCTTCCCCAGGCCTTCCACGGGAGTGTCGGCGACGGACTGCTGACGGCGCTGGCGTTGGCGCTCGTCCGCTGGCGCCGGGCGCGCGGGATCGAGTCGTCCGGCGCGCTGGTGAATCTCGAAGGGCACGGTCGTGAGGAGCAGGTGGTTCCGGGCGCCGATCTCGCCCGCACCGTCGGCTGGTTCACCACGATCTTCCCGGTGGGCCTCGACCTGAGTGGTGTGGACATCGACGACGCGTTCGCGGCCGGCCCCGCCGCCGGGGCCGCGGTCAAGACGGTGAAGGAGCGGTTGCAGTCGATCCCCGACCACGGCATCGGGTTCGGGCTGCTCCGTTACCTCGACGCCGAGACGGCTCCCGAACTCGCGGCCCTGCCGGGCGCGCAGGTGAGCTTCAACTACCTCGGCAGGCTCGGTTCGGGTTCCGCGCCGGACGGCGACTGGACGCCGGTCGCCGACGCGGGCCTCGCCGCCGCCGCGCACTCCGGGCTGCCCGCGGCGGCCGTCGTCGACGTGAACGCCAGGACCACCGACACCGCCGCCGGTCCCGCCCTCACCGCCACGTGGTCGTTCCCCGTCGGGGTGATCGCCGCCGACGACATCGGCGAACTCGCGAGCCTGTGGGTCGGCGCGCTCGAGGCCCTCACCGAGCACGCCCGGTCCGGTGGCGGCGGATTCACCCCGTCCGACCTGAACCTCGTCCGGCTCGGCCAGAGCGCGATCGACGACCTCGAGCGCCGCTACCCGGCGATGACCGATGTCTGGCCGCTGTCGCCGTTGCAGGCGGGCATGCTGTTCCACGCCGAACTGGCCGACGAATCGGTGGACGCCTACCTCGTCCAGCTGATTCTCGACCTCGGCGGCGACGTCGACGCCGCACGACTGCGCCGGGCCGCCGCCGCACTCCTCGACCGTCACCCGAACCTGCGCAGCGCGTTCTGTCACGACGCCGAGGGCGGGGCCGTGCAGGTGGTCTCGGGCCGGGTCGCCGTGCCCTGGCGGGAGATCGACCTGAGCGCACTGGACGAGGACGCGGCGGCCGCCGAGATCGAGCGACTGCTGGCCGCCGACCGGACCACCCCCTTCGACATGGCCACCGCGCCGCTGATCCGGTTCCTGCTGGTGCGAACGGCCGGCGGCCGCTGCCGACTGGTGTCGACGAACCACCACATCCTGCTCGACGGCTGGTCGATGCCGCTGATGATCCGGGAACTGCTCACGCTGTACGCCACGGACGCCGACCCCTCTCCGCTGCCCCGCGTGCGGGACTACCGCGACTACCTGGTGTGGATGAGCGGGCGCGACACCGAGCTGTCCGCGCGGGCCTGGGCGGACGCCCTCGCGGGGGTCGAGGAACCGACGCTGCTGGTGCCCGCCGACCGGGCTCGGCAGCTGTCGACCGTGTCGCGGGAGTGGGTGTTCGACCTCGACGAGGACCGGACCGACCTGCTGCGCGACTCCGCGCGGGCGCGCGGGCTCACCCTCAACAGCATTCTGCAGACGGCATGGGGCATCGTGCTGGCGATGCTCACCGGACGCGACGACGTCGTGTTCGGCGCCACCGTCTCCGGCCGGCCGCCGGAACTCTCCGGCATCGAGACGATGGTCGGGCTGTTCATCAACACCGTTCCGGTGCGCGTCACGCTGCATCCGGAGGAGACGCTCGGCGCGTTGCTGGAGCGGGTGCAGGCCGAGCAGGCGGCGATGCTCGATCACCACTACACGGGTCTCGCCGAGATCCAGGACGCCGCGGGTCCCGGCGTCGGGTTCGACACCCTCACCGTGTTCGAGTCGTATCCGGTGGACCGGGCCGGGCTGTCGGAAGACACCGACATCGCCGGACTCCGCGTGACCGGTGTGGATGCCCGCGACGCCGCCCACTACCCGCTGAGTCTCGTCGCGTCGGCGGCGGCGAGCCTGCACCTGAAGTTCGAGTACGTGCCCGGCTTGTTCGCCCCCGGCGCGATCGAGGACATCGCCGAGCGGGTGGTGCGGGTGCTCGACGCCTGCACCGGACCCGACGTGCCGCTGGCCCGGCTGTCGCTGCTCACCGAGCGGGAACGCGCGGAACTGGTACCGGTCCGCGGTGGTCCCGCCGGCTCCGTCCGCACGCTCCCGCAGATCTTCACGGACGCCGCCGCGGTCGACCCCGATGCGGTCGCCCTGTCGTCCGGCGACGTCGAGGTGTCGTACCGGGAGCTGGACGAGCGGTCCAACCGGCTCGCGCGTGCTCTGATCGCCCGCGGACTCGGGCCGGAAAAGTCGGTGGCCGTGGGTATTCCACGCTCGATCGAGTCGGTGCTGTGCGTCTGGGCGGTGGCCAGGACCGGGGCCGTGTTCGTGCCCGTCGACCCGAACTATCCGGGCGAGCGCATCACGCACATGCTCACCGACTCGGACTGCGCACTCGGGTTGACGACGTCCGAGCATCGCGCCCGTCTGCCCGAGAACATCGGCTGGCTCGTTCTCGACGACCCCGCGTTCGCCGCCGAGTGCGCGGCCGCATCCGCGGAATCGGTCGACGACGGCGACCGCACGGCACCGGTCACCCTCGACACGGCCGCGTATCTCGTCTACACGTCGGGGTCCACCGGCAGGCCGAAGGGCGTGACCGTGACGCACCGCGGTCTCGACAATTTCGCGCGCGACCAACTCGCCCGCTTCGGAGCGGATTCCGAGTCCCGGACGCTGCACTTCTCGACACCGAGCTTCGACGGATCCGTATTCGAATATCTGCAGGCGTTCGGTGCGGCGGCGACGATGGTGATCGCGCCGACCACCGTCTTCGGCGGCGACGAACTCGCCCAGCTGATCCGGGACCGGCACGTCACACACGCGTTCGTCACCACGGCGGCCCTCGCGTCTCTCGACCCGGCGGGACTGGATCATTTCACCGACGTCGTGGTCGGCGGCGAGGCCTGCCCACCCGAACTCGTGTCCCGGTGGGCACCGGGACGCCGGTTGTACAACGGGTACGGGCCGACCGAGACCACGGTCATGTCCAACATCAGCGATCCGCTGAGACCGGGGGAGCGCATCACCATCGGTGGACCGATTCGCGGAGTCACGGAGTTGGTGCTGGATTCCCGGTTGCGGCCGGTTCCGGTCGGGGTTCCGGGGGAGTTGTACCTCGCCGGTGCGGGATTGGCGCGCGGTTACCACCGGCGCCCCGGGGTGACGGCGGAACGGTTCGTCGCCGATCCCGCCGAGCCCGGGCAACGGATGTACCGCACCGGCGACATCGTGCGCTGGACTGCCGAGCACACCATCGAGTACCTCGGCCGCAGCGACTTCCAGGTGAAGGTGCGCGGGTTCCGCATCGAACTCGGCGAGATCGACACCACTCTCACGGCCGACCCCGACGTCCGGTTCGCGGTCACGGTCGCCTACCGCGGTCCGGCCGGGGACACGCTCCTCGCGTCGTACGTGGTGCCCGCGCCCGAACGTGCCCTCGATACCGAGACGATCACCCGCCGTCTCACGAGCAGACTGCCCGCCCACATGGTTCCGTCCTCGATCACGGTGCTGGACGAGATCCCGCTGAACGCCGTCGGCAAGTTCGACCGCAAAGCCCTGCCCGCACCCGAATTCGACGTCGGCACGCGCGAATACCGGGCACCCGCCGATCCGGTCCAGGAGACGGTGGCCGAGGTCTTCGCGGAGGTCCTCGGACTCGACCGGGTGAGCGCGGACGCGGGATTCTTCGACCTCGGCGGCAACTCACTGAGCGCGACCCGCGCGGTGGCCCGCCTGCGCGCCGCACTCGACACCGACATCGGCGTGCGGGCGTTGTTCGAGGCGCCCACGGTCGAGGCGTTCGCCGCGCGTATCGAGCACGCGGGAGCGGGTCCGTCCGGCCGTCCCGCCCTCACCGCCGGGGACCGGCCCGACCGCATCCCGCTGTCCTACGCCCAGCAACGCATGTGGTTCATCAACCAGTTCGACACGAGTTCGCCCGCCTACAACATCCCGATGGTGGTGCGGCTCATCGGCGACCTCGACGTGGATGCGCTGACCGCCGCCGTCACGGACGTCGTGACCCGGCACGAGTCGTTGCGCACCCGCTTCCCGCTCCGCGACGGCGAACCCGTCCAGGAGATCCTCGCGCCTACCGCGCCGATGCTCGCCCCGACCGCGGTCGCGGACGACGGTCGGCTCCGGGAGGAGCTCACCCGGCTCGTGACGGCCGGCTTCGACGTCGCCCAAGCCGTTCCGCTACGCGTCGCCCTGTTCTCCCTCGACCCGACGGACCACGTGCTCGCCGTCGTGGTCCACCACATCTCCGCCGACGGCTTCTCCATGGCACCGCTGGTGCGGGATGTGATGATCGCGTACGAATCCCGCGTCCACGGTCGCGCTCCCGGATGGACGCCGCTGCCGGTCCAGTACGCCGACTACACACTGTGGCAACGCAGGCTGCTGGGTTCGGAGGACGACCCCGGGTCGCTGATCTCGCGGCAACTGGCCTACTGGGAGTCGGCGCTGGCCGGGCTGCCCGAACTCCTCGAACTGCCCGCCGACCGTCGGCGTCCCGCACAGCAGTCGTTCCGCGGCGAGCGGGTGCGCTTCGCGATCGAGCCCGGCCTGCACGAGCGGATCCGGACGGCGGCGCGGGAGCACCGGTCCACCGAGTTCATGATCGTGCACGCTGCACTCGCTGTGCTGCTCGGCCGGCTCGGCGGCACCGGGGACGTGGCGATCGGCACCCCGATCGCCGGCCGCGGCGAGGCGGCACTCGACGACCTCGTCGGCATGTTCGTCGGCACGCTGGCCCTGCGCACCCCGGTGGAGGCGGGACAGCCGTTCCGTGACCTGCTCGCGCGGGTCCGCGACGCCGATCTCGGCGCCTTCGCGCACGCCGACCTGCCCTTCGAACGGGTGGTGGACGCCGTCGGACCGGTGCGGTCGACCGCCCACTCGCCGCTGTTCCAGGTGTCCCTCGAATTCCAGAACACCGAGAATCCCGCTCTGCGGTTGCCGGGGCTGACCGTCGAGGGGCTCGATCCCGACCTCGCCGTCGTGAAGGTGGACCTCGAGGTGATCCTCGACGAGCGGTTCGCCGCCGACGGCACCCCGGCGGGCATGGTGGGTGCGATCGACTACGCGACCGACCTGTTCGATGCCGACACGGTGCGCGGGTTCGCGGAACGGTTCGTGCGCATCCTCGGCACCGTCACCGCGGAACCCGGTGTTCCGGTCGGCGACATCGAGATCCTCGGCACCGACGAAGTCGCGGCGCTCACCCCGGCGCGCGGCGCACCCGACGCCCCGAATGTCCTGCTGCCGGAACTGCTGTCGGCCGCCGTCGAACGAGACCGGGGCGCCGACGCGGTGTCCTACCGGGGCCGGACGATCAGCTACCGCGAACTCGACGAGGCGTCGAACCGGCTGGCGCGCCGCCTGATCGAGGACGGTGCGGGTCCGGGAACCACTGTCGCTCTGAGCCTGCCGCGCTCGATCGAATCGGTGCTGTCGGTGTGGGCCGTCGCTCGGACGGGCGCCGCGTTCCTGCCGGTCGACCCCGGGTATCCACTCGACCGCATCGAGCACATGCTCACCGATTCCGGGGCGGTGTCCGGGGTGACCCTGCGGGCACACCGAGATCGGCTGCCCGGCACCGTGAACTGGATCGTGCTCGACGACGCCGAAGACGAGGAACGGATCCGGCTGCAGTCGCCTGCCCCCGTCACCGACGCGGACCGGACGGCGCCGCTGCACGAAGCACATCCCGCATATCTCATCTACACGTCCGGATCCACGGGCGTCCCCAAGGGAGTGGCCGTCACACACCGCGGGCTGGCGAACCTCGCCGCGGAGGAGCGCGACCGCCTCGCCGTCACCCCCGGCGCCCGGGTGCTGCACTTCGCGTCGCCGAGTTTCGACGCGTCCGTCTTCGAACTGGTCATGGCATTCTGCGCGGGAGCGACGCTGGTGATCGCCCCGCCGACGATCTACGGCGGCACCGAACTGGCCGCACTGCTGAGCGACGAGCGGGTGTCCCACGGATTCGTCACCCCGACCGCACTGGCATCGATGGACCCCCTCGGCTTCGAGTCGCTGCGGATGCTGGTCGTGGCCGGTGAAGCCTGTCCACCCGAACTCGTCGCCCGGTGGGCGCCCGGCCGCCGGATGTTCAACGCCTACGGGCCGACCGAGACGACGATCATGTCGAACATCAGCGACGCACTGGTGCCCGGCGAGCCGATCACGCTCGGCGCACCCACCCGCGGCGTCTCCGAGGTCGTGCTGGATTCGCGGCTGCGCCCGGTGCCGGTCGGTGTCGTCGGTGAGCTGTACGTGTCGGGACGCGCTCTGGCGTCCGGGTATCACCGTCGGCCCGATCTGACGGCGTCCCGTTTCGTGGCCGCCCCCTGGGGTGCCCCGGGCGAGCGGATGTACCGCACGGGAGACGTGGTGCGGTGGCGCCGGGACGGCACCCTCGAGTACGTCGGGCGCAGCGATTTCCAGGTGAAGATCCGCGGGTTCCGCATCGAACCCGGCGAGATCGACGCCGTACTCACCGATCATCCCGACGTCGGGTTCGCCGTCACCATCGGCCGTGCCGGGCCTGCCGGGGAACCGCTGCTCGTCTCGTATGTCCGGCCGATCGGCGGTGCGAACGTCGACACCGCGGAACTCACCCGTCTCGTCGGGGAGCGTCTGCCGGCCCACATGGTGCCCGCCGCGATCGTCGTCCTCGAACAGATTCCGCTGACGCCGGTGGGCAAGCTGGATCGCGCCGCACTGCCCGCACCCGAGTTCCTGTCGGGCGCCGCCTTCCGGTTGCCGGCGAACGACCTCGAGGCGGCGGTCGTGGACGTCTTCGCCGAGGTGCTCGGGCTCGACCGGGTGGGGGCCGAGGACAACTTCTTCGAGAGAAGCGGCAACTCCCTGCTTGCGACGAAGGTGATCGCCGCCCTGCAGGAGAGGCTCGATCGGAAGATCCCGCTGCAATGGATGTTCCTCGATCCCACCCCGGCCGGCCTCGCCCGCAGGATCGCAGTGCCGTCGGCGGAGAGCGGGGTGACGGAGGCGCTGGGGGTGGTCATTCCGCTGCGCACGGAGGGCACCGGACGACCGCTGTTCTGTGTCCACCCGGGAATCGGGCTCTCCTGGGGGTATGCGGGTCTCGTCCGGTATCTGCCCGCCGACCGCCGCGCGTTCGGGCTGCAGTTGCCCACGATCAGCGGGGACGGCGACTACCAGTCGATCGAACAACTCGCACACCGGTACGTCGAGGAGATGAAGGCCATCCAGCCGGAGGGACCGTACGACCTGCTCGGCTGGTCGCTGGGCGGGGTCATCGCCCACGCGATGGCCGTCGAACTCCAGCGTGCAGGCGACGACGTCGCCACCCTCACGGTCATGGACAGCTATCCCGACAACGGCGAGGATCCGCTGTTCGGGAAGCTCGACATGCGGGATCTGCTCCGCGGCCTGGGGCTCGTCGTCGCCACCGACGGCGACCTCACGTACGAACGCGCGGCGCAACTGCTGAACGAATCGTGGGGCAGTGACTCCGGGCTACGCGGAGAACACCTCGAGCGGATCAACGCCGGATACGAGAATTCGCGAAACCTCGTCCACCGGTTCGAGCCGCAGGTCTACGATGGCGAGCTGCTGATCTTCCCCGCGACCGGCGACGACGACGGCACCACGCGCGCCCGGTCGGCGGAGGAGTGGCGACCGCTGGTGACCGGTCGAATCGTGGAGCACCGGGTGGACTGCGGGCACAACGACATGATCGAGCCGCAGTCCCTCGCCGTCATCGGTCCGGTGCTGTCGGGGTATCTCGAGGCCGGTCGCACCCGGCGCCGCGACGACCGAATCCGCTGAACGGAGCCGTGCCGCTGTGCAACGATGGGGTCTGTGCGCCCTGTGGACGGCGAACGAGTTTTCTGGGGGACGGCGAAAAGCTACCGCCTCCCGCATTCGCGAGCCAGGATACGGACGCGGTCACGCTGTGAGCGGTCGGGGATACCTTATGGGGAGGAACCGCCGTGAAGCCCGTCGACACGCGGAAGCCGGCAACACACGATTCCGGAGGGGAGCCGTTCCCGCTGTCTGCGGCGCAGCGTGCCACCTGGTTCGCGCAGCAACTCGACCCCGCGGTGCCGATCTCGGTAGCGCACTACGTGGAACTGCACGGCGACCTCGACATCGACCTGCTGCGCCGGGAGACCATCGCGGTGGCCCGCGAGTTCCAGTCGCCGTTCCTCAAGGTCGTCGAGGTCGACGGCCGACCGATGCAGTACGTGGACCACGCCACCGACACGTCCATCGCCTTCATCGACTTTCGTGGTGAGGACGACCCGGTCGCTGCCGCGCACGAATGGATGGACCGGGACTACAAGGCCCCCCTCGATCTCGACGCGGATCGACTGTTCGAGACCTCGATTCTCTGCGTCGGAGAGTCTCATTACCTGTGGTACAGCCGCATTCACCACGTCGCGCTCGACGGATACGGCGCCATGACGCTGATCAACCGCATCGCGCACCGGTACTCGGCCTCGGTGGCCGGCCGCGAACCGGATCCGAGTCGCGCCGCGACCCTGCACGAGCTGTACGACGTCGATGCCCGCTACCGGTCGTCCGACCGCTTCGAGGCGGATCGGGAGTACTGGGCGAAGCGAGTCGAGGCCGTCGACGGATCGACTCTGGCCGACGCGCCCGCCCCCGCACTCGCCAGGAGCAAGGTCGAGAGTGCCCTGCTGTCCGAGGCGGCCGTGTCCGGTATCCACGGCGCCGACAGTCAGGCAAACGCCACCGCGGCAGTCACGATCATCGCCGCCTTCGCCTGCTACCTGTCGCGAATCACGGCGAAAACCGATGTCCTCGTGAATGTTCCGATGTCCGGCCGGACCACGTCGGTGCTGCGCAACTCCGGCGGCATGATGGTCAGCGTCGCGCCGCTGCCGATCACGGTCGACGAGGACGAGACGGTCGCGGACCTCGTGTCACGGGTCAGGCGAGAGCTGATGGGCGCGTTGCGGCATCAGCGGTGCAGTGTCGAGGACATCCGCCGCGACGTGGGCGCGGGCAGCGGCGCCGATCTCCACGGACCGATGGTCAACGTCATGCTGTTCCACCAGAACGTGCAGCTGGGTCCACTGGTCGGCGAATACCACATCGTCACGTCGGGTCCGGTGGAGGATCTCCTGGTCAACGTGTACCCGAGCGGGACACCGGCCGAGATCTTCGTCGATTTCCGGGCCAACCCGAACCGATACGAGGACGTGGCGCTGCGCCTGCACCACCGGCACTTCGTCGAACTGCTGGAAGAGTTCATCTCGGCCGACCCGCAGGCCCGGGTCGCGACGATTCACGAGGTCACGGCCCGCGACGGCGAGCGACGACGCCGCGAGGCGCATCAACTCGAGTACTGGACGGATCAGCTGGCGGGGATCCCCGAAGTGCTGAACCTGCCGTCCGATCGGCCGCGGCCCGTCGCGCAATCCGGGCGGGAAGACCGCGTAGAAATTCCGATCGGCGCGGAAGCGCATGCCGCGGTGCTGGCCCTCGCGCACGAACACGACACCACCGCGTTCTCGGTTCTGCACGCAGCGTTCACCGCGCTGCTGAGCAGGCTGTCGGGCGTCTCGGATGTAGTGATCGGAACCACGACCACGGTGGACCACGACCGGAACCTCGTGGCGCTCCGTACCCGCGTCGAACCGGACACGTCCTTCACGCGTCTCCTCGGCCACGTCCGCGACATCGACCGGGAGGCGTTCGAGCACCGCGACGTCCCATTCGAACGGGTGGTCCGGACGCTCGCCCTCGGCGATTCGCCCGCGTACTCGCCGATCGTCCAGGTCCTGCTCGAGTGCAGTGACGATCCGGAGACGTCCGGGATCGGCCGACTCGACCTCCGGGTGACCGCGACCGAGACCTTCGACGCCGACGGCATCCCGTCCGGCATCACGGCGACCCTCGGGTTCGCCACCGATCTGTTCGACCCCGGCACGGTCCGTCGCCTCGGCGAACGGTTCCGCCGAATCCTGGAGACGACCGCCGGCGACCCCGGACTCGTCGTCGGCGACCTCGACGTCCTGTCCGATACCGAACGGGCCACCCTCGTTCCGGTGTCCGGCGGGCCGGGGCAACCTGGCCGCACACTGCCCGAATTATTCTCCGCGGCAGCACAATCCAACCCCACCGGTGTCGCACTCTCGTATGACGGTATCGAGATGACGTACCGCGAAGTGGACGAGCGCTCGAACCAGTTGGCACGCGTCCTCGCCGAACGCGGCATCGGGCCGGAGAACTTCGTCGCACTGGGCATGACTCGCTCGATCGAGTCGGTTCTGTCGATGCTGGCGGTGGCCAAATCGGGCGCGGCCTACGTGCCGGTGGACCCGAACTACCCGGCCGAACGGATCGAGCACATGCTGGGCGATTCGGGTGCCGCCCTGGGCGTGACGGTGTCCGCCGTCCGTTCCCGGCTCCCGGACGCGATTGCGTGGCTCGTGCTCGACGACGAAGAATTCCGGACCCTCTGCGCAACGCAGCCGGTATCCGTCGTGACCGATGCCGAGCGGGCACGGCCCCTCCGCGTGGAGAACCCGTCCTACGTGATCTACACGTCCGGTTCCACCGGCAGGCCCAAAGGCGTCGTGGTCACACACGGTGGCCTGGACACCTTCGCAGCCGAGCAGCACTCACGATTCGGAGCGACGCAGGCATCCCGGATTCTGCACTTCTCCACACCGAGTTTCGACGCGTCCGTCTCCGAGTACCTGCACGTGTTCGCCGCCGCGGCAACCATGGTGATCGTGCCGCCCACGGTCTACGGCGGCACCGAGTTGTCCCGGCTCCTGAAATCGGAGCGAGTCACTCACGGATTCGTCACCACTGCCGCGCTCGGAACGGTCGAACCGGACGGACTCGCCGACTTCGGGGACGTGGTGTTCGGCGGCGAGGCGTGCCCGCCGGAACTCGTCGAGCGGTGGGCGCCCGGTCGCAGATTGTGCAACGCGTACGGGCCCAGCGAGGCCACCGTCATGTCCAACATCAGTGCGCCGATGTCACCGACCGGAGCCATCACGGTGGGCGGTCCGCTCCGCGGATTCCACGAGGTCGTCCTCGATGCGCGGTTGCAACCCGTGCCGCCCGGCGTCGCCGGAGAGCTGTACGTCGCGGGTGACGGCCTCGCTCGCGGATATCACGGCAAATCAGCGTTGACGGCCGAACGGTTCGTGGCCAACCCCTTCGGCGGCCCCGGCGAGCGGATGTATCGAACCGGGGACGTGGTGCGGTGGCGAACCGACAGCACACTGGAGTACTTGGGCCGCAGCGATTTCCAGGTGAAGGTACGTGGCTTCCGCATCGAGCTCGGGGAGATCGACACCGTCCTCCACACCCATCCGCGCGTGCGGACCGCGGTGACGATGCCGCGAACGGCACCGTCCGGCGACACGGTGCTCGTGTCGTACGTGGTGCCTGCGGCCGGGCAACAGCTCGCGACTGCTGAGGTGATCGAGTATGCCGCAGAGCAATTGCCGACGTACATGGTGCCGGCGGCGATCGTGGTACTGGACGAGATCCCGATGACACCGGTGGGGAAGCTCGATCGTGCGGCACTGCCGGCGCCGGAATTCCTCTCCACGGCCGCCGAGTTCCGTGCACCTGCCACTCCGGTGGAGCGGGCCGTCGCGCGGGTGTTCGCCGACGTACTGGGTGTGGAACGAATCGGGCTCGACGACAGCTTCTTCGACCTCGGCGGAAATTCACTGGTCGCGACGAAAGTGGTGGCGCGGGTCAACGCCGCCCTCGGCGTCGACCTCGTGGTGCGGACCCTGTTCGAGGCACCGACGGTGGAGGCACTGGCGGACCGGATCGAGGGTACTCACGCGAGACGCCCCGACCGCCCGGACCTGGTGGCGCAGACGCGTCCCGACCGGATCCCGCTATCGCTCGCCCAGCAACGTATGTGGTTCGTCAATCAGTACGACACCTCGTCACCGGCCTACAACATTCCGATGGCGCTCCGACTGTCCGGAACGCTCGACGTGGAGGCGCTCCGGGCCACGGTGGCGGACGTCCTCGAACGACACGAATCGCTGCGCACGGTGTATCCGGCGTCAGTGGACGGACCGCATCAAGTGATCCTGCCACCGGGGGAGGTGATTCCGGACCTGGATCCGACGGTCTGCGACGACGAGGACGCGGTGCGCGCGCGGATCGCCGAATCGACCGCTCGGGGCTTCGACGTGAGCACCGAGGTGCCCGTGCGTGGTGACCTGTTCCGGACCCGCCACGACGAGCACGTCCTCATGCTGGTGGTGCACCACATTTCGGCGGACGGAGCGTCGCTGGCCCCACTCGCGCACGACCTGATGGTGGCGTACTCGGCGCGGGTACAGCAGCAGGCACCCGGCTGGGCGCCGCTGCCCGTGCAGTACGCCGACTACAGCCTGTGGCAGAGGGCGGCCCTCGGCAGTGACGAGAATCCCGGCAGCCTGATGTCGGCGCAGTTGGAATACTGGAAACAGACGCTGTCCGGCCTCCCCGACGTGATGGATCTTCCCTTGGATCGACCGAGGCCCGCGGACAGAGCATTACGGGGTGGGATGGTCCGGTTCCCGGTGTCAGCGGAACAGCATCGGGCGCTTCTGCTCCTCGCGCGGCAGCGCAATTCCACGATGTTCATGGTGATGCACGCGGTGCTGGCGGTGCTGGCGGCGCGGCTGAGTGGTTCCGGAGACATCGCGATCGGGACGCCGATCGCCGGGCGCGGCGAGGAAGCACTCGACGACGTGGTGGGGATGCTCGTCAACACTCTGGTCCTACGGACGACCGTCGAGTCCGCCGCGACGTTCGGCGAGGTGCTGTCCCGGGCGCGGGAGGCGGATCTGGCGGCGTTCGGTCACGCGGAGGTGCCGTTCGAGAGCGTGGTGGACGCGGTCGCACCGACCCGCTCGACCGCGTACTCACCGCTGTTCCAGGTTCTCCTGGAGTTCCAGAACACCGCCCCGGCGCACCTCGACCTGCCGGGACTTACGGTGGAGATCCTCGATGTCGAAACCGGTGTGTCCAAGTTCGATCTGCAGTTGACGCTCGCGGAGCGCTACGACGCGTCCGGGACGGCAGCAGGCATCGACGCGTCGTTCACGTTCGCGTCGGACGTGTTCGATCCGGAGACGGTCACGGGATTCGGGGAACGGTTCCTCCGGATTCTGGCGGGAGTGGTTGCGGATCCGGATGCGCCGGTCGGTGATGTGGAGGTTCTGGGGCCGGGTGAGCGGGCGTTGGTGGTGGGTTCGTGGAATGCGACGGGTCACCCGGTGCCGCGCACCACCCTTGCCGACCTGCTCGACGCGCAGGTGGCGCGTACGCCTGATGTGCCGGCGGTGGTGTGTGGGGATGTGGTGTTGTCGTATGGGGAGTTCGATGCGCGGGTGAATCGGCTGGCGCGGTTCCTGATCGCGGCGGGGGTGGGTCCGGAGTCGTCGGTGGGTGTGGCGGTGCGTCGTTCGGTGGATTTGCTGGTGGGGATTTACGCGGTGGTGAAGGCGGGTGGGGCGTATGTGCCGATAGATCCGGATCAGCCTGCCGAGCGGGTGGGTTTTGTGGTGGGGATTGCGGATCCGGTGTTGGTGTTGGCGACGTCTTCGGATCGGGTGGTGGTGCCTGCGGGTGTGCGGGTGGTGGAGTTGGACACCCTGGATGTGTCGGGGTTCTCAGATTCTCCGGTGGGGGATGGGGAGCGGCGTGCGCCGTTGCGTCCTGCTGATCCGGCGTATGTGATCTTTACGTCGGGGTCGACGGGTCGGCCGAAGGGGGTGGCGGTTCCGCACGAGGGTGTGGTGAATCGGTTGTTGTGGATGCAGGGGGAGTATGGGCTCGGCTCGGATGATGTGGTGTTGCAGAAGACGCCGGTGACGTTCGATGTGTCGGTGTGGGAGTTGTTCTGGCCGTTGATCGTCGGTGCGCGGTTGGTGATCGCGGAGCCGGATGGGCACCGTGACCCGGGTTATCTCGAACGGGTGATCCGCGAGGAGTCGGTCACCACCGTGCATTTCGTGCCGTCGATGCTCGAGGTGTTCCTGGCGGGGGCGAACGTGGAGGGGTGCGGTGCGTTGCGCCGGGTGTTCACCAGCGGTGAGGCGTTGCCGTCGGCAACGGCGGCACGTCTGCGCGGGGTGAGCGGGGCGGAGCTGCACAATCTGTACGGTCCGACGGAGGCGTCGGTGGATGTGACGTTCCACGAGGTCACGGGGGCGGATCGGACGGTGGTGCCGATCGGGGTGCCGGTGTGGAATACGCAGGTCTACGTGTTGGACGGGCGGTTGCGGGTGGTGCCGGTGGGGGTGGCGGGGGAGTTGTATCTCGGGGGTGTGCAGTTGGCGCGGGGGTATCAGGGGCGGCCGGATTTGACGGCGGATCGGTTCGTGGCGAATCCGTTCGGTGCTGGGGTGGAGGGTTCGCGGTTGTATCGGACGGGGGATCGGGTTCGGTGGTTGCCGGGTGGGGTGTTGGAGTATTTGGGGCGTACGGATTTTCAGGTGAAGTTGCGGGGTCAGCGGGTCGAGTTGGGGGAGATCGAGGCGGTGTTGTTGCGCCGGGAGGATGTGGCGCAGGCGGTGGTGGTGCTGCGCGGTGATGGGTCGTCGGGGGATTATCTGGCGGGGTATGTGGTGCCGGTGGCCGGTGCGGTGGTGGACGAGCGGGTGGTGCGGGAGTCGGCTGCGGTGGTGTTGCCGGGGTTCATGGTGCCGTCGGTGGTGGTGGTGCTGGCGGAGTTGCCGGTGACGGTGAACGGCAAACTCGATCGAAAAGCTCTGCCCGAACCTGACTTCGGCAGCGCCGCGGTGGTTTTCGTCGCTCCCCGATCCCCGATCGAGGGGATAGTGGCCGCCGTGTGCGCCGACCTGCTCGGTCTCCCGCGGGTAGGCGTGAACGACGACTTCTTCGCCCTCGGCGGAAACTCTCTGATCGCCACCAGGTTGGTCGCGCGGATCAACGCGGCCGTCGGAGACCGGATCGGCATCCGCGACGTGTTCGATGCCCCCACCGTGGCCGGTCTGGCGGCGCTGGCCGAGTCGCAGGAAGGGTTGGAGGCCCGGCCACCGCTGAAGCCGAGGGATGGTACCGCCGAAGTCCCCGTGTCCCCCGCCCAGCAGCGAATGTGGTTCATCAACCAGTTCGACACCTCCTCGTCCGCATACAACGTCGCGTTCGCGTTGAGGCTCGAGGGGCGGCTCGACCTGCATGCGCTCCAGGCGGCGGTGGCCGACGTCGTCGAACGGCACGAGGCCGTGCGCACCCTCTTCCCGCTCACCGACGACGGGCCACGCCAGGTGATCCTCCCCGCGGCGACCGCGGTGCCCGACCTCGAACCGATCGCGGTCTCGGGGGAATCCGAGCTTCGCGACCAGTCGCGGAGAGTGCTGTCCGCGGGATTCGACGTCACGACGCAGGTGCCGTTGCGCGCACGGCTGTTCAGGCTCGACGAGGATGTGCACGTGCTCGCGGTGGTGGTGCACCACATCGCGGCCGACGGCTTCTCGATGGCACCCCTCGCGCGCGACGTCATCGACGCGTACGTGTCCCGGGCAGGCGGGTCGGCCCCGGACTGGGCCCCGCTCGAGGTGCAGTACGCCGACTACGCGCTGTGGCAGCGCGAGTGGCTGGGGTCGGAATCCGATGAGAATTCACCCATTTCACGACAGCTGACCTACTGGACCACCACGCTGTCGGATCTGCCCGAAGTGCTGGAGTTGCCCACCGACCGTCCCCGTCCCACCGTGCGGTCACTTCGCGGCGGTCGCGTCGAGTTCGTGATCGATCCGGAAGTTCATGCCGGTGTGGTCAGGCTGGCGCGGCAACACACCACGACGGTGTTCATGACGTTGCATGCCGCGTTGGCGATCATGCTTGCACGGGTGAGCGGTGCGGACGACATCGCCATCGGGACGCCGATCGCCGGTCGCGGCGAACGCGAACTCGACGACGTGGTGGGCATGTTCGTCAACACCCTCGTCCTGCGCACCCACGTCGACGGCGGCGCCACCTTCTCCGAGTTCCTGGCCGGCGTTCGAGAAACCGATCTGGGCGCCTTCACCCACGCGGAGGTCCCGTTCGAACGGGTGGTGGAAGTCCTGAGTCCTTCCCGGGTGACGGCGTACGCGCCGCTCTTCCAGGTGATGCTGGAGTTCCAGGACATCGAGCGCCCCACGCTGGAGTTGCCGGATCTGCAGGTCCGGAACATCGACCTCGAGATCGACACCGTCAACTTCGATCTGCAGTTGACACTGGCCGAGAACGCCGACGCCGACGGCAACCCGACCGGCATCGCCGCGGCGCTGGGCTACGCGACCGATCTGTTCGACGAGGACACGGTGCTCGGCCTCGCGGAACGGCTCGTGCGCATTCTCGAAGAAGTCACGGCCGACCCCGGCGCCCGGGTCGGAGACATCGACATTCTCGGACCACTGGAGCGTGCCGTACTGACCCCGGTGACGGGCGGTGCGGCAGTCGAAGCACGGACGCTGCCGGATCTGATGGCTGAGGCGGCCGCGAACGATCCGGAGGCCACTGCGCTGATCTTCGACGGGCGCGTCGTGCGCTACCGGGACCTCGACAGGCGATCGAACCAGCTGGCCCGCATGTTGATCGGGCACGGTGTCGGCCCGGAATCCGTCGTCGCAGTGTGTGTGCCGCGGTCCGTCGAATCCGTCCTGGCCGTCTGGGCGGTGGCCAAGTCGGGGGCCGCGTTCCTCCCGGTGGATCCGGACCATCCGGCAGCACGGATCGAATTCATGCTCACCGACTCCGGTGCCGTGTGGGGTGTGACGGGGTCGGCGCAGCGCGGCGCACTTCCGAACACGGTGCCGTGGCTGGTGCTGGATGAACCGGGCTTGGAGGATCGACTGTCGCACTATCCGTCGTCGGCGATCACCGATGGCGAACGGACAGCGACGATTCGGATCGACAATCCCGCCTACCTCATCTACACCTCGGGGTCGACCGGCACGCCCAAGGGTGTGGTCACCACGCACCGTGGTCTCGCCTCCTTCGCTGCACAGGAGAGGGCGACGTTCGGCACCACGCCCGAATCCAGGACTCTGCACTTCGCATCGCCGAGCTTCGACGCGTCCGTTCTCGAACTGCTGCTGGCGGTCGGCGCGGCAGCCACGATGGTGCTCGCACCGCCGGCCGTCTACGGCGGTGCCGAATTGGCGCAGTTGCTGGAATCCGAGCGGGTCACGCACTGCTTCGTCACTCCGGCGGCGCTGGCGTCGGTCGACCCCGACGGTATCACCGCGCTCGAGTGTGTGGTGACGGGCGGCGAGGCGTGCCCGCCCGAACTGGTCGAACGGTGGGCGCCGGGCCGTCGCATGTTCGACGCGTACGGGCCGACCGAGTCGACCGTCGTGTCGAGCATCAGTGACGAACTGGTACCGGGCGCTCCGATCACCATCGGCGCGCCCACGCTCGGTTTCGCCGAGGTCGTGCTGGACGCGCGACTGCACCCGGTGCCTGCCGGTGTCGCAGGGGAGTTGTATCTCGCAGGCCCCGCCCTCGCACGCGGGTACCGCCGGCGGTTCCCGTTGACCGCCGAACGATTCGTCGCCGACCCCTTCGGCCCGCCGGGAAGCCGGATGTATCGCACCGGCGACCGCGCGCGCTGGCTGCCCGACGGTCAGTTGGAGTACCTCGGGCGCACCGATTCCCAGGTGAAGATCCGGGGCTTCCGGATCGAACTCGGCGAGGTCGAGTCGGCGTTGCTCGCCCACGACTCCGTGGCCCACGCGGTCGCCGGCGTATGGAAGGGGGACGGCGGCGATCGGCTGATCGGTTACCTGGTGCCTGAACCGGGTGCGACGATCGATGCGAGGGCTGTCCTCGACTTCGTCGGGGGCCGGTTGGCGTCGTTCATGGTGCCGGCGGCGCTCGTGATGCTCGAATCGCTTCCGCTGACGGTGCACGGAAAGCTCGACCGCACAGCGCTTCCGGCTCCCGACTTCGCGGGTTCCGAGAGTCGGCCGCCGCAAACCGAGACCGAGGCGCTTCTCGCCGGACTGTTCGAGGAGGTGCTCGGCCTGGACTCGGTGGGCGTGGACGACTCGTTCTTCGCCCTCGGCGGCGACAGCATCATGTCGATCCAGTTGGTGGCCCGCGCACGAGCCGCCGGTGTGATCCTTGCTCCCCGAGACGTGTTCGACCACCGGACGGTCGCCGGTCTCGCCGCGTCGGCGCGATTCGACAGCGACGGCGCGGTGGCGCTCGACGAGCTGCCGGGCGGCGGAATCGGCCCCCTGCCGCTGACACCCGTCGCGCGCTGGACGTTCGAGCGCAGCGGCGGACGGCTCGACAGGTTCACGCAGGCACTGCTGCTGGCGGCCCCCGCCGGTCTCACCCGTGAGATCCTCGTCCGCGCCGTCGACGCGTTACTGGACCGGCACGACATGCTCCGCGCGGGTGTGTCCCGAGAAGGCATGGACGTGTTGCCTGCGGGCGCGGTGCCGGCGGACGCACTGGTCCGCCGGGTTCCGGTCGACACGGTGGCGGGAGACGGCTTCACCGCACTCGCGACCATGGAACTCGATGCTGCGGCCGACCACCTGGACCCCGCCGCGGCCCGCATGGTGCGGGTGGTCTGGTTCGACGTCCCCGACGGCGCCGGGCGACTGCTCGTGGTGGTGCACCACCTCGTGGTCGACGGTGTCTCGTGGCGCATCCTCGTCGCGGATCTCGCGTCGGCGTGCAGCCAACTCCAGGCCGATCTCACACCGGCACTGCCGCCGGTCGGAACGTCGATGCGGCGCTGGTCGCACGGCCTGTCCGACGCTGCGCGGCACCGGGCCGGCGAACTGGCCTCGTGGGAGAAGATCCTGGACGGCGCGGACCCGCTGATCGGTTCGCGGCCACTGGATCCCGCGATCGACGTCGACGCGACCGTCGGCACCGTCACGGTCGACGTGCCGTCGGCGGTGACCGATGCACTGCTCACCACGCTTCCGGCCGCGTTCCACGGGAGTGTGGGCGATGGACTGCTCGCCGCCGTCGCGCTGGCACTGATCGCCTGGCGACGGGATCGGGGCGTGTCCGTCTCGGACGCTCTGATCACCCTCGAGGGCCACGGCCGCGAGGAGCAGGTCGTCGCCGGCGCGGACCTGTCCCGCACCGTCGGCTGGTTCACCACCGTGTATCCGGCGCGGTTGAACCTCACCGGAATCGATGTCGACGACGCGATGGCAGGCGGTGTCGCGGCAGGGCGAGCGGTCAAGGCCGTCAAGGAGCAGTTGCTGGCGATCCCGGATCACGGGATCGGTTACGGACTGCTGCGCTACCTGGGCGACGAGACGTCGGAGGCCCTCCGCCGATTCCGCGCTCCGCAGGTGAGTTTCAACTATCTCGGTCGAGTGACCACCACGGACGGGGCCGAGGACTGGCTGCCGGTGGAAAGCACGCTCGGCGGCACGCGCAACCCCGACCTGCCGGTCGCGTCCGTGATCGACATCGACGCCGTCGTCGCCGACGGTCCCGAGGGACCCCGGTTGAGGGCGTCGTTCGCCTTTCCGGCCGGGGTCCTCGACGAGGCCGAGGTCGCGGCGTTCGCGGATCTGTGGTGCCGCGCCCTCGACGGGCTTGCCGCGGACTTGTCACGACCGGATGCGGGCGGGCTGACACCGTCCGACCTTCCGCTGGTATCGGCCGGCCAGCAGCAGATCGAGCGCTGGGAGGCGCGGTTCCCGCGACTGCGGGACGTGTGGTCGCTGTCTCCGCTGCAATCGGGATTGCTGTTCCACGCGTCCCTGGCCGCGGAGTCGATGGACGTCTACACGGCGCAACTGCGCATCGACCTCGCGGGCGCGGTCGACGCCGGACGTCTGCGCGCCGCCGCGGCGGGACTGCTGGCCCGTCACCCCAGCCTGCGGACCGCGTTCGTCTACGACGACGGGGTGCCCGCGCAACTGGTGGTCGACGCGGTGGACGTGCCGTGGCGGGAGGTGGATCTCACCGTCGAGGGGTCGGTCCCCGACACGGAACTCGCGCGCCTGCTCGACGACGACCGCAGTGCCCGATTCGATCTCACCCGGCCGCCGCTGCTCCGGCTGACCCTGTTCCACACCGCACCGGAGCGCTTCGTGCTGGCGGTCACGAATCATCACATCATCCTGGACGGCTGGTCGATGCCGCTGCTGGTGCGGGAACTGCTGGTTCGCTATGCCGCCGAAGGCAACCCGGTCGGGCTGGCGGAGCCGCCCTCGTACCGCACGTATCTGGACTGGGTAGCGACCCGGGACGCGGAGGCGTCGGCGCGGGCCTGGGAACGAGCGCTCGACGGTGTCGAGGAGCCGACTCTGGTGGCGCCCCACGCGTCCGCGGAGCTCTACGGTGTGCCCCACGAACTCGACGTCGAACTGCCCGCCCCGGTGCTCGATGGACTTGCGGCGGCGGCGGAGCGCGCCGGCGTCACTATGAACACGGTGATCCAGGCGGCGTGGGGGATGCTGTTGTCCCGGTTACTTTCCCGCGACGACGTGGTCTTCGGTGCCACCGTGTCCGGTCGTCCACCGCAGCTGTCCGGTGTCGAGAACATGCTGGGACTGTTCATCAACACGGTGCCCGTGCGAGTGCGGGTGGACCCGGACGAGAGCGTCGGGCGGCTACTCGTCCGCCTGCAGGACGAGCAGACGTCCCTACTCGACCACCATCACCTCGGCCTCGGCGAGATTCAGTCGCGGGTGGGTGTGGGCAATCTGTTCGACACGCTGTCGGTGTTCGAGTCGTTCCCGATCGACACGTCCGGACTGGACGAGAACACCGACATCGGGGGCATGCGGGTGACCGGTCTCGATGCCCGCGACGCCACGCACTATCCGCTCACTCTGCTGTCGATCCTCGAACCACGGCTGCGATTGAGTCTGCGCTACCAGCCGGGAGCCGTCGACCGGGACGATGCCGCAGCGCTCGCCGACCGCCTCGTCCGGATTCTGGTGACGATCGCCGGCGACGTGGACACCGCGGCCGGTGATGTGGAGGTTCTGGGGCCGGGTGAGCGGGCGTTGGTGGTGGGTTCGTGGAATGCGACGGGTCACCCGGTGCCGCGCACCACCCTTGCCGACCTGCTCGACGCGCAGGTGGGGCGGACTCCGGACGCGGTCGCGGTGGTGTTCGGGGATGTGGTGTTGTCGTATGGGGAGTTCGATGCGCGGGTGAATCGGCTGGCGCGGTTCCTGATCGCGGCGGGGGTGGGTCCGGAGTCGTCGGTGGGTGTGGCTGTGCGTCGTTCGGTGGATTTGCTGGTGGGGATTTACGCGGTGGTGAAGGCGGGTGGGGCGTATGTGCCGATAGATCCGGATCAGCCTGCCGAGCGGGTGGGTTTTGTGGTGGGGATTGCGGATCCGGTGTTGGTGTTGGCGACGTCTTCGGATCGGGTGGTGGTGCCTGCGGGTGTGCGGGTGGTGGAGTTGGACACCCTGGATGTGTCGGGGTTCTCAGATTCTCCGGTGGGGGATGGGGAGCGGCGTGCGCCGTTGCGTCCTGCTGATCCGGCGTATGTGATCTTTACGTCGGGGTCGACGGGTCGGCCGAAGGGGGTGGCGGTGCCGCACGAGGGTGTGGTGAATCGGTTGTTGTGGATGCAGGGGGAGTATGGGCTCGGCTCGGATGATGTGGTGTTGCAGAAGACGCCGGTGACGTTCGATGTGTCGGTGTGGGAGTTGTTCTGGCCGTTGATCGTCGGTGCGCGGTTGGTGATCGCGGAGCCGGATGGGCACCGTGACCCGGGTTATCTCGAACGGGTGATCCGCGAGGAGTCGGTCACCACCGTGCATTTCGTGCCGTCGATGCTCGAGGTGTTCCTGGCGGGGGCGAACGTGGAGGGGTGCGGTGCGTTGCGCCGGGTGTTCACCAGCGGTGAGGCGTTGCCGTCGGCAACGGCGGCACGTCTGCGCGGGGTGAGCGGGGCGGAGCTGCACAATCTGTACGGTCCGACGGAGGCGTCGGTGGATGTGACGTTCCACGAGGTCACGGGGGCGGATCGGACGGTGGTGCCGATCGGGGTGCCGTTGTGGAATACGCAGGTCTACGTGTTGGACGGGCGGTTGCGGGTGGTGCCGGTGGGGGTGGCGGGGGAGTTGTATCTCGGGGGTGTGCAGTTGGCGCGGGGGTATCAGGGGCGGCCGGATTTGACGGCGGATCGGTTCGTGGCGAATCCGTTCGGTGCTGGGGTGGAGGGTTCGCGGTTGTATCGGACGGGGGATCGGGTCCGGTGGTTGCCGGGTGGGGTGTTGGAGTATTTGGGGCGTACGGATTTTCAGGTGAAGTTGCGGGGTCAGCGGGTCGAGTTGGGGGAGATCGAGGCGGTGTTGTTGCGCCGGGAGGATGTGGCGCAGGCGGTGGTGGTGCTGCGCGGTGATGGGTCGTCGGGGGATTATCTGGCGGGGTATGTGGTGCCGGTGGCCGGTGCGGTGGTGGACGAGCGGGTGGTGCGGGAGTCGGCTGCGGTGGCGTTGCCGGGGTTCATGGTGCCGTCGGTGGTGGTGGTGCTGGCGGAGTTGCCGGTGACGGTGAACGGCAAACTCGATCGAAAAGCCCTGCCCAAACCTGACTTCGGCACGCGCACGATCGGATATCGCGCCCCCACCACACCCGCGGAGGAAGCGATCGCCACGGCCTTCGCCGCCGTCCTCGATGTCGATCGCGTCGGGGCCGACGACAGCTTCTTCGACCTCGGGGGAGACTCGCTCAGTGCCACCCGGGCGGTGGGACGCATCAACAGCGCACTGGACACGACTCTGGGTGTCGCGGCGCTGTTCGACGCACCCGTGGTGTCCGATCTGGCCGTCCGGATCGACTCGGACGTGAGGACGAGTTCCGCCTCCCCGCCACTCACCGCGACGGCGCGGCCCGAGCGGATTCCCCTTTCCCTCGCGCAGCAGCGCATGTGGTTCATCAACCAATTCGACACCTCCTCACCGGCCTACAACATTCCGGTCGCCCTCGACTTGGACGGCGCGGTGGACCTGTCTGCGCTACGAGCGGCACTCGGCGACGTCATGGACCGCCACGAGTCGCTGCGGACCGTGTTTCCCGGTTCCGCCGACGGACCCCGGCAGGTGATCGTCGATTCCGCGCTCGCGACCCCTGACCTCGAACCGGTCCCGGTTGCCGAAGGGGCCCTTCACGACTCGCTCACCGCATTCTTCGGCGTGGGATTCGATGTCACCGAGGACCTTCCGATCCGGGTGCGACTGTGGGAACTCACTCCCGAACGGCACGTTCTCGCCCTCGTCGCGCACCACATCGCGGCCGACGGCTTCTCGATGGCACCTCTTGCGCGGGACGTGATGCTCGCCTACACCGCCCGCGCGCAGCAGCAGGCACCCGGCTGGGCGCCGCTGCCCGTGCAGTACGCCGACTACAGCCTGTGGCAGCGAGCGGCTCTGGGCACCGAAGACCAGCCCGATTCGATGATGTCCGGGCAACTCGGCTATTGGGCGCGGACGTTGTCGGGCATCCCGGACGTGCTGCCACTGCCTCTGGATCGGCCACGACCCCTCCAGCGGTCGCTCCTCGGAGACGTCGTCCCGTTCGACATCCCGCCCTCCGTCCACAAAGCTCTGACCGAGCTGGCACGCCAGCACAATTCGACGCTGTTCATGGTGGTGCACGCCGCGCTGGCCGTGCTGCTCGAGAGAGTGTCGGGATCGGACGACGTGGTGGTGGGAACCCCGATCGCGGGCCGGGGCCACGCGGCACTCGACAACGTGGTGGGAATGTTCGTCAACACGCTGGTGCTCCGCACAGCGGTGGCACCAGGATCGTCGTTCGCCGACGTGCTCACCGACGTGCGGTCGGCGGACCTCGGCGCGTTCGAGCACGCAGACCTTCCCTTCGAGCGTCTGGTGGACGAACTCGCACCCGAGCGGTCCACCGCGCACTCACCCCTGTTCCAGGTGTTGATCGAATTCCAGAACGCCACCCGCACCCACCTGGAACTGCCCGGGTTGACCGCCCGGTCGCTCGACGTCGATCTGAACGTCGCGAAGTTCGATCTGCAGCTGAGCCTGGTGGAGCGAGTCGACGAGCAGGGGGTTCCGGCCGGGATCGGCGCCGGCCTCCGCTACGCGACCGACGTGTTCGATCGTGCGTCGGTACAGAGTTTCGCGGAGCGCTTCGTGCGCGTGATCGAGGCCGTGACCACCGACCCGGCCACACCCGTCGGGGACATCGACATCCTGCACGCGCCCGAACGCGAACTCGTGCTCACCGCCGCGCATCGGCCGGGGACCGACGTCCCACCGCTGTCGCTCGTGGACGCGTTCGATCGCATGGTGGCATCCGCGGGCGATGCCGTCGCGGTGCGCTGCGACGGCGCGTCGATGACATACCGCGAACTCGACGACCGGGCCAACCGGCTCGCGCGACTGCTCGTGGCGCAGGGGGTAGGTGCGGAAACGCTGGTGGCGGTGGCGATGACGCGGTCGGTCGACCTCGTCGTGGCGCTGCTCGCGGTGGTGAAGTCGGGCGCCGGTTACCTTCCGGTGGATGTGGCCTCTCCTGCCGAGCGGTTGGTGTTCCTGCTCGGCGACGCCCGGCCGGAGTGTGTGCTCACCACGACTGCGGACGCCGCGACCTTCCGCGGCGCCGGGGTCCCGGTGGTGGTGCTGGACGACCCCGAAAGCGTGACTGCGCTGCAGCAGTTCTCGGCGCTACCGGTGACCGACGACGACCGTCGTACTCCACTGCACCTGGACTCGGTGGCGTACGTGATCTACACGTCCGGTTCCACCGGGCAGCCGAAGGGCGTGCAGGTCTCGCACCGCAACGTGATCACGTTACTGGCGAACACCCAGACGCTGTTCGGATTCGGACCGGCCGACGTGTGGACCATGTTCCATTCCGCCGCGTTCGACTTCTCGGTGTGGGAAATGTGGGGAGCGCTCGCACACGGTGGCCGGCTGGTGCTGGTGGACTATTTCACGGCGCGCTCACCCGAGAAGTTCCTCGAACTCCTGCGCGGCGAAACCGTCACGGTCGTGAATCAGACCCCCACCGCCTTCTACCAATTGGCGGAGGCCGATCGCCTCGCCGGTGGTCCCGGCCTGTCGTTGCGATACGTGATCTTCGGCGGGGAGGCCCTCGAATTCGGCCAGTTGCGGCGCTGGTACGCACGCCGGGGCGACGCCGCGCCCGTCCTCGTCAACATGTACGGCATCACGGAAACGTCCGTGCACGTCAGCCACCTGCCGATCGACCGGGACCTCGTCGAGGAGGAGTCCGCATCGGTGATCGGCCGGGGACTGCCCGGGCTGCGCGTGTACGTGCTCGACGGTCGACTCTATCCGGTGCCGCCGGGCGTGGTCGGCGAGATGTACGTCTCGGGTGCGCAGGTTTCGCGCGGCTACCTGGGCCGGGCCGCCCTCACGTCCGGCCGATTCGTCGCCGACCCCTTCACTCCCGGCGCCCGGATGTACCGGTCCGGCGACCTGGGCAGGTGGAACGGGAACGGCCAGTTGGAGTACCTCGGCCGCAACGACCTCCAGGTGCAGGTGAAGGGCTACCGGATCGAACTCGGTGAGGTGGAAGCGGCGCTGCTCGCGTGCGAGGGGGTGTCGCAGTCGGTCGTGACGGCCCGCGGGGACCGGTTGGTGGGGTACGTGGTGCCGGAGACCGGCGCGGCGATCGACCCGGCCGCGATCATCGATGCGGCCGCGGTGCGATTGGCGTCGCACATGGTGCCGGCCGCGGTGGTGGTTCTCGACGAGTTGCCGCGGACGGTGAACGGCAAACTCGATCGGAAAGCCCTGCCCGAACCGGACTTCGGGCAGCGGGTGACCGCGGGCCGCAGCCCGGTCACCGAGACCGAACGGATCCTCGCCGACCTGTTCGCGGAGGTCCTCGGCCTCGACTCGGTGGGGGTCGACGACTCGTTCTTCACCCTCGGCGGGGATTCGATCATGTCCATCCAACTGGTCACTCGCGCCAAGGGCGCCGGGATACTGATCTCGCCGCGCGAGGTGTTCGAACGGAAAACCGTTGCCGGGCTGGCCGCGGCGGCCGGGACGGACGACGAGACCGCTGTTCTCGACGAATTGCCGGGAGGCGGGATCGGCGAGATTCCGCTGACCCCGATCGTGCGGTGGATGCTCGCCCGGGGTGGGGATTTCCGCCGCTTCTCGCAGTCCGCACTGTTCACGCTGCCCGCCACGGTGGACGAACGCACCCTGACGGAAGCTCTGCAGGCCGTGCTGGATCGGCACGACCTGTTGCGGGCCCGGCTGTACCGCACGTCCCGCACCGAAGAGGGCTGGTCGATGGAGGTGCAGGCCGAAGGGTCGGTGCGGGCGGCGACCGTTCTCCGCCGGGGGCGGATGGACGATGTCGGCGCCGAACTGGACGGTGCCCTCGACCGGCTCGACCCGGAATCGGGCGTCATGATGCAGGCGGTCTGGCTGGACGGGGCCGAACACCCGGGTCGCGTGCTGCTCGTCGTCCATCATCTGGCGACGGACGGTGTGTCCTGGCGGATCCTGATCCCCGACCTCGCGGCGGCGTGCGCGCAACTGCAGTCCGGCGCGGCACCGGCGCTGGAGCCACCGGGGACGTCGATGCGCCGGTGGGCGCACGCACTCGCCGACGCCGCGCGTGAACCCCAGCGCACCGCCGAGGTCGAACTGTGGCGGGGAATGCTGCACGCGCCCGACCCGCTGCTGGGGTCGCGCCCGGTGACCGCGTCGGACACCGCCGAGACGGCCGCGGACATCGTGGTCCGGGTTCCTGCCCCGTTGACCGAGACGCTCCTGACGACCGTGCCGCGGGCCTTCCACGGCAGTGTGGGAGATGCGCTGCTGACGGCGCTGACCATGGCGCTGACGAGTTGGCGGCGACGACGCGGGATCGAACTGTCCGGCGCGCTGGTCAGTCTCGAGGGACACGGTCGCGAGGAGCAGTTGGCGCCGGGCGCTGATCTCGCGCGCACGATCGGCTGGTTCACGACGATCTTCCCGGTGCGACTCGATCTGAGCGGGGTCGACCTCGACGACGCGTTCGCCGCAGGCCCGTCCGCGGGGGCCGCGGTGAAGACCGTGAAGGAGCAACTCCTCGCCGTTCCCGACCACGGCATCGGTTTCGGACTTCTCCGGTATCTGAACGACGAGACGGCGCAGGTTCTTTCGCCGCTGCCGATGCCTCAGGTCAGCTTCAACTATCTCGGCAGGATGGGCCCGACCGCCACGGCGACCGACGAGGGGTGGGTGCCGGTCGAGGAACCCGGACTGCGCGAGAAGTCGGCGGTGCCCGTCGCGGCCGTCGTCGACGTCAACGCGATGACCGTCGACTCGGGCGACGGCCCCCAGCTGAACTCCACGTGGACGTACCCGCCGGGCGTCCTCACCCGAGAGGAGGTCGAGGAACTCGCGCAGCTGTGGGTGCAGGCACTCGCTGCTCTCGGCGCGCATGCGGAGTCGGGTGGCGGCGGGTTCACACCGTCGGATCTCGATCTCGTCGAACTGCGGCAGGATGCGATCGAGGACCTCGAACACGTCTGTCCGGACCTGACGGACGTGTGGCCGCTGTCGCCCCTGCAGTCCGGCATGCTCTTTCACTCCGAACTCGCCGACGACTCCCTCGATGTCTACCTGGTGCAGGTGAGCCTCGAACTCGAGGGCACCGTGGATCCGCATCGACTGCGCCGCGCGGCCGATGCCCTGCTGAACCGGCACGCGAATCTGCGCGCCTGCTTCCGGCACGACGCCGAGGGCAACGCCGTCCACGTGATCCGGCGACGGGTGGAGGCGCCCTGGCGCGACGTCCCACTCACGGCTCTGGACGAGGACGCCGCGGCTGCCGAGGTTGCGCGACTGCTGGCCGAGGACAGGGTCCGCCCGTTCGACCTGACACGTGCCCCGCTGATCCGGTTCATGCTGATCGCGACCGCGCCGAACCGCTACCGGCTGGTGTCGACCAACCACCACATCCTCCTCGACGGCTGGTCGATGCCGTTGCTGGTCCGGGAATTGCTGACGCTCTACGCCACCGACGGGGACCCGTCGCCGCTGCCCCGCGTCCGCGGGTACCGCGACTACCTGGCGTGGATGAGCCGCCGAGATCACGGCGCCTCCCGGGAGGTGTGGGCTCGGGCCCTCGCCGGGGTGGACGGACCGACGTTGCTGGCCCGCTCGGATCCGGGACGGCGGCTGTCCACGATGTCCGACGAGTTCGTCTTCGACCTGGACGAGGACCACACCACACGCCTGCGTGATGTCGCGCGGTCGCGTGGCCTGACGGTCAACACGCTCGTGCAGGTCGCGTGGGGGATTGTGCTGGGTACGTTGACCGCCCGCGACGACGTGCTGTTCGGTGCCACCGTTTCGGGGCGGCCTCCCGAACTGGCCGGCATCGAGACGATGGTCGGACTGTTCATCAACACCCTGCCCGTCCGGGTCAGGCTGCGCCCCGACGACACGGTGGGTGCTCTGCTCGAGCGCGTGCAGGCCGAGCAGGCGGCATTGCTGGATCACCACTACCTCGGGTTGGCCGAGATTCAGAGTGCAGCCGGGCCGGAGGTCGGATTCGACACGCTGACGGTGTTCGAGTCGTACCCCGTCGACCGCGCCGGGCTCTCCACCGAGACCGACATCGCCGGAATGCGCGTCACCGGAGTGGATGCGCGCGATGCGGCCCATTATCCGCTGAGTCTCGTGGCATCCGTCGACGCTCGTCTGCGCCTGAAATTCGAGTACCTCCCGGACGTCTTCGACACGGACACCATCGACGACATCGCCGGACGCGTGCTGCATGTACTCGACGCGTGCGCTCGTCCGGACCAGCCGCTGGCCGCGCTGTCGCTGCTGACCGACCGGGAGCGCGCCGACCTGGTGCCGGTCCGCGGCCGTCCGGGCGGGTCGACCCGCACGCTGCCGCAGATCCTCGACGAGGGGGCCGCGGTCGATCCGGGCGCGATCGCACTGTCCTCCGAGGACGGCGACGTGAGCTACGGCGATTTGGACGAGCGGTCGAATCGCCTGGCGCGCGCACTCATCGCCCGTGGGGCGGGCCCGGAGACGTTCGTGGCCATCGGGATACCGCGGTCCCTCGACTCCATTCTGTCGGTGTGGGCGGTGGCGAAGACCGGTGCGGCGTTCGTGCCGATCGATCCGAACTACCCCGACGAGCGCATCACTCACATGCTCGTCGATTCCGGAGTCACTCTCGGCGTGACCACATCCGAACACCGAGGCCGGCTCCCGGGCACCGCGCACTGGCTGGCCCTGGACGAACCCGGCTTCGCGACCGAGTGCGCCGAGCGCGCGGGGGCACCCGTGACCGACGCCGACCGGAGCGGTCCGGTCACGCTGGACACCGCCGTGTACGCCGTCTACACGTCGGGGTCCACGGGTGTGCCCAAGGGCGTGGTGGTCACCCATCGCGGACTCGACAACTTCGCTCTCGACCAGCTCGAACGTTTCGGTGCGACACCGCAGTCCCGGACTCTGCACTTCTCCACACCGAGTTTCGACGGGTCGCTGTTCGAGTACCTGCAGGCCTTCGGTGCCGGCGCGACGATGGTGATCGCGCCGCCCAGCGTGTTCGGCGGCGAGGAACTCGCGCGGCTGCTGGCCGACCGGAGCGTCACCCACGCATTCATCACTACCGCTGCGCTGGCGTCACTCGATCCGGCCGGGCTGGCGCAGCTCACGGACCTGGTGTTCGGCGGCGAGGCCTGCCCACCCGAACTGGTCGCCCGCTGGGCGCCGGGCCGCCGGCTGTACAACGCGTATGGACCGACCGAGACGACGATCATGTCCAACATCAGCGAGCCGATGGTCCCCGGGCACCCGATCACCATCGGCGGCCCGATCCGCGGGGTGACGGAACTGGTGCTCGACTCCCGGCTGCAACCGGTCCCCGTGGGAGTTCCCGGCGAGTTGTACCTTGCCGGCGCCGGCCTGGCCCGCGGCTACCACCGCCGACCGGCACTCACCGCCGAACGGTTCGTCGCCGACCCCGTCCGCCCCGGCGAGAGGATGTACCGCACCGGCGACATCGTGCGGTGGACGGCAGACCACAGCATCGAGTACGTGGGCCGCACCGACTTCCAGGTGAAGGTGCGCGGCTTCCGCATCGAACTCGGCGAGATCGACTCCACCCTCATGTCGGAGCCGGACGTCGGATTCGCCGCCACTCTCGCGCACCGCGGCCCCGCGGGAGACACCTTGCTGGTGTCGTACGTCGTTCCGGCGTCGGGTCGCTCCCTCGACCCGGCCGTACTCACCCGGCACCTGGCGGACCGCCTGCCGTCCCACATGGTGCCCACCTCCATCACGGTGCTGGAGCGCATTCCGCTGACTGCCGTCGGCAAGCTGGACCGCACGGCACTGCCCGAACCCGACCTGCTCTCCGGGACAGGGCACGACCGGGTTCCGGTCGGTCCGATCGAGGACGCGGTGGCCGTCGTCTTCGCAGAGGTACTCGGACTGGCGCGCGTCGGCGCCGACGCCGGTTTCTTCGACATCGGTGGCAACTCCCTGAGCGCCACCCGGGTGATGGCACGGCTGCGCGCGCTGCTCGGCACCGACTGTGGGGTGCGAGATCTGTTCGAGGCGCCCACGGTCGCCGCGTTGGCGGCACGGATCGAGCACGCCGGCGCCGGGCCGTCCGGACGTCCGGTGCTCGCGGCCCGCACCCGTCCCGAGGACATCCCGCTGTCGTACGCGCAGCAGCGGATGTGGTTCGTCAATCAGCTCGACACCACCTCGGCTGCCTACAACATCCCGATCGTGGTGTCACTGAGCGGAGACCTCGATGTGGGATCGCTGAACTCGGCACTCACCGACGTCGTCGCCCGGCACGAGTCGCTGCGCACGATGTTCCCGGTCCGTGGGGACTGGCCGGTTCAGCAGATCCTGCCCGCCGAGGGTGCGGTGCCCACTCTGACCCCCGTTCCCGTCGCGGACGAGCACGGCCTGCGGGAGGAGCTGACCCGGCTGGTTTCGGCGGGTTTCGATGTCACCGTGCGGATCCCGCTGCGGGCCGGACTGTATTCGCTGAGCGACACCGAGCACGTACTCGCCGTGGTGGTGCATCACATCTCGGCGGACGGGTTCTCGATGGTCCCGCTGGTGCGCGACGTGATGACCGCGTACGGCGCCCGCGTCGTCGGCGGCGCACCCCACTGGCCACCCCTGCCGGTGCAGTACGCCGATTACGCCCTGTGGCAACGGGAGTCGCTGGGTTCGGACGACGACCCCCGGTCGCTGATCTCGCGGCAACTCGACTACTGGACGACCACCCTCGCCGGCGCCCCCGACCTTCTGGAACTCCCCACGGATCGGGATCGGCCGTCCCAGCAGTCCTTCCGCGGCGCGCGCATCCACTTCTCCGTCGACAGCGACCTGCACCGTCGCATCAGCGAACTGTCGCGACGTCTCGGCTCCACCGAATTCATGACCGTGCACGCCGCCCTGGCGGTGTTGCTCAGCCGTCTCGGGGGAACCCCCGACGTCGCGGTCGGCACCCCGATCGCCGGCCGGGGAGACCCCGCACTCGACGACCTGGTGGGCATGTTCGTGGGCACGCTCGCCCTGCGCACACAGGTGGACGCCGCCGAGTCGTTCACGGCCCTGGCCGCGCACTGTCGCGACGTCGACCTCGAAGCCTTCGCCCATGCCGACGTTCCGTTCGAGCGGGTGGTGGACGCGGTCGGCCCGACCCGATCGACGGCGTATGCGCCGCTCGTCCAGGTCTCGCTGGAATTCCAGAACAACGAGCGACCGGTGCTGACGCTGCCGGGACTGGAAGTCCGTGGAATCGATCCCGGGCTCGCCGTGGTCAAGGTGGATCTCGAATTCCTCCTGGCGGAGGAGTTCGACGCGAACGGTGCGCCGGCCGGGATGAACGGCGCCGTCGACTTCGCGACCGATCTCTTCGACCCCGACACGGTCCGCGGCTTCGCCGGCCGCTTCGTGCGCATCCTCGACGCCGTCACCGAGAATCCGGACCGGCCGATCGGCGACCTCCCCCTCCTCGACGCGGTGGAGTTGCGGGCGATGGTGCCTGCCCGCGGCGAGCCGCAGGTGCGCCCCGAGCTGTGGCCCGATCTGCTGACGGCCGCCGCCGCACTCACCCCGGACTCGGTGGCCCTGTCCCTCGGGGACCGCCGGGTCAGCTACCTCCAACTCGACGAGTGGTCCAACCGGGTGGCCCGGGTTCTCCGCGGACGCGGGGTGGGACCGGAGACGTTCGTGGCAGTCGGAATGCCCCGGTCGATCGAGTCGGTGGTCTCGATCTGGTCGATCACCAAGGCAGGCGCGGCGTTCGTGCCCGTCGACCCCACCTACCCGCGCGACCGCATCGACTACATGCTCACCGATTGCCGGGCTGTGCTCGGCGTCACCGTGAGAAGTCGCCGGAGCGCCCTGCCCGACACCGTTCCGTGGCTGATCCTCGACGACGAGGACTTCGCCGCGCAGGCGTCGGCCGTGTCGTCGGCACCGATCACCGACGCGGATCGGACGAGTCCGTTGCACCTCGCTCACCCGGCCTATCTCATCTACACGTCGGGGTCGACCGGAAGGCCGAAGGGCGTCACCGTCACCCACCGGGGTATGGCCGATTTCACCGCGGAGACGCACCAACGGTTCGAGGTCACCCGCGAGTCCCGGGTCTCGCAGTTGGCGTCCCCGAGTTTCGATGCCTCGGTGTTCGAGCTGATGATGGCGTTCGGCGCGTCGGCGCGCGTCGTGATCGTGCCGCCTGCCATCGTCGGGGGCAGCGAACTGGCGGATCTGTTCCGTCGCGAGCAGGTGACTCATGCGACCATCACGCCGACCGCACTGGCGGCCCTCGACAACGACGGACTCGATTCGCTCCGGGTCCTGGACCTGGTGGGCGAGGCGTGCCCGCCGGAGGTGGTGGCGCGGTGGGCGCCGGGGCGGAGCCTGCACAGCGGGTACGGGCCCACGGAGACCACGATCCAGGCGAGCGTCAGCGCCCCGATGCGTCCCGGCGAGAGCGTGAACATCGGGGCACCCGCCCGGGGATTCGCGTTCCTGGTCCTCGACGAGCGGCTGCAGCCGGTCCCGGTCGGTGTGCCCGGCGAGTTGTATATCGCCGGACCGGGTATGGCACGGGGGTACCACAACCGGGCGGCGCTCACCTCGGAACGCTTCGTGGCCTGTAACTTCGGGGAACCGGGGTGCCGGATGTATCGGACCGGTGACGTGGTGCGCTGGCGTGAGTCGGCGAGCGCACTCGAGTACATCGGGCGCAGCGACTTCCAGGTCAAGGTCCGTGGATTCCGCATCGAACTCGGCGAGATCGACGCCGTGCTCGCCCGTCACCCGGCGGTTGCCTTCGCTGCCAGCGTCGGTCACACCGGCCCGTCCGGTGACACCGTGCTCGCCTCGTACGTGCGGGCTCAGGACGGGCAGGAGGTGGAGCCCGCGGGACTGCGCACCTACGCGTCCGAGCGACTGCCCGCCCACATGGTGCCGTCCGCGGTGGTGGTACTCGATCGGATTCCGATGACCCCGGTGGGCAAGCTCGACCGGAAGGCGTTGCCCGCCCCGGAGTTCGGTTCGACCGGTGCGGCGTTCCGGGCACCGGCCACGGAAAACGAGCGCATCGTCGTGGACGCCTTCGCGGAGGTTCTCGGGGTGGACCGGGTGGGCACCGCGGACAGCTTCTTCGATCTCGGTGGAAATTCGCTCCTCGCCACCAGGATCGTCAGCGCACTGCAGGCCGCGCTGGACCGGAGGGTTCCGCTGCAGTGGATGTTCCTCGACCCGACACCGGCGGGGATCGCCCGCCGCCTCGACCTGCCGCATCGGAGCGCCGGTATGGAAGAGGCACTCGCCGTGGTGATTCCGCTGCGTGCGCACGGAATCGGGCGACCGTTGTTCTGCGTCCATCCGGGCATCGGCCTGTCCTGGGGGTACGCCGGTCTGGTGCGGTATCTCCCTCCCGACCGGCCGGCGTACGGACTGCAGCTGCCCACGATCAGCGATGACGGCGACTACCGGACGATCGAGCAACTGGCCCACCGCTACATCGAGGAAATGCAGGCCATCCAGCCCACCGGCCCGTACGACCTGCTCGGCTGGTCGCTCGGCGGGGTCATCGCGCACGCCATGGCCGTCGAACTGCAGGCAGCCGGCGAAGAGGTCGCCACACTCGCCGTCATGGACAGCTACCCCGTGGGCGGCGAGGACCCGCTGGTCGGCCGGCTCGAGATCCGGGACCTCCTGCGCGGGTTGGGACTCCAGACCGAGGGGGACGGTGAGATGACCTACGAGCACGCCGCGCGGTTGATCGACGAATCGTTCGGGACCGAGACCGGAGTGCGAGGGCACGACCTCGAACGCATCGCCGCCGGGTACGAGAGTTCGAGGTGGCTCGCCCACCACTTCGTGCCCCGGGTGTACGACGGGGATCTGCTCATCTTCCCCGCCACACGCGACGGGAACGGCACGACCCGGGCCCGGTCGGCGGACGAGTGGCGGCCGCTCGTGACCGGCCGGATCGACGAGCAACCCGTGGACTGCGGGCACAACGAGATGATCGAGCCGCAGTCGCTCGCCGTCATCGGGCCGATCCTCTCGCGCGTGCTCTCCGAACGGCCGTGAATCGGATCAGGCGATGCGGAACCCGGCGAGACCGCGAATCGGCCACTCGCCGTTGACGTCCGATGCGTCCCGGCCCTGCCGGACGAGGTAGTCGGCGAAGTCGCGTTGCCGTTCGGCGTGCCAGCCGGCCTGATGCGTCATGATGTCGAGGGCCCGCAGATTCGGGTACTCCTGCGCGAGGGTCCGGGCGAGGTGTGCGGCGGCGATCGCGTCGGCCTCGGCCTCGTGGGCGTCCTCGAGGGCGATGCCGTAGTGCTCGCACACCGCGCCCAGTGTGCGCCTGCCCTTCCGGTACCGGTCCATCTCGCGGTCGATGACGTACGGGTCGACCACGATGCCGGTGACGAGTTCGGTCAGCCCGAGGCGCAGGCCCTCGGTGTGCATGACGGTCAGGTCGTAGGAGGCGTTGAACGCGACGACGGCATGGTCGCGGGTCCACGCGTCGTGCAGAGCCTCGCGGATCTCGCCGTACCCGGTGGCGTAGTCCTGCCCGTTGGCCCGGGCGTACTCCGTGGAGATTCCGTGCACGTCCGAGGCGCCCTGCGGGATGGGAACCTCCGGGTCGAGCAGCCACGTTCGCGACTCGAAGTGGTGAGCGTCGACGACGGCGATGCACGCGGAGACGATGCGGGCGTCGGTGGGGTCAGGCCCCGTCGTCTCCAGATCGAACGCGCAGATCGGTCTGTCCGACCAGCTGGTCATGGGGGCCTCTCGGTGGTGATTCGTTGCCCGCCCAGTATCGGCCGCGGCGGGCGCCGGATCCGGGACCGACACGGCGGGGATCCCAGGTTGTCGTGGCCGGTCGCCGGGGGTATCGTGTCCTCCGGTCTGCAGTTCGCCGAGGTCGTGAACTGCCTTTTCGAGAGAGCAAGGAGGTGTGGCATCCGATGAGAAGCCAACCTCCGAGTACCAACTGAAACCGTTCCACCGGTAGGTGCGCGGTTTCACGGTCCGTGTTCCTCAGCGCTGTTCCGCGCTGCCCCCTTTCCCTCGAAGGCCCCGTGTCATGCCTCAGCTGCGCCCGATCCGTTCCCTCCTCCCCAGCCGTTCCGCCGGTCTGTCCGACGCCGACGCCGGTCACGCGGTGACCCGCCGGCCCGTCGAACCGACGCCCGCCGAGGAAACGGTGGTCAACAGCGCCGTCTACCGCGACGGCCGGAAGACGGCCACCCCGGCCACCCTGTCCGAGGCGCTCGCGAGCCTGCCGGACGCGTCGTCGATGGCGTGGATCGGGATGTACCGGCCGAACGACGCCCAGTTGTATGCGGCAGCAAAGCAATTCGACCTGCACGAGCTGGCCGTCGAAGACGCGATCGTCGCCCACCAGCGGCCCAAGCTGGAGCGTTACGGCAAGACGCTGTTCGTGGTCCTGCGCGCCGCGCGCTACTGCGACGAGACCGAGCGCGTCGAATTCGGTGAGCTGCACGTCTTCTGCGGTCCGACGTTCGTGCTCACGGTCCGGCACAGCGAATCCCCCGACCTGTCGGCGGTCCGCCGGCGGATGGAGAGCAACCCGGACCTGCTCCGGCTCGGACCCGAAGCCGTCCTCTACGCGATCCTCGACGCCGTGGTCGACGGGTATGCGCCCGTCGTCGCCGGACTGCAGAACGACATCGACGAGATCGAGACCGAGGTGTTCAGCGGAGCGCCGGGCGTGTCGCGGCGCATCTACGAACTCACCCGCGAGGTCATCGAATTCCAGAGGGCCACAAGGCCGCTGCTCGGTATGCTGCGCGGATTGTCGGCGGGATTCGAGAAGTACAACACCGACGGGGAACTGCAGCGTTACCTGCGTGACGTCACCGACCACGCGACGGTCGTCGTGGAGCGGGCCGACGGCTTCCGTCAGCTGCTCGGGAACATCCTCACCGTCAACGCCACCCTGGTGTCGCAGGAGCAGAACGAGGAGATGCGCAACCTGACCCAGGCCAGCTACGCGCAGAACGAGGAGATCAAGAAGGTTTCGGCATGGGCGGCGATCCTGTTCGCGCCCACCCTGATCGGGACGGTCTACGGCATGAACTTCGACCACATGCCCGAACTGCACTGGGTCGGTGGGTATCCGTTCGCCCTGTCGCTGATGATGCTCACCTGCGCCGGGCTGTACACGATCTTCAAACGCCGCGGCTGGTTGTGAGCGAGGCCGGCTGCGGGCAGTGCCCGCAGCCGGCCGGCGCCTGCTGTCAGAGTTCGTCGACGCAGACGACGAACTTGCGCTCGGAGTATTCGTATCCGTTGGACGACGTGCTGCACGAGTCCACGGACGTGGCGCCCTGCACGATCTCCGTCACCTTCACACCGTCGACGGCCGTGGTGTCGCCGCAATCGATGCGCGCGGGATCCTCGCCGCCGACATCCATGCACCCGCCGATAACCCAGTCCACGTCGAGGCAGATCGCGCCCTGCTCGATGCCGCCGAGGGTTTCGTAGTAGTACGAGTCGGCGTCGCTGATGCACTGGCTGTTCTTCGCGGCCTTGGCGATCACCTTGTAGTTCGAATCGGCGCTGCCGCACACCGCCTTGTCGATCTCGGCGTCGGAGACGGTGCCGCCGAGCTTCACGCACTCACCGATCGCGACCTCGAAGTCGACGTCGCCGCCGGCGTCCTCGCCTTCCTGCCCGTCGATCACGGTGGTCGATTCGCTGGACGTGGTGGCCGCGGACGCACCCGACTCCGGCACCGCGGTGGGCGTCGTGTCCGAACCGCACCCGGCCACCAGAACTGCCGTCGCCGACAACGCGACGACTGCGGTACACACCCGCCGAACTAACCCTGTCATGTCTGACCCCTCCGTCAGGTGACCGTCCGCCACCCGTTCCTCCGAGATGACCGTGCCACCTCGATCGTGTCCACCGCGATTGCCGTGTCGCGCATTATTTGATTACATCGCCGTCCGATTTGCCAATTGTGGTGACAGTATGGACGGGTGGATCTCCCCGTGATGCCTCCGTTACAGCCGATGCTCGCGAAGGCTGCGTCGTCCGTTCCGGCGCAACCGGAGTCCGGGCTCGCCTGGTCCTACGAACCGAAATGGGACGGTTTCCGCACCCTCGTCTTCCGCGACGGCGACGAGGTGGTGCTCGGGTCCCGCGGCGGAAAGGATCTGGCCAGGTACTTTCCCGAACTCGTCCGGGCGGTGAAGGACGAACTGCCGCAGCGGTGCGTGGTGGACGGCGAACTCGTCGTCCCGCGCAACATCGACGGCCGCACCCGGCTCGACTGGGAGTCGTTGTCGGAGCGCATTCATCCGGCCGAGAGCCGGGTGACGATGCTGTCCGAGAAGACCCCGGCGCAGTTCGTCGCGTTCGATCTGCTCGCCCTGGGCGACCGCGACCTCACCCGCGAGGACTTCTCGGTACGCCGCGCGCAGCTCGTCGACACCGTCGGCGGCGGACCCAGCTGCCACGTCACCGCCGCCACCGAATCCAGTGCGACGGCCACCGAGTGGTTCGAGGCGTTCGAGGGGGCCGGCCTCGACGGGGTGGTGGCGAAGAAGCTGGTGGGCCCGTACCTGCCGAACAAGCGGGAAATGGTGAAGGTGAAGCACGCCCGCACCGCCGACTGCGTCGTCATCGGATACCGGCCGCACAAGAGTCAGCCGGGGATCGGGTCGATGCTGCTCGGACTGTATGACGGCGACCAGATGGCGATGGTCGGCGGTGCGTCGGCGTTCACGGCGGCGCGGCGGATCGAACTGCTCGCCGAACTCGACGAGCTGCGCGTCGGCGACGACGTCGTCGCGGACGGGGCGCCGACGCGGTGGCAGTCCGGCAACGACCGAACCTGGGTGCCGCTGCGCCCCGAACGCGTCGTCGAGGTGGCGTACGACCAGATGGAGGGTGCCCGGTTCCGGCACGCCGCGCGGTTCCTGCGCTGGCGCCCGGACCGGACGCCCGACGAGTGCACGTTCCAACAATTGGAGGTCCCGGTGCGATACGACCTTGCCGACGTCCTGGCCGGAGGTTCCTAGATGGCGAGTCCTGCCGAAGAACTCGACGTCGACGGCGTCGCCGTGCGGCTGTCGAACCCCGACAAGATCTACTACCCGAAACTCGGTGCCGAGGGCGGCACGAAACGGCACCTGGTGGAGTACTACCGGACCGTGGCACTCGACGGTGCGCTGCTGACCGCCCTGGTCGATCGGCCGACGCATCTGCAACGGTTCCCCGACGGGATCGAGGGCGAGGAGATCTACCAGAAGCGGGTTCCCGCGAAGCGGCCCGATCACGTGGAATCGTGCGAGGTCACGTTCCCGTCCGGCCGCAAGGCGGACGTGCTCCGCGTGCGCAGTGCCGCGAACATCGTGTGGGCGGCGAACCTCGGCAACATCACGTTCCACCCGTGGGCGGTCCGGTGCCCCGACGTCGATCACCCCGACGAACTGCGCATCGACCTGGACCCGCAGCCGGGAACCGGATTCGACGACGCCCGGGCGGTCGCGCTGGACGTGCTCCGGCCGCTGCTGGACGAACTCGGTCTCGTCGGCTTCCCCAAGACGTCGGGCGGCCGCGGGCTGCACGTGTATCTCCGCATCGAACCGCGCTGGGATTTCATCGAGGTGCGGCGCGCGGGCATCGCCCTCGCCCGGGAGATCGAGCGGCGCAGCGGCGACCGGGCCACCACGTCCTGGTGGAAGGAGGAACGCGGCGAACGCATCTTCCTCGACTTCAACCAGAACGCCAGGGACAAGACCATCGCGTCCGCCTACTCGGCCCGCAAGACGCCGATCGCGACCGTGTCGACGCCGGTCACCTGGGAGGAACTGGTGGACGTCGACCCCGACGACTTCACCATCGCGACCGTGCCCGCGCTGCTCGCGAAGCGCGGCGATCCCATGGCGACCATGGGTGACGTGGCGCAATCGCTCGACGTGCTGCTGGAGATGGCCGAACGGGACGCCGCGAACGGTCTCGGCGATCTGCCGTACCCACCCAATTACCCCAAAATGCCGGGGGAACCCAAGCGGGTACAACCGAGTCGGGACCGAGACCGCAAATAGCCGGCGCTCACGTAGGCTCGGGACGGTCGGGTCGGGAACAATGTGAGGTCGCCATGGAACGTACGACAGTCGGTACTGCCGGACTCGTCCTCGGTGTCGTCGCGACGGCACTCGGGACCCTGATGATCGCGCCGGCGACCGCGTCGGCCGTGTCCCTGTCCTGCGTGTCCCCACCGGGCCGGGGTGACACCACGGTCGTCGACCGCACCGCGTGCGGGGCCAACGCCGATACGAGCAGCAATTCGGCGGCGTTCGGCACGGACGGTGTCGGGTTCGCCGACGCAGCCCACGCGGGAGCGGCGCTCGGCGCCGGCCTGGGAGGGGGTGTCGGTGCCGCCGAGGCACGTCGTGGCGCAGTCGCCGCGGTGGCGGTCGGGCCCCAGAGCGTCGCCATCGGGACGGTCGACAGTGCCGGTCCCGCGCTGGTGCTGAGCGGTCCGGGAGGGCAGGCGCTGGTCGCGGATCCGGCCAAGGGCGTGGTGTGCGCCGCTGGACCGTCGCTTGCGATCAATTTCCTTGCAGGTCAAGCGTGTCTGAGCGACGGCATAACAGTGTGGCGGCTTCCCTGAACGGCACCCCGGTCCGCGTCGTATGGTGACGGTAGTCACAATGGGTTGACGCAACTGCCGTAGGAGATACGGCAGCGAGATCGGAGGTGGTCGATGACGACCAGCGTTCGAGTTCCCCGGCCCGCGTCCGTGCCACGGACGGAGCTGCACGTCGATCCGCGGTTCCTGCCGCTCGCCGACCGGTTTTTCGCGATGTACCGGCAACCACAGCACGGCGGCGGGGCGCTCACCGCGTACTTCCGGGGTGAGAAAGTCCTCGACATCTGGGCGGGCTGGGCAGACCGCGACCGCCGATGGGACCGCGACACCGTCGCCCTGTCGTTCTCGACGGGAAAGGGTGTGGCCAGCACGGTCGTCCACCGCCTCGCCGAGCGCAGGCTGATCGACTACGACGCGCCCGTCGCGCGCTACTGGCCCGAGTTCGGCGCGGCAGGCAAGGACGACATCACGGTTCGCGAACTCCTCACCCACCGGGCCGGACTGCACAAGGTCCGGGGCCTGATGCGAAGCCCGCTCGATCTCCTCGACTACGACGCCGTCGTCCAGGCCCTCGCGGCCACCCCGGCGGATCCGCGCAGGCTGCGCGGTCCCGGGTATCACGCCGTCACCTACGGGTGGCTGGTGGCCGAACTGATCGCACGCGTCACCGGGAAGCCGTTCGTCCAGGCCGTGCAGGACGAAATCGCGGGCCCGCTCGGCGTCGACGACTTCTGGTATCAGGTTCCCGGACAGCACCGTCCACGGATCGCGAAGCTGTTTCCGCACATCAACCCGGCCGGCCTCAACTGGGAGCTCACGTCGAACGTGCTCTCGCTCGTCGGCCCCACCCGCGGCCTCGCCGAGGCGGCGATGCCCCAGGGATTCGACGTGCTGGTCCGGAACCCCGCTGTGCACGACGCGGTGATGCCCGGCTGGAACGGCGTGTTCAGCGCGCGGGCGCTCGCGCGCATGTACGGCGCCATCGCCAACGGGGGCAGGCTGGACGGACACCGGTTCCTGCGCAAGGCCACCATCGCGCAGATGTCGCAGGTGCAGACCCACGACCGCGACTACGTCCTGGGGATCCGCCCGCAGTGGTCCCTCGGCTACCACCGGCCGATCCTCGCGTCCCGGGAACAACCGCGGAACGCGATCGGGCACTACGGCGTCGGCGGGTCCGGTGCCTACGCGGACCTCGACAGCGGACTGTCCCTGGGCTTCGTCACCAACCGACTCGGGAGTTCCCTCACGGCTCTCGGTGATCTTCGTCTGGCCCGGCTCGGTGTCGAGGCGCAGGCGATCGTCCGGAACGGCAAGTAACCACGAAAGGAATCCCGATGAGTGATCACGTGTACCGAGTTGTCGAGGTCGTCGGTTCGTCGAGCGACAGTACCGACGCGGCCGTCGAGAACGCCATCGCGCGGACCAACGAGACCGTGCGCAACGTCGAGTGGTTCGAGGTCGTCGAGACCCGGGGTCACGTCGAGAACGGCGCCATCGCGCACTACCAGGTCACGGTGAAGGTCGGATTCCGTGTGGAGCCTGGCGACGCGGTCTGACATCGCGCACGGTTCTCGCGCAAAATTGGAACACGTTATAGTCTGGTGTCACATCCCGACGTCGGACTGCGCGTACTCAGGTAGGGGAGAACCGTGACTTATGTGATCACGCAGCCGTGCTGCAACGACGCATCGTGCGTCGATGTCTGTCCGGTCAACTGCATCCATCCCACACCGGACGAGAAGCCGTTCGCCACCACGGAAATGCTGTACATCGACCCGGACACCTGCATCGACTGCGGGGCCTGCGTCGAGGAGTGCCCGGTGGAGGCGATCTACGCGGAGAACGACCTCGACGAGGTCGACGAGCCGTACCTCGACATCAACGCGCAGTACTACACCAAGCACCCCATCGGCCCCGACTGGCCCGAGCCGCTCAAGCTGCCGCAGATCGACGCAGCCCTCGGCACGCTCCACGTCGCGATCGTCGGGTCGGGTCCGGCCGCCTGCTACGCCGCGATGGAACTGACCGCGAAGCCGCGCGTCGAGGTCGACATCTTCGACCGCCTGCCGACCCCGTACGGGCTGGTGCGCGCCGGTGTCGCGCCGGACCATCCGGGCACCAAGGGCGTCACGGACCAGTTCCGCTCCGTCGTCGGCAAGCGCACGGTGCACTGCCACTTCAACGTGGAAGTGGGCCGGGACGTGAGCCACGAGGAACTGCTCGCGCACCACCACGCCGTCATCTACGCGGTCGGCGCGGCAGGCGACCGCACGCTGGGCATTCCCGGCGAGGATCTGGTCGGCAGCCACGCCGCCACCGAGTTCGTGGCCTGGTACAACGGCCACCCCGACTACGCCGACCACACGTTCGACCTGTCGGGGGAGCGGGCCGTCATCGTGGGCAACGGCAACGTGGCACTCGACGTGGCCCGCATCCTCGTCACCGATCCGGAGATCCTGGCGAAGACGGACCTCGCCGACCACGCCCTCGAGGCGCTGCGGGCGAGCAACATCCGCGAGGTCGTCATTCTCGGCCGCCGCGGCCCCGCTCAGGCCGCCTACACCAACCCCGAACTCCTCGCGCTCGGGCTGATGCCGAACGTGGACATCGTGGTCGACCCGGAAGAAGCGGTGCTCGACCCGGCAAGCCGCGCGTTCGTCGACGGCGACGAGGCCGAGCCGTCGCAGCGCCACAAGGTGCGGCAGGTCGAGGAATTCGCCCGGCGCACCGCCGATCCGGCGAAGAAGCGGATCGTGCTGCGTTTCCTGACGTCACCCGTGGAGATTCTCGGCACCGACACCGTCGAATCGGTGCGCATCGCGAAGAACGAGATGGTCGCGGACGCGTCGGGACGGCTCAGCGCCAAACCCTCCGACGTCACCTCCACGCTGGACACCGGCCTGGTGTTGCGCTCGATCGGCTACCGCGGTCAACCCGTGCCCGGCATCCCCTTCGACGACCGGCGCGGCGTCATCCCCAACGAGAACGGCCGGGTGATCGATCCCGAGACCGGCGCGCCGGTGCCCGGCGTGTACGTGGCGGGCTGGATCAAGCGCGGGCCGACGGGCGTGATCGGCACCAACAAGTACTGCTCCGCGGAGACGGTCAAGATGCTGATCGACGATTTCTCCGCCGGTCGGCTCGACGCGCCCGCCGAACGTGAGGCTCTCGACCGCCTGATCGCCGAGCGTGCGCCCGACGCTGTCGACTACCAGGGCTGGCAGCGGATCGACAAGACCGAACGCGCCGGGGGCAAGGCGGCCGGCCGGACGCGCACCAAGCTGATCACCATCGAAAGCATGCTCGCCGCCGCCCGCGCCGAGACCTGATCGTGAACACTTCTTGACCACTCGGTGACACCACCTCCCCGCAGGCCGCGGAGCGGCAACGATTGCGGGCAAATTGCTCGCGGCCGGATGATGTGTGTTAATGGCAGTGCGCGATTGGTAGGTCCGTCGGGGACGCGCGTTGCACACGTCGTCGAACGAGAGTGGTCATATGGGCAAGTCAGGAATCGGTTTTTCCAGGAACAAGCACTGGTCTTCGCGCGTCGCCGTCGCACTGACCGGGGCCGTCGTCTCGGGAACTGCGCTGGTCGGGGCCGCACAGGCCGCACCGCTCTTTCCCGGTGGACCGGAGATTCCGAGTCTTCCCACCCTTCCCGGGCTGCCCGGCGCGCCGCAGCTGCCGCTTCCCGAACCGGCACCCGCGCCCGCGAACTTCTCGGCTCCGTCCCTCAACCCGGGCGCCGGCGAGGTCGTGGGTGTCGCGCAGCCGGTGATCATCCGCTTCAACGAGGCGATCGGCGACCGCGCCGCCGCCGAGCGGGCCATCAAGGTCACCACCAGCCAGCCCGTCGAGGGTGGTTTCTACTGGATCAACGACAGCCAGGTGCGCTGGAAGCCCACCGAGTTCTGGCCCGCGAACACCGAGGTCACCGTGGATGCCGGCGATGCGCACTCCACGTTCACCATCGGCGACGCGCTGGTGGCGACCGCGGACGACAACACCAAGCAGATCACCGTCACCCGGAACGGCGAAGTGGTCAAGACCATGCCGACGTCGATGGGTAAGACCGATCACGAGACGCCGAACGGCACGTACATCATCGGCGACAAGTTCCGCGACATGTACATGGACTCGTCCACGTACGGAGTCCCGGTCGACTCGGCCGAGGGGTACCGCACGTACGTCGAGTACGCCACCCGCATGTCGTACAGCGGCATCTTCGTCCACGCCGCACCGTGGTCGGTGGACGCCCAGGGCAACACCAACGTCAGTCACGGCTGCCTCAACGTGAGTACCGAGGACGCCAAGTGGTTCTACGAGAACTCGAAGAAGGGTGACGCCGTGGTCGTGCAGAACACCGCGGGCGGCGTGCTGAGCGGCTCCGACGGTCTCGGCGACTGGAACCGCTGACCCCGATTCCCACCGCGTTCTTCCCGTAGCCCGCACAGTTCAATGTGCGGGCTACGGCAATTCACCGGCTATTCGTCATCGGTCGTCAGACTGCCGCAGTGAGATCGAGTCCGCAACGTTCCCTGCCGTCGCCGGGAAAGCAGGGACTGCTCGGGCGTCCGTGGCGGGACTATGCGTTGTTCGCGGCGCTGGTGGGTCCCAATCTGGTTCTGCTCGTACTGTTCACCTACCGGCCCCTGGTCGACAACATCCGGCTGTCGTTCTTCGACTGGAACATCGCCGACCCCGTCGCCACGTTCGTCGGATGGGACAACTACCGCGAGTGGTGGAGCCGGACCGACACCTGGCAGATCGTCGGCAACACCGTCGTGTTCACCGTCGCGACCGTGGTGGGATCGATGATCGCCGGTCTCGCGCTCGCCGTGCTGCTGGACCGTAACCTGCACGGCCGCAACCTCGTCCGCTCGGCGATCTTCGCGCCGTTCGTCATCTCGGGAGCCGCGATCGGCGTGGCGTTCCAGTTCGTGTTCGATCCCCGTTTCGGGTTGATCCAGGATCTGCTGCACCGTGTCGGGATCGACTCCGTCCCCGACTTCTATCAGGACCCGCACTGGGCGCTGTTCATGGTGACGGTCACCTACATGTGGAAGAACCTCGGCTACACGTTCGTGATCTACCTTGCGGCACTGCAGGGCACGCGGCGTGAGCTGACCGAGGCCGCGGAGATCGACGGGGCGGGCCGGTGGACGACGTTCCGCCGGGTCATCCTGCCGCAGTTGCGTCCGACCACCTACTTCCTCTCGATCACGGTGATGCTGGGCTCCCTTCAGGTGTTCGACATCGTCAACGTGATGACCCGGGGCGGTCCGCTCGGCACCGGAACCACCACGATGGTCTACCAGGTCTACAACGAGTCGTTCCGCAACTTCCGTGCCGGCTACGGCGCCACCGTGGCCACGATCATGTTCCTTGTCCTGCTAGGGATCACCGTCTACCAGGTGCGGATCATGGATCGCGGTGAGGTCCGGTGACCGCGGAGACACTGCGCGAACAGCGCAGCACGGAGGTGCCGGTGGCGACAGACCCGGCCCGTGACCATCGCCGCCGGGAAGCGCTCGTGACGGCCCTGGGATACGCCGCGATGGTGGCGGTGCTGGTCATGGTGGCCCTGCCGCTGTACTGGATCGTGATGACGTCCTTCAAGGATCGCCCGGACGTCTACACCCTGCCGGTCACCTGGTGGCCCGGCACCTTCCATCCCGAGAACTACTCGGAGGCCACCACGTCGGTGCCGTTCTGGACGTTCCTGCGCAACTCCGTGATCATCACCGGGGTGCTGGCCGTCGTGAAGTTCGCACTCGGCGTGTTCAGCGCCTACGGACTGGTGTTCCTGCGGTTCCCGGGTAAGAACGTCGTGTTCCTCGGCATCATCGCCGCCTTGATGGTGCCCAACCAGATCACGGTCATCTCCAACTACGCACTCGTCGCCGAATGGGGCTGGCGGAACAGCTTTCACGGCATCATCGTTCCGCTCGCCGGGGTCGCGTTCGGAACGTTCCTGATGCGCAACCACTTCCTGTCGATCCCCACCGAGATCATCGAGGCCGCCCGGATGGACGGCGCAGGCCACTTCCGCCTGCTGTGGCGGGTGATCCTGCCGGTGTCCGGGCCCACCATGGTGGCGTTCGCGATCATCACCGTCGTCACCGAGTGGAACGAATACCTGTGGCCGTTCCTGATGGCCGACGACGCGTCCGTCGCGCCGCTGCCGATCGGGTTGACCCAACTCCAGAACAACGACGGGCTCACCAACTGGGGTCCGGTCATGGCGGGAACGGTACTCACGATGCTGCCGATTCTCGTGGTTTTCCTTGTGCTGCAACGGCGCATGATCAAGGGCCTCACATCGGGTGCGGTCAAGGGATAGCGGAGAACGAGGAGAGACATGAATCGGATGAACCGTCGGGGATTCCTCGGGCTGGCGGGCGCGGTGGCCGCCGGCGCCGCGCTGTCCGCGTGCGCCGGGTCGGGGTCGGGCTCGTCGGCGACGTCCGGCGCGGCGGGCGACGCGAACACCATCACGTTCTGGTCCAACCACCCGGGCAAGTCGCAGGACGTCGAACGGGAACTGATCAACCGGTTCCAGGCGAAATACCCCGACCTCACCGTGAACCTCGTCGACGGCGGAAAGAACTACGAGGAGGTCTCGCAGAAGTTCAACGCGGCCCTGTCGGGCGGCGAACTGCCCGACGTGGTGGTCCTGTCGGACGTCTGGTGGTTCAACTACGCCCTGACCGGGGCCATCGAGCCGCTCGACGGACTGTTCGGCGAGGTCGGTGTCGACTCCTCCGACTATGTCGACTCGCTGCTCGCCGACTACCTGTTCGAGGGCAGGCACTACGCCCTTCCGTATGCGCGGTCGACGCCGCTGTTCTACTACAACAAGCAGGTGTGGGCGCAGGCCGGACTGCCCGACCGGGGGCCCGCCACCTGGCAGGAGTTCGACGAGTGGGGTCCCGAACTGCAGCGGGTGATGGGCGGCGGCAAGCTGGCCCACGGCTGGGGCGACGCCAAGAACTACCTGGGCTGGACGTTCGAGGGGCCGGTCTGGACGTTCGGCGGGGCGTACTCGGACCAGTGGGACCTGAAGTTCGGCGACGAGAAGACAGTCGCCGCGGGGACGTTCCTGAAGGACATGATCCACACGAAGAAATACGCGGCCGTGTCGAGCGACATCGCCAACGAGTTCGGCGCCGGCATCCTCGCGTCGACCATCGCCTCGACCGGCGACCTGTCGGGGATCACCAAGTCGGCCGCGTTCGACTTCGGCACCGCCTTCCTCCCCGCGTCGGGCGCGTCGGGCTGCCCGACCGGTGGCGCGGGCCTCGCGATTCCGGCGCGGATCTCCGACGAGCGGAAGAAGAACGCGCTGACGTTCATCGACTTCGTGACCAACGGCGAGAACACCGCGTACTTCTCCCAGAACGTCGGATACATGCCCGTCCGCAAGTCCGCTGTCGAGGACCCGAGCATGAAGGCGTACCTCGACGCGAACCCCAACGCGCGCACCGCCGTCGACCAGCTCGCGAAGACCCGGTCGCAGGACTACGCCCGGGTGTTCGTGCCCGGCGGCGACCAGATCATCGGCACCGGACTCGAGCAGATCGCGCTGCAGAATGCGGACGTGGCGGCGACGTTCGCCGGCGTCGGGACGCAACTGCAGCAGATCATCGACCGCCAGATCACACCCAAGCTGCCCCAGTAGGAGGAGAAGGAACATCCATGGCCCACGTGCAGTTCGCAGGTGTCACCCACCGTTATTCCGGAGCCGATCGACCGGCGGTCGATCGGCTGGACCTCGACATCGCGGACGGCGAGTTCCTCGTCCTGGTGGGTCCGTCCGGGTGCGGTAAGTCGACCAGTCTGCGAATGCTGGCCGGCCTCGAAGCCGTCGAGGCGGGCCGCATCGAGATCGGCGGCGCCGATGTCACCGCGCTGCCGCCCCGGGCGCGGGACGTGGCCATGGTGTTCCAGAGTTACGCGCTGTACCCGAACATGACCGTCGCCGACAACATGGGTTTCGCGCTCCGCAACGCCGGCGTCGGGAAGGTGGAACGCACCGAACGGGTGCTGGAAGCGGCGCGGATGCTCGAACTCGAACCGCTGCTGGATCGCAAACCGGCGAAACTGTCCGGCGGGCAACGTCAACGGGTCGCGATGGGCCGGGCCATCGTGCGGCACCCCAAGGTGTTCTGCATGGACGAACCGCTGAGCAACCTCGACGCCAAGCTGCGGGTGAGCACCCGCTCGCAGATCGCGGGCCTGCAGCGCCGGCTCGGCACGACCACCGTGTACGTGACCCACGACCAGGTGGAGGCCATGACGATGGGCGACCGGGTGGCGGTCATGCAGGGTGGGCGCCTCCAGCAGGTGGCCCGGCCCCGCGATCTCTACGACGACCCGGTCAACACGTTCGTCGCCGGCTTCATCGGCTCGCCCGGGATGAATCTCATGGACACCCCGATCCGCGACGGCGTCGCCGAACTGGGCGACCTGCGAATTCCCGTGCCGCACTCGGCTATCGGGGACGGCTCCGTGATCGTCGGGGTGCGCCCGGAGTCGTGGGTGCTGGTGGGGTCGTGGCGCAAGGACTCGTACACCGTCGACGCCGACCTGCTCGAGGAACTCGGGGCGGAGTCCTTCGTGTACGCGTCCGGGACGTCCGGGAAGGTGGTGGTGCGGGTGGACCGCACCCGCACCGTCGCCGCGGGGGAGAGGGTGCACCTGCAGCCGAAGCCCGGCGAGGTGTACTTCTTCTCCGCGGCGACGGGGAACCGTCTGCGGTAGTCGCTACCAGATCTTGACGCGCTCCTCCGGATCCAGATACAGGGCGTCACCCGGCTGGACGTCGAACGCGTCGTGGAACGTGTCGAGGTTGCGGACCACGCCGTTGCAGCGGAACTCCGGCGGCGAGTGCGGATCGACGGCCAGCCTGCGGAGCGCCTCGGCGTCCCGGGCCTTGGTGCGCCACACCTGTGCCCAGCCGAAGAACACCCGCTGGATACCGGTGAGGCCGTCGAGAACCTCGGGCTCGGACCCTTCCGTGGCGATCCGGTACGCCGCGATGGCGATGGACAGGCCACCGAGGTCGCCGATGTTCTCACCGATGGTGAACTCGCCGTTCACGCTGTGTCCGGGCAGCGCCTTCGGCTCGAATTCGTTGTACTGCTCGATCAGCGCCTTCGTGCGCTTGCCGAACTCGGTCCGGTCGTCGTCGGTCCACCAGTCGACCATGTTGCCGTCGCCGTCGTACTTGGCGCCCTGATCGTCGAAGCCGTGGCCGATCTCGTGACCGATGACGGCACCGATTCCGCCGTAGTTGGCGGCGTCGTCTGCGGCGGCGTCGAAGAACGGAGGCTGCAGAATGGCTGCGGGAAAAACGATTTCGTTCATGCCCGGGTTGTAGTAGGCGTTGACCGTCTGCGGTGTCATGAACCACTCGTCCCGGTCGACGGGGCCGCCGAGCTTCGCGAGGTCGCGGTCGTACTCCGCCGCGTAGCCGCTGCGGTAGTTGCCCACCAGGTCGTCGCGGGAGATGGTGACGGCCGAGTAGTCGCGCCACTTGTCGGGGTAGCCGATCTTGGGCGTGAATTTCTCCAGCTTGCGGAGCGCCGCCTGCCGCGTCTCGGGGCTCATCCAGTCCAGGTCGGAAATGTTGCGCCGGTAGGCCTCCTGCAGGTTGGCGACGAGTTCCTGCATGCGGGCCTTCGCGTCGGCCGGGAAGTGGCGTTCGACGTACAGCTTGCCGACGGCCTCGCCCAGCAGATCCTGCACCAGGGACACGCCGCGCTTCCAGCGCTCACGGATCTCTTCGGCACCGGTCAGCGTCTTCCCGTAGAACGCGAAGTTCTCGTCGACCAGGGCCTGCGTGAGGTACGGGGCGCGGGAGCGGATGACGTTCCACGTCGCCCACGCCTTCCAGTCGTCGATGTCCTCGGACGTCCACAGCTCGGTCAGCGTGGTGAGGAAGTCGGGCTGGCGGACCACGATCTCGGCGAACTGCTCGGACGTGCCGCCGAGCGCGCCGATCCACGACGACCAGTCCAACCCGGCGGGGAGCTGGTCGAGGGTGAGCAGGTTGTAGCTCAGCTCGGCGTCGCGACGCTTCACGACGTCCCAATGACCGGCCGCGATCTTGGTTTCCAGGTCGAACACGCGCTGCGCGTCGTAGTCGACGCCTGCGAGGGCGAACATCTTCGCGATGTGCTTCACGTACGCCGCGCGGATCTCCGCGTGGTCGTCCTGGCGGTAGTACGACTCGTCGGGCAGGCCGATGCCCGACTGGCTGAAGTGGACGAGGTAACGCTCGGAGTTCTTGGCGTCCGTGTCGACGTAGTGGCCGACGGCTCCGCCGACCCCCGTGCGCTGCTGGCGGCCGATGACGGCGGCGAGCGCGGAGAGGTCGGCGGCCGAGGCCACGTCGGCGAGCTCGCCCGCGATCGGTGCGAGCCCCGCGGCCTCGACGACATCCGCGTCCATGAAGCTGCCGTACAGGTCACCGATGCGCTGCGCGTCGGTCCCCGGCGCCGCGCCGGAGTCCGCCGCCTCCTCGATGATGGTCTGGACGTCTACCTCGGCCTTGTCGTACAGCGTGCGGAACGCGCCGTCGATCGCCCGGTCCGCGGGAATCTCGTAGTCGTCGATCCACTTGCCGTTCACGTGGACGAAGAGGTCGTCCTGGGCGCGGGTGTCGTTGTCGAGGTGAGTGAGGTCGATGCCGGAGCGCTGAGCCGTGGTCATGCGTTCCATCCTTACACCGTTCCGCGCCGGGAGGTCCACCACTGCGCTCAGGGCGAAACAGACGACCGGGGATCGATCAGACGTCGATGCCGAGGTTGATCGCCGCGAGGTAGCCGTCCGACTGCTTGGCGACGGTCAGCAGGCCGGCGGCGTCGTAGATGCTGTCGGTGGAGTTGTTCACGTTGTTCTCGCGTCCGGTGTGATCGGAGTACGGCGCGGTCGCGTACACCTCGTCGAGCAGGGCCTCGTCGAAGAACAGCTGGGTGGTGAGCACCGTCTTCTTGTCGATGTGCACCTTCAGGTGGATGTGGGTGGTCCGGCTGATGTACCAACCGGGGAAGATGGTGGTGAACTGGGCGACACCGTTCGCGTCCGTGGTCTGGGCGCCGCGCAGGTAGGTGCCGTCGTCCGTGGTGGCGGCCTCGCTGTCGCCGACGCTGTAGGACCCGTCGGACGTCTCACCCGAACCGCCGGACATGTCGCCGCCGGGACCACCCGCACCGGGACCACCTGCGCCACCGGGAGCACCGGCCGGGGGTTGGCCGCCACCGGGTCCGCCCGCCGGAGGCGCGCCTGCGGGGGCGCCGTTGCCGCTGAGGTCCGCGGCCTCGGAACCCGACTCGAAGCCGGAGTACACCCCACCCGCGTCGCAGTGCCAGATCTCGACGACGGCATTGCTCACCACCGCGGCGGAGCCGTCCGCGGAACAATTCGTCAGGTCCTGCACCCGCAGTGCGAGCTGCAGGTTCGTGCCCGGCCGGTCCTCGCGGATGTCGCTGCGGATGGAGTCGACGTCGAACCAGTACGGTCCCTGCGTCTCCTCGACGGCCAGGACGCACCGCGGTGCCTGGTCGAGCAGGGCGCTCACGGTGTCGGCGCTCGTCGCGGCACTGGATGCGGCTGCGGTCGACGTGGCCGACGCCGACGTGCTGCTGCTCCCGTTCCCGGTGCAGGCGGCGATGAGCCCACCCAGGCTCACCGTTCCACCGACCGCCAGTGCGCGGCGGCGGCTGATGCGCAGACGGCTCTTCTCGACGTCCTTGTTCACTATGCGTACCTCTCCATGATCGGGCTGTGACCTGATCGTGGCGCACGAACCTGCGCGCAGCGTGCCGTCCGGCTGTGAACTTGCTGGGAACTCACCCGCCGAGGCGGGCGTGCATCTCCCAGACGAGGACCTCGGCGCCGGAGTGCGAGGTGACCTGCTGGCCACCGGAGGCGCTCAGCCGGACGGCGTCCCCCTCGTACAGGGTGCCGACACCCTCCATCTCCGCGGTGCCCCGGGCGACGAAGACGTGGAGGAACGGCGCTTCGGGAAGCGTCACCGATGCGCCGGGGAAGAGTCGCGCGACATGCAGGGCCGCGTGCTTGTTGTGGATCCGGATCGCCGAATTATCTTTGTATTCCGGCATTCCGGACGCAACGGGCATCAGCCCGCCCTTGAGGATCTCGTCCTCGATCTCGAGTTGTTCGTAGCTCGGAGTGAGGCCGGCTTCGTCGGGTACCACCCACATCTGGACGAAATGCACCGGCTCGTGGTGCTGCTCACCCTCGAGGCGCCAGCTGTCGTTCTTCTCGGAATGCATGATGCCCTTGCCTGCGCTCATGCGTTGCGCAAGGCCGGGATAGATGATGCCGGAGTGGCCGATCGAATCCTGATGGACGAGCGAGCCGCGCAGCACCCACGTGACGATCTCCATGTCTTTGTGCGGGTGCGTGTCGAATCCCTGACCGGGGAGCACGGTGTCGTCGTTGTTCACGAGGAGCAGCCCGTGGTGTGTGTTGTCGGGGTCGTAGTGCTGGCCGAAGGAGAACGAGTGCTTCGAATCCAACCAGGAAATCTTGGTTTTCAGCCGATCGCCGGCACGATGAACATAGACATGAGGTGTGGTGACTGCTGGCATATCGGTCCTCCTTCGGGTGGTACCCGGTCCAGAGTACGAGGTGCCGGCTGCAGGTACTCGCAAGACGGTGTCGATTGTGCATCGAATTCATCGCCTGCCGGCAGCGGTGGAGGACCCGCGTCGAAGGCGAAATGAGGTTGCGCAGTGCGACATTGGCGAACCTGACGTCCGTAAGGTGGTGTTCGGCAACAGGTTTCACCGACGGTGCGAAATGCCCGAAAGACGGGCGTCCAGTTCGTGCCGCCGTGAATGCCCGCTTCGGCCGGGCCCGCGGCGTACAGTTCGAATTGTGCGTCCGGAAGTCGCAGGATTTGCGGCCCGTCGCACACAGCGGAAGGAGCGTGATGAAGGCGAATTCGGATCGACACGATCAGCACCTCCCCGAGCACCAGCGGATCGCAGACCTCGTCGACGACATGGAAGACCGGCTGGTGGCCGAGCGCGAGGCGAAGGGAATCGCGGGCAACGCGTCCGAGCGGAAGCAGGCGGAACAGGTCGAGCCCGACGACCAGGCTCCCGAGTAGTGCGGCTTCGCCACCCGTGAGTACTTATTAACCCCGGGCGGTTAATAAGTACTCACAGGTGGGTCACTCGAAGAAGCGGTACACGGCCTCGACGACTACCGCGGGACGCTCGCTGCCCTCGAGTTCGATCTGCCCGGCGACGGTCACCTGGACGCCGCCCTTGGGCAGCTCCTCGACGGACTGCAGCGTCGCGTTCAGCCGGACGCGTCCCTCGGCGGGTACGGGGTTGGTGAATCGGACCTTGTTGAGACCGTAATTGACGGCCATGGTGACGCTGTCGACGGTCAGTACCTCGTCCCACATGGGGATGATCAGCGACAACGTGAGGTAGCCGTGGGCGATGGGCCCGCCGAACGGGCTCTCCGCCTTGGCGCGCTCGGGGTCGACGTGGATCCACTGGTGGTCGTCGGTGGCGTCGGCGAACGTGTTGATTCGCTGCTGGGGGATGTCGATCCACGAGCTGGTGCCCAGCGGCTGGCCCTCGAGTGCGGCGAGGTCGGCGAGGGTGGCGACGCGGGTGGTGGTTGCGGTGGTCATGATAAGTCTCCTGGTGGTTCGGTGGGGCCGGGTCAGTGCTTGATGCCGAGAACGCGCAGCGCGTTCTGCTTGAAGATCAGCGGCGCGACCTCGGGTTTGATGTCGAGGTTCTCGAAGTCCTTCATCCAGCGGTCGACCTGGATGACGGGGAAGTCGGAGCCGAACAGCACCTTGCCGCGGAGCATGCTGTTGGCGGCCTTGACCAGCTGCGGCGGGAAGTACTTCGGCGACCACCCGGACAGGTCGATGAAGACGTTGGCCTTGTGGGTGGCGATGGAGATCTGCGAGTCGACCCACGGCACCGACGGGTGGGCCATGATCACGGTGAGGTCGGGGAAGTCGGCGGCGACGTCGTCGAGCAGCATCGGGTCGGAGTAGCGCAGTTTGATGCCGTGGCCGCCGGGCAGCCCGGCGCCGATCCCGGTCTGACCGGTGTGGAACAGGGCGGGGACCCCGGCCTCGGTGATCGCCTCGTAGAGCGGGTAGAACTGCCGGTCGTTCGGTTCGAAGCCCTGCATGCTCGGGTGGAACTTGAATCCCTTCACGCCGTAGTCGTCGACGAGCCGGTGCACGCGCCGCACGGCGGCCTTGCCCTGCCAGGGGTCGACGGATCCGAACGGGATCAGGACGTCGTTGTGGCGGGCCGCGCCCTCGGCGATCTCCTCGACCGAGTTGGCGGCGTGTCCGCTGGCTGAGGCCGCGTCGACGGTGAACACGACCGCGGCCATGTTGCGCGAGCGGTAGTGATCGGCGATCGCGTCGATGGACGGGGTGCGTTCCTCCCCGGACTTGAAGTACTTCTCCGAGGCGGCCATCAGTTCGTCGTCGAGCGACCGGTGCCCGCAGCCGTCGATCTCGACGTGAGTGTGGATGTCGATGGCGTCGATCTTGTCGAAGTCGATGCCGTACTCGTAGCGGCTCACTTCGCCATCAGCTCCTCGGGGAATTCCTCGCCGACGGACTGGACGGCGTCGCCGAACGTGCCGTTCCACTGAGCCGCGATGTCGTCGGCCGACCAGCCACCGTCGTGGTACTCGACCGCGGTCAGGTCGGGGTGCGACCACAGCGCGAGGCGGTCGCCGCCGACGGCGAACGCCTGGCCGGTGATCTCGGCGGCCGCGTCGGACGCGAGGAACGAGATGATGCCTGCGGCGTCCTCGGGGGTGCCCAGGCCCACCTCGCGGCGGATGATGTCGGGGAGCGGCTCGCCGTTCTTCATGCCCTCGATGTAGGGGGCCAGGAACGGGACGGTCTCCGTCATCGCCGTCGCTGCGACAGGGCAGACGGCGTTGGCGGTGATGCCCGCGCGCTGCAGTTCCATCGCCCAGGTGCGGACCATGCCGACGATGCCGGACTTGGCGCCCGAGTAGTTGGTCTGCCCGAAGTTGCCGCGCTGGCCGGCGGGGGAGCCGATGCAGATGATGCGACCACCGTCGCCCTGTTCGCGGAACTTCAGGACGGCTTCGCGTACGCAGGTGAAGGTGCCGCGCAGATGCACGTTGATCACGGCGTCGAAGTCGTCGTCGGTCATCTTCCACAGCACCTTGTCGCGGAGGATGCCGGCATTGGTGACCATGACGTCGAGGCGTCCGAATGCGTCGATCGCGCCGGCGACCAGCTTCTGGGCGGTTTCGGTGCTGCCGACCGGGGCGACGACGGCGACTGCCCGGCCGCCCGCGGCGGTGATCTCGGCGACGGCGGCGTCGGCGGTGGCCTGGTTGACGTCGTTGATCACGACCGCGGCGCCGTGGCGCACCAGGTCCTTGGCGTATGCCAGTCCGAGGCCCTGTCCGCTGCCGGTGACTACGGCGACTTTGTTGCTGAGGTCCATGTCGTGATTCTCCTAAGGTCGTGTTCGCTGGATCACACGTAATCATTGATGATTGAGAATGTCAATGATTAAGGTCTGCTACTCTACCGACAATCATCAGAAGGGGGTCGTCGCATGGCAGAGTCGCAGGCGTTATCGGACGACATCGGGTTCCTGCTCTCGCGCGTCGGCGGAATGGTGCTGGGCGCGGTGAACAAGGCCCTCGTCCCCACGGGTCTGCGGGTGCGCTCCTACTCGGTCCTGGTTCTCGCCTGTGAGCAGGCCGAGGGCGTCAACCAGCGCGGGGTGGCCGCCACCATGGGTCTCGACCCCAGTCAGATCGTGGGGCTGGTCGACGAACTCGAGGAACGCGGACTCGTCGTGCGTACCCTCGACCCCTCGGATCGCCGCAACAAACTGATCGCCGCCACCGAGGAAGGGCGCCGGCTCCGCGACGACGCCAAGGCGCGTGTCGACGCCGCGCACGGACGCTACTTCGAGGGCATCCCCGACACGGTCGTCAATCAGATGCGGGACACGTTGCAGAGCATCGCCTTTCCCACCTTCGTGGAGTAGGGCGCGATGACCGAGCTCCTCGCCCCGGCCCCGCCCGGCATGTCGTTCCTCGCCACGTTCGTCGTGGAGGTGGCCGAGCCGGTGGAGATCGGGTCCACGCCCGAAGGGACACGTCGCATCATCCCCATCGTCGGTGGCCGGGTCGAGGGCCCCGAGCTGCGGGGCACCGTGCTGCCGGTCGGGGCGGACTTCCAGCTGCTCAGCTCGTCCACGCTCACCGAGCTCGAGGCCAAGTACGCCATCGAGACCGACGACGGCGACCGCATCTACGTCACCAACTTCGGGCTGCGCTCGGGTACCGCCGAAGACATCGCCCGACTGGTCGACGGCGAGGCCGTGCCACCCGAGCGCATCTACTTCCGCTGCACGCCGCGGCTCACCGCCGCCGAGGGCCGGTGGTCGTGGCTGCGCTCACGGATCCTCGTCGGCACCGGCGAGCGCCTTCCCGGCGAGGTGCGTCTCACGGTGTTCGTGGTGGACTGACCGGTCGTGGAGATCCGCTGGATGAAGTCGTTCGTCGCGGTCGCCGAAGAACTCAACTACGGCCGGGCGGCCGAGGTGCTGCACATCGCGCAACCCGCAGTGAGTCAGCAGGTGCAGCAACTCGAGAAACGCCTCGGCGTCAAATTGTTCGACCGCACGACGCGATCGGTCCGGCTCACCGCGGCGGGGGAGCGCTTCCTGCAGCCGTGCAGGGACGCGCTCGCCGGAATCGACCGCGCCGTCGATGCCGCGGTGATCGCGGATCCGGCGGTCGAGGGTCGCGTCCGCGTCGGTTTCAGCGGCGCCTACGGGCAGACCGAATTGTCCTCTCTGGCACGGTCGGTGCGCCGTCGGTATCCCCTGATCGATCTCGTTCTCGAAGGGGCGACGGTCAGTGGGCAGATCCTCGACGAAATCTGGGAGGGGCAACTCGACCTCGGGATCGTCTCGGACGCGGTGTCCCACCCCCATGTGCTCACGCGGCAGATCTCGGTGGAGTACCTCAGTGCACTGCTCCCCAGCGATCACCCACTCGCCGAACGGAAGTCGATCGACCTCGCGGAACTACGCGACGAAACGTTCGTCGCGAATCCCGCCGCCACCGGATCCACGCTCCGCCGCGATCTGCTCGCCGCGTGCCGGGATGTCGGGTTCACGCCGAACATCGTGCAGGAGACCACCGACGGGATCGTCCTGACCGCCCTCGTCGCGGCGGGGGTCGGTGTGGCGCTCGTGCCGGGTGACGTCCAGACGTATCCCAATCGGGTGGTCCTCGTTCCCCTCGATGCCGGCCGATACGAAGTCCGGGCCGCGCTGGCCTGGTCGGACCGTCCCGTATCGCCGGTGGTGCGGACGGTCCTCGACCTCGCCGACGAGGTGCTGCCGTCGCCGGACACCGTCGCCGACGAGCAATAACGATCGCTTATCAATCGGTGCCGATACTGCTCTTGGACGGTGATCGGTTTCTTTGGCAGAGTCTCCCTCGGCGGCGCGGATGTGACCTGGACGACTCCGATCCCCGGTGCCGCACCCGCCTCGAGGCCCCTCCGAACTCCCGGATGCCCTTCACATTCAGGTAGGAACCACATGACTTCCACATTCGACGGCCGCGCCGTACGCGCCGACACGAGCGTCCGGTCGCCCCACGCGCGCCGGGCAGCCCTGGCCTCCTTCGTGGGCAGCACCCTCGAGTACTACGACTTCTTCATCTACGCGTCCTTCTCCGCGCTCGCGTTCAACACCCTGTTCTTCCCGGATCTCGGTTCGTTCTGGGGGACCATCGTGTCGATGGCGACCATCGGGATCGGTTACGTCGTCCGGCCTCTCGCGGCCCTCGTCTTCGGGCACTTCGGAGACACGCTCGGGCGTAAGCGGATGCTGGTGGTGACGCTCGTGATGATGGGTGTGGCCACCTCGCTCATCGGCTGCCTGCCGACGTACGGGGCGATCGGCGTCGCGGCGCCGATCCTGCTGGTGCTGCTGCGGGCCGTCCAGGGTGCGTCGGCGGCAGGCGAGTCGGCGGGAGCCGCGTCCCTGGCGCTCGAACACGCACCCGCCCATCGCCGGGCACTTGCGGCGAGCTGGGTGAACACCGGTGCCGCCGCGGGAATGCTGCTGGCGTCGCTGGTCGTCCTCGTGTTCTCCGGACTGCCCGAGGACGCCTTCCTCAGCTGGGGATGGCGTATCCCGTTCCTGCTCAGCATCTTCGTCGCTCTCGCCGGGCTCGTCATCCGCCGGATGCTGCCCGAGAGCGAGGTGTTCGAGGAGGCCGTGTCGACCGACGAGCCGAAGGAGATGCCGGCGAAGGTGATCTTCCGCGACCACTGGCCGAGTGTGCTGCGGGTCGTGGGGTGTGGGCTGTTCGCGGTGGTCTCCACCATCTTCAGTGCCTTCGCCCTGTCGTGGGGCACCCACGAGGCCGGCGTGTCCCGGACCGTCATGGTCGGCGCGACCGTGCTCACCGCCGCACTCGCGCTCGTGGCCCAGCCCGCGGCGGGGATCCTCGCCGATCGGATCGGACGCAAGCCGATCTTCATCACCGGCAACCTCGTCTGCGCCGTCGCCATCTCCGGATTCTTCTGGGCGGTCAGCCAGCGTTCGACGGCCCTGATCCTGATCACCGCGTGCATCGTGATGGTGGCCGGCTACTCGCTCGTCAACGCCGTCGGTCCCGCGCTGTACGCCGAGATGTTCGAGACGCGCATCCGGTATTCGGGCATGGCGATCTCCGGGCAGCTGGCGCTGGTGGCCACCGGATTCGCCCCCACCATCGCCGCGGCGCTCGTCCGGCCCGGACCGAACGGCTGGATACCGGTGGCCGTATTCACCGCGTGCTGCTGCCTGGTCAGCGCGGTCACCACGCTCACGGTCCGCGAAACCTACCGGACCAGCACCACCGACCTCGGCAAATGACCGCACTCCCGTCGAAAGTGACCGAACCTGTGAAACACGATGTACTGATCGAGAACGACGTCGAGGCAACGATGCGGGACGGGATGGTTCTGCGCTCGACCGTCTACCGCCCGAACGGATCCGGACGCTTCCCGGTTCTGCTCACCCGCACCCCGTACGGCCGCGACCTGTCCGTGAACTCGGGCTACCTCAACCCCACCACCGTCGCGGCCGCCGGATTCGTCGTGATCATGCAGGACGTCCGCGGCAGGTTCGGCTCGGACGGCGAGTTCGTGCCGTCGGAGAACGAAGGTCCGGACGGTTACGACACGGTGCAGTGGGCCGCCGAACTGCCGTACTCGACCGGCGCCGTGGGTATGTGGGGACGGTCGTACTTCGCCGAAACCCAGTGGCGTGCAGCCCAGGAGAAGCCGCCGGCCCTGCGCGGCATCGCCCCGGGCATCTCCGCAGGCGGCAATGCGCGGTCCGGTGGGCTCGTGCGCGGCGGCGCGGTGGAATTCGGTGCCCGGCTCGGGTGGGGGCACTATTCGGCCGGACCGGCCGAGATCGCGAAACTGTCCCGGACCGATCCCGCCCGCGCGGAACGCGAGTGGGAGTCGTGGACGCGAATCGACCGGGCGATGTCCGAGGACACGTTCCTCGACATCCTGCCCGTCCGCGACATGGCCGTGGACGCACCGGCGTTCTTCGCGTCGCCGATCGTCGAATCGCTGGGATTCCCGATCGATCACCACACCCGCGACCTGTGGGACAGCGCGAGCGACCGGGCCGTCGACCTCCCCTCACTGCACATCGGCGGGTGGTACGACATCTTCGTGAACAGCACCCTCGACCAGTACTTCGGCCAACTGGCGCACAGTGATTCCGGTGCGGCCCCCGCGCCGTACCTGATCGTGGGCCCGTGGAGTCACACCAACTTCTCCGGGCTCGGTGGCTCGGTGGTGTTCGGCAGTCCCGCGAACCAGGCGGTGCTCGACTCGGGTCAGGACCTGTCGTCGGTTCACGCGCAGTGGTACGCGTCGGTGCTCGGCGACGAGGAACCCGCCATGCCCCGGGTCCGGATCTTCGTGATGGGGGAGAACCGGTGGCGGAGGTACGACCGCTTCCCGGAACCCACGCGGACGGCCGAACTCTTCCTCGCTCCCGGCGGAACCCTCGTCGCGCAAGCGGAGGAAAGCGACGGGTGCGTCGACTACGACTACGACCCGGCGGATCCTGTGCCGACGGTCGGTGGGGCGACGATGATGCCGGGAACGTTCGCGCCCGGCGCACTGGAACAGAGCCGCGTCGAATCCCGCGACGACGTCCTCGTCTTCACCGGTGAGACACTCACCGAGCCGTTGACGGTGATCGGCCGGGTGTCCGCGACACTGTTCGCGTCGTCCAGCGCGGTCGACACCGATTTCGTCGTGCGACTGTGCCGGGTGACCGCGGACGGCACGTCGATCACACTCACCGACGGCATGGTGCGGGCCCGCTACCGCGACTCCTACCGCACCCCCGGGACGTACACGTCCACCGAACCGAGCCTGCTCGTGCCCGGGGAGGTGTACGAGTACGCGATCGACCTGTGGTCCACGGCCGTCACCTTCCAGCCGGGCGAGCGGATCCGGGTCCACGTGACGTCCAGCAACCATCCCCGTTGGGACCGCAACCTCAACACCGGCGAATCCGCCTACGAATCATCCGAATTCGTGGTCGCCCACCAGACCGTGCACACAGGGGAGCGTTACCCCAGCCGCGTGTCGCTGTCCGTGGTGCGCTGACGCGCCCGTGAGTACTTATTAACCGCGGGTGGTTAACAAGTACTCACAGGGGGCGAAGCGGCCCAACGCGTCGTAGCCGGCCTGTCTTTCAGCAGGCCGGCTTTCGCGTAGACCAGGGACCCCGTGCACACGCTGGTCATCAACGGAACGACGGCGCGCTGGCGGCGCACCCAGTCGAGATGGGCGTCGTCGAGCAGTTGTGGCCGCGTGCCCTGACCGCCGGGATGGAGCAGCACGTCGAGGGGCGGCGCGTCGGCATGGGAATGATGAGCGCCCAGGACGAGGCCCTTGGCGCACTGCACACTCCCGCCCGACGCGGAGAGGCAGGACGCGGCGTATCCGTCGTCCGGGTACATGCGCGTCCACGCGGACAGCACCTCCCACGGCCCGACGGCGTCCAACTCCTCGACGCCGTCGAACAACACGATCCCGATGTGCTTCATTCCATAATGCAAGCACGCTCGTGAGTACTTGTTAACCGCCCGACGTTAAGAAGTACTCACAGGCTGCGAAGCGGCAAGCTTGCGCAGGTCGGGTTTGCGGATCTTGCCGGTGGCGGTGCGGGGGAGTGCCTCCGCGATCTGGATGGACGTGGGAATCTTGAACCCTGCGAGCTTTTCTCGCAGCCGGGCGCGCACCGTCTCCTCGTCGAGTGTCGTGCCGTCGTCGGCGACGACGAAGGCCATGCCGGTCTCACCCCACTTTTCGTGGGGGACGCCGATGACCGCCGCCTCCCGGATGCCGTCCAGTTTCAGGAGCGCCGCCTCGACCTCGGCGGGGTAGACGTTCTCGCCGCCCGAGATGTACATGTCCTTGTAGCGGTCGCAGATGAAGAGGAAGCCTTCGTCGTCGAAGTAGCCGGCGTCGCCGGTGTGCAGCCAGCCGTCGACGATGGTGCGGGCGGTCGCCTCGGGCTGATTCAGGTAGCCGAGCATCACGTTCGGGCCCTTGGCGACGATCTCGCCGATCTCGTGCGGTTCGGCGCTCGACCCGTCCGGGCGTACGACGTCGACGTCGGTGAAGAACGTCCGCTTGCCGGCGGAACCGATCTTGGTGCGCACGTCCGCACTCGACAGCATGGTCACCGACGGCGCGGTCTCCGTCAGGCCGTACGCCTGCGTGATCGCGACGTTCCGGTCCTGCCACGGGGAGATCAATGCTTCGGGCAGCGGAGCCCCGGCGACGCAGATGGCCCGCAGGCTGGACAGGTCGGCGTCCGCGAACCGGGGGTGGTGCCAGAGTTCCTGGATCATCGTGGGGACGGCGAAGAACGTGGTGATGCGTTCCTTCTCGATCGTGTCGAGGACGACGCCGGCATCGAACTTGCGCAGCAGCACCACGGTGCCGCCGTTGAGCAGTGTCGGCGTGACAGCGCCGCCGATCCCACCGATGTGGAACAGCGGCGCCACCGACAGTGTGCGTTCCTTCGACGTCATGTCCTGGGCGAGAAGCTGGTTCAGTGCGTTCCACAGCATGTTGCCGTGGCTGAGCATGACGCCTTTCGGTGCGCCGGTGGTGCCCGACGAGTACATCAGTACCGACAGGTCGTCGAGGCCGACCTGTTCGTCGATGCGGGTGTCCGGCTGGCCGGCGCGCACGCCCTCGTACGTGTGGGTGGACCACGAGTCGCCCAGGCCGATCCAGGTGGTGACCGGGGTGTCCGACTGCGCCAGCTCCTGCGCGACGTCGGCCTGCTGATCGCCGAAGATCACTGTGGTGCAGCGTGAATCGCCGAGCACGTAGCGTGCTTCCTCCGCGGTGAGGCGTGCATTGAGCGGGAGATACGTGGCGCCGAGCAGCCCGGCAGCGAACATCACCTCGAGCGCCGCCGGGTCGTTGAACCCGAAGAAGCCGACGCAGTCACCCTTCTCGACGCCGAGGGCGCGCAGGCCGTGGGCGAGTCGGCGTGTCCGCAGTGCCATCTCCTCGTACGTGACGGCCTGACCGTCGAAGACGAGCGCCTCGTTCTTCGGCGTCATGGTGATGCGGCGCTCGAGCCACGAGCCGATGCCTTCGTTGTCCATGGTGACTCCTCGTTCTCTTCGAAACTACTCTCGAGCTTGTGGCGGCGTGGTGTGTCAGGCCGACGGGGTGTCGGCGGTCAGGTCGTTGTCCTTGCTCTCCTTCGTCGCGACGAGGAAGACGGCGCTGACCACGCACAGTGCGATGATGAACAGCCCGACCGGGAGGATCGATTTACCGGACGACGCGAACAGCGACGCCAGGATGACGGGGGTGAATCCCGCACCGATGAGGGTGGCCAGCTGATATCCGAGCGACGCACCGGTGTAGCGCGCCCGGGTGCCGAACTGCTCGGAGATGAACGCGGCCATCGGACCGTAGGTGGCCGAGTGGCAGATGGTGTAGCCGACGAAGGCGAGCGCGATGAACAGGAACTGTCCCGTGCTGAGCAGCAGGAAGAGGGGGTAGACGCTGAGGATCATCGCGCCGAGTCCCGCGAGCATGACCGGGCGGCGGCCGATCCGGTCGGACAGTCGCGCCGATCCGAGGACCAGGAAGATCGCGCAGAACTGGCAGAAGGAGAACGCCAGCAGCGCGTCGGACCGCGCGGCGCCGCTCGACACGGCGTACGTGATGGCGAACGTGGTGAACGCGGTTTGCATTCCGAAGCTCGCGATGCAGCTCATCGACGCCACGACGACCGCGCGGGGCCGCTTCAGGATGGTGACGATGGGCGGGGTGGTTTCCTTCTTCGCGGATTCCTTCAGCGCCGCCGTGAACAGCGGGCTCTCCGACACCTTGGACCGGATGAACAGGCCGAGGGCCAGCATGAACGCCGAGATCAGGAACGGGATACGCCAGCCCCAGGTCAGGAACTGCTCGTCGGGGAGGAGTGACACGGCCGCCAGCGCGAGCGTGCCGAGCAGTGCGCCGGTGGGGGCGCCCGCGTTGGTGAACGCCGCCGCGAAACCGCGCTTGCCGGATTCGGCGTGCTCGAGCGACATCAGCGCTGCGCCACCCCATTCGCCGCCGACGGCGAGTCCTTGGCAGACGCGGAGAAGGACGAGGATCACCGCGGCCCAGGAGCCGATCATTTCCGGTGGGGGAATGAGTCCGATCGCGAACGAGGCGATGCCCATGACGGTCATCGAAATCAGCAGCATGGCCTTGCGGCCGACGGTGTCCCCGAAGTGACCGAAGACGATTCCGCCCAGGGGGCGCGCGACATAGCCGGCGGCGAACGTTCCCATCGACGCGATGCTCGCGGCCAGGGGGTCCAGATCGGCGAAGAAGACCGGACCGAAGACGAGGGACGCTGCCGTGGCGTAGAGCAGGAAGTCGTAGAACTCGATGGTGCTGCCCAGGTAGCTCGACAGGATCACCCTGCGAACTTCCTTCTTGCGTTGGGTGGCCGACATGGTGCCGGCGGTGGCGGTGACCGTCATCGATACTCCTTGGCCGAAGCGTGGGACAACAGAGCGGATCGCGTGTGTAGCGCGGATCACAATTAAACATTAATCATTGAACTTGTCAATGGAAGAGATCGCCAACGCTTCTGTGGTAACCGCACCCATCAGGCACGCGTGAGCGTGCGCCCGATGATTTCCTTCATGATCTCGGTGGTCCCGGCGTAGATCGACCCGCCGCGGCAGTCGAGATAGTCCTGGGCGACGTCGTACTCGCGCATGTATCCGTACCCGCCGTAGAGTTGGACCGCGCGCTGGACCACCCGTTGCTGCAGCTCGGTGATCCACCATTTGGCCATGGCCGCGGTCACCTCGTCGAGCGTGCCGTGGGCGGCGTCGAGGATGCAGCGGTCCGTGAAGCACTGCGCGATCTCGATCTCGGTGGCGAGCTCCGCGAGGTAGAAGCGGTTGGCCTGGAAGTCGGCCACCCGCCGGCCGAACGCCGTGCGGTCGCAGCTGTACGTCAGGGCCTGGTCGAACGTGCGTCGCATCGACGCCATGGACGTGACGGCCACGCTGAGGCGTTCCTGGGGCAGGTTGTGGCGCAAGTAGCCGAAGCCGTCGTTCAGCTCGCCCAGGACGTTCTCGCGGGGGACGCGGACGTCGTCGAACACCAACTCGGCGGTGTCCTGTGCGGTCAGGCCGACCTTGTGCAGCGGTCCGTTGCGGGTGAAGCCGGCCATCCCCTCTTCGACCACCAGCAGGCTCACGCCCTTCTTGCCCGCCACCGGATCCGTCTTGGCCACGACGATCACGAAGTCGGCGAGCATTCCGTTGCTGATGAAGATTTTGGTGCCGTTGAGGACCAGATCGTCGCCGTCGGGGAGGGCGGTCGTGGAGATCGCGGCCAGGTCGCTACCCGCGCCCGGCTCGGTCATGGCGATGGCGCCGATCTTCTCGCCGGTGCACAAGGGGGTCAGGAACCGATGCTTCTGCTCCTCGTTCGCCAGCGAGACGAGGTACGGCGTCACGAGGTCGTTGATGCCGGCCAGGCCCATCACCACGGCGGGGGCCCCGACGCGGCAGAGCTCCTCGATGGCGATGGCGTTGAAACGGAAGTCGTCGATTCCGCCGCCGGCGAATCGTTCCTCGACATTGATCCCGAGGAGCCCGAGCTTGCCGGCCTGACGGTAGAGGTCCCGGTCCACCTGTCCCGCCTCGGCCCAGTCGCGAAGATGCGGGGCCACGTCACGTTCGGCGAACCGGCGCACCGTTTCCCGGAACGCATCGTGATCGGCGTCGAAGATGGTCCGTTCCAGTGCAACCGAAGACATGCGAGGTTCCTTTCGACGGCACGCGTGCGGCGCACGCGTGCATACTCGAAAGGAACATATCTATCAATCATTGATAATGTCAATGATTGATCATGTCCAACAGAAGGGCGCCGGCGTCAATACCAATACTTCCGCCCGCCGACCGCGCGGCCCGTCGTGCCCAGCAGTAGTAGCACGAGGCCGATGACGAGAAGGATGATTCCGATCGTCGTGAGGATGGAAATCCCCGCGACGAGGCCGATGACGAGCAGGATGATCCCGAGAACGATCACGGTCTTCCCTCTTTCGGTTGACGGTCTGGAGCTACTGACTCGGTTGCGGCACTTCACAATCGATCTTCGGGTTCACACCCGCATAGTTGAGTGGGCCGGCGATCACAGTCACCGCGATCGTTCCGGCGCTGGCGCAATCGGCCGTCGTGTCCTTGAAGTAACCGCGCTGCCACACGGCAACGGCGCCGATGATCAGCCAGATGATCACGATGAGCGTCACGAGCCGTCCGATACGCATTTCCGACCTCCCGTGTGGGCACCGGCGCCCGGCCGGTGCACGTGTCGTACTCGAACGCTATGTCGACGACGTGTCGGTCGGCTTCGCGTGTGCTCCGTGGGTATTCGTGGAGTCCGTGCCGCTGGGGCGACCGTTGGCAGGCCCTGCGCCCGTGGTGCGAGCGTCGGTGGCCCGAGTGTTCGTGGGCCCCGCTCCCGTGGTTCGAGCGTCGGTGGCCCTGGCGTCGTTCGTCGCCGTGTCCGTCTTCTTGACGTCGGGATCGAGCTCGTCGGCGCGCTGCCACTCGTGCTTCAGGTCATCACGCGACGTGGTCGCCGTATTCTGGTGCGTCTGCGCATCGACCTGCAGTCTCTTGGCCTCTGCCGCCTTGGCCTCGGCTTCTGCTTGAGCCCTTCTGGCGTTGGCTGCAGTTTCCTCCGCGATCGCCTCGCGCTTCTCGACGACGGACGTCTGCTCCTGCGCGTTTGCGCGGATGCTGTCGGCCTGTTGACGGTGGCGCTGGTTCCGCTTGCGCGATGCCGCAACGGCCAGCGCGATCAGGGCGAGAACGACGACGATCGCGACGATGATCCAGATGACAGTCATGGTGTCCATTGGCTACTCCCAGCGGTTGTGTTGTTAAGGTACCCCGCGCTGAAACCCGGCAAACAGACCGAGAGCCAATCGCAATCAACCGTCGTATTTCGACACCACATAGGGTGCGGGCATGGAGATCCGCTGGATGCGCGCGTTCCTCGCCGTAGCCGAGGTGTCGAACTACGGCCGGGCCGCCGAGTCGTTGCGCATAGCCCAGCCCGCGGTCAGCCAGCAGATCCAGCAGCTGGAGAGGCATCTCGGAGTGAAGCTGTTCGACCGCGGTACGAGACCGATTCGGCTGACCGCCGCGGGCGAGCAATTTCTCGAACCCTGCCGATCCGCGATGAAAGCCGTTGCCTGGGCCGAGCAGTCGGCGTCGGCGGGCAATCCCGCGGAGGAGGGCCGTGTGCGGGTCGGATTCAGCGGTGCCTACGGACAGTCGAAGCTGCCCCTGTTCGCCCGGACCGTGCGCAAGAGATATCCAAAGCTCGAGCTGGTTCTCGACGGGGCGAGACCGAGCGGGCTGATCCTCGACGACATCTATTCCGGCAAGCTCGATCTCGGTTTCGTCTCGGCGGCCCTGTCGCATCCCGAGATCCGGACGAGAGTGATCTCGGTCGAGCCTCTGGGGGCGCTGCTCTACGCCGACCACCGATTGGCGAAACGCTCGGAGATCTCGCTGTCCGAACTGCGCGACGATCCGTTCGTCACCAACCCCGCGGCGTCGGGATCGACTCTGCGTCTGGACGTGCTGGCTGCATGCCACGACGCGGGGTTCACGCCGGAGATCGCGCAGGAAACGTCCGACGGAACGACGCTGACCGCGCTGGTGGCGGCGGGTGTGGGGGTCTCGCTCATTCCTGTCAGTTCCCATCGCACCGGAGCCGTCGACGCCGTCGTCGTGCCCACGGACGGCGGACGCCACCGAATCCGCGGTGCGCTGGCGTGGGCGGACAGGCCCCTGACACCGCTGCTCGAGACGGTCCTCGCCCTCGCGGCGGAGCTCATGCCGACGATCGACGGTGTCGATAAGTAGTTCTTATCGAAAGTATGCCAAGTTGATCTTGGACTGTGATGAAGGGGTTTGGCAGAGTCGTCGGCGCAGCGGTGGTGTGATCCGCGGCACGTCATCACCTCTACTCCGGTCCGAAAGGTCCTCCCATGAGCGTACGAGCTGGTTCTGCTGCGCGCCCGAACCCGCAGCAGCCTGTCGGTACCCCGGCGAGTGTGCCCGTGCGGCAGCCGCGTAAGGCGGCTTTCGCAAGTTTCCTCGGCAGCCTCGTCGAGTACTACGACTTCTTCATCTACGGATCGGCGGCCGCCCTGATCTTCCCGACGGTCTTCTTTCCGTCGGAGAGTCCGGCGACCGGCACGTTGGCGGCACTGGCGACATTCGGCGTCGGATACATCGCCCGCCCGATCGGGGCCGTGGCGCTCGGCCACTACGGCGACCGCATCGGACGCAAGCGTGTGCTCGTCTTCACGCTGGTCCTGATGGGTGTCTCGACGTTCCTCATCGGATGCCTGCCGGGGTTCGGGAGCATCGGGGTCGCGGCGCCGATCCTGCTGGTGGTCCTGCGGCTCATGCAGGGTGCGTCGGCGGCGGGCGAACAGAGTGGCGCCAATTCGCTGACCCTCGAGCATTCGCCGGAGGGTTCGAGGGCGTTCTACACCAGCTTCACGATGAGCGGCACCCAGGCGGGGCAGCTCATCGCGACCCTGGTGTTCATCCCCGTCGCCGCGCTGCCCGAGGGCATGCTGATGACGTGGGGGTGGCGAATCCCGTTCCTCGTCAGCGGAATCCTGACGATCGTCGCGCTGTTCGTCCGCCGGACGATGGAGGAGACACCGGTGTTCCGGGAGGCGGAACGCGACAACGAGCTGGTCGAGATCCCCGTCGTCGAACTGTTCAAGAATTATCGGCTGCAGATGCTCCGGGTGATCGCGTGCTCGCTCTTCGCCGTGTCGGGCACGATCATGACGGTCTTCGCGCTCGCCTACGGTACCGGTGAGGCCGGGCTCGAACGGCAGACCCTGCTGTGGGCGGGCGTCATCGCAAACATCATGCAGCTGTTCGCCATTCCACTCTGGGCGATGCTGGGAGACAGGATCGGCCGCCGGCCCGTGTATCTCGCCGGAATCGTCGGCGCCATCGCCGCGTTCTTCTTCTACTTCGAGGCGATGAGCATCGGTTCCGTTCCCCTGATCTTCGCGGTGTCGGCCTTGTTCGGTGCCGCCGCATCCGGTGTCAGCGGTGTCGGTCCGACCTTCTTCGCGGAAATGTTTGATACCCGAGTGCGGTTCTCCGGCATCGCCATCTCGACGCAGATCGGGTTCGCTTTCGCGGGCTTCGCCCCGAGCATCGGCTATGCGCTGCTCGGAACCGGCACGCACGGGTGGATACCGGTGGCGGCGTTCGGCTCCGTCTGCCTGCTGGTTGCCGGCCTCTCGGCGGTGACCGCCCCGGAGACGGGCAGCGTCGCGATCACCGACCTGGGCAAGAAGTAATCGATCCCCGAACCGCCTCGGTGCGGTTCCCCATCACGAGGAGAACTCATGACGCTCGACCCCGACATGGCAGTACTGCTGGACAAGCTGAACGACTGGGACGCCGCCGCAGGTCCGCAGACGACGATCGAAGGCGCCCGCAAGCGCATCGAGGAGATGCGTGCCCTCTACTTCGAACCCGAACTGCTCGAGGTACGAGAAGTCGAGAACGTCACCGTCCCGGGTCCTGCCGGCGGCATCCCCGCCCGGATCTACCGGCCGGACACGGAGGAGTCGACTCTGCCGACCGTCCTGTACCTGCACGGCGGCGGCTGGGTGATGGGCGGCCTCGACTCCCACGAGTCACATGCTCGACGCGTCTGCGCCCGAACCGGCTCCGTCGTCGTGGCCGTCGACTACCGGCTGGCACCGGAACACCCGTTCCCGGCGGGCTACGACGACTGCCTGGCATCGCTCCACTGGATCCACGACACCATCGATCGGCTGGGCGGCGACGCGTCCCGAGTTGCCGTCGCCGGAGACAGCGCGGGTGCAAATCTCGCGGCGTCGGTGGCCTTGGCGGCCCGCGACGCGGAACTTCCTCTGCGGGCACAACTGCTGCTGTACGTGCCGGTGCATCTCGCGAAGCGTTACCCGTCGATGGACGAACTCGCCGACGGGTATTTCCTCAGGATGCCGGCGAACGAGGACATGGGGGCCGGCTACCTCGACGACCGCAGACTGTCGTCGGACCCCCGCGTCTCGCCGATCGAGGGCGATCTGGCGGGGGTGGCACCCGCCATCGTGTGCGGGGCCGAATGCGATCCGCTCCGAGATCACGCCCCCGCGTACGCCGCTGCGCTGGAGGCCGCCGGCGTGCCGGTGCGACTCCGGATCTCGCCGGGCATGCTGCACGGGTACTGGAGCATGGGCGTCGTGCCACGCGCCAACGACCTCGCGAACCAGCTGTGCGAAGAACTCGCGGAGTTGCTCGCCCCGGAGTAGCTCGACATTCCACTACCGTGAACCGCATGAGCGAGTTGCTGGAACGTGACGGTGTGCGCGGACATCTCCACCGCCCCGCGGGTGACGCAGTGGCGGGGCTGGTTCTGACGCATGGAGCGGGAAGTGACTGCGACACAAAGCTGTTGCGTGCCATGACCGACGGGTTCGTGGAGCGGGGCGTCGTCGTCCTGCGGTTCGATCTGCCGTTCCGTCAGCGCCGCGCGTCGGGTCCGCCGCATCCGTCGAAGGCGGCGGAGGATCGGGACGGCGTCGCGGCCGCGGTGGCCGTGATGCGGGAGCTGGTGTCGGCGCCGGTGTGGGCAGGCGGGCACTCGTACGGCGGGCGGCAGGCGTCCATGCTCGCTTCGGAGCGACCGGGTCTCGTCGACGCCCTGTTGTTGCTGTCGTACCCGCTGCATCCGCCGGCCAAGCCGGAGAAGCTCCGCACCGAGCACCTGCCCGGTCTCCGCACCCCAACCGTGGTGGTGCACGGTTCGAAGGACCCGTTCGCGACCACTGGCGAAATGCGGTCGGCACTCGAACTGATCCCCGCACCGACGACGCTCGTCGAACTCGAGGGAGCCCGCCACGATCTGGCCCCGGACAAGTTCCCGGTGGTCGAACGCGCGGTCACGGCTATGCTCGACCTTCTGTAGGGCGGGCGAGGACGGCCGCGCGTCGTCGGTATGTTCGGTGAATGAGCAACGTGCAGACGAACGCGCCCCACTGGTTCACCACGGCGTTGGCGTCGCCGGTCGACACCGGCCGGGTCGACGTCGCCGGGGCGCAGGTCCACTACCGTGCGTGGGGGCCGTCGGGCTCACCGGGAATCGTGCTCGTGCACGGCGGCGCCGCCCACAGCCGGTGGTGGGACCATGTGGCACCCATGCTGGCCACGGGCCGTCGCGTCGTCGCACTCGACCTGACCGGGCACGGTGACAGCGACCGGCGCGCGGAGTACGGCCTGGAGCAGTGGGCGGAGGAAGCCCTGGCGGTGGCGAAGCCTGCGGGCATCTCGGGGGCGCCGGTGTTCGTCGGGCACAGCATGGGCGGCATGGTGTCCTACGTGGCAGCGCAGCTGTTCGGCGAGGATCTGGCCGGTGTCCAGCTGATCGATTCGCCCGTCCTCGCCCGCACACCGGAGGAGGAGGAAGCGCGCAAGCAGCGTGCCTTCGGTCCGAAGAAGGTCTATCCGTCCAGGGCCGAGGCGCTCGAGCGGTTCCGGTTCGTCCCGCCGCAGGACACCGCGGTGCCCGCGGTCCTGCGTCACGTCGCCGAGAACTCGATGGAGGAGGTGGACGGCGGCTGGTCGTGGAAGTTCGATTCCACGTTCTTCGCGCGCCACGGCAGCAACCACCTCGGCGGATCCGACCCACGCTGCCGCATCGCGTACTTCCGCGCCGAGAACGGCATCGTCACCGACGCCATGATGGACGACATGCGCCGTCGATTCGGGCCCACCGCGGTGGTCGTGGAAATCCCCGACGCCGGACATCACGTGATGATCGACCAGCCGCTCGCGCTCGTCGTGGGCATCCGGACGGTGCTCGCGTCGTGGGACGTCGAAGATTCCGTGGCCGGGATGCCGGGCTGACTCAGTCGCCGGACCGGACGGCGGCGACGAACTGCTCGATCAGCGCCGCATCCTTCACTCCACGCGACGATTCGACGCCGCTCGACACGTCGACGCCCCACGCGCCGGTCGCGTCGACGGCGGCCCGCACGTTGCCGGGATGAAGTCCGCCGGCGAGGATCCACTCGCCGTCGGGCCGGCTCTGGTTCGCCCAGTCCCAGGGCACGCCCGCCCCGGCGGTCGCCCCGTCGACGAGGATTCGGTCGGCGCCGAAATCGCCCGACGTGTCACCGGCGACCACGGCACGGATCACGCCGAGCCCCGCCTCCCGCAACCGGGCGACGTCGTCGGCGGACTTCAGGTCGTGCACCTGGACGGTCCCGAGACCCGCCGCGGCGGCGACCTCGATCACCTCCGACACGGGACTCCCCTTGAACACACCCACCGCGACGGTGTGACCGGTGACCCGGCGGACCAGCGGCGCGGCGTCCTCGGGGGAGATCCGGCGGACGCTGTCGGCGAACACGAAACCCACGGCGTCGACGCCGAGGCGCACGGCCAGATCTACGGAGGCCTCGTCTCGCAGACCGCACACCTTGATGAATGTCACCCCGGCAATTTTACCGGTCGCTCCGAGTCGCCGACGCAGTGCGGGTTCGCGCTCTAGGCTTCGTGACGTGGAATGGCTCAGCGACCTCAGCGTGATCTCAGGGCCTCTGCCCTGGATCCTCACGGTGATCGGTGCGCTCGGCGGCGTGTGGCTGCTCGCCGCCCGCGCCCCCTGGTACCGCAGGAAGGCGATTCCGATCTGCCTGGCCGTGTCGGTGGTCGTCACCGTGGTCCTCTACGTGATGGTCGAGAAGGTTCTCCGGCCGTTCCCCGACCCCATCGAGATCTCCATCTACGTGTGGATCGGTCTGGGGCTCTTCGCGATCGTCCTGCTCGTGCCGAGGATTCGCGCCGGCCGGACGGTGAAAGCCGCCGTCGTCTCGGTCCTCGCGGTTCTCGCCGTGATTCTCGCGTCCGCGACGCAGATCAACCTGGTGTTCGACGCCTACCCCACGGTGGGCACGGCCTTCGGGGCGGAGCCGTTCGACCGGGTTCAGATGAACGACCTCGGCAGCGCCGCCGAGAACGTGGTGACGGGAACACCTCTCGACGCGTCGTGGACCGCCCCGCCCGGAATGCCGAGCGAGGGAAGGGTCCTGACGGCGGCCGTCCCCGGAACCGCGTCGGGGTTCGCCGCCCGCGACGCCGAGATCTACCTCCCGCCCGCCTACTTCGCCAACCCGCGCCCCCTGCTGCCGGTGCTCGTGATGCTGGCCGGGCAGCCCGGTGCGCCGGAGGACTGGTTCGCCGGCGGCAAGCTCGCCACCACGATGAACGAGTTCGCCGCGAAACACGGGGGACTGGCCCCGATCGTGGTGGTGGCGGACGGCACCGGCTCGCAGATCGCGAACCCCCTGTGTGTCGATTCGAAGCTGGGCAACGTGGCCACGTATCTGGCGAAGGACATTCCGTCCTGGGTGAAGTCGAACCTGCAGGTGAACCCGGACCCCAAGGCGTGGGCCATCGGCGGCCTCTCCTACGGCGGCACCTGTTCGCTGCAGATGGCCACCAACTATCCCGACGTGTACCCGACGTTCCTCGACATCTCGGGTCAGGAAGAACCCACACTCGGCGACCACCAGCGCACCCTCGACGAGGCGTTCGGCGGTGACGAGGCCGCGTTCAAGAAGGTCAACCCGCTCGATCTGATGGCGTCGAACAAGTACCCGGACTCGGCAGGGGTCTTCGTGGTCGGCTCCGACGACGACGCCTACAAACCGGGTGCGCAGAAGGTGTATCAGGCAGCGAAGGCTGCGGGTATGGACGTGCAGTACGCGGAGGTCCCCGGCGGGCACAGCTTCGCGGTGTGGTCGGCGGGGCTGGAGAAGGAACTGCCGTGGCTGGCACAGCGGTTGGGGCTGATCGGCTCGTAGGCACTCGTCACGGCGGAGAGGGATGAGATGACGGCGGCAGCGCACATACTGCGAGTGGGTTCGGCGTTGCCCGACCCGCCGTTCGAGTTCCGGGACGGCGGGGCTCCTGCGGGTTTCGATGTCGAGTTCACGCGGGCCGTCGCGCAGGTGCTCGGCCTCGAATGGTCGCTCGTCCCGTACCGGGGCACCGACTTCAACGGCATCTTCGATGCGCTGGCGGACGGTGAATTCGACTGCATCGCCTCGGGAACCACCGTGACACCGCAGCGGAGGGCGCGCGCGGATTTCTGCGCTCCGTACCTCGTGTCGGGTCAGTCCCTCGCCGTCGACACGTCGCGGCATCCGGGAGTGCGCGGGGTGGACGACCTGGGCGGTCTGACCGTCGGTGTCCAGCACGGCAACACGAGTCAGCCGATCGTGGAGAGGCTGGTCGCGGAGGGTCGCGCGGGCGCGATCCGCGTGTACGCCTACGACCGGATCGGGCAGGCTCTCGACGACCTGTCCTCGGGCGGGTGCGACGCCGTCATGAAACTCGCGCCTGTCCTCACCTGGCTCGTCCGGGATCGCCCGCACGTGGAGGTGGTCGAACGGGGAATCTCCCGCGAGGAGATCGCCGTCGCCGTCCGCACGGGGGATCACGCGCTGCGCGAACGCATCGAGTCGGCGCAGCGCACCCTGGCCGCGGACGGCACCCTCGACCGGCTGAGGTCGACGTGGCTCGGGGTCGGTGAAACCGACGGCCGCTAGTGCTGACCGGCACACCTGTCCAAGAATAGGAACGTGTTCTATATTTGCGGCAACCCTTTCTCTCAGTGACTGGAGTGCCCGGCATGTATGAGTGGTCAGATACCGACCTGATGTTCCGCGACGCGATCCGCGGTTTCATCGACAAGGAGATTCGACCGCACGTCGACAAGTTGGAGACCGGTGAGCTGCCTCCGTTCGACATCATCCGCAAACTCTTCGCCACCTTCGGTCTGGACGAGATGGCCCGTGACGCGCTGACGAAGTCGCTGGACCGCGAACGCAGTGGGGCCGTGTCCGGCGCGAAGGAAGAGAAGTCCGGCGGCCTCGGCGGTGCGGGCAGCATGGGCGTCATCATGAACGCCGAGTTGGCCGGCGTCAGCCTCGGGCTCGTCGCCTCGCTCGGGGTGAGCCTCGGGCTGGCGGCGGGCACCATCCGCAGTCGCGGGACGCTGGCGCAGAAGGAGCGCTGGCTACCCGGACTGGTCACGTTCGAGAAGGTCGGAGCCTGGGCCATCACCGAGCCCGACTCCGGCTCGGACGCGTTCGGCGGCATGAAGTCGTACGTGCGCCGCGACGGCGACGACTACGTCCTCAACGGGCAGAAGACGTTCATCACCAACGGCCCGTACGCCGACGTCATCGTCGTCTACGCGAAGCTCGACGAGGGAGACTCGTCCGTCGACCGCCGCGACCGGAAGGTTCTCGCCTTCGTCCTCGACGCGGGCATGGAGGGGCTCACCCAGGGTGCGCCGTTCAAGAAGATGGGCATGAACTCCTCACCCACCGGAGAACTGTTCTTCGACAACGTGCGCCTCACCCGCGACCGTCTGCTCGGCGAGACGGAGGACGGCGGCAAGTCCGACGGCAAGTCCAGCGCGAAGGAGAGCTTCGCGGCCGAACGGATCGGCATCGCGTCGCTGTCACTGGGCATCATCAACGAGTGTCACCGGCTGTGCGTCGACTACGCCAAGTCCCGCAAGCTGTGGGGTAAGGAGATCGCCCAGTTCCAGCTCATCCAGCTCAAGCTCGCGGAGATGGAAATTGCCCGCATCAACGTGCAGAACATGGTCTTCAACGCCATCGAGCGCACCGCGGCGGGGGATCAGGTGAGCCTCGCGGAGGCGTCGGCGATGAAGCTCTACTCCTCGCGGGCGGCCACAGAGGTGGCGATGGAGGCGGTGCAGTTGTTCGGCGGCAACGGGTACATGGCCGAGTACCGGGTGGAGCAACTCGCGCGCGATGCGAAGTCGCTGATGATCTACGCAGGCAGCAACGAGATCCAGGTGACGCACATCGCGAAGGGTCTGCTGGCGATGTGAGGTGTGGCCCTCGGGAACAAATGTCGTACGGCGTACGTTAGTGGGGTGTCGTCAACGAAAGGACACCACCGTGAAGGTCACCGCGAGCGCACTGTCGCTGAACGTCGCAGACCCCAGTGCGTCGGCCGAGTTCGCCAAGTCCCACCTGGGCTTCGTCGAGGAGATGGCAGCCGAGGGCTTCGTGTCACTGAAGCGTGCGGACGTGGGCTTCAATCTGGTCTTCCTGAAGACCGGACTGGAAACCTTCAAGCCCGCGCGGATCGCCGGTGACGCCGGCCAGGGGTTACTGATCGCGCTCGTCGTCGACGGTATCGACGCCGAATACGAGCGACTGCAGGCGGAGGGTGTCCCGATCGTGACGCCCATCGAAACCGAGCCCTGGGGCGAACGCTACTTCCAGATGAGCGACCCCAACGGGGTGATCATCCAACTGGTCGAATGGATGTAGCGGTCACACCGAAGCGAGGAACGGCTCGACGGCCGCGAGCACCTCGGTGCTCGCGGCCACCGCCGTCGAGTGGTCGAAACCGGGCAGGATCGTCAGCGACGCACCGGGAATCAGTGCCGCCACCCGCTGGGTGTCGCCGATCCGCTCGGCGTCGTTCGAACCGACGAACAACAGGGTGGGGACGGCGATCCCACGCAGGATGTCGTCGTCCACCCCCGGCTCCACACCGGAACGCCGCATGTACGCGGCGAGCGCCTTCGCGTCGTTCGCCATGAACGCCGCCCGGGTTCCGGCGTCGATCGGCCACGCGCGCAGAGCATTCCACTGCCCCAGGAACGCATCCATGCCGTCCCGCTCGAGGACGTCGATGCAGCCCAGGAAAAACAGGCGGTCGAACGCGCCGGCCTGCGGTCGGCTACTGCCACCGCCGACGATCAGGCTCTCCAGCCGTTCGGGCGCCCCGACCGCCAAGGCCAGCGCGACCCGGCCGCCGAGCGAATACCCCAGCACGTGCGCGCTCGGAAGATCCAGGTGGTCGAGGACCGCCAGAACGTCGCCGCTGACCAGCTCCATGGCGTACGCGCTCTCGTCGTGCGGCTTGTCGCTGCGCCCGTGGCCCCGCAGATCGACCAGGATCAGCCGGTACCGGTCACGCAGCGCGGCGACGTAACCGAATCCACGCCAGATCGCGTGGGAGAGCGCCGTGCCGTGAAGGAGAACGAGCGGCTCACCGTCGCCGACGGTCTTGTACGCGATTCGGACACCGTCGACGGGATTGGTAGCGTGCTGCACCCGCCCAGTCTGCATCACTCAGAAGTCGCGGCCTCACCTGCGTACCTCACACGCCGGGACGATGCTCTCGCGTGTAATCCCACGGTCGCAGCTGTTCGACGGCCTTGCCGACACGGAAGACGGTGGCGTCGTCGTAGGTGTGCCCGACGATCTGCACCCCGGTGGGGACGCCGGATGACGCGTGACCGCTGGGGACGGCCAGGACCGGACACCGGTTGTTGATGTTGAACGGGAGGGTGAGCAACGCCTCCGCGGCGTGATCGAGCCGCTGACCGTCGACGACGATCCCGTCGAGCATGTCGTCCCCCGCGGGGTAGGCCGATACGCCGGACGTCGGGCACAGCAGGGCATCGAACCCGGACATCGCCTCGGCGAGCTGTCGGTGCATCCGGGTCTCGATTCGCAAACCGTCGACGAAGGTGGCCCCCGTGCGGGCGCTCGCGGTTTGGGTCGCGAACGCGCGGGTGTAGGGGGTGAGAAGATCCTCGTGCCCGGCCGCGACCTGTGCCACGATCGCACCCATGATCGTGCCGAAATGTGTTGTCACTGCCAGTCGGATCTCCTCGGCGGTCCACGGCAGCTCGATCTCCTCGACGATCGCCCCGGCGGTCTCGAGCGCACGTGCCACCGCGCGGGTGTTGGCCTCGATCTCCGGTTCCACCACGAAGCAGCCCAGCCGGATACTCAACGCCACGCGCATGCCCTCCACCGAGGGGTACTCGGTGGGCAGCGTGATCGCAGGACGTAGTGAGGTGTGGTCGCGGACGTCCGGCCCGATGAGCGTGTTCGCCAACAGGATCGTGTCGTCGACGGTGCGTGCCATGGGACCGTCGCCGCGATAGAAGTCCATGTTCATCGGGGGCACCCCGGGGATTCGCCCGTACGGGGCCTTGTATCCGACAGTCCCGGTGAACGCCGCCGGGCCCCGGGTCGAGCCGCCGATGTCCGACGCGGTCGCCAGCGGGGTGGTTCCGGCGGCCAGCGCCGCCGCGGAGCCGCCGGAGGATCCGCCCGGGCTGTAGGCGAGGTTCCAGGGGTTGCGGGTCACGCCCCACATCGGGGTGTGGGTGAACCCGGCGACGCTGAATTCGGGGGTGGTGGTGCGGGCGTGGATGATGCCGCCTGCGGCGTGGATTCGCTCGATCACCGGAGCGCTCTCGGCCGCGACAACGTCCTTGTTCACCAGCGAGCCCTCGGTGAGGGATCGCCCGGCGATAGCGTGCTTTTCCTTGGCGGCCACCGGAATGCCCTCCAGCGGACGCGGCGCCGGGCCGCGTCCGAGATAGCGCTGCTCGGCTTCCTCGGCCTGTACGAGTGCCTCGTCGAAGAGTTGCTCGCAGAACGCGTTCACGTGGGGTTCGACCTGCTCGGCACGGTCGATGAGGGCGTGCATCAGCTCTACCGGGGACAGTTCGCGTGAGTCGAACAGTGCTCGCGCTGCGGTGGCGCTGAGGTACGGGAGATCGGTGGTCATATGTTCCTCGTCTTTCGTGAACCCGATGGGTTGTCGAAGCTGTTGTAGCGCAGTGCTAACGGGACGCAGCGTGCGGTGAGCGCTCCGTGGCGAGCGCGTGCGTCGCCGCCGCGTGCATTGCTGCGGTCGCGGCGGGCAGCACGGATGCCGGGTCGGGCGCGAATCGTGGTGAGTGGTTCGGTGGGATTCCGGCCGGTGGTTGCCCCGCTGCCAGGGCCGCGAGATCTGCTTCACTGAAGCGCTCGTGTTCCATCCCGCCGATGTGCCAGAACACCGAAGGACACCGCGCCGCGGTCCCGAGTTCGCTGAAGTCCTCGCTGCCGGTCAGTGGATGGGGCAGACGATGTACGGGCATTCCGGCCTCGGCGATTGTCCGCAGCACGGACCCGGTCACGTCCGGAGTGTTGACGGTCAACGGAAAGCTGTTGAACTCCTCGATATCCGGAGACTTCGGCGCATCGGCAGCGGCCGCCTCCGCTTCGGCCAGTCGCCTGATCGCCGTCAGCATCCGCTCACGCGACGCCGGTGTGAACGTCCTGAGGCTGAGGAGCAACTCGGCATCGTCGGCGATGATGTTCGCGGCGGTGCCCGCATGCAATGCACCGGTGGTGAGCACCGGCGCCGGCCGGGCGGAGGCCTCACGGGCGGCGAGAGTCTGGAATCGCAGTGTCAGTGAGGCCGCCATCAGCAACGGATCGACCGCGCTGTGTGGCGTCGACGCGTGGCCACCGCGCCCGAACAGTGTCACTCGGATGCTGTCGGACGCGGCCATCACGGTACCCTCCCGGGAGACGACGACGCCCGCGGGCAACGGCGCTACGTGCTGGCCCAGGCAGATCGCGGGCGTCGGAAACCGTTCGAACAGGCAGTCGTCCAGCATGGCGCGCGCACCCTGCCCCGTTTCCTCCGCGGGCTGGAACACCGCCAGAACCGTGCCGTCGATCGTCGGCGCGCCGGCGAGTCGCGCGCACACCGCGAGGAGCGCAGCGACGTGCACGTCGTGTCCGCACGCATGCATGACCCCGGGCACCCTCGACGCGTAGTCCAAGCCTGTGTCTTCCTGCACAGGCAAGGCGTCCATATCCGCGCGCAGAAGCACCACCGGCCCGGGGCCGCCCCGCAGAACACCGACGACGCCGGTGCCACCGACGCGCTCGGTCACCTCCCAGCCGCCGAGGGCGCGCAACTCGTGCGCCACGAGACCCGCGGTGCGGTACTCGCACGCTGAAAGCTCGGGATGCGCGTGGAGATCGTTGTAGACGTCTCGCCAATGGGACTGCTGTGCGGCATCATTCGACAGTGGAGTGCTCATGGGTTTCCTCTCGGTCGGGGGTGCGGTCGAGCCGGACGGCGGCGAGCATGTGGTCGGTGGTCTGGGGTGCGGCGAGAACGGCGGCGATCGCGATGAGCGGGCCGACGGCCAGCGCACCGAAAGCAGTGGTCCAGGACGCGGCGTCGACGATCGCTCCGAAAGCCAAGGGCGCCGCGATGCCGGCGATCATGCCGCCGAACAGGATCATCGAGGACGCGGCCCCGGAAACCGAAGCCGGGAGGCTGCGCAGCGGCACCGCGAACGCGGGCATGTAGCACAGTGCACTGATGCCGCTGAGGACGGTTCCGACGACGACGAACATGGTCACCGATTCCGTGTGGGGCAGGACGATCACGAGTGCGGCACTGACGATCATCGCGGGGACGATGATGCGGCTGGGTCTTCCCTCCCACCGGTCCGACAAACGGCCGCCGACGATCACGGCGATGGCGGCCACGAGGGTCGGGGCGATCGAGAGCAGACCCGCGGTGCCGATCGACACGCCCCGCTCCTCGTGGAGATACGAGACGGTCCAGGAGCCGATGCCCCACACGATCACGTCGTATCCGAAGAACACCAGCGCGAAACACCACATCGCGGGCGCTCGGAGCACGATCCCCACGCCACTCGAACTGCTGCTTCGGTGTGCCGTGGCGGGGTCGAGTGCGGACACGTCCGAGGGCAGTGCCTCGGGCATCCAACGCTTGATCGCAACCACGACCACAACCCCGAGGACGGCGATGACGGCGAACATCGGCCGCCATCCCCACAGTGGCAACAGAATCGACGCGATGATCGCGGCGGCGAACGAGCCGAAGGCGTTCGAACTCAGCATCCACCCGTTGGCTGTCATCCGCTGCTCGGGCACGCTGCGTTCCGACAACAGCTTGATCGCGGCTGCGGGGAACGCGCCCTGCGCGAAGCCGAACAGCAGCCGGATCGCCAACAGTGCGGTGAACGACCAGGCGATCGCCGTGAGCCCGGTGAACAGGGACCACGCGATGAGACCGGCGAGGGCGATACGCACAGCACCGAACCGATCGGCGAGCAGCCCGCCCGGGATCTGCGACAGCGCGTAGGCGACGAAGAACGCCGACACGATCAGGCCGCGCTGCCCGTAGTCGAGTGCGAATTCCGTACCGATCGCGGGCAGGGCGAGATTGATGACGAGTCGGTCGATGTAGTCGACCGCCCACGCCGCGAAGAGCAGTAGCACGGTGATGCGAGTGGAACGCAGCACGATAAATCTCCTCACAAGACGAACTCGATGGGTGGGATGACTCACAATGGACCGCGTGGCACTCGAAACCCCTGACGCGCAGCATTCCGGCGCAGAACACCCCTTCGTGCCGGATTCCGGCGGCGCCTCGTTCAGCGAGTTCGACCTGACCCTGCTCAACGCGCTCCAGATCAGCCCACGCGGGTCCTGGGCCCAGATCGGCACTGCCCTCGGTGTGGACGCCACCACCGCCTCCCGGCGCTGGCGCCAGCTATCCGACGACGGACAGGCGTGGATCACCGCGTACCCGGTCGGGCAACACCACACGAACGCCTACGTGACGCTCGAGTGCACTCCCGAGGCCGTTCACCGCGTCGGCTCAGCACTGTGCGGGCTGAACTGCGCTTATCAGGTCGAACGCACCGACGGCAAGGCGCAATACTTCGCCGCCGTCGCCACCGCCGGCCCCCAGGCCCTCGACGATCTGGTCCACGACCATCTGAGCCGGATACCCGGAGTGGTCTCGATTCGGGCCGAGCTGTGTCTGCACGTCTACCACGAAGGCGGCGGATGGCAGCCGCGGACGTTGGACAGTGCCCAGCGCGCCCAGCTCACCACGCCACCGAGTGATCCGTTCCCGGTTCCGCTGAAGGCGTCCGACCGTCCGTTGCTGGACGCATTGAGCGCCGACGGGCGCTGCAGCTACGCCGAATTGGCCGACCGGTGCGGAGTCAGCGAGACGACCGTCAGGCGCAGGCTCGGCAAGCTCACGCGATCAGGCCAATTGGCCTTCCGATGTGACATGACCCAGCAGGCAGCAGGCTGGCCGCTCAATGCAATATTCGAGGTCGACGCGGGTGCCGATCTCGACCGTGTGGGCCGTGCCGTGTCCACGTGGCCCGAAATCCGGCTGTGCGCCTCGACCAGCGGGCGATACAACCTGCTCGTGTACCTGTGGCTGCGCTCGGCGCAGGACTGCCGCCGCATCGAGGAACGGCTCGTTGCCCTGTCCGACAACGTTCGCGTCGACAGCCGCCGGGTGACGCTTCGACCGCTCAAACGGATGGGGCGGTTGCTCGGCCCGCACGGCGCCGCAGTCGGCCACGTTCCCTTGGATGTGTGGCGCGACAGTTCGCCGAGATCGGCGTAGACGAACAACCCACACGATTTCGCTGTTGTGGTGGCCGCGTCCCGCAGGGAAGGTAGAGGCATGTCGATTCCTCTGAACTCCGCGCGGGCGGCGCTCGACCCCGAGGAACTGCTGGCCGTGGCGATCGCCGAAGCCGAACTCGGCAAACGTGAGGGCGGAATACCGATCGGGGCTGCATTATTCGCCGGCGACGGAACCCTGCTGGGCAGCGGTCGCAACCGACGAGTCCAGCACGGCGACCCGTCCGTCCACGGTGAGACGGACGCCTTCCGCGCGGCCGGGCGCCAACGTGACTACCGCTCGACGATCATGGTGACGACCCTGTCACCGTGCTGGTACTGCAGCGGTCTGGTCCGGCAGTTCAACATCGGCGCGATCGTGGTGGGGGAGAGCGTGACGTTCACCGGCGGTCACGAATGGCTCCGCGAGAACGGCGTGGACGTGACCGTCCTGCGCGATCAGCACTGCATCGACCTGATGGCCGAATTCATCGAGACCCAGCCCGAACTCTGGAACGAGGACATCGGCGTGGCCGAATGACCGGCGCCTCCGGCACCCGTGCGCCTTTCCGGTAGCGGGGGCTACCCGAAAGGCGCACGGGTCCGAAGGGCCTCGTCGGTCAGTTCCAGCCACCGGGTGACGCCGATGTCGTGGAGGAACTGCCGGTCGTGGCTGACCACGATCAACGCGCCGCGGTAGCTGCGGAGCGCCTGCGTGAGGTGAATGAGACTCGGCAGGTCGAGGTTGTTCGTCGGCTCGTCCATCAGCAGCAGCCGCGGGGCGGGTTCGGCCAGCAGGATGGTCGCGAGCGCGGCCCGCAACCGTTCCCCACCCGACAATGCCGCCGCGAGCACATCGGAATCGTTGCCGCGGAACAGGAACCGGGCCAGTTGGGCACGGATCTGTTCCTGCGACGCGTGAGGCGCCGCCGCGGCCACGTTCTCGGCGACCGTGAGCGATTCGTCAAACACGTCGAGTCGCTGCGGCAGCGCCTTGAACGGAACTCGCGGTCCCGCGGCCACGACGGCGTCGAGCAGGGTCGTCTTGCCGACGCCGTTGCGTCCGACGAGGGCGATCCGCTCGGGGCCCACGACGTCCAGCGACACCTGCTGTCCGCTGAGCAGGCTCACGTCCCGGACGGAGACCACCTCCTGGCCCGAATGCACTTCCGTGGCCGGGAGGTCGATGCGCACCTCGCGGTCGTCCCGCAGGGCACTTTCCGCTTCCGTCAACGACTCCCGCGCTTCGTCGACCTTCGCGATGTGGTTGTTCCGCAGCTTCCCCGCGGATTCCTGCGCCTGACGCTTCCGCAGCCCCATCACGATCTTCGGTTCGCGCTTGTTCTCGAACATCTTCTGCCCGTACCGCTTACGACGGTCGATCTTGATGCGGGCCTCGACGAGTTCCCGCTTCTGCTTCTGCACATCGCTGCGGGCATCGCGCACCGCGGCCCGCGCAGCCTCCTGCTCCGCCTCGACGATCTCCTGGTAGGCACTGAAGTTCCCGCCGAACATGCGGATCTCACCACCACGCAGCTCCGCGACGGAATTCATGAGATCGAGCAGGTCGCGGTCGTGGCTGACCACCAGCAGGGTGCCCGGAAACTGTTGCACCACCTCGTAGAGCTTGCTGCGGGACGCGCTGTCGAGGTTGTTGGTGGGCTCGTCGAGGAGCAGCACCTCCGGTTCCTTCAACAGTTGCGCGGTGAGGCCGAGCAACACGGTCTCACCGCCGGACAGGGTGCCGACGGTGCGATCGAGGTCGGACGTGCTGCCGAGCACGCGTTCGAGACCGAGCCGGTGCAGGGTCGAGACCGCCCGCTCCTCGATGTCCCAGCGGCCGGTCGCGGCATCGAAATCGTCTGGTGTGCCGTCGCCGGACTCGATGCGGTGCAACGCCGCCCGGAGGTCGGCGATGCCCAGGATCCGGTCGACCTTCAGTGTGGGATCGAGCGTGATGTCCTGCGGCAGGTACGCCACCTCGCCCTGCGCCGTCACCGACCCGCGGTCGGGGTGCAGGCGCCCGGCGATCAGCCGGAGCAGGGTGGATTTACCGGAACCGTTGAGACCGACCACCCCGGTGCGTCCGGGGCCGAAGACGGCATCGAGGCCGTCGAAGACCGGCTCGCCGTCGGGCCAGGTGAACGTGAGGTCGGACAGGGACAGATATGACTGGGCCATGGGGTACTCCCGAGGTGTGTGCGGATGAAGACTCGCGTGACTACCTCGTCAGGAGCAATGGACCGTTCCCCTCTGTCTGACACGCCCGGTGCGCATCGGTGACGTCCACGATAGGACGCCGCCGATGCCCGCGCAATCGAATTAGATCTGAGGGCCGTCGGCCCGGAGTTCGTCCACCTTCGCCATGGCGTCGCGGAGTTCGGCGAGCCACTGTTCGCTGTGCTGGCCGGCCAGGCGCACCGTCCACATCAGGGCGTCCGACCGCGACCGCGCCACACCGGCGTCGACGAGCGTGTCGAGAACCTTGCGTTCGGGTTGGCGCAGCCGGGTCATCACCGGAACGGCGAGGTGGGTGAACAACGTCTTGTGGCCGTCGAGGCTGACGCCCCACGCGACCTTGCGTCCGTAACGCCTCTCGGCCTCGTCGGCGATGCGCATCCGATCGCCCCGGGTCGTTTCGCGGAACCGGGAGATGCGTCCGTCGATCGCGGCCTCCGAACCGGAGTCGGCGGACTCGACGGGCGGCAATTCGCCGACCACCACGATCTCCTCGCGGTCGACCTCGACGGTCGCGGGGCCGGTGAACCAGTCGTCGGGAAGACGGCCGGTGAACCATTCGGCCGCGTCGCTCGCATCGGGGACATCCGCCTGCTGCCATCCACCGGGCCGGCCGAAGCGGCGCGGGCCCGGACCTTGTGTGTTCCTCATGGCGTCCTCCTGGGGACCCTGGTGCCGCGATCACTGTGATGCAGCACTGATTACATGATTACACCGATTATTCGAAGCGCGCCACCACGTCAGGCATGATCGAGTCCGTGCGCACCTCAACCGTTCGTCACAGCCCCATCCCTCCCACCCCCACCCGGAAGGCAGCGGCCGGAATCGCCGTCCTCGCGTCCGTGCTCTCCGCCTGCGGACTCTTCGGGCCGGACCAGCCCGACACCGTCTCGCAGCAGTTCGCCGACGCCCTCAACAGCGACGACGTGCAGGCCGCCGCCGAACTCACCACCGATCCGGTCGCCGCAACCGCCGCGATCACGGCGATGTACGACGGGCTCGGAAACAAGGACGGGACGTTCACCCGCACCGACGTGCAGGAGGCGGGTGACAACGGCGGCACGTTCACGATGGACGTGTCGTGGCCGTTCGCGCCGGGGCAGGAGTGGAAGTACAGCACCACCGGCAACGCCACCAAGGAAGGCGACGACTGGAAGATCGTCTGGGACCCGGCCGTCCTCGCACCCGGCCTCACCGACGACACCACCGTCCGGTACACCACCACGACCGGGGCGCCGCCGAAGGTCCTCGCGGCGGGCGGGGCACCGATCCTCGAGCAACAGGTCGTGACGCTCGTCAACCTCGAACCGGGTGCGGACACCGCGGCGGTGGCCGCGTTGCTGTCGCCCATCGCCCCGACGATCACCGCCGCCTCGCTCCAGCAGGATCTGGCCGGCGCCCAGGGCAAGCCGGTGACGGCCATCTCGCTGCGCGCCGAGGACCTCGCGCCGATCGAACCGCAGTTGCGGCAACTCGCCGGCGTGACACTCGCCCCGCAGACCAGACTGCTCAGCACGGACAAGGCGCTGGCCTCACCCACCCTGGCGGGCCTCGGCGACCTGTGGCAGGAGGGACAGGACGCCTCCGCCGGCTGGGCGGTGCAGCTGGTCGGCCGGGACGGCGCGGCCAAGAGCATCGCCGGCGAGCAGGGCCCCGACGCCCCCGACATCGCGACGACCCTCGACCTCCCGATGCAGATGGCTGCCGAGCGGGCGCTCGCCGACGTCCCGCAGCAGGCCGCGATCGTCGCCCTGCGACCGTCCACGGGCGAGGTGCTGGCGGTAGCGCAGAACGCCCCGGCCGACGCACTCGGGCCGATCGCGCTGACCGGCCTCTACCCACCGGGATCCACGTTCAAGACGGTGACGACGTCCGCGGCCCTGCAGGCCGGCGCCGCCACACCGGACACCGTTCTGCCCTGCCCCGGCACCGAGAACATCGAGGGCAGGCAGATCCCCAACGACGACGAATTCGACCTCGGCGCGGTCCCGCTGCACACCGCCTTCGCGCGGTCGTGCAACACCACCATGGGACGGCTGGCGGTCGGCTTGCCGCCCGACGCCCTGCAGCAGGCCGCGCTGCAGTTCGGGCTCGGCGTCGACTACGTGACGCCCGGGCTGACGACCGTGACCGGCAACGTGCCCGTCGCCGACAGTCCGGCGGCCCGCGTCGAGTCCGGGATCGGGCAGGGGCAGGTGACCGCGACGCCGTTCGGGATGGCCATGGTGGCCGCCTCCATCGCGAACGGTTCGACGCCGTCGCCTATGATCGTGCAAGGCCAACCGGGAACCGCCGACAAGGCGGCGCCCACCGTGCCTGCGAACGTCACCTCCGACCTCCGGACGATGATGCGCGAAACTGTGACGGGCGGTACCGCTACTGCGCTGCAGGACATTCCGGGACTGCTCGGCAAAACGGGGACGGCCGAGTCGGGAAATGGTCCAGCGCACGGCTGGTTCGTCGGAATCAAGGACGACCTAGCATTTGCCGTATTTATAGCAACAGGTGACAGTTCGGCCCCTGCTGTGCAGGCTGCGGGGCGTTTTCTTCGATAAACCCGTTCGCGCTTGGCTGTTCGGGGATAAGTTGTGGCTCAACCGTAACTCCTTCGTAGGCAAATGGTGCTTGTTACGCATGTGACTGAAAGCAAGATGGTGGACATGGGGAATGGACGATCGCTTGGCCGCCGCAACAGATACGTGATCGCCCTGACGTCGGCTGTCGTTCTGGCGGTGATTCTGGCGTCGTGTGTGCTGTCGAAAGAGGAGGCGACCGCTCAGTCGGTCGTCGACGACTTCGTCAACGCACTGAACGAGGGCGACGCCGCCGCTGCTGCAGCGCAGACCTCTTATCCCAACGCCGCGGAGACGGCGATTCAGCAGATGTTCGACGGTCTCAAACCCGAGGACGCCAAGTTCGACCTGACCCAGTTCATGGATCTCGGCTCGGACTCCGGCTTCTTCACCGTCGGTGCCGCTTGGCATTTCGGTGAGGGCAAGGATTGGACCTACCAGGTTCAGGGTGGCGTGCGGAACCTGTCCGTCGGCTGGCGCATCTCCTGGGATCCGTCGATCCTCGCGCCCGACCTGGGCAACGGACGGATCGTCCGCTACGACCGGACGGACGCCGCTCCGCCGCGGGTCTTCGACGCGTTCGGTGCGTTGCTCATGAACGAGCAGACCATCAACTCGGTCACCCTCGATCCCGCCACGATGCCCGATCCCGTCGCGACCACCCGGCGGCTCGCGGAGGTCCTCGAGCCGGTGGCGCCCCTCGTGACGTCCGACACGATGATGGCGGAGATGGCCGAGAAGCCTGGCCAGCAGGTCACCGCCGTGCTGCTGCGCGACCAGGACTGGGAGTACCTCGAGCAGGATCTCGCTATCCCCGGTGTCGTCACCATCAAGACGCCGAAGCTCATCACGGCGGATCGGCGCATCACGACGCCGCTGCTGGATCCGCTGCGCAAGGTGTGGCAGGCAAACCGGGATGCCACGGCCGGCTGGGCCGTCCATCTCGTGGACCCCGACGGCACGCTCATCCCGCAGGCAGGCTTCCAGGGCCCGCCTGGACCGGACATCGTCGCAACCATGGACTCCCGCCTGCAGCTGGCAGCCGAGGAAGCCGTGGTCAGTGTCGGCACCCCCGCGACGATCGTCGCGATCCAGCCGTCCTCCGGCGCCGTGCTGGCCGCCGCGCAGAACAATCAGGCGATGGAGCAGGGGCCGATCGCGTTCCAGGGCCTGTATCCCGCCGGGTCGAACCTCGACCTGGTGAAGAAGGCCGCCGGACTGCAGAAGGGCGTCGACCCGTCGTCGCTGTCGATCGAGGACATCGAGAAGGCGGGCAATCAGCTCGGGCTCGGCATGAACTACAAGATCCCGGGCCTCGACCATCAGACCGCCGTCTTCACCGCCGACCAGTCGGGCATGAACCAGGTCATGAACCGTAAGGACAGCGACCTGCCCGCCGTGACGCCGTTCGGGATGGCCATGCTGGCCGCGTCGATCGCGCGGGGCAGTGCGCCGGCCCCGATGATCGTCCAGGGACAGCCGGGCACCACGGATGTGGCCGCTCAGCCGCTTCCGGCGAACGTCAACGACCAGCTCCGCGGCATGATGCGCGACAACGTGGTGCGGGGCGGAGCGTCGTTCCTCAACGGCTACCCGGACCTCATGGGCATGAACGGGGCGAGCGGCGACGACCGCTGGTTCTACGGCTCACGCGGCGACCTGGCCTTCGCGGTCTTCGTCGCCGACGCCGATGGTGGCGACCGGGCGGTGAAGATGACCGACATGCTGTTCCGTGAGATGGCGAAGCCGGCGAACTGAGGACACGGTGATGGCGAAGCCGGCGAACTGAGGACACGGCGGGGCCGTCCGCGCTGAGGGAGTAAGTGAGCAAGGGTAAGTTTCTACCTTGTGTCCCTGCTTGATATCGGTCTTCTCGTCGTAGCGGGGTTTTTCGCGGGACTGGTCGGCTTCGTCACCGGCCTGGCGTCCATCGTGTCGTATCCCGCACTCCTCGCGGTCGGTCTGCCGCCGGTGACCGCGAACGTCACCAACACGGTCGCGATGGTGGCGGTCGGCGTCGGCGCCCTGTCCAACTCGACGCGGGAGGTCGCCGACACCGGTCCCAAGCTGTGGCGCTGGGCGCTGTACTCGGCTGCGGGCGGCCTGGTCGGCGCGGGAATCCTGCTGGTGGCCCCGGCGGGGTCGTTCGAGGCGATCGTTCCGTTCATGGTGGCGTTCGCCGCGCTGGCGCTGCTGTTGCAGCCCCGACTCCGCGCGCTCGCAGGCGAGCGGGACATGCCACGCGCGTATTCGGTGTCGCTGTTCGTCGTCGCCATCTACGGCGGATACTTCGGTGCCGGCGCCGGCGTGATCTTCCTGGCGATCGCGCTGATCCTCACCTCGGAGAAGATCTGGCGCGCGACCATCTTGAAGAGCTTTTTCCTCGGCGTCGCGAACCTGGTGGCGGCGATCGGGTTCGCGGTCTTCGGTCCCGTCCACTGGGGCGCCGCCGCCGCGATGGCGATCGGCGCCCTGGCCGGTGGCTGGTGCGGGCCGCCTGTCGTCAGGCGGATACCACCGTCCGTCCTCCGCGTCGTCATCGCGATCGCGGGATTCGGGTTGGCCGCGTGGTTGTGGGTGCGCTGAGTCGACGCTCAGTGCATCGTCAGTGTCGTAATGCCGCCATGCGTCAGTGCACGCCCTTCATCAGACGCCGGATCCACGGGGAGCCGATGGCGAGGAGCACACCGACGGCGATCGAGCCCAGCCCGACCGCGGTGAAGTACGGGACTTCGTTGTTCTCGTCGTAGTAGCCGGCCAGTGTGCCCGCCATGGCGGTGCCCAGGGCGACGGACAGGAAGAACAACGCCACCATCTGGGTGTGGAAGGCCTCGGGCGCCAGTTTGGTCGACAGCGACAGCCCGACCGGGGACAGCAGCAGTTCGGCGAATGTGAACAGCAACAGGATTCCGGCCAGACCCAGCAGCGGTGCACTGTTCGCGCCGCCACCCGACATCGGGATGAACGCCAGGAACGCGATACCCATGATGACGGTGCCCGCCGCGAACTTGATCGGCGACGACGGCTGGCGGGGTCCGAGCTTCGTCCACGCGGCTGCGAAGACGCCCGCGAAGATGATGATGAAGACCGGGTTGATGGACTGCACCCAGGACGGCGGGAAGTCCCAGCCGAACAGATTGCGGTCGAGTCGCTTGTCGGAGTACACCGCGACGGTGGTGAACTGCTGCTGGAACAGCGACCAGAACACCGCGCTGGCGATGAACATCGGGATGAACGCGTAGACGCGGCTGCGCTCGACGGCCGTGATGCGGCGGCTCGACAACATGATCGCGAAGTAGCCGATCGCCGCGACGATGGTGAGGCCGACCACGATGTCCGACATGTTGGCCGCGGTGATCACCCCGGTCAGGGACAGGGCCGCAATGACCACGACCGCGGCGGCGCCGATCGCGATCCACTTGGGTCGCTGGGCGCGGGGGAGGGGATTGGGCGGTTCCGCGCCGATGCCGCGGAGGTGCTTGCGGCCGAGCGTGTACTGGATCAGTCCGAGCGCCATGCCGATTGCGGCGAGCGCGAAGCCGGCGTGGAAGCCGATGGAGTCCTGCGCCCAGCCCGTCAGCAGCGGGCCGACGAGGGCGCCGAGGTTGATGCCCATGTAGAAGATGGAGAATCCGGCGTCCCGGCGCTCGTCGTTTTCGTCGTAGAGATCACCGACGAGGGATGTGGCGTTGGCCTTGAGCCCGCCACTACCGAATGCGACGCAGACCAGGCCGATTCCCACACCCCACAGTCCCGGGAACACGGCGAGGGCGATGTGGCCGAGCATGACGAGGATGGCGCTGTAGAACAGGGTCCGTTCGGAGCCCAGGAGCCGGTCGGCGATCCAGGCTCCGAGAATGGTGGACAGATACACCGTTCCGCCGTAGGCGCCGACGATGCTGGTCGCGGACGATTCGGCGATTCCGAGGCCACCGTCGGCGGCCGAATAGTAGAGGTAGTAGATCAGGATGCCTTGCATCCCGTAGAAGGAGAATCGCTCCCACATCTCGACGCCGAACAGGTTCGCGAGGGCGAACGGCTGGCCGAAGAAGCCGCGGTCGGACCGCTTCTCGTCCCGGGCCGGATCGATGGTGTCACTCATGGGAAAACTGTCTCACCTCGAGCGGGTGTGCGTGTGCCGTCGGGGCGGATTCGCCGCTATCGGGTGGTGGCGCGCGACTTCGTCACGATCTTCGCGACGGCACGCCAGCCGAGGAGGACCACGGCGAGCACCGTGCCCGCCACGAGGACGAAACTGAACGCCGTTCCCTGGCCGCTGACGACGCGCAACAGCATGCTCACCGCGAGCGTCGACAGCCACACCACGATGCCCGTCGGGACGATGAGGAACGCGTCGAACTTGTCGCGGTAGAGCGCGACGGTGGCCAGCCAGCCGACCGCCAGGCCGGTCAGGAACGGCCACGCCGTGGTGGCCAGACCCGTCAGTGCGTTGGCTTCGTCGTGACTGCGGCGGCCGATGGCGCAGAACACGATCACGAGGACGACGTCCAGGACGAGCGCGGGGAGGTACTTCTTCACACGGCCAGCCTAGAGGTGGTGCCTTCTCACAGTTCCGGCCGATCGACTTCGCGAGACCGCGCCGGCCGGAACGCGTCGCGAGCTGACGGTCGTGCGGTCACCGATCGTGGAAGGGCACGGCGTTCATACGATGACGCGGTGCGGGTCGGTACGTGAGAACGTTCGCAGGTTCCTCATCCGCATCGGGTGATGCGGACCGGGGCTGATCACCGCAGTGTTGTCAATCGTAGGGCTCGCCCACAGTCGGGGCCGGTATGGAGACCCGACGCGTATCCGAGACGAAGAACAGGGACGAAGAAAAGGATTGCCGTGACGAACCAGACGTTGTCCGATCTGGCATCTCATGCCTACATCTACGGATTTCCCCTCGTCTTCAACGTGGACCAGGTCCACCGGTATGTCCACGAGGGAGTCGGAGCGAATCCCGCAGCAGGGTTCAACACTTTCAGCCACGCGCGAGCCTTGGCCGGCCCGGCAGACACGTTCGTGACCATCAACAACGACACCGTGTACTCGATGGCCCAGATAGATCTGTCCGTGGGACCTGTCGCCCTGCACGTTCCGGACACTGCCGGCCGGTACTACGTGCTGCAGTTCGTCGACGCCTGGACCAACAACTTCGCGTACGTGGGCCATCGCGCCACCGGCACTGCCGCCGCCGATTTCCTGTTGGTGCCGCCGGGCTGGAACGCCGGCGATCCGGGCGACGCCACCGTCATCACGTTCCCTACGACGATTGCCTCGATCGTCGGCAGGTGGGGATGCTCCGGCGACGACGACCTTCCTGCTGTTCATGCATTGCAGGATTCGACCACTCTGACCGTGCTCCACCCCGGCACCCGACCCGCGGGTCTCCCGTCGCCGGATCCGACGGTCGGCACCGACCTTCTGTTCTTCGAGAAGCTACGGCTGTGGTCACAGGCTTTCCCGCCGGCTACACGCGATCGCGCATTGCAGGACTCGTTCGCACCGCTCGGAATCGACCGATCCGGCCCCACTCCCTACTCGTCACCCGACGACGAGACGGCGGCAGCTCTGCGCGCAGGCTTGGCTGCCGGTCGTCAAAACCTGGACACGGCACTGACAAAGGGGTCGAGTCCCGAAGTCAACGGCTGGAAGCTGACGTTCCACGCCTTCGACTACAACCTCGACTTCTTCGAAGTCGGGGCGCTCGACGACGCACGATTCAAGATCGAGGACCCCACCTTGCGGATCATCGAGCGGGCTGCCGCAGCCAAGGGAGGGCTCTGGGGGAATCACCCCTACGAGGCGGCATACATCATGACCTACCTCGATGATCGGGGCCGGCAGCTCACCGGTTCGAATACGTACACACTCCGGCTCGACCCGACTCCGCCCGTTGACGCATTCTGGTCGCTGACCATGTACTCGGTGCCGGACTTCTTCCTGGTGAGCAACCCGATCAACCGCTATTCGATCGGTGATCGCACTCCCGGGATCGTGCGCGACGAGGACGGGTCGTTGACCATCACCATCAGCCACACCAAACCCGCGAGTGATGCCGCAACCGCGAACTGGTTGCCCTCTCCCGCAGGAGACTTCCGGCCCGTACTCAGAATGTACGAGCCCGCACCATCAGTGCTGGATCAGACGTACGTCGTCCCACCGATCACCAGAATCTGAGACTGCGAGCGGACGACAGTCCCAGGTCGTAACGGGCACTCGTTTCAGTACCACTTATATCGACGCCCATGGGTCAGGCCTGCAGGCCGGCCTCGATCTCGAGGGTGATGGTGATCTTGTCGCCGACGACGGCTCCGCCGCCTTCGAGGGGCATGTCGATGGTGATGCCGAAGTCCTTGCGGTTGAGGACGGTGGTGGCTTCGAAGCCGGCGACCGGGCCGTTGCCCATGCCGGGGTTGACGCCGTTGAACTCGAGGGCGAGCTCGACGGGGCGGGTGACGCCGTGGAGGGTGAATTCGCCTTCGACCACGTAGTCGTCGCCCTTGGGGCGGACGGCGGTGGAGGTGAAGGTGGCGGTGGGGTACTGCTCGGCGTCGAAGAAGTCGGCGGACTTGATGTGGGCGTCGCGGTCGGTGTTCTTGGTGTCGATGGACGCGACCTGGATTTCGGCGGTGACGGCGGCGGTGCCGTCCTCGGCGACGGTGATCGCGCCGGTGAAGTCGTTGAAGGTGCCGCGGACCTTGCTGACCATGAGGTGGCGGACGGAGAAGCCGACGGTGGAGTGGACGGTGTCGATGGCCCAGGTTCCGGCGGTGAGGTTGGGCAGGGTGGCGGTGGCGGTGGTCATGTGAACTCCTCGGATCGTCGACTCAAGTAGTTGAATGTTCAAGTTCTTGTATCTTCAACTATGAACCCGGTGAATTTCTTCCGCAACCCGAATGTGATGCATGTCACATGACGCACGTGAGTGGCACGGTGTGCCCGGGGGCGCTTTCTCACTCACGTGGGGGAAGGCAGGCGCGTGCCGCGGCGAGGACCGTGGCGCCGGCGGCGTCGAGCGGTTCGGTGCTGCGCAGTGCACGGGCGAGGACGAACGCCCCCTCCAGGCTGGTGACGAAGCCGAGGATCAGGCGCCTCGCATCGGCCTCGTCGAATCCGCGCTCGCGCAGCAGGGCGCTGCCTGAGTCGATCCAGCTCGTGAACACGTCGGCCGTGGCCACGCGAAGCACCTCGTTGGTGCTCGCGACCTCGAGTGCGACCGTGGCTATGGGGCAGGCGTCCGCGTAGTCGGTGGCCACCAGGGTCTCGCCCGCCAGCCGGAACCCGACCTCGATCCCCTCGAGGATGTCGGAATGTGCGTCGAGGATGGAGAAGACCAGCCGGGCGTACTCCTCGCCCGACGAGCGGATGACCTCTTCGCCGAGTTGCTGCTTGCCGCCGGGGAAGAAGTGGTAGATCGACCCGAACGGGGCGCGGGCCTCCGCGGCGACCTGCTTGAGTCCGGTCCCGGTGTAGCCGTTGCGGCGGAAGAGGTCGCTGCTGGTGCCGAGGATCCGGGCCTTTGTGTCGTTCACTTTTCTGCCCTCCGACCGTTGCGCTCGGTGCGTACCTCATCGTAACCTGATTCTCAGTAGAACGATCTATCAAATGGAGTGAGTGCCATGAAGCAGATCGAGCTCTCCGCAGGCACCGTCGAGTATCGGGACACCGGGGGCGACGGCCCCGTCCTCGTGTTCATCTCCGGCCTGACCATCGACGGCACCGTGTGGCGACACGTGGTGGAGCAACTCGCCCCGGACTTCCGCTGCATCGTCCCGAACCTCCCGCTCGGCGCGCACCGCATTCCGATGCGCGAGGACGCCGACCTCTCGTTACGCGGGCTCGGACTGCTCATCGGCGAATTCCTCGAACGGCTCGATCTCGCCGACGTCACCCTCGTGCAGAACGACTGGGGTGGCGCGCAGGTGCTGATCGCCCTCGGCGACTCGAGCCGCATCGGGGCTCTCGTCCTCACCCCGTGTGAGGCGTTCGACAACTACCCGCCCGGAATTCCTGGTCGCGCAATCGGTCTCGCGGTGGCGATCCCCGGTGGTCTCACGTTGGCCATGCACGCGCTGCGATTCCGGGCGATGCGACGGGCGCCCGCTGGCTGGGGCTGGATGAGCAAGCGACCCGTACCGAAGTCGGTGATGGACGGCTGGTTCCGGCCCGCGACCACCGACCGCCTGGTGCGACGAGATCTGCGCAAGTACACGACCTCGGTGCCGCCGAAATCGACGCTGCGGGAGTGGGCGGAAGCGAACCGCAGCTTCGACCGCCCGGTCCTCGTGCTGTGGGCTGTCGAGGACAAGGTGATGCCCCGCGACCACGGCCGGCGCCTGGCCGAGCTGTACCCGCACGCCGAACTGCAGGAGGTCGAGGACAGCTACACGTTGATGCCCGAGGATCGCCCGGACGTGGTCGCGGAGGCTTTGCGGCTTCGCCACCCGTGAGTACTTATTAACCGCGGGAGGTTAACAAGTACTCACGGCTCGATACACCGCCCGGATCGCGGAGGCCGTCACCGACTGGTGTGAGCCCATGCCCCACACCGTCCGATCCCCGACGCGGCACTCCGCCAACGTGATCGCCGCGCTGTCGCTGCCCGACCTCTGCGAGTGCTGGGTGAGGGAGAGGACGTCGACGTCCATGCCCTTCGACGTGAGGACGTGGGTCATCGCCTCGACGGGGCCGGTGGCGACCGCCTCGCCCGACACTTCCACGCCGTCGACGTCGAACACGACGAACAGCCGGTCGCCGTCGGGGCCGTGCTCGACGGACCAGCGGCCGAGGCCGCCCCGGTAGCCGTACTCGGCGCAGAACAGCGTCCACAGTTCCTCGGCGGTGATCTCGAGCCCCGACGAGTCCGCCGCCTCCTGCACCTTCGCAGCGAAGTCGATCTGAAGCCGCCGTGGCAGCGTGACACCGTATTCGCTCTGCAGCAGATGCGCGATGCCGCCCTTGCCGGATTGACTGTTGATGCGGATGACGGCCTGGTAGTCGCGTCCCACGTCCGCCGGGTCGATCGGCAGGTACGGCACCGCCCACGGTGCGCTCCCCGCATCCAGCCCGAGTGCCGCCGCGGACGCCCGATGCTCCGCGAATCCCTTCTTGATCGCATCCTGATGGGTGCCGGAGAATGCCGTGTACACGAGGTCGCCGCCGTAGGGGTGCCGCTCGTGAACGGGAATCCTGTTGCAGTACTCCACGGTTCGCCGCACCGTGTCGATATCCGAGAGGTCGATCATCGGGTCGACGCCCTGCGCGTGCAGATTCAGGGCCAGCGTCACCAGATCGACGTTGCCGGTCCGCTCACCGTTGCCGAACAGGCAGCCCTCGACCCGCTGCGCACCCGCCAGCACCGCCAGTTCGGCGCAGGCGACGCCGGTGCCGCGGTCGTTGTGCGGGTGCACCGACAGGATGACCGAATCCCTCCGCTCCAGATGCCGGTGCATGTACTCGATCTGGTCGGCATACACATTGGGCGTCGAGACCTCCACCGTGGCAGGCAGATTGTGGATCACCGGACGGTCGGGGCTCGCGTCCCACAGCCGGGTCAGGCTGTTGCACACGTCGAGCACGAAGTCCGGCTCGGTCAGGTTGAACACCTCGGGTGAGAACTCGAAGCGCCGGCCCGAATGGTCACCGGCGCCGCGTGCCACCTCCTGCGCTGCATCGAAGATCAACCGGTGCAGCGCTTTCCGATCCTTGCCGAGAACGACGGAGCGCCACGTCGGCGCCGTCGCGGTGTACATGTGCACCACGACGTTCGGCAGTCCCTCGACCGACTCGTACGTCCTGGCGATCAGATCGTCGCGGGCCGCGGTGAAGACGACGATCGTCACGTCCTCGGGCACCAGGTCCAGACGCACGAGGTCGCGGACGAAGTCGAAATCGGTCTGGCTCGCTGACGGGTATCCGACCTCGATCTCCTTGTAGCCGATCGAGATCAGCAGTTCGAAGAATCCGCGTTTGCGCTCCGGATCCATCGGCTCGGCGAGGGCCTGGTTGCCGTCGCGCAGATCGACGGGCACCCACAGCGGGGCGGTGGTGGTGCGTTGCGTCGGCCAGGTGCGGTCGAGGTCGGGGACGGGAACGCGGTCCCAGATCGCGCGGTAGCGATCGGAGGGCATCGGTGAGGGTTGCTGGGTGTTCCACGTGGGGGCGGTGCCGGTCATGACGGTCTTCTCCTCGGAAATGGGATGCACGAGACGACCGACGCGGTGAAACCCCGCGGCAGGGTGCCGGCCTTCAGGCCCCGCCGCGGCAGTGGAGGAGAAGTCCACGGAACGCCACGGCGCTAGACTAGGAGAAATTCACTCATCAGACAACCTGAGGAGTTCTGCGTGACTTCGTCGATACGACGCCACCTGCTGACGGACCAGGCGGCGGATCTGCTGCGCGCGCGGATCGCGAGCGGAGAATGGGAGGTCGGTGCCAAGCTCCCCGGCGAGACCACGCTGGCGGCCGAACTGGGCGTCGGACGGTCGACGGTGCGTGAGGCCGTCCGGATGCTCGCGGGCCTCGGCATGGTCGAGTCGCGGCAGGGGGCCGGCGTGTTCCTCCGCAGGTCGTCGCCACGGCAGGACTGGGACCGGGTGCTCCGGACCGAGGAGATCCGGCACGTCGTCGAGGTGCGCCACACCGTCGAGATCGAGGCGGCCCGACTGGCGGCGTCCCGGCGCGACGAGGCCGATGTCGCGGCGCTCCGTCGGGCGCTGGACGCACGGTCCGCGGCGTCCGGGGCCGGTGCTGCCGCGTTCGTCGACGCAGACATCGCCCTGCATCGCGCGGTCGTGGTCGCCGCGCACAACCCGGTGCTGACCGAGTTGTTCGAGACGTTCGTCCCCCGGCTGCGGGAAGCGATGCTCGATCTGACGGCGGCGCTGGACCTGAGTGCGGGCAACGAGCCCGACGCGGACGCTCACCGACTGCTGGTGGAGGCGGTCGCCGACGGCGACGCCGAGGAGGCCGTCCGGATCAGTACCGCGCACCTCGAGCGGCTTCGCCGCCCGTGAGTACTTATTAACCGCCGGCGGTTAACAAGTACTCACGGCTGGGAGTCGGGCTCGGGGTCCCCGGTGTGCTTCGTGCGCTTGGTGGTCGGTGACGATTGCTCCCGGCGCTCGAACTCGAGGTCCATCTCCAGGTCCTCGTGTTGGTTGTGCCGGAACAGGATGAAGAAAACCACCCAGCCGACGATCGCGACGAGGATGTAGCTCACGACGCGGTAGACGAACACGGCCGCGAGGGCCTGCGACGCGGTGGCTCCCGCCGCCGTCAGCGTCGCGATCAGGGTGCCGTCGACGAACCCCAGCCCGCCCGGGGCGAGTGGAATGCTGCCCACGGCCTTGGCCGCGGCGAACGCGATGAGCAGACCCGCGAACGACGGTTCCGCGCCCACCGCCCAGCACGCGAAACCGAGGCAGGCGACGTCGGCGAGCCGGTGCACCGCCGACCACCCGAACGTGATGACGGAATCCTTGCGGCTCAGCTCGACCGAATCGAGCTGGCTCAGGATTTCCTTCCACCGCTCGACGCCCGTTTCGGGGGGATTCTTGCGGAACTTGTTGTACCGGGTCAGCACCCAGTGTCCGATCGACTCGATCGAGTCGGGATTACGTGAGATGTAGCGCAGCCCGTAGAACAGGGCGAACGCGGCCACCAGCGACAGTGCCAGCGTGACCGGACTCACCTTGGTGCCCACCGCGAACGCGCCTGCGGCGCCGAGTAGTGCGAGGCTGCCCGCGGCGATCACTCCGGAGATCGCCAGCTGCCAGGACGCGACGATGGGGGTGGCACCCCATTTGCGGGTCTGCTTGTAGGTGAAGGCGGTGGAGAACACCTGACCGGCCGGCAGGCTCACGGCCATCGCGGTGCTCGCGTAGATCACCGACACCGACTTCAGCTGACTGACGACGACACCGCCCGCCTGCAGCAGGCGCTGCTGGACCGCGCCGTACCCGCTCAGGGAGACGGCCTGGGCTGCGATACATGCCGCGACCCACCCCCAGTGGATCTCGGTGAGTGCTTTCCACGAGTCGCTGAGCGTGGGCCACAGGTAGATGCCCTCGACGGTCAGCAGGGCCAGGAGGCCGGCGCCGAGTAGCCATTTGATCCACCAGTATCGGCTTCGCTGCCGAGGAGGCTCGGCAGTGGGCGGGTCGGATCGAGGCTGGGCCACCTGGCCAGCGTAACCAACGGGTAGCGGATTACTCCGGATAGTCCTCCGGCCAAGCCAGATGGGTGTTGCGGCGGCGGCCCCGCAACTGGACCTGTTCGCCGAGTTCCCAGTGCGCCTGTTCGTCGTCGTCCGCGAAATACAGGGCGCTCGTCGAGGCCAGCACGCGGCTGGGGTGGAGCTTGGCCAGTTCGGTGAGCCGCGACGCCTCGTTGACGGGATCGCCGATCACCGTGTACTCGAAGCGTTCGGCGGCGCCGATGTTGCCGGCGACGGCGAGGCCTGCGGAGACGCCGATACCGACGTCGAGGCCGGTGATCTCGTTCAACGCGAACCGCAGTTCCCGGGCCGCCGCCAGCGCCGCCGTCGGTGCGTCGGGGCGGTCGAGCGGGGCGCCGAAGATCGCGAGCGCCGCGTCACCCATGAACTTGTTGACGAAGCCGTGGTGCCGGTCGATCACGTCGACGACGACGCGGAAGAACTCGTTGAGCAGGTTCACGACTTCGCCGGGGGGACGCTCCGCGGCGGCACCGGTGGAGCCGACCATGTCGACGAACAGCACCGCGACGAACCTCGTCTCTCCGCCGAGTTCGGTACCGAACTGCAGTGCCCGCCGCGCGACGTCCTCACCGACATGCTGGCCGAACAGTTCGCGCAGCAGCCGCCGTTCGTCCGATTCGCGCATCATGCGGTTGAACCCGACCTGCAGTCGCCCGATCTCACTGCCGTCGAACACCTCGACGCGGACGTCGGTGGCACCGCGCTGGACGCGTTCGATGGCCCGCCGCAGCTGTTTGATCGGGTCGGAGATCTGGCTGGCCGTCAGCATCGACAGCGCGAACGCCTGCGCGATCGCGATGATCGACAGCAGCATGATCGCCCACGCGAGCGCGTTCGGGGAGAACACCAGGTCGGTGGTTATCTGCGTCACGCACAGCAGGATGATGCCGATGACGGGCATCAGCGTGCCGAGCCCCCACGTCATGGCCATCCGGGTGCCGACGCCGGGCGCCATGGTCCGGTCGAACTCGCCCTCGCTGAGCGCGCGGGCGGCCACGGGACGCAGGATGCGTTCGCCGAGCATGTACGTGAAACCGAACGTCGTGGTCGCGGCCATGCAGACGGTGACGATCACCGCCACCGCGAGTTCCGGCATCTCGGTGATGGTGAGCAGCACGAAGATGATGCCGCCGAGGATCCACAGCACCAGGTGCACGATCGCCTGCCGCAGCGGTGCGTGCAGCGCCGACATCTGCTCGCTGCGCGTCGGCGGACCCCCACGCAACTGCCAGCGGACGACCGACCTCAGCATCATCGCGGCGGCCGTGAGACTCACCACTGCGGCGAATGCGAGGTAGCCACCGAAGATCGCGACGTTGCGCACCCGGTCGGCGATGATTTCCTGCGATTCGGGGATCGGCACGCCGTACCGCACGAACGCGAAGACGAGGATGGCGCCGATGAAATTGGCGAGGAGCATCGAAACCATATAGAGCGGCCATCTGCTGCGGACCGTCGCCGCGATCGCTCTATAGGATTTCCGCACGCCGTTCAATTTAGCGGGGGGTGTACCGGGTGGCGTAGGACACGTCCCCTAAAGGGCGCATATGCGTGCCCCGCGTGCGTGTTTCCCACGCGAATCGCCCGGCACTGTCCGAACCTCGATACGCTCCGCACGTGAACGCGAACGAGCAACGCTCGGACACTGCCGCGGTAACACAGGGCGGGGGCCATCCCTCGGCGTCCGTGCACCCGGTGGTGCGGGTGGCGGCCGAATGGACGTGGCGGCTTCTGGTCATCTTCGCGGGCCTGCTGACCCTCGGCTACATCGTGACCAGGCTCGACACCGTTCTCATCCCGGTGGGTCTGGCGCTGCTCTCGTCGGCGCTGCTGCTGCCGCTCGTCGACTGGCTGCAGGCCAAGGGCGTGCCGCGGTCGGCTGCCGTCCTGGTCGTCCTCATCGGTTCGATCGGCATCGTCGCCGGGATCATGACGTTCGTCGTCGAGCAGTTCATCGAAGGTCTCCCCGGCCTCACCGAACAATTCGAGGCGAGCGTCACACAGATCCAGGGATGGCTCACCGACGGCCCGTTGCACTTCAGCGAGGATCAGATCCGGCAGGCTGGCGACTCGGTGGTGAAATCCATCCAGGACAACCGCCAGCAGCTGACGAGCGGGGCACTGACCACCGCCACCGTCGTCGGCGAAATCTTCACCGGTGCCCTGCTGACGCTGTTCACGCTCATCTTCTTCCTCTACGGCGGATCTCAGATCTGGGAGTTCGTCACCCGCCTCGTCCCCACCGCGTCACGGCGACGGGTCCGGCTGGCGGGGAGTCAGGGGTTCGGCTCGCTGATCGGGTACGTCCGGGCGACGGTGGCGGTGGCCGCCGCGGACGCCATCGGAATCGGCGCGGGACTCGCGATTCTGGGGGTTCCACTCGCCCTGCCGCTGGCGTCGCTCGTGTTCATCGGTGCGTTCATCCCGATCGTCGGTGCGTTCCTCACCGGGTTCCTCGCGGTACTCGTCGCCCTCGTCACCAAGGGATTCCTCACCGCGCTGATCGTGCTCGGCATCATCATCGGGGTGATGCAACTCGAGGCCCACGTGCTGCAACCCCTGCTGCTCGGCCGCGCGGTCCGGTTGCACCCGCTCGCAGTGGTGCTGGCCATCACCACCGGCATCGTCCTGGCCGGGATCGTCGGCGGCCTCCTGGCGGTGCCGATCGTCGCGCTGCTGAACACGGCGGTGCGCTCGCTCATGTCCGAGGATCCCGACGCCACCTACGACGCACTCGAGGTCGACGACCCGGCAGTCCCGCTCTATCCCGCCGAGGCCGACGGCCCGCACCCGCCGCATCCCGCCGACCCGCATCTCGACGACCCGCATCTCGACGGCACAGCGCAGACCCATGACCGACCGGAATGAGCACCGCACCCGCCTGCACTACCGGCCGCGGGCCGCGACCGAGCTCGACACCCAGCCGGACGCACCGCTGTGGCGGGCGGCGCAGGCCTTCCGCCTCGTCACGCTGGTGTACGCGATCAGCTACCAGATCGTGTCGGTGCAGTACTACACCCATCAGCGGCTGAGCTGGTTCCTCGTCGCCCTGATGGCGGTGTGGTCGGGACTCTCGGCCGTCCTGCTGTCCCACGGGAAGGTCCCGCGCTACCAGGTGGTGATCGCCGACCAGCTGATCGTCATCGCCCTCATGGCGTCGACTCGCCTTGTCTCCGATCACGATTGGTACAACCACCATCAGACGCTGCCGACGACGCTGTGGGTCACCAACGCGGTGATCTCCGCCGCCGTGTTCGGCGGTCCGTGGCTCGGGATGGCGTCCGGTGTGCTGATGGCGACGGTGAGCGCGGTGGTGCGCGACCAAGTCAACCTCGACCTCTGGCGGGACGCGACGGCGCCCGTTCTGGTGTCGGTGGGTCTGGCACTCGGGCTCGCCACCACCACCGCGAGGCGTGCGCAGGCCCAGCTGGAGCAGGCCGTGCGGTTGGCCGCCGCCACCGAGGAACGGGAACGACTCGCCCGCGAGGTACACGACGGCGTCCTGCAGGTGCTCGCGCTCGTCCGTCGCCGCGGCAACGAGATCGGGGGACCCGCAGCCGAACTCGCGGATCTCGCCGGCGAGCAGGAGGTGGCGCTGCGCATGCTCATCTCCGAGCAGGGCGCCGGTGTGGTGTCGGATCTGGGTGGAAGCGCGATCGATCTGCGACTGCTGCTGGGCACGCGGGCGAGCACCACCGTGTCCGTGTCGACCCCGGCGGATCCGGTGACGATCGAGCGCGGCCGGGCGACGGAACTCGTCGCAATCGTCGACACCGCACTGTCCAACGTCGCACTGCACGCGGGGACCGGTGCCCGGGCGTACGTGCTGCTCGAGGATCTGGGCGACGAGGTGATCGTCAGCGTCCGCGACGACGGCAGCGGAATCGCTCCGGGACGGCTGGCCGAAGCGGAGGCCGAGGGTCGCATGGGAGTATCGAAATCCATTCTGGGCCGCGTCGGTTCGCTCGGCGGCACCGCCGAACTCGACACCGAACCTGGTCAGGGCACCGAATGGGAGATCCGCGTGCCGAAGGGAGACGAAACGCATGGGTGACACGGAGACTGACGAGCAGATCACCGTGATGGTCGTCGACGACCACCCGATGTGGCGGGACGCCGTGGCCCGCGACCTCGAAGGCGCCGGGTTCACCGTGGTCGCCACGGCCGACGGCGTCGCCGCCGCGGGACGTCGGGCGGCGGCGACCCGACCCGGTGTCGTGCTCATGGACATGCAACTGCCCGACGGGAACGGTGCCGCTGCCACCGCCGCCGTCCTCCAGGTGTCGCCGGACAGCCGGGTGCTGGTGCTGTCGGCGTCGTCCGAGCGTGACGACGTCCTCGACGCCGTCAAGGCCGGTGCGTCCGGGTACCTCGTGAAAAGCGCGTCCGTGGAGGAGCTGCTGGACGCGGTGCGGGCCACCGCGGCCGGGCAGGCGGTGTTCACTCCGGGGCTCGCCGGACTCGTGCTGGGGGAGTACCGCCGGATGTCGAGTGCGCCCGCCGGCGAGCAGGGTCCTGCCGTCCCCCAACTCACGGAACGGGAGACCGAGGTTCTGCGGTTCGTCGCGAAAGGGCTCAGCGCCAAGCAGATCGCCACCAAACTGTCGCTGAGTCACCGCACCGTCGAGAATCACGTCCAGGCCACGCTCCGCAAGCTGCAGCTGGCCAACCGCGTCGAGCTGACCAGGTACGCCATCGAGCAGGGCCTCGAGTAGCCGTGAGTACTTGTTAACCGCGGGCGGTTAACAAGTACTCACGGGCGCTAGCCTTGTAGGTATGGAGGCACGGGACCTACGCGTATCGGATGCGGAGCGCGAACACGTCGGCGAATTGTTGCAGCGGGCGGTGGGCCAGGGGATGCTCTCGCTCGGTGAGTTCACCGAGCGGATGGACACGGCACTCGCCGCGAAAACACGCGCGGAACTGAACGTCGTCCTGGTGGATCTGCCGGGAATCCAGCTGATCTCCGAGTTCACGCCGCCGCCGTACCCCGACCAGCCGTACGTGTCTCGCCCGGCGCCGCCGGTTCCGCCGGTCGCGCACCGGTTGCCCGCGCCGCCGCCGGGCGACGTCATCCGGGGCCGGATGTCGTCAGTCAGCCGCACCGGCTCCTGGAACGTTCCCCCTGCCCTCGAGGTGAACACCCGGGTGTCGACGGTGACGCTCGACTTCACGCGGGCCGTCATGTCCACGCAGGTGGTGCACGTGACGATCGACGACTACGCGAGCACGATCTCGCTGGTCGTGCCGGAAGAGGCGACGGTCGACCTCAACGGCGTCGAAACGGTCGGTGGTTCCGCGACCAACAAGGTGCGGACCGGCCCTCCCATCGGCCCGCTGCACGTCGTCGTCCGGGGCAAGGTCAGGTTCGGGAACGTGACCGCCAAACACCCGTTCGGCACCTCGATTCGCCGAATGTTCGGGTAGCACGACGCAGGCCTCTCGAGTAGGCCTACTCATGTGTGGGGGCCGTCGCCGCAGGACGATTGATCCATGTCCACACCTGGTACTCCTTCGATAGACCCGCGGCTGGTCGCGCAGCTTTCCGGCGACTTCTCGGCGCTCGGGCAGCAGATGCGCCACGTGGGTGAGAACCTCGCGGTCCTGCAGGCTCAGCTCGCAACCATCCAGAGGCCCCAACCGCAGCCCCAGCCCCAACCGCAGCCGGCGCCGCAGCCGATGTACCGACCACCGGTGCCGCAGGCACCCCAGGTCGCCCAGCCGCCGCCACCCGTACCGGCCGTCCCGTACCGTCCCGCTCCGCCGCCACCGCCCCGGGCGGCTCGCGAACCCTGGTGGCAGCGCGACGGGGTGATCAGCCGCGTGCTGGCCGTCGCGGGTGTCGCCGTCACTCTGATCGGTGTCGTGATGCTGCTCGTGCTGGCGGCGCAGGCCGGCTTCTTCGGTCCGGAACTGCGCGTCGCGGCGGGCGGGTTGTTCTCGGCCGGTCTCGTCTACACCGGTGCCCGTGTCTTCGGACGGCCCGGCGGCCGGGTCGGCGCGATTGCGCTCGCAGCAACGGGTATCGCCGGCGCCTACCTCGACGTCGTGGCCGTCGCGGTCGTCTATCACTGGTTGCTGCCGGTGCTCGCGATGGTCGTGGCACTCGGGATCGCGGGAGCCGGTGTCGCACTCGCGGTGCGGTGGGGTTCGCAGCCCCTCGCGCTGCTCGTGGTGACCGGCGCTGCCGTGCTCGCACCCGTCCTCACCGACGGCATCACGCTCACCCTCATCGGGTTCCTGTTCGTCATCCAGGTCGCCAGCTTCCCCGCGCAACTCGGTCGCGACTGGCTGTACCTGGCGGTCGCGCGGACGTGCCCGGTGGTGATCGCGTTGCTGATCGCGATCGCGAGTTCCGGACTGTCCGACCGGCCGGAGAGATTCTGGCTGCTCGCGTCCGCCGCACTGGTCGCCCTGTTCGGGCTCGTATCGTCGATCATCCTGTTGCGCAGCAATTCTCGTGACGTCACCGCGACCGCGATGATCGTCACGACGGCCGTCCCGACGCTGGTGATCGGCCACCTCTTCGACCGGCTCGGGTCCACGGTGATCGCGCTGGTACTGGCCGCAGCGATGTTCGCCGCGTTCGCGGCGGCGCGGTCGTTGCCGCGACACGCACGGATCGCGCTCGCGGGCGTGGGTACCCTAGCTCTGCTCGAGGCCTGCCTCATCGGATCGAGCGAAGACCTCGCGCCGCTCGTCCTGCTCGGGGTGGCGGCACTGTTCCTCACCATCGGCGGGCAGGCGGAGTCGCGGATCGCGTACGCCGTCGGCGCAGTCTTCACCGTCGTCGGCGGATTCGCCTTCGTGATCACCGCGCCGCCGTTCGTCCTCGTCGACGAGTACAGTGCGCTCGACTCGCTCGGGGTGACCACGGTGCTGTCCTCGCTGGTGCTGGCGGGAACCGTGTTCCTGTTCGTCTGGTACGCGCACACGCTGAAACTGTTGAGCGACAGCACCGCCCAGCCGTGGTGGGTGCTCGCCGGACTGGTGATCCTGTACGCCGTCACCACTGCGACGGTGTCCGCGGGCACGGCGCTCACCGGGACGTCCGCAGGATTCATCGCCGGACATTGCGCCGCGACCATCGCGTGGATGGCGGCGGCGACGGCGGCACTGGTGTTCGGACTGGCCCGCCGCGACTACGCGCACACGGCACTCGGCGTCGGGCTCGGACTGACCGCTGCGGCGCTGGCCAAACTGTTCCTGTTCGACCTGGCCACCCTCGACGGCCTGTTCCGCGTCCTCGCGTTCCTCGTGGTCGGCCTGCTGTTGCTCCTCGCCGGCACCCGCTACGCGCGTGAATTCGCGGAGCGGGAGGCCGGACGGGGAACGCCGAACGGCTCCGTCAGCGCCGGTTCTGCCGAGCGATGAGTTCGCTGACGCTGACGGCGTTGCCGTCGTCCGCGCGGTGCCTGCCGCTCGCGGCGTCGTCCGGATCGACGGGCGGCTCCTCGACGCTGCGGCGGCGCGAGCCGTTGGCCGGCGTTCCATTGGCAGGGGCGCCGTTGGACGGGGTTCCGTGCGCAGGCGAGCCGTTGCTGCGCCTGCCGCCGTTCACGGGTTCCGAAGGCTCGGCGGCACGACGCCTCGACGGAATCGGCGGCACCGGGCGGGCAGGAGACGACTGGGGGGTCTCCTGCTCGTACGGTGCAGGCACCGAGCGCGGCGAGCGGGTCGGCAGTGACGGCGCCGACGCACTGGGTCGCGGTTCGGCGGGCGAGGAGATCGGCCGCGGTTCGGCGGCCGACGTGGACCGGAGGTCCGCGAGCCAACTCTCGATCGGACGTGACTCGGTGGCCGGACCCGGGGCCGGGGCGGGGGCCGCCGGACGGGGCCGCGGAGCAGGACGCGACTGCGGCGCGGGCCGCGACGGGGGTGCGGGGCGCGACTGCGTCGGGGCCGGACGCGGCGGAGCAGCCTGCGGCAGCACCGTGGTCTGCGGTTCCGCGGTCGGCGTGTCCTCGATCTCCTCCGGTGCCCGAGCGGGGCGGCCGGTCGCCGAGCGGCGGGCCTCGTTCTGCGCCCGGCGTGCCTTCGCGTCGTCCTCGGACATCTTCGCGGCCAGCGCCCGCGCGGTGACCAACGGGATCGGCTCGGTGAGCGGTTCCGGTTTGCGGGGTGCGGGCGGCGCCGCGAGCTTGCGCTGCGGCGGGACGGCACCGATCGGGGTGAGCTCCGGGACGTCGGTGGGCATCAGCTCGTTGTCGAGGATGGGCTCACCGAGACCCGTCTTCTCCTGGATTCGCTTCATCCACGCCGGCGCCCACCAGCAGTCGTCGCCGAGGAGTTTCATCGTGGCCGGCACGAGGAACATACGGATGAGGGTCGCGTCGATGATCAGCGCGGCGATCATGCCGTAGGAGATGTACTTCATCATCACCAGTTCCGAGAACCCGAACGCACCGGTGACGACGATGAGGATGAGTGCGGCCGCGGTGATGATGCGGCCCGTGTGCGCCGTGCCGATGCGGATCGACTCCGTCGTACTGGCCCCCTGCGCCCGCGCCTCGACCATGCGCGAGAGCAGGAACACTTCGTAGTCGGTGGACAGGCCGTACACGATCGCGATGATCAGCACCAGCACCGGCGACATGATCGGGCCGGGGGTGAAGTTCAACCACTCCGAACCGTGACCGTCGATGAAGATCCACGTCAGGATGCCGAGCGTGGACCCGAGGCCCAGCGCGCTCATCAACGCCGCCTTGATCGGTAGCACCAGCGAGCCGAACGTCAGGAACATCAGCAGCGTCGTCAGGACGAGGACGGAGATCACCATCGTGGGCAGGTGGTCGAGCAGCGCGGCGATACTGTCCTGCTCGATCGCCGGGGTACCGCCCACCAGCACCTGCACGCCGTCCGGACTGTCCATGGCGCGCAGATAGTCGATGGTCGGCTTGGACTCGTTGCGGTCGACGAGGCCCGCCTTGAGGACGACCACACCGTCCTTGGCCGCACCCTCCGGGGTGAATCGCTCGATCAGCCCCGGCGCGCCGCTGGCTTCTTTGATGATCTGGCCGAGCGCCTTGTTGTCGGCGTCGGACACAACCAGCTTGACCGGTTCGGTGCGCAGGTTCGGGAAGATCTCGTCGAACTGTTCCTGCGCGGCTCGCGTCGAGCTGTCCGGGGGAAGGTAGGTCTCGTTGATGCCACCGAACTTGATGCCTGTGAGGGGCACGATCAGCAGGAGCAACCCCACGACGATGGGGATGGTGACTTTGAGCGGGTTACGCATCACCCAGCGGGTGAGCCGGCCCCAGATGCTCGCCTCGATCTCTTCGGTGTTCTTGGTCTGACGGAAACGGTCGAGGCTGAGGGCGTCGATGCGCTTGCCGAGGATGCCGAGGATCGCGGGCAGGATCGTGATCGACGTCAGCGCCGCCAGGCCGACCGTGGCGATGGCGCCGTAGGCGACGGACTTCAGGAAGCCCTGTGGGAACAGCAGCAGACCGCCGAGGCTGGCGACGATCATCGTCGCCGAGAAGACCACGGTGCGGCCCGAGGTCATCACCGTTCGGCGGACGGCGGAGCGGGTGTCGTACCCCTCCGCCATCTCTTCTCGGAACCGGCTGACGATGAACAACCCGTAGTCGATGGCCAGACCGAGCCCCACGAGGGAGACCACGGGCGCGACGAACGAGTTGACCTCGGTGAAGTTGGTGATCAGCCGGACGACGCCGTTGGCCCCGACCACGGTCAGGCCGCCGATGATCAGCGGCAGCGCCGCCGCGACGACACCACCGAACACGAAGAACAGCAGGATGCCGACGGCCGGGATCGCGAGGATCTCCATTCGCCTGATGTCCTTGGCCATCGTGTCGTTGAGCGCACCCGACACGGGCTGGAGGCCGGCGAGCTGCACGTCGACGCCGTCGATGTAGAACTCGTCCTTGACGTCGCGGAAATTGGCAGTGACCTCGGTGTCGTTGTCGCCGACGATCGCGATGCTCTCGATCGCGTGCTGCTTGTCGGCGTCCGCGGCGGACGCCAACTGTGGTGCGTTGCCGACCTTGAAGTAACCGCCGTTGATCTTGAGGATCTTGTCCGGGTGTTCCGCGGCCAGCCGCTCGAGGTTCTCGACGACCTTCGCCTGGAACTCGGGGTCCTCGATCGTCTTGCCCTCGGGCGCGGTGTAGAGCGCCACGACGTCGCTGTTGGTGTCGCGACCGAAGGTGCCGTCAGCCAGCTTGGCCGCGGCGACCGACTCCGAGCCCGGATCGTCCCAGCCGCTCTGGCTGAGATGCTTCTCGAGGCCCAGGCCGTACGCGGCCGAACCGAGCAACAAGGCAACCATGATGCCGATGACGGTGAATCGGGCCCGGTAGACGACGCTTCCCCAGCTCGCGAACACTGATCAACTCCTACTCGGCAGCACTCTTCCGCCCGACGAGCAGGGCGGAAAGCGGTCGGAACGGCTGCAACCAGGCACCCTCGTCGGGCAGTGTGTCGAGGCTGACCCGAGGGAGTGGCTCCCGGAACACGCCGGGGATGTCCTCGAGATCGACGAAGTCCAGAAGGTCGGACGCGACCGCCCAGCTGGCGTGCTCGCGGAACCCGAGTATCTGGACCGGAATGCCGGTCGCGGCGATGTCCTCCAACGGTTCGCGAAACGCTTGACCGTCGGCGGAGGCGACCATGACACCGGCCAGCCCCTCGCCGTGACGAAGGGCGATGTGGTCCAGCATGTCGGAATCGACGTCGCTGTCCTCATCGATCTTCGGCTTGGCGAACACCGCGAAGCCCACATTACGCAAGGCTTCGACCCACGGTCTCACGACATCGGCGCTGCCAGCCGCGATGTTGGTGAAGACCGTCGCCTCGGGTTCGAGTGTGTCGGTGCCGGACGCGGACAGTTCCGAGGTCCGGGAGAGCAGCCAGCGGCCGAGTGCGTCGAATCGTGGCCGGTAGGCAGCCGTGGGCCGGCCGCCGAGGATGGCGCCGAGACCCATGTCGAGGTTGGGCGCGTCCCAGACGAGAAGGACCCGCTTCTGGTGGCGTCCGTCACGTGCACCCACCACGGGAGATCCTGACGACACCGCGGTGCCTGCCGGGACCGCACCGGCTATGTCGGAGTACTGCTCGCTGACGCTCATGACCTGATCTTCCCCCAAATCAACTCGGTGATCGCACTGCCGACCTGGTGGGCCTTGTCCTCGAACTTCGTCACCGGGCGCTCGTGCGTCATCGGCGATTCCCAGTCGAGGGAGGTCAGGAGGGGTTCCGCGTTGCCTGCCTCGGCGATGGCCTCGGCGTACTCCGCGTGATCTGTTGCGACATGCAACACACCACCGGCCTTCAGGCGGCTCGCGATCAGGGCGAAAGTGGGGGACTGCAGTAGGCGCCGCTTGTGATGGCGGGCCTTCGGCCACGGGTCCGGGAAGAAGACACGGACTCCGGTGAGCGATTCCGGTTCGATCATGTTCTCCAGGACATCCATGGCGTCGCCGCGCAGGACCCGGATGTTCGGGATTTCGTCCCGTTCGATCTGTTGAAGCAACTGTGCGAGCCCGGGCCGGTAGACCTCGACGGCCATGAGGTTCACGTGCGGTTCGGCCTTCGCCATCGCCGCGGTGGCGGTGCCCGTTCCCGAGCCGATCTCGAGGATCAGAGGGGCGTCACGGCCGAACCACGACGGCGCATCCAGGAGATGGTCCGAGACGTCCGCGCCGATCCGGGGCCATTGCCGGTCCCACGACTCCTGCTGCGCAACGGTCAGAGCGCCCCTGCGCGAGCGGAAACTTGTCACCCTCGGGTGGAGACGGGACCCCTTCGAGTCCTTCGTCTGCCCCTCCTCGGGGACGGCGGGTGCATCCTGATCAGCGTGGTTCACCGGACCATTGTCACGCATGAGGGGCGTTTCTGGCATACGGGTCTGAAGTTCACCTTGAGACTTTTTCGGTAATCCGGTGCCCAGCCTGCACGGTTGCCCACGCCGATTCGGGGTCGGTCTGACAGAATCGGCGCGGGACGAAGGGGGTGACTGCGTCATGGGCACTGCAGATGCCGGGGGCGGGGAACTGGCGGATCTCGCCGAACTTGTGGCGGCACTGGACGGGGTTTCCGGTGACCGTGTGCGCGACGCCGTGGCCGCGTTTCGGGCGCCGATCCGGGTCCAGACCGCGGGTCGAGCGGGTGTGGGCAGGTCGACCGTCGCCGCGGCGCTGACCGCGAACGGGATCGCCGGCGCCGTCGTGGAGGAAGCGGACGCCGTCGACGTGCCCGGCGCACCCGACCCCACGCTGGACGGCGACGTCGTGGTCTACGTCCTCGTCGAGTCGGTGCGCGACGCCGATCGGGACGCCGTGCGGACGCTGGACCCGGCGCAGGCACTGTTCGTCCTCAACAAATCCGACACGTTGGGCGCGTCGCGCGCGGCGGCCGACGCCTGGGCGACGGCGACCGCGCGTGCCGCCGAGTGCTCGGACGAAGGCGGCCTCCCGACTCTGCCCCTCATCGGAACGCTCGCAGGAACGTCACCGGAGTCCGGAATCGACGCGGTGTCGGCTGCCGTCACCGACCGGGTCGCACGCACCCGGGCGCGCCGCGGCGAGACCCTGCTGAACGCGCTGCGGTCGCAGGCGGCGCGCAGCCCCGCGTCCCGCGACGCGCTGGAGCGGTACCTCGCCGGCGACCATGCCGTCGCGCTCGCCGCCGCCGCGGCCCGGCTTCATCTCGACGACTGCGCCGCGGAGGCGCCGGAGCCACCGCGCAGCGCCGCGGACGCCGCCCGGTGCGCGGACTGGTGGAGGGCGCAACTCGCCCGGCAACCGACGGCCCGCCGCCGCCGGGCGGTCGTCGACGTCCGGCGTCACTACGTTCGCATCTGGCAGCAGCTGAGCGGCAGCCCCGGAACGTGACGACGCAACAGCTGTCGGATCTGCCCGCCGAAACCGTCGACGTGGTGACGCGATGGAACCCGGACGGCGTCGCCCGCCTGAAGTCCGGTGAAGCCCCGCAGCCCGGTGTCTTCGTGGCGGGGCCGCGGCGCGCCGGGAAGTCCACGCTCGTCGGCGGGCTCCGCGCACTGGACGCATCCGCGCTCGCGTTCGTGGAGGACCCGGTCGACGCCCGAGTGATCCTGATGGTGCTCGATGCCGCGGCACCACTCGGACGGGAGGAGCTGTCCGTTCTCGACGTCGTCGCGCGACCGGCCCGTCCCGTGGTCTTCGCGCTCACCAAGACCGATGTCCACCGGAACTGGGCAGGTGTGAGCGAACGCGACCGGGCCCTGCTCGCCCGGCACTCGGCGCGATTCGCCGACGTGGAGATCCACCCGGTGGCGGCGGGTGACTCCGGGGCCGAGGCGCTGCTCGCGGCACTCCTGCGCGCCGCCCGCGCCCACACCCCCGACCCGCGCTCCGCCACCGAGACCGTGCTCGAGCAGACCCGGCGGATGATCGTGGCCACCGCCCGGTCCGTGCGGGAGACCGAACCCGGCGCCGAACTGCGCGCCGAGCGGGTTCGCGCGCTGACGCTGCGGGACGGCAGGCGCACCGAACGGGTCGCGCAGCTCCGCGGTCAGGTCCAGCTCGCGAAGGTCGAGTTGATGCACGAGGTGGCCGCCCAGTGTCGCGCGGCCGGCACGACCGCACGCGCCGAGATCGACCGCGCCGGCCGCGGGACGCTCGAGGGTTACCCCGACCGGCTCGCCGAGATAGTGCGCGAGAGAAGTGGTGCGGTCGATGCCGCGGTCACCGCGCGCCTCGACGACCTACGGTCGCGGGTCGGCGTCACCGTGGCCGCGCCCGAAAGCGACGTTCCGCTGCCGGAGCCGGTTGCGCCGGACGGTCTCGAACCGCGACACCGCGGACTCGAAGACCGGATGACGATCCTGATCGGTGCGTCCGCCGGGCTCGGTCTGGGCAGGCTGGTGGTCTCGCCGCTGTCGATGGTGCCGGCGCTCGACATCGCGACCATCCCGCTCACCCTCGCGCTGGGAGCCGTGGCGGCGTGGTGGCTGACGCGGGCGCGCGGGCACGTCGCCGAACGCGCTCACGTGCGGCAGTGGGCCGCCGACGCGTTGGTGCACGTGCGGTCCCAGTGGGAGCAGTTCGTCCTCGGCCGGCTGCTGGCGGCCGAGGCTCAGGTGAGTGAGGCGATCATCGCCGAGAGCCGGGTGTGCGCCCGGGACGTGGAGGAGCGGGTCGCGCAGATCGACGGCGAACTCCGCCGCCTGGCCGCGAGACGCAACGGGCAGCTGTCGTCCTGCGAACGCGACGTCGGGGCCGTCGATCGGGGTCTGCAGGAGGTCCGCCGGCAGCCGGGGGAACCGAATCGCCGCACCGAACGTCTGAATACATAGATGCCTGACCGAGGTTCGCCCGCTTTTGTGTGGAATCGTGTTGAATTATCTTGATATGTCTTGATTTGTGCGGGAAACTGGTCCGAAATGCGAAGGGAGACCGCGGTGGCGACGACTGAGAGTTTTCTGGTCCCGGACGTGCCGAACCTCGATACGGACACTTTCGGTCCCGATTCCGGGGCGGTCGCGCTCACCGGTCCCACCCACGACATCGACGGAGACGGCGTCCTCGACACCCAGACCTTCGACGCGGGCGACGCCGTCGTCATCGCCTCCGACCTCGACTCGGACGGCGACGCAGACCATCTGACGATGATCCACGAGGACGGCGCGTACGCGTCTTGGGAGTTTCGCCGCGACGGCGACGGCGTCGTGCACTGGCAGCAGACCGATGGTGGGACTCTCGGTAACGGCTGAACACCTCCGAAATCCGCACTGCAGACGCGGGAAAGGCCCCTGGTAGCTCTACTGAATCGTTTCTGTGACCATTCCAACCGCACCCGATTCCCCGAGACGGGACTCGCGGCGTTAACCTCTAGGGATAGGACACCCGGCGCCCGCGTCTTCCATGTGGCATGGACGGCCTGGCTGGACCCCGCCGAGAGGGGAAATCGGACCGTCTGGCACTCGCTGCGAGGTTCTCTCAGCGGACGGCAGATGGTCCGGTTCCGGCTCACCCCAGGAGAGTTTGATGACCTCAGCGACCATTCCCGGTCTGAACGGAACTGACGGCACGCCCCCCACGGAGCACAGTGAGCTGCTCGCCTGGGTTCGAGAGGTTGCCGAACTCACTCAGCCCGACCGCGTCGTCTTCGCCGACGGCTCGGACGCCGAATGGGATCGACTGACCGAGCAGCTCGTCGAGGCCGGCACGTTCACGCGACTCAACGACGAGAAGAAGCCGAATTCGTTCGTCGGCAACTCCGACCCGTCGGACGTCGCACGCGTCGAGTCCCGCACCTACATCTGCTCGCGAGAGGAGATCGACGCCGGGCCCACCAACAACTGGATGGACCCGACCGAGATGCGGTCGCTCATGACCGACCTCTACCGCGGCAGCATGCGCGGACGCACCATGTACGTGGTGCCGTTCTGCATGGGTCCCCTCGGTGCCGACGACCCGAAGCTGGGTGTCGAGATCACCGACTCCGAGTACGTCGTCGTCTCGATGCGCATCATGACGCGCATGGGTACCGCCGCGATGGAGAAGCTCGGCACCGACAAGCCGTTCGTGAAGGCGCTGCACTCGGTCGGCGCACCTCTCGAAGAGGGCCAGGCCGACGTTCCGTGGCCGTGCAACGATACCAAGTACATCACCCACTTCCCCGAGGATCGCGAGATCTGGAGCTACGGGTCCGGCTACGGCGGAAACGCGCTGCTCGGTAAGAAGTGCTACTCGCTGCGCATCGCGTCGGCGATGGCCCACGACGAGGGCTGGCTGGCCGAGCACATGCTGATCCTCAAGCTGATCTCCCCGGAGGACAAGCCGTACTACATTGCGGCCGCGTTCCCGAGCGCCTGCGGCAAGACCAACCTCGCGATGATCCAGCCGACCATCCCCGGATGGCGCGCCGAGACCCTCGGCGACGACATCGCGTGGATGCGCTTCGGTGAGGACGGCCGCCTGTACGCCGTCAACCCGGAGTACGGCTTCTTCGGCGTCGCGCCGGGCACCAACTACGGGTCGAATCCGAACGCGATGAAGACGCTCGAGGCCGGCAACTCGCTGTACACGAACGTCGCGCAGACCGACGACGGCGACGTCTGGTGGGAGGGTCTCGAAGGCGACCCGCAGCACCTCACCGACTGGAAGGGCAACGAGTGGACGCCCGAGTCGGGGGAGAAGGCCGCGCACCCCAACTCGCGCTACTGCACCCCGATGTCGCAGTGCCCGATCCTCGCGCCCGAGTGGGACGACCCGCAGGGTGTTCCGATCTCCGCGATCCTGTTCGGTGGACGCCGCAAGACCACGGTTCCGCTGGTCAGCGAGTCCTTCGACTGGCAGCACGGCACGTTCCTCGGTGCGACGCTGTCGTCCGAGCAGACCGCTGCCGCCGAGGGTGCCGTGGGCACCGTCCGCCGCGACCCGATGGCCATGATCCCGTTCATCGGCTACAACGCCGGCGACTACCTGAACCACTGGATCAACCTCGGCAAGCACGCGGATTCCGAGAAGCTGCCGAAGATCTTCTACGTCAACTGGTTCCGTCGCGGTGACGACGGCCGCTTCCTGTGGCCCGGTTTCGGCGAGAACTCCCGCGTGCTGAAGTGGATCGTCGACCGCATCGAGCACAAGGCCGGCGCAGAGTCCACCCCGATCGGATTCGTTCCGACCGCAGCGGATCTGGAGCTCGGCGGCCTGGACGTCGACGCCGACGACGTCGACGAGGCGCTGAAGGTCGACGTCGACGAGTGGAAGCAGGAGCTGCCGCTCATCGAGGAATGGTTCGAGTTCCTCGGCGAGAAGGTTCCCTCCGGCATCCGTGACGAGTTCGAGGCCCTGAAGCAGCGCCTGAGCTAGTCCCTCCCCGGTGACCGAATGTCACAGTGGTTCAGTCCGACTGAACCACTGTGACATTCGTCGTTTCAGGGGAGGATTCTGCAGTAAACGCATACCATTCGGTTTGTAAAGCCTCGATTCTCGAAGCTCGCACCCGACGAAAGGATTGCAGATGCAGACAGGGACCAGCAGGGGCATGAAACGACTCGCCGGAGGTGCCGCACTCGCTGCCGCTGCCGCCGCCACCGTAGCCATGACCATGCCGGCGACCGCTTCCGCAGCGCCGGAAGTCCAGCCTCCCACCGTGGTGACCGCGGTCGACGGAAACACCCTCGACATCACCGTCACCAACCCCAACGTCCTGAATCTGCTGGACGCCCAATCCTGCGGTGCCGTGGCATTCGACGCCACCAAGCTGCCCGCCGTCCTCGCCGATCCCACCGTCGTCCTCGAACCGGGATTCGTCGCGTGGGCCACCAACCCGATCGAGCGCGTCGTCGCGAACGCCGCAGGCAACGCGGTCAAGACGTTCACCACGCCGGAACTTCCCGACGGCGCGTACGCGGTCCTCGGCGAATGCCTGTCGCTGACCACTGTCGCCAACCCCCAGACCACGATGCCGCAGATCGTCCTCGTCGGCGGTCCTCTGGGCGGGATCCAGTTCGGCAGCTAGACCGCAGAAACGGCGACGAGCCGGCGATCTCACACGGTGATCGTCGGCTCGTCCTCTGTCGACAGGGTGAGTATCGCGCGGACCACGTGCGAGCTCCGTTCGAGCCGGGCCTCGAGGTCGCGGAGGGTATGGGCGACACGGGACTCCGCGTAGTCACCGACCAGGTCGACGCTCGCCACCAGGTACGCCTGTCGTGGTCCCAGGTACTCCATGCGCAGAAACGTCACCCGGTCGACCTCGGGCAGCGCCTCGAGCGCCTCGATGCCGGCCTGGCGCAGGGCGGGGGATGCCTCCTCGCCGATCAGGAATCGCCGGTTGCGGTCGATCAGAATCAGCGCGATGACGCCGAGCAGGATCCCGACCAGGATGGAGCCAATTTCGTCGGGGATCGCCGATCCCGTGATCTGGTGCAGCAGAACGCCCAGGAACGCGATGACCAAACCGATGAGCGCCGCGGCGTCCTCCGCGAACACGGCCCGGGTGGTCGGATCGGACGTGCGGAGTGCGTGGGCCAGGACGTCGCGGTCGATGGCGATGGCCTCGGCGCGCAACTGTCGGTACGCCTGCTGGAAGGAGATGGACTCGAGCACGAACGAGACACCGAGCACGACGTATGCGACGGCGAAGTTCGTAGCCGGCTCGGCGTGCACGAGCTCCTGGATGCCGTGCGTGACGGACACCCCCGCGCCCAGCGCGAACAGCCCGAGCGCCGCGAACATCGACCACACGTAGGCCTCGCGCCCGTACCCGAGCGGATGGATGCGGTCCGGCGTGCGCTTGGCCCGCGAATTGGCGATCAGGAGCAGGATCTCGTTGCCCGAGTCGGCCCACGAGTGGGCGGCCTCCGCCACCATCGACGCCGAGCCGGTAACCACGGCGGCGACGGTCTTGGCCAGTGCGATCAGAATGTTCGCGCCGAACGCGAGAACGACGGTGAGTGCACTCTCACCGTCGGCGTCGCGGGTGGTGTCCGGGGTCGATGCGGTCACCCGATCACGCTAACGCCTGTGCGCCTTTCTGGTAGCTGCAGCAACCAGAAAGGCGCACGGGCGGCGAAGCGCCTATCCGCTGTAGCCGGGCGGCATGAGGACGGACTTGGTCTCGCAGAACGCTTCGAGCCCCTCCGGTCCGTTCTCGCGACCGATGCCGGAGGCCTTGTAGCCGCCGAACGGTGAGCCGGGGTCGAACGCGTACCAGTTGATGGCGTAGGTGCCGGTGCGGATCTGCTTCGCGACGGCGAGACCGTGATCGATGTCGGTGGTGTACACCGAGCCGGCGAGTCCGTAGTCGGAGTCGTTGGCGATCTTGATCGCCTCGTCCTCGGAGTCGTAGGGGATCACGGACAGGACGGGTCCGAAGATCTCCTCGCGGGCGATCGTCATCGAGTTGTCGACGTCCGCGAAGATGGTCGGCTCCACGTACCAGCCCTTGTCGAGGCCTTCCGGACGGCCGCCGCCGAGCACCACGCGGGCGCCCTGTTCCTTGCCCTTGGCGATGTAGCCCTCGACGCGGTCGCGTTGCTTCTCGGAGATCAGCGGACCGAGTTGCGCGGCCGGGTCGGACGGATCGCCGACGGTCATGAATCCGGCACCCGCCACGAGGGCGTCCAGCACCTCGTCGTAGCGGGAGCGCGGGGCGAGGATCCGGGTCTGCGCGACGCATGCCTGCCCGGTGTTCATGAGTCCGGACATCACCAGCATCGGCATCGTGGACGCGAGGTCGGCGTCCTCGAGGATGATGGCCGCCGACTTGCCGCCCAGCTCGAGGGAGCAGCGCTTGAGGTTCTGTGCGGCGATGGCGCCGATCTTGCGGCCGACGGGACTGCTGCCGGTGAACGTGATCTTGTCGATCCCGGGATGCGACACCAGGTATTCGCCGGTCTCGGCGCCGCCGGGCAGGACGGAGATGACACCCTCGGGAACCCCCGCCTCCGCGAAGATCTCGGCGAGAAGGTGCGTGGAGAGCGGGGATTCGGGTGCCGGCTTCAGCAGGACGGTGCAGCCCGCGAGCAGCGCCGGGGACAGCTTGTTGACGGCGAGGAACAGTGGCACGTTCCAGGCGAGGACCGCGGCCACCACACCGACGGGCTCCCGCAGCACCTTCGTCTGCCCGAACGCGCCGGTGCGGGTCTGCTCCCACTCGAACTCGTTCGCGAGACCGGCGTAGAAGTTGAGGGTCGCGAGCGACGGCGTCTGCTGCATCATCCCGACCATCGCGGGCGGCTGACCCATCTCGGACGAGATCAGCGCGTTGAGGGCGTCGCCGCGCTCCTCGATGAGTTTCGCCGCCTTCGCGAGGATCTCGCCGCGCTCGGCGGGAGTGGTCTGCGGCCACGGACCTTCGTCGAATGCCCGCCTGGCCGTGGCGACGGCGTCGTCGATGTCGGCCGGCGACGCGACGGGACAGCTGCCGACGCGTTCCTCGGTTGCCGGGGAGAACACTTCGAGCACCTGATCGGTGGCCGGGGCCACCCACTTGCCGCCGATGTAGAGCTTGTCGTAGTCGGTCATGAGTCCATTCCTCGTGTCGTTCCCCCGGTCAGGAGGCGGTGTCGGTGAAACTGTCGAATCCGTACCGTGCGTGTGGGCCGATCGCTGCGACCTCGAACAGCCCTGTCCCGACGACGGTCTCGCCGCCGTCCTCGAGCCGGAAGCGGGTGAGATTGTCGACGGGGCAGAACATCCGGAGTCCCGGTTCGATCTCGGACGCTCGTTTGCGCAGTCCCTGCACCACGAGTTCGCCCTGCCACATACCGTGACGCCAGTCGGCTTCGAGGCCGTACCCCGTGCCGATACCGATGTAGTTGGGAACCAGCAGGTCGCAGGTGACGGTGACGACCTCGCCGGTCGGGCGGTGGAAACTCAGCGAGGCCGCCGTGACGTCGCGTGTCCCCGGTTCGAACTTCAACTCGTGTTCGGGTCGGCCCAGCCATTCGGGTTCGCGGTCGGCGTCCGGCCAGATGCGGACGGCTTCTTCGACGATGCGCCTGCCGAGTTCGTCCTCCTGCAGGACGACGGAGACGGAGTAGTCGTCGAACTGCATCACCGAGTAGATCCAGAAGAAGTTCTGGATCCCGTCGACCGCGCGCCGTCCGGGCGGCTCGGACTCGCCGACGGGGCGCACTCCCCACGACCGGTCGCGGTTGCCGCGCCAGGTGTCGGGGGTGACGGGGCGGCTCTGCCCGTCGATCGTGAGTTCGCCTGCCCAGGTGCCGGTCTGGACGAATCGGCTCGTATCGAACGTGACGCGCTCGAGTTGCCTGCGGAAGTGGCGGGGCTCCAACGTCGCGGGGATCGCGCCGTCGAAGGTGAGGTCGAAGGAGAGGTCGTAGTCGCCGGGCGCGAGCACCACCCGCAAGCGTTGCAGACCCTCGAGGACCTCGACGCGGAACGGCCCGACGGTGCTGACGGAGCGGTCATGTCCCAGCGCCGCCGACCCGCGGACGACGATGTGGTCGTCGCCGCGGCGGAGCACCGCGAACGCGTCCGTCACGCCGAGATTGGGGTACTGACCGAGACCGATGATGAGGAAGAGGTCGGACTCGGCCGAGGGATAGCAGTTGAAGTAGTAGCGGTCGTAGAAGTTGCGGTCGGACGTGGCGACGCGCCGGATGGGTTCGGCCACCTGATGGATGGGGTAGTCATCCATCGGGGACAGCGGATTTCCCGCGTAGTCGGCGGTCATCGGATCTTCTCCCAGTACGTGCCGTCGAGCATCGCCTCCAGCGACGCGCGGTGCATGATCATGTCGTCCGGATCCTCCGGAGCGACGGCCTGCCCGAAGTGGATGGCGCGCTCCTGGATCCGCAGCATGATGGTGGCCTGCCGCAGCGCCGCGTAGGCGGTGTAGTACTCGAGATCGCGGGGCGTGTGACCCGTCAGCTCCTCGTACAGGGCGGCGAGGTCGTCGAGTCGCAGGAAGTCCGGCATTCCGTCGAGTCCGGCCGACGCGGCGATGTCCTCGAAGAACCGGTGCAGGTACGTCATCCAGCCCAGGTCGAGTTCGCGGGGCCCGAGTGCGGCCATCTCCCAGTCGAGTACGGCCACGGGCCGGAAGTCCTCGAACATCATGTTGCCGATCCGGGCGTCGCCCCAGCAGAACACGGCGGGGGAGGGGTCGTCCGGGAGGTTCTCCTCCATCCACGCGAAGCCGCGTTCGATCAGCGGGGACCGGGGACCGGACAGCGTCGTCCATTCGTAATAGTCGCGTTGCTGCCGGATGTGCGCGGCGAGCGCCTCGGTGACGGTGGGACCGGAGCCGGGCAGTCGCAGGAACGCGAACCGCTCCCACGGTCGGTCGATGTCGTGGAGCTGCGCAAGCACATTCACCGCACTGTGCTGCAGCAGCGCGCGCTGCTCCTCGGTCGCCTCCGTCACCCACGACCCGAAGTTGTAGGGCATCACGTCCGGCGGGACCTGCCCGGAGACGCGGGCCATGACGAAGAACGGGGCGCCCAGCGGACCTGGATCGGATTCGGACCAGTAGACGACCGGGACCGGGACGGCGGAGTGCTCCCGGACCTGCGCCATCACCTGGAACTGTCCGTCGAGGTCGTACTCCGGGAAGACGGGCATCGTCGTGTCGGCCGGCGCGACCCGCGCGACCAGAGGGTGAATCTCGCCCGACCAGGTGGCGTCGAACAGGATGGTCTCGCTCGACATGCCGTTGGCATCGGGGAGGTGGACGTGCGTGACCTCGGGTGCGGCGTCGGCGGGCAATTGGGCGGCGAGCCGGCGTTGCAGCGCGTCTCGCAGTACCTCCGGATCGCGTCGGGAGTCAGTGGGCCGGGCGACTTCGGACGAGTGATCGGAGTCGTCGGCGGATCGGGCAGTGCTCGTGCTCACGGTCACCTCCTCTCCTGAACGTAGTGTGACCTTGAACACTAGAACACGTTACAGAATTTCGGAACAGGTGAGGAGATCCCGCTGCGTCAGCCCTCGTCGGCGGCCAGCACTCCCGCCCCGACGAGGGTTCCGGAGGCGCCGAGTTCCGCCGGGACCACCCGCAGATTCGCGACGAACGACAACCGGGCGTGGCGGGCGGCGGCCCTGCGCATCGGGTCCCACAACGGGGGTCCGGCCTGCGCGAATCCGCCACCGATCACCGCGAGATCGACGTCGAGGAGGGCCGCGGCCGACGCGATGGCCTGGCCCAGTGCGGTCCCCGCGCGGTCGAAGGCGGCCACGGCGACGTCGTTCCCGTCCGCGGCGGCCCTCGCCAATTCGACGCCCGTCGTGCCGCGCCATCCCCGGGAGCGGGCCCAGCGCACGGACGACGGTCCGCTCGCCACCGTCTCCAGACACCCCACCCCGCCGCACGTGCACGGCTCGGTTCCGCCGGGGACCACCAGGTGACCGATGTGACCTGCGTTTCCGGTCCGGCCGGTGGCGATGCGGCCGCCGAGGACCACTCCGCCGCCGATGCCGGTGGACACGACCAGGCTCAGCAGGTCGGGGGCACCGCGCCCGGCACCGTGGTGATGCTCGCCGAGAGCGGCGGCGGCACCGTCCATCGCCAGCCTCGCGGGGACGCCGGGAAAAAGTACCTGCACCAAGCCGACCAGGCCGAATCCGCCCGACCACTCGTCGATGTTGATGGGTGACGCGGTGCCGGCGACCGTGTCGACCGGTCCCGCGCACGCGATGCCGACCGACGTGATCGTCGCCGCTCCCGCAACCTCGCGCAGCAGCGCGGCGCACGCGTCCGCGACGCCGGTCTCCGGCGTGGGGGTGGTCGCCGGATGCGGCACCGTGCCGGCCGCGTCGACGATCCCGGCGGCCATCTTGGTGCCACCGATGTCGAGAGCCAGCGCGACCACGGTCAGTGCTTCCGCATCACGAGAACGAGATTGCTCACCAGGAACTCCCGCAGTCCGGGGACTCGCACCATCCACCACGCCCAGCGCGGGTGGTAGCGGGGGAAGGCCGCCAGGAAGTCCGCGTCCGGGGCACGCCGGGCCCACCGAAGCCCGTCGGCCGCACCCACTTTGAACAGCGAGACACCGTAGCGGTTCTTGGGTTCTCGGCCGTTCTTGCGCAGGTAGCGGCGGGCGGCGTACTCACCGCCCAGTGCATGCCACGGCCCGGTCTCGTGGCCGCCGAACGGGCCCCACCACAACGTGTACGACAGCACGATCAGGCCGCCTGGTTTCGTCACCCGGACCATCTCGTCCGCCATTGCCCACGGTTCGCTGACGTGCTCGGCGACGTTGGAGGAGAAGCAGATGTCCACCGACGACGTCCGGAACGGCAGCGCCAACCCCGACCCGCGGACCGCGCCGCCCACGGCAAGGCCAGCCGCATGCATCTCGGACGGATCCGGCTCCACCGGGACGTACCGGGCGCCGGCCCGCTGGAATACGTCCGCGAAGTAACCGGGGCCGCCGCCGACGTCCAGGACCGTCGTCCCGGTGAGATCCGAGTCGGTGAGACCGCCGTACAGGTCACCGATCAGTTCGACGGAGTCGCGGGCGAGGGTGCCGTAGAACAGGTCGGGTGCGGTCTGTTCGTGCCGGAAGTCGCTGAGCAGGCCGAACGACCGCTTCAGGGTTGCCCGTCGACCGAATCGCCGGGTCACGGGAGGCGTCGTCACGAGACTGAACCTTAGCGAGTGCAGCCGCCGGGGCCGCAATCCGTTCGCGGTGGCTGCAACATCCGGTGGAACGCGACCGATAGGGTGTTCGGGGACTACAGCGCGGACCGTCCCGCCCCGAGACCACATGTACCGCACCGACCACAGGAGTATATGAACGTGCGAGAGGTTCTGCTGCTCTGCTGGCGCGACACCGGTCACCCGCAGGGTGGCGGCAGTGAGCGGTACCTCGAGGAGGTCGGCGCCCAGCTCGCGGCGCGGGGAATCAAGGTCACCCTCCGCACCGCCGGTTACCGCGGCGCCGCCAAGAAGGAGACCGTCGACGGCATCGAGATCAGCCGGGCGGGCGGACGGTACAGCGTCTACCCCCGCGCCCTCGCCGCGATCGCCGCGGGCCGGCTCGGGTTCGGACCGCTGCGAGGCATCCGGCCCGACGCCGTCATCGACACCCAGAACGGCATCCCGTTCTTCTCCCGCGTCGTCGCCGGTGCACCCGTGACGCTGCTCGTGCATCACTGTCATCGCGAGCAGTGGCCCGTGGCGGGCCGGTTGATGGGCAAGATCGGCTGGTGGGTGGAATCACGGTTGTCGCCGCGCACCCACCGGGACGACCAGTACCTCACCGTGTCGCTGCCGTCCGCCGACGAACTCGTCGAACTCGGTGTCGAGCGCGAACGGATCGCGGTGGTGCGCAACGGCGCCGACGACATTCCTGTCGGCGTGGACATCGGCGGCACCGACACCCGGACCGCGCACCCCAGTGTGTGCGTCCTGTCCCGGCTGGTGCCGCACAAGCAGATCGAGGACGCCCTCGAGACCGTCGCGGCGTTGCGTCCCACGATCGCCGATGTGCACCTCGACGTCATCGGTGGCGGCTGGTGGGAGCAGAATCTCCGCGACCGCGCGCACGAACTGGGCATCGGCGACGCCGTCACGTTCCACGGGCACGTCGACGAAACCCGTAAGCACCAGTTGCTGTCGCAGTCCTGGGTGCACGTGATGCCGTCCCGCAAGGAGGGCTGGGGTCTGGCCGTCATCGAGGCCGCACAGCACGGGGTCCCGACCGTCGGTTACCGCAGTTCCAAGGGGCTGACGGATTCGATCGTCGACGGCGTGACCGGTGTTCTGGTCGGCAGTGCGGAAGCGGCGACGGCCGACGTCGGCGAACTGACCGCGGCCGTCAACGCCCTCCTGCTCGACCCCGAGACACGCATGGTCCTCGGGGAGAAGGCGCGGGTCCGCGCGGGTGAGTTCTCCTGGAAGCACACCGGTAACGGCGTCCACGAGGTGCTGGCGGGCACGGCCGCGGGCCTGCGGACGTCAGGGCTGGTGTCGCCGGCGCTGGCGCGTCCGGGCCTCGAGCACGCCCGCGCCGAGTAGACCGCCGGCCAGCAGCAGCGCCCACAGCACGTGGGCCGCGACCACCGTCGCACGCGCCCGGTCGGACGCCTCGTGCCGCGCGACGTCGCCGCCGACGCGGTACAGCTCCAGATGCCCGTCCGAGAACTGTCGCTCCAGACCGGCCAGGGTGGTCGCGGATTCGCCGCGCGGCCCGGGCGTGTCGCGCTCGACCAGGACCCACCGGACGCCCAGCGACGCGAGTTCGGCGGCGGAACCGCCGGTGAGCAGCACCCGTTCCACCTGCTGCGCCCGGGACCCCTCGCCCGTCACCGTGCCACCGGCCACCACCAGTTCGCCCGTCTGCAGCACGTCCTCCGGCAGCATCCTCGGGGCGGGGTCCAGGACGGGAGCGGCACCGCTGTAGGAGAACTTGCGGAACATGCCGGTGGGCAGCACGGCGACGTCCCCGCTGTCCGACTCGTGCGCCACCTCGGCGGCCACCTGCTCCCACGACGGCGGATAGTGGACCGGGCGCAGCGCGCCCCCGACGCCCCACGCGAGGTCGGGGAGGGCGAGCAGCACGACCAGGACGGCCGAGACGGACCACGTGCCGGGGCGTCGCAGCACCGCGGCCGCGGCGGCGAGCGCATACAGCGGCGCCGCGAGCGCCACCCACTTCTGCGCGTCCCGGAGCAATCCGGCGCCGGGGACGTTCTGCACCAGCCAGCGGCCGACGTCGAGTCCCCACGCGGTCGCGCCGAGTGTGGGCAGCAGCACCGCCACCAGCCCGAGCGCTGTCAGTGCGGCCACCACGGGATGCCGTCGCCGCCGCCACAGCGCCGGGAGTCCGCACAAGACGACCCCGAGCAGCAGGACCGTTCCGACGAGGGCGAACAGTGTGGTCCGGGTGTCCGGGACGGCGGTCTCGTTCCACACGCCGCCGAGTCCGGCGAGACTGCCCAGGGTCGCCAGCCCCGGCTCGGCGCGCGCCGCGAACGCCGCGACCCCTGCGGGATCGGAGCCGTCCCCGCCGCCGCCGCCCAGTGCCGTGGCCGCCAGCCACGGCGCGCTCGCGACGACGAACAGGCCCAGCGCGCCCGTCACCCGGAGCCACGCGGCCGAACGTCCGCCGAGGAGCGCGAGGACGGCCACCGTCGTCACCGCCGCGAGCAACGCCCCGGTGGGTGTCAGACCGGCCGCGGCGAGGCAGGCCGCGAGGGCGAACCACCCCCGGCGGTGACCCCGTCGAATCGCGACCGCCGCGCACACCGTCCACGGCAGCGCCGCGTACCCGGTCAGCAGGCTCCAGTGCCCCTGCAGCAGTCGCTCGGCGACGTACGGGTTCCACACCGTCACCGTCGCGGCGACGAGCTGCGGTCCGAGCCCCGCCGTCGGCAGGACGGTGCGGACCATCCGGGCGGCACCCCAGCCCGCCGCCCACAGCGCCAGCAGCAGGATCGCCTTCACCACCAGGCCGCCGTCGACGAAAACGCTCAGCGTCGCGAGCAGAGCGTCCTGCGGCACGGCCCGCGCGGCGGCGTCCGTGAGGCCGAGCGCCGAGTCGGTGAGATACGAGCGGGGAGTGCTGACCGCGTCCCGCAACAGCAGATAGCCCGGACCGAGCAGCGGCCCGAGGATCAGCAACGCCAGAAGGAGGCTGTAGACCGGCGCGACGAACGATGCTCGGCGCCGGGCGGTCATGGGCCGTCACGATACGTGGTGCATCGACCCGGCTCGCAGGGCACGTAGTGCATCATGGGGCGCATGCCACGCCAGACCCTCACCAGCTCGGCGGTCGCCGGGGTGACGATGGTGACGGCGGGCTCGATGATCGCGAACATCGCGTCCTACCTGCTGCATCTGCCGGCGAGCCGCTGGCTCGGCCCGGCCGGCTACGGGGAGTTCGCGAGCCTGCTCGCGGCCCAACTCGTCCTCGCCGTCCCCGCTCTCGCGCTGCAGACCGTCGTCGCCCGCGAGGTGGTCCGGGGCAAGGGAGCCCACGCGGTCCGCCTGCTGGGGTACCGCTGCGCGGTGATCGTCGCGGTCGCCGCGATGCTGCTCGCCCCCCTCGTGTCGTGGGCCCTCGACACCGGCATGCTCGCCACGTTCTCGGCGCTCATCACGGCGCCCGTCCTGGTCCTGCTCGCCACCGAGCAGGGACTGCTGCAGGGCGCGGCACGGTTCGGTCCGCTCAGCGTCGTCCTCGCGGCCGCGGGTATCGCGAAGGTCGTACCCGCGGTCGTGGTTCTGGCCGTCGGCGCCGGGCCGGGCCTCGCCCTCGCCGCGAGTGCGGTCGGCACGGGGCTGGTGGCCCTGTGTGCGCGCCTGTTCGCCGATTCCGCGATCACCGGGGAGTCGAGCATCCGGATCGGCGTCGCGGCCGTGCTGAAGGCGTCGCAGGTGCAATTGGCGCTGATCGCGTTGTCGTCGATGGACCTGGTGATCGCCCGGATCGTGCTCAGCAACGACGACGCCGGCCTGTACGCGCTGGGCGCCGTCGCCACCAAGGCCGCGTTCTGGCTGCCGCAGGCCGTCGGGGTGGTGCTCTATCCGCGGATGGCGAATCCCGCGCACTCCGTCCAGGCGATCCGGTCGGCGCTCGCCGTCCTCGTCGGACTCGGCGCGGTCCTCGTCGCGGCCGTCGCGGTGGCCGCCCCCCTCGTCCCGCTTCTCGTCGGCGACGCATACCAGCCCGTCCAGTCGCTGCTGTGGCTGTTCGCGCTCCACGGTGCCTGCCTGGCCGTCCTGCAGGGCGCCCTGCTGTCCGCCATCGCGGGGGAGCGGACGCACCTCGCCGTGATCGCCTGGATCGGCTTCGCCGTCGAGATGACCGGCATGCTGACCCTCGCGTCCACGATCGGGCAGTTCATCGCCGTCGCCGTGACGGTCGCGTCGAGCACCGCACTGGTCGCCAGCGTCCTCGCCGTGCGCAGCGCGCGGCGCGATGCCCCGCGCCCGATCTGACATCCGGGCGGTCCGACGAGCCGCCTGTGACATCGGGCGACACCGCACGGGCCGCCCCCGGGAACGACGAAGGGGACCTCGGTGCACTACCGAGGTCCCCTTCGCACCGGACTACGTGGCGTCCGGCTCCTTACGTCTAGCGCTCGTCGTACCTGCGCGGATCTTGCACGGGAATCTCTTCCGTCTTGTCCGTGGTCCAGTCGTGCTGCTCGGTGGGAGCCTCCGACTTGTCCAGGTCGACGTGGCGGCCACCGTCGCTCGGCGGGTAGTCGTCGCCGGCGGTGTGCGCGGGCTGCCTGCCCTTGCCGCCGCGCAGACCCAGGACGAGTCCCGCGATCAGTGCGATGACACCGAGGATGCCGGCGATGATCGGCACGGTGCGACCGAACGTGCTGATCTTGTCCATGCCGTCCTTGGCCTGCTGGACCTGGTATTCGATGGTCTGCTCGTTGAACGGCAGTTCCACCTTCAGGACGTCGATCTCCGGCTTGTCCTTGTTGCGGGCGTAGTACTGGTGCAGCTGCTCCTGGCCCTTGACGACGACACCGGTCTCGGGCTCGACCCACAGGTCGCGCACGTTGGTGTACCAGCGGGTCATCGTGACGGGGAGGGTGCCACCGGGGACGCCCCACGCCTCGGCGGGCAGCGTCAGCTTGTTGGTGGGCGAGCTGACCACCTTCGACAAGTCGACCGGTTCGATCGTCTGGTTGTAGTGGTACACCTTCAGGCCGTTGATCTCCGTCTCCTCGACGAAGTTGATGTCCTGGGTGGCGCGCGCGTTCAGGTCGAAGTAGGGGTAGCTCTGCTTCTCCGAGTTGAACGGGAACTTGTACTGCAGTCCGTCGCGCGGAACTTCCTCGGCAGGCTGGTTGGGCTGCGTCTGGATGGTGCCCACCGGGTCGTTGGTCGGCATCGACGTCTTGCGGTCGACGGTGTTGCGGTCGACGATCGCGGACAGCAGTCCGGTGTCGCCCTGCTTGTCGGTGCGACGCAGCGTCTGCCCCGCCTGGAGAGTGACGACGTCCGCGTCCGCGGGGTCTTCGGTGGTGACGTAGCGCTGTGACACCAGTGGAACGTTCGTGTTGACTTCGGCCTTGCCTGCGAGAAGAGCCTGCGAGTTGAGCACGCTGCCGGAACCTTCGGCGATCGTGGTCACTTCGAGGTCCAAGGGCGTCTTCTCCAATTTGCCCACCGTGTAGGTGGGAATGAGAATGGCGACGGCCAAGAGGAAGGCACCGAGGCCCACCAGAATGCAAGCAAGTATCCGGCTCGGCCCTGAGCGCTCCGCCATGCTTTCTCTCCTAACCCAATTCTGTCGATTGAGATTCCCCCACCGGCAGCACGGCTGCACGGATCGCATGGAGCCCACATCGACACCACGTGAGGCAAAACACTAACAGTCTCGAATGCGCATTTGCCCCATCGGATAGTAAACGCATCGGCCGTTCGCCAGCGAAGTGACTCGAACGGAGTTTTCCGTCACAGCCCCCGGACCAGGCACACTGTTGGTGATGAGCACCTCGGCCACCACCACGAGCACGACCGCACCGCCGCGCAGTTTCATTCCCGCACTCGAGGGAATGCGCGGTCTCGCGGCGCTGGGGGTGCTCGTGACGCACGTCGCGTTCCAGACCGGTGCGACGCACGTGCCCGTTCTCGGGCGCATCTGGGGACGATTCGATCTGGCGGTGGCGGTCTTCTTCGCGCTGTCCGGATTCCTGTTGTGGCGCAGCCATGCCGGGGCGGCGCGGGGGATGGGCCCCGCCCAGGGAATCGTCCGGTACTGGATCTCGCGGGCGACGCGCATCCTGCCCGCGTACTGGGTCGCCGTGGCGGTGGTGTTGACGTTCCTGCCCACCGCGAACGCGAGTTACCGCACGTGGTGGGCGAATCTCGGTCTCGTGCAGGTGTTCGTGCCCCTTACGCTCACCGACGGTTTGACCCAGATGTGGAGTCTGTCGGTGGAGGTGGCCTTCTACCTGGTGCTTCCGCTGCTGGCGTTCGCGCTGGTCCGGTTGCGGGGTCCGGCTGCGCGGCTGCGGGTTCCGGCGATTCTCGCGTTGATCGCGGTGAGTCTGACGTGGGCATTCGTGCCGGTGTCGACGCCGGGTGGCATTCATCACGACAACTGGTTACCGGGGTACCTGCCCTGGTTCGGAGCCGGGATGTTGCTCGCCGAGCTGGCGGTGAGTCCGCCCGGGCGAATGCACCGCTGGGCGCATCATCGCGTCCGGATGTTTCTCGTCGCCGCAGTGGCATTCGCGCTCACCGCGACCGATCTGGCCGGCCCGGAGGGGCTGGTGCGTCCCGAACCGTGGCAGTACGCCGTCAAGATGGCGCTCGGCGCCGTCATCAGCTTCGCGCTGATGGCCCCGCTGGTGCTGTCCGACACGTCCACCCACCGCTACCTCGCGAGTCCGCTCGCTCTCGCAGTGGGCCGCTGGTCGTACGGCATCTTCATCTGGCACCTCGCGGTGCTGTCGATCGTCTTTCCGGTGTTCGGGCTCGTTCCGTTCACCGGCCACTTCGTCTACATCCTGTTCCTCACGACCGTGATGAGCGTCGCGGTCGCGTCGGCCAGTTACGCGTTGGTGGAGGAACCTGCTCGCCGCGCCGTCAAGCGCTGGGAGGCGCGCGCCAGGAGCACGGACCGTCCGAGCGGCAGCACCGCCAGCCCGGTGGCGACGAGCGCCAGCAGCAGCGGGAACTGAACGAGGAACGAGTGCCCCACGTACCCGCCGGGTGCGCGCCACGGGCCGGTGGAGAGCATCGCCATGCCGAGCATCGTCGACGCTCCGGCGACCCCCACCAGCACGCGCGCGGTGGTGGCGGTTCCGCGTAGGCGGACGAGGGTGACGGCCAGTAGCGTCACCACGACCGTCGTCGCCGCGCCGACGGGACCACCGATCACGGTGGCGGCAGCGAGGATTCCCAGCCACCCGACCGTCGCGCTGCCCCAGGTCCGCGGTGCCGGGCCGGGATCGCGCTCGCGTGCGCGGCGCGGCCACAGTGCGGCGGCGATCAGCGGAATCAGCAGGAGTAGACCGCCGAAGATCCCCAGGCGGTACCAGTGGTCGGTGGGGAAGTCGAGGGTCACCGTCCCCTCGGTTCCCGCGGGCAGGATCCACCCCTGCTGCCAGCCGTCCACGACGATCGGTGTCAGTTCGCTGCCGTCCGGTGCGGTGGCCACCCAGCCGACGTTGGTGCTCTCGGGGACGACGACGACGCGCTCGGCGTCCGAGCGGGGCACCGTGAGTTCCCGGTGGTTCTCCGTCCATGCGGTGGTCGACACCTGCTCGGTCGGAACGGCCTTGGCCTGCGGTCCGGCGTCGAGGCGGAGACTGTCGACGAAGAACGCCGACCCCGGGTCGACGGTCACGTCCTGGGATCCGGCTCCCAGCGGGACGGGGCCGGGGGTGTCACAGAGGGTTGCGGGAACCGGGTCACCGGAGAGCACTTGCCCGACGGTTGCCGTGACGCTCGTGCGCACCGGCTGCCCGCCGATCGTCACGACCGGCCCCTCCTCGCAGGGCACCGTCACCGGGCGGGCGCCGGCGTCGTCGGCCGGACCCGAACCGGGCAGCAGGACGCCGTCCTCGCCCAGCACCCCGACCTCGGCGAGGCCCGCCGGCTGCAGCTGGGCGAAACCCAGCGCGTTCTGATCGAGGGTGCTCTTCCAGGACACGAGGCTGAGCACTATCCGGTCGGTCACCCGGGGTTCGACCGTCACGGTCCCGTCGTCCTCGTCCTCGTCCTCGTCGACGTCGCGCACCTGCGGTCCGTTCCCGAGGTCGACGGCGACCCGGTCGGGGGCGGCGGGCACGGCGCCCGCGCTGGGCGTCAGTTGCAGGCCGGTGACCAGCGTGGGTTGGGGAAGGTCGATCGTGAGGGTCGGTTTCGCGCCCTTGCCGCTGGTGGTGTCCTGCTTCGCCGACCAGCTGGTACGCGGATCGTTGTCGGTGGCGGCGAACGCCGACCCACGAAGGTCGGTGATGTTGCTGGTCCCATGGGCGGACGGCGAATCCCGTTGAGTGAGAATCTCTTCCAGTGGTGCGCCATGCCGTGCCCGCAGCACGAGCTGCGGCGTGACCGCGGTGGGTTCGGGCACCGACAACGTTCTCTCGAACGTGCCGACCTCCTCGGGCGGCAGGACGAAGGCGTTACTGCACCGCACGCGGTCCGGGGACTCGGCGCACGAGTTGCGGCCGGGGAGTTCCTGGCTGAGATCCCAACCCGAGACGGACGCACCCTGAGGAGTGGAAGGCAACACGGTCCGGTACCGGATCGGCACGGTTACCGGGGCGTCACGCTGGGAGAAGTCCTCGACCGACACCTCGCTGATGCCGAACTGCGTTCCCGCGGAACCGTTCTCGGTTCGGGTCGCGGTGATCCGCACCCACGGGGTGACACCGCCGGGAACGGACACGGCGATCGGTTTGCCCGGGGCATCCACCTTCACGGCCGTGCTGCCGTTGGGGGTCGACACCTCCATCCAGCGGACGGGGGCGCCGATCGCCGCCGGGCTGGTCGTGATGTGCAGCAGAGAACTCGTGAGTGGGGTGTCGAAGTCGATCTGGAGCCACTGGCCCAGCGCCCGCTCGATGCCGTTGCTGAACCAGCCCGTCGCCGGGTCACCGTCGACGGTCGCGGCGGCGCTGCTGGCCGGGGAGGTGCCGCCGAGTTGCGTGGCGTCGGACGCCGCACTCGACACGCTCAGCGTCGCGCCCTCCCACTGCCCCTCCACCAGCGGGGTGTCCGCCACCGGATAGTCGGGGACGAGATTGAACGTGCGGCGGGCGTCGTCCGGGGTGCGCAGTGCCGAACTGTGATTGTCGACCTGGCCGTAATCGGTTTCCCGGTTCCGGGGCGTGTCCGTGACGGTGACGTCGTCGACCGGTAGTCCGGCGCGCGTCGCGTCCGCGGCCAGCAATACCGGTCCGGCTCCGGGCAGGGCGCCGTTCTCCCGCAGGCGTTGCAGCGATTCGGGCCCGCCCTGCACCCGGGGGATGCCGTCGAGGTTCGCGGTGTACGGCCCGCTCGTCGTCGGCGAACCGTCCGGCATCGACACCTCGAAGATCTCGATCGCCGGGTACCGGGGACGCAGGTCGCTGTCGATCACCAGGCCTTCGACATCGCCGGGACCGATGTCCTCGCCGAATTCCGCGACCTGCGTGAATCCGGGCGAGCCGGTAACGGCCTGGTGCGCGAGCAGTGGGCGCGTCGACCGCGACGTCTCGGGGTCGAGGTCGTTGCGGAGGACGAGGTAATGGATGCCCTGGCCGAGCAGGGTCTGCGCCATGCCATCCGACGGGCGGCCGTCCGTGATCAGCCGCTGGATCGAGTCCATGGCCCGGATGGTGCCGGGCGGGGTGAGCGGGACGGCGTCGCGGGACGCCCACGGCGTGGACGCCAGCGCCTGCATCGGCTCGTCGCGGGTGAGACCCCAGAGCTGGCTGCCGAACGGTGCGCCCGGCACCACAAGCGCACGCTCCGCGTCGGAACCGTCGGGGCTCGTGCCCCCGGCGTTGTCCTCCAGCCACGAGGCGGCCTGCTGCCAGTAGTCGGGGACCTCGGAATACGTGCCCCGCGGTGCGAGCTTGCCCGTCCACGCCAGCGACGTCGCCAGGGTGAGGGCGACCAGCACCAGGCTCGTCACCGCGACCATCGGTTCGCGCTCGGGGTGCGCGAACGCGCTGCGCCACCGCGCGACCGGCACGGACCCGGGCAGCGGCACCTTCGCCAGCAGGTGCGCCAGCCCGAGCACGAGGGGCAGTCGGACGAGCGGCTCGAGTTTGTGGACGTTCCGGAGGGGTGCCCCGGTGGAATCGAGGAACAGTCGCACCTGCTCGGCGAACGGGGAGCTTAGTTCGCCGATGTACCCGGCCGCGAGTCCGGCGACACCGACGAACAGGATCAGGGTGAGGCGACCGCGGGCCGGCATCGACCGCATGCACAGTCCGGCGAGACCGGCGGCGGCGATCAGCCCGGTCGCCGCGACCGCGGCGGGCTGGGTGACGAGGACCGCGCCTGCGATGCGCTCGGGGGAGACGAACGGCGTCCAGCTGTCGGTGCCGCGGAGGATCTCGGCGAGGGACGTCCACTGCGTGGTCACCCCGGACGACTCGATGTAGTCGAGGAACGGCGGGCTCACTTTGCCGAGCAGTAGCAGCGGCACGATCCACCACAGCGTGGCCAGTGCCAGGAATGGGAACCACCAGGCGGTGAACACCCACCACCGACGGTTCGGCCGGTGCGCGATCCACCACAGACCTGCGACGAGACACGCGGCGACGGTCGCGACGGCGTTCACCGCACCCATCAACGCGACGGCGAGCGCCGACTGGGCCGCCAGCCGTGCAGGTGAGTGCCACCGTGTGTCCCGGGACGCTTTGTCACTCACATGGGCGAGGGCGACGACCACGGGCAGAAGAACCCACGGCGCCAGCATCATCGGGAGGGTTTCCGACGAGATCGAACCGAGGGTGGTGAGGACACGGGGGGAGAACGCGAACGCGACACCGGCGATGACGCGGGACGAGCGGCTGCCGACGCCGAGCGCCTCGGCGAGACGGACGATGCCCCAGAATCCGGCGACGAGCAGCAGGGCCCACCAGATCCGCTGGGTGATCCACGGCGGGACGCTCAGGACGTCGCCGAGCGCGAAGAACGCGCCGTGCGGAAAGAAGTAGCCGTAGGCCTGGTTCTGCACCTGGCCCATGGGGGCCTGGCTGCTCCACTGATGCGCGGCCCGTTCCAGGAATCCGATCGGATTCTGGGACAGGTCGTACTTGGTGTCAGCGGCGAGCCGGCCGGGGGTTTGGAGAAACGCGAGAAGAAACGCTACGACAGAGGCGCCGAACAGCCACCGCCGTGACAGAGGCTCCGCCGAGGGCGCCATGGACGACATGGCCGCCGACTCGGGGGAAGTGCGGGAACTTGTTGAGCCGGCGCTCTCAGCGGCTGCCGTACTCAACCTGGTTCAGGAGCGAGGAATCCGCGTTGCCGCTGCGGTCGATCTCGGGACGCGTGTTGTCCTGTGCGGCTGCGGTGATGCCGAGCGTCGCCACGGTGCCGAGAGCGACACCGACCACGGCGCTGACCACACCGGGCACAAGGAACTTCCCCATCAGACATCTCCCACCGTCGTGCCATCGACGCACACGGCTACTCCCGCGTACGAATTGCTCGGGTCAAGGTATCACCCACGGGCCGCCGAACTGCTGATTGGTGCTCGTGGGCCACCGTTTCTGCAGTTCACAGGCTCTGCTGCACGCCGAGCGCCCGGAGCAGCGTGCGCAGTTTGGTGGTCGTCTCGTCGAGTTCGGACTCCGGGTCGGACTCGGCGACGATGCCCCCGCCCGCCGTCGCCAGTGCCTCGAGTCCGTCCGCGGCGATCTCGGCGCAGCGGATGGCCACCACCCAGTCGCCGTCGCCGTCGCCGTCGCACCACCCGACGGCGCCGCCGTAGAACCGCCGATCCTCCTCGGCGTCCCGGATGGTCGCGAGGGCGAGGTCGGTGGGGGTGCCGCACACCGCGGGGGTCGGGTGCAACCGGGTGGCCAGGCTCAAAGCGCTGGTCGACGCGTCGCGCAGCACGCCTTCGATGGGGGTCGCGAGATGCCACACCTCGTGCGTGCTCGTCAGAACCGGGGAGTCCGGGACGGTCAACTCGGTGCAAAGCGGCGCCAGGACCTCCCTGATCCAGGCAGTGACGAACGCGTGCTCGGCCAGGTTCTTCGTGGACTCCAGGAGGCCGCGACCTTCCTTCTCGTCGGCCTCCGGATCGGCGCGCCGCGGGGCTGTTCCGGCGAGGGGACGGCAGGTGACGCGTCGCCCGCGCCGACTGAGCAGCACCTCGGGGCTGGCGCCGACGAGGCTGCGTCCGCGGAAGCCCTCGCCGGCCGCGGAGAGGTCGACGGCGAACCCGTTCGCGGTGGGATTCTGGTGAATCATTCTCGCGGCCAACGCTTCTGCGGAGATAGGGGTGTCCGAACGGAGGGTCACGCTGCGTGCGGCCACCACCTTGCCGAGGATGCCCTCGCGCAGGCGGTCGACGAGGGACCGCACCCGAGCCACGTGCTCGGCGGGGTCGGGGATTTGTCGCGTGAGGCGTACGGGCGGGAGGTCGGGAACGGTGCCGGGCCGCCACGGACCGTCCGTGAACTCCCACGATTCCGGGGCGGTCAGCGCGGCAGGACGCTGGGGATCGAACGGCAGCGCTCCGACGATCAACTCGGTGTCACCGTTCGCGAGGGCCGCGACAGCGGCTGCCGCGGTGTCGTACCCGTGCCGCGCACCGGACGTACGCAACGTCCGGTCGGCGCGGGAGAGAAGGAAGCCGTCCATGGTCACCCGACAGTAGTCGGGCGTCCGGACTACTTCCCGGGAGGCACGATCAGCACCGGGCGGTGACTGTGGCGCAACACGTGGTCGGCGACGCTGCTCTGCAGCAACGACCGCAGGCCGGTGGTGCCCCGGGTGCCGGTGACGATGATGTCGACCGCGAGTTCGTCGGACGTCTCGACGATGGCCGTCCAGATCGTGCTGGTGCACTCGATGCAGCGACCCTCGGTGGCGAGTCCCGCGGCCTCGGCGAGTTGGACACCCTCTTCGTTGGTGACCTTGGCGTCGGAGAACGCGACGTCCTCGGTCTCCTCGTCGGGCACCCACTCGGGTTGCATCACACCGGACAGACCTGACATGCGGGCGGCCTGACGGACCATCGGCTCCCACACCGTCACCAGCACAGCGCGATTGGAGGCGAGGAAACGACCTGCGCACTCCACCGCACGCTTGGCGTTGTCGGATCCGTCGTAGGCGATCAACATCAAACCACCGGGCACTACGACCTCCTGAGTACGGGCTTCCTCTGTGTCCAGATTACCAAGACGGGCGGCAGCGGTCGTCGATTCGGCGCCTGCCGCGGGGGTGCCGACGGCGAACTGGGCTACCGTCGAACCCATGCGGATCAAGTATGCACTCGCGCTCGCTGCCTGTACCGGCCTCGTCGCCGGATGTTCGTCGGGTGGTGGCGGGACGGTCGCGGAGTCGTCGTCGGCGACACCGTCGCCGTCCTCCGTCGAGCCGGCGTCGCACACCGGCACCGCAGCGCCCGCCGCCGCGCCGGCGTCGTGCGAGACGGAGTTCCTGCAGTCTTTGCCGTTGCGGCGCAAGCTCGCTCAGCTGCTGAACGTCGGAGTGACCGGCACGGCGGATGCGGCTCAGGTGGTCCGTGACGAGCAGATCGGCGGCATCTTCGTCGGAAGCTGGACCGACGAGTCCATGCTCGCGAACCGTGAGATTCCCCAGGTGGCGTCGGCGTCGTCGCTGCCCCTGATGGTGACGATCGACGAGGAGGGTGGGCGCGTGTCGCGCGTCGAGAACCTGCTCGGTGCCGATCCGTCCGCCCGGCAGACCGCAGCCACGATGACGGAGGAACAGACGTACCAGATGGCGCTAGAGCGCGGTCGCGGACTGAAGGACCTCGGTGTCACCGTGAACTTCGCCCCCGACGTGGACGTGAGCAGCCAGCCGGACGACAGCGTGATCGGCGACCGCTCCTACTCCGACGATCCCGCCGTGGTCACCCGCTACGCCGACGCGTATGCGCGCGGAATGCGGGACGCGGGAATCCTGCCCGTCATCAAGCACTTCCCCGGACACGGATCGGCGTCCGGCGACTCACACACCGGGGCCGTCACCACCCCGCCGCTCGAGCAGTTGCAGACGAAGGACCTCGTCCCGTTCCGGAACCTGGTGTCCACGGGTGTCGGCGTCATGCTCGGCCACCTCGAGGTGCCGGGTCTGACCGCACCCGGGATTCCCGCCAGCATCAGTCCCGACGCCGTGGCGCTGCTGCGCGGTGGCACCGGATACGGGGCGCCGCCGTTCACCGGGCCGATCTTCACCGACGACCTCAGCGGCATGCAGGCGATCACCGACCGCTACGACATCACCGTCGCCGTCGAGACCGCGCTGGAATCCGGTGTCGATGTCGCCCTGTGGCTCACCACCGACGACGTCCCGCGGGTGCTCGATCACCTCGAAAGCGTTGTGGCCTCGGGCAAGCTGCCGCAGCAGCGTGTCGACGAGGCGGTCCTGACCGTCGCGCGCGCCAAGGGCGTCATCGCCTGCTAGTGCGGAGTCCGCGACCGGGTGCTGGTATTCTTCTCGTCCGCCGGTCGGGCCCACTTTATTACCGTAGAGTAAGATAGCGGGTTCGACGATGATGGAGGACGAATGGCCGGCGGCACCAAGCGACTGCCGCGCGCAGTGCGCGAGCAGCAGATGCTCGACGCTGCTGTCGACGTCTTCTCCGACAGAGGTTTTCACGAAACGTCCATGGACGCGATCGCGGCCAAGGCGGAAATCTCGAAGCCGATGCTGTACCTCTACTACGGTTCCAAGGACGAACTGTTCGCGGCGTGCATCCAACGCGAGGGCCTGCGCTTCGTCGAGGCGCTCGCTCCGGCGGGCGATCCGGGGCTGAGTCCGCGCGAACAGCTGCGCCGGGCCCTCGAAGGGTTTCTCGGATTCGTGGGCAAGCACCGCAAGTCGTGGATGGTGCTGTATCGCCAGGCGATGGGGCAGCAGGCGTTCGTGGGGTCGGTGCAGTCGAGCCGCGACCGGCTGATCGAGCTGACCGCGCACCTGCTCGAGTCCAGCACCAAGGATCCCCAGCCTGGACAGGATTTCGAACTGATCGCCATCGCCCTCGTCGGTGCGGGTGAGGCCGTGGCCGACCGCGTCGCCGGCGGCGAGATCGAGGTCGACGCCGCCGCCGATCTGCTGGAATCCCTGGCGTGGCGCGGCCTCGCGGGCAAGAAGAAGCCGGAGTGAACGGGACGTTCGTTCGGTCAGATCGAACGAACGTCCCGTTCGTCCCCGTCAGCGCAGTGTCGCGGTGAGGTGCGGGTACCCCTTCTTCGGGTGCTTGATCGACAGATCCCAGCCGTCGCCGGTCTGATCGGCGTACACGTTCAGCGTCGACGGCAGCAGGATCGGCTTGCCGAAGCGCACGCTGTACGTGACGGCGTCCGGGATCCGGCCCTCCACCGACCCGAGGACGGCGGCAGCACTCCACATGCCGTGCGCGATGCTCTTCGGGAATCCGAAAGCCTTGGCGCCCAACGTCGACACGTGAATCGGGTTCCGGTCACCGGACACCGCGGCGTACTTGCCGATCGTCTTCTGATCGACCCGCAGCGTCCGCAGCGGACGCGGCGGCTCCTCCTCGGCCTTCGGTTCGGGGCCGGGCTGACCGGACAGCGACGTCTTCTGCTGACGCAGGAAGGTCGACGTCTGCTTCCACACCAGTTCGCGTCCGACCCGGATCTCGCTGATCACGTCGATCAGGAGTCCCTTGCGGTGCTCACGCAGATTCTCCGCGTGCACCGACACGTCCAGGGGCTCGATCACCGAGATGGGACGGAACTGCTCGATGACGTTCTCCGCGTGCACCGAACCGATGGCGGGGAAGGGGAAACCGTCGGACACCATCAGCTTCATCACGACCGGGAACACCAGCGTGAACGGGTACGTCAGCGGCAGGTGGTCGCCGAATCGCAACCCCGTCACCCGGTCGTACGCCGCCAGGTTGTCGGGGTCGACGCGCACCCCGTTCAAGACCAGCGTCGTGTCCGGGGCACTGTGCCCGCTCGCGCCGATGACCGGCAGCGCGCTGCGCACGGCCCGGGTGTAGATGTCGAGCGTGCCCGGCTTCTCCGTGAGTTGCACGACCTTGCCGGACATCACGCCCCCAGCAGGCTCTGGCCGCAGACACGGACGATCTGTCCGGTGACGGCGTTGGACGCGGGGCTCGCGAAGTAGGCCACGGTCTCGGCGACGTCGACGGTCTCGCCGCCCTGCAGCAGGGAGCTCATCCGACGTCCGGCCTCGCGGGTGGCGAAGGGGATCGCCGCGGTCATCGCCGTCTCGATGAAGCCCGGTGCGACGGCGTTGATCGTGATCTTCTTCGTCGCGAGTACCGGCGCCGAGGCCTGCACGAGTCCGATGACACCGGCCTTGGAGGTGCCGTAGTTGGTCTGGCCCCGGTTGCCCGCGATACCGGCGATGGAGGAGACGTCGATGACGCGGCCGCCTTCCTTCAGTGCACCCTTGGCGACGAGGACATCGGTGATGCGCTGCGGTGCAAGGAGGTTGACACCGATCACCATGTTCCAGCGGCCCTCGTCCATGTTGGCGAGGGTCTTGTCGCGGGTGATGCCGGCGTTGTGGACGATGATGTCCGCGCCGCCGTGCCGTTCGAGGACGAACTCGGCGAGCTTGTCTGCCGCGTCGTCCGCGGTCACGTCCAGGGCGAGGGACGTGCCACCGACCTTGTTGGCGGTTTCCGACAGCGCCTCACCGGCGGCCGGAATGTCGGCGCAGATGACGTGCGCGCCGTCGCGGGAGAGGACCTCGGCGATGGTCGCGCCGATGCCGCGGGCCGCACCGGTGACGATGGCGACCTTCCCGTCGAGCGGCTTGTCCCAGTCGGCGGGTGCGACGGAATCCTCGGCGCCGACCCGGATGACCTGGCCGCTGACGAACGCGGACTTGGCCGACAGCAGGAACCGCAGCGTGGATTCGAGACCCGACAGTCCCGCGGATGCCTTCGGCGAGACGTAGACGAGCTGCGCCGTGGCGCCGCGCTTGACCTCCTTGCCGACGCTGCGGGTGAAGCCCTCGAGCGCGCGCTGGGCGACGTGCTCGTCGACGCCGGACGTCTCCTCGGGGGTGGTCCCGATGACGACGACGCGCGCGGACGGCGCGAGGTTGCGGACGACCGGCTGGAAGAACTCGAACAACTGCTCGAGTTCGGTGACCGAACCGATGCCTGTGGCGTCGAACACCAATGCGCCGTACGTGTCGTCACCCGATCCCGCGGCGGGATAGTCGGACAGCAGTTCGCGCAACGGCTCGACGAGACGGCCCTTGCCGCCGATGAGGACCGGGCCGGCGAGCGGCGGTTCGCCGTGCTTGTATCGCCGCAGGTTCTCGGGTCGCGGCAGTCCTGCTTTCGCGGCGATGAATGCGCCGGGTGCGGATGAGAGGAACTGGGAATAGAGGTCGGGAGCTCCCTTGCTGGCTGCCACGGTCCTACCTTCTGTCGTCGTTTGGCGGTCAGTCACCGAGCACCGAGTGAAGTGCGGTGTCGACAAGTAACTTACTCCTGAGTAAGAATAGTAGCCAACAGGTAATCGCACCAGATCCTTGGAGACGTCAGTGACCAGCAAAGCTCGCACCAACTCGAACTCCGCAGCGGCGCCGAAGCCAGGCGGAAAGCAGCAGCGTCCCGTCGCGATCGTCGGCGGAAACCGCATTCCGTTCGCCCGCTCCGACCGGAAGTACGCGCAGGCGTCCAACCAGGACATGTTCACCGCCACCCTCGACGGCCTCGTGAGCCGCTTCAACCTCCAGGGCGAGAAGCTGGGCCTCGTCGCGGGCGGCGCCGTGCTCAAGCACAGCCGCGACTTCAACCTGATGCGCGAATGCGTCCTCGGCAGCGCCCTCAGCCCGTACACCCCGGCCTTCGACCTGCAGCAGGCCTGCGGCACCGGACTGCAGTCGATCGTCGCCGTCGGTGACGCGATCGCGGCCGGCCGCATCGATGCGGGTGTCGGCGGCGGCGTCGACACCACGTCGGACGCGCCGATCGGCGTCAACGACGAACTCCGCGAGTTCCTGCTGTCGCTGAACCGCGCGAAGAGCACCGGCGACCGCATCAAGCTCCTCGGCAACGTCCGCCCGTCCATGCTCGGCATCGAGATCCCCCGCAACGGCGAGCCCCGCACCGGGCTGTCCATGGGCGAGCACGCCGCCATCACGGCCAAGGAATTCGGCGTCCGCCGCGAGGACCAGGACGCACTCGCCGCCGCCAGCCACCAGAACATGGCCGCCGCCTACGACCGCGGATTCTTCGACGACCTGGTGACGCCGTTCCTCGGACTCACCCGCGACGACAACCTGCGGCCCGACTCCAGCGCCGAGAAGCTGGCCAAGCTGAAGCCGGTCTTCGGGGTGAAGGCGGGCGACGCCACGATGACGGCGGGTAACTCCACCCCGCTCACCGACGGCGCGTCCGCAGTCCTGCTGTCCACGGACGAATGGGCCGCCGAGCGCAAGCTTCCGGTGCTCGCGCATCTCGTCGACTCCGAGACCGCGGCCGTCGACTACATCCACGGCAAGGACGGGCTCCTGATGGCGCCGACGTACGCCATCCCGCGCCTGCTGGCCCGCAACGGCCTCACCCTGCAGGATTTCGACTACTACGAGATCCACGAGGCGTTCGCGTCCGTCGTGCTGGCGACGCTGCAGGCGTTCGAATCGGACGAGTACTGCAAGGAACGCCTGGGCCTCGACGGCGCACTGGGGTCCATCGACCGCAGCAAGCTCAACGTCAACGGGTCCTCGCTGGCGGCGGGGCACCCGTTCGCCGCGACCGGCGGCCGCATCGTCGCCTCGCTCGCCAAGATGCTGGCGGAGAAGGGCTCGGGCCGCGGCCTGATCTCGATTTGCGCCGCCGGCGGCCAGGGTGTGACGGCAATCATAGAGGCGTGATCCGACTGGCCTTTCCGGTAGCTGGGAGACCGGAAAGGCCAGCGTGCGCGCAGTGCGAGCGGGGATCCGGCAACGAGGGGTGGCCGGATCCCCGAAATCTTTTCCGACAGGTGTAACGCTGGAGATTAGCTGGCGATATCCCTGTCAGCCCCGTGTTGCTGCCTGACCCCCGACCTGGCAGCAGCGCGGGGCTCTTGCATTTCCGGCGGCCGGTACGCTGACGTGGGGGTCTCGACCGGGCCTCGCTCGGATCGGATCGCGCTTGAAATGCAACGAGCACCGACGGCAAGCTGAGGCCCGCACGAAGGACAACTCGGTGAGAGGGCCACGGTGAACGACGAAGACGGCGACAAGGGGAGCAAGGCACCCGAACGGTCGACGCCGGACCCTTCCGCGACGCCCGAGAGTGTCGAACCCGAGAATGTGGCCGACCCGGCCGCCGAGGTCCCCGCTCCCGACGATGCCCCGGAACCCGAAAACGCTCCGGCTCCCGAGGACGCTCCGGCCGTCGACGATGCCCCGGCTCTCGAGGATCAGGCGGAACAGCCGAGTGCCGACGACGCCCCGACGGCGCAGCTGAACCTCGGTGACCTCGGGGAACGCTCCGAGGAGCAGGCTCCCGACGCGCCGTTGTGGGTGGAGCCCCCGGCCAACGAGGACGTCACGCAGGTGATCCCCGCGATTCCGCCGGGACCTGTCCCCGGGCCCACGGCGGCGTACACCACACCGGCGGACGAGCCGACCGTGGTGGCTCCGGCTGCCGCGGCGCAGGTCCCGCCGCAGCCGGCACCGGAAACTTCCGCGCCCGCCGAGCCGTCCGCGGAACCGACCAAACCTGCCCGTGCTCCCTGGGTGAAGATCGCAGCGGTCACCGGTGGTGTGATCGCCCTGATCGGCATCGCGTACGCCGCGGACCTCGCGGTGTCCTCCGGGAACGTCCCGCGCGGGGTGACGGTGGCAGGCGTCGACGTGGGCGGTTCGTCCCGCGAGGAGGCCGAGGCCATTCTGCAGGCGCAGGTCGGCCCGCGCGCCGATCAGCCGCTGACGGTGACTGCCGGCGACGTGTCGACGCAACTCGTTCCGTCGGCCGCCGGGCTCGGTGTCGACTGGGAGGCCACCCTCGACCGGGCCGATTCGCAGCCGCTCAACCCGTTCACGAGGCTCACGTCGTTCTTCACCACCGACGAGATCGGTGTGGTGTCGACCCGTGACGAGGCCGCGCTGGCCTCCGCCGTCGACGGCCTCCGCAGTGAGACCGATCGCGCGTCCCGTGAGGGGACCGTCGTGTTCGAGGGCCCGACCCCGGTTCCGGTGGACCCGTCGACCGGGCAGAACCTGAACGGCGAGGGCGCCGAGGCGGCGTTGACCGAGGAATGGGCGTTCGGCCGGACCGTGGACCTGCCTGTCGACGTCGTGCCCGTGACGGTGACGAAGGAAGGCGTCCAGCGGGCGCTCGCCGAGGTGGCGGTGCCCGCTGCCTCCGCCGATCTGGTGGTGACCGGTCGTGACGGCAAGGTCGCGACCGCGGCGCGTCAGCAGATCGGTGCCATCGTCGGCTTCGAACCGGACGGCAACGGTGGGCTGAAGCCCACCTACAACATCGAGGCTGCGATCGGCATCCTGGCGCCGCAGCTCGTCTCGACGGAGATCGCACCGAAGGACGCGACGATCACGCTCGACGGCGGATCGCCCGCCGTCGCCCCCGCGGTCGTCGGCGACCTGGTGCAGTGGCCCAAGACGTTGGAGACGTTGCCCGAGTTGTTGCGCGGCAACGGTTCTCACGCCACTGCCGCGGTGTACGGACCTGTCCCGCCCGCCCTCACCACGGAGGCCGCGCAGGCGCTCGGCGTGAAGGAAGTGATCGGCGAGTTCACGACCGGCGGCTTCTCTGCCGCGTCGGGTACCAACATCCGGCTCGCCGCCAGTGAGATCAACGGGGCGCTCATCAAGCCGGGCGACACGTTCTCCCTCAACGGGTACACCGGCCCGCGCGGCACGGCCCAGGGCTATGTGGAGTCGGGCATCATCAACAACGGTCGCCCGGACACCGCGGTCGGCGGCGGTGTGAGCCAGGTGGCGACGACGCTCTACAACGCCGCGTATTTCGCCGGCATGGAGGACGTCGCGCACACCGAGCACTCGTACTACATCTCGCGTTACCCCGAGGCGCGTGAGGCCACCGTCTTCGAAGGCGCCATCGACCTGCAGTTCCGCAACACCGCCAAGACGGGTGTGATGATCCAGGCCATCGGCGGCGCCTCGGATCTGACCATCCGGTTCTGGGGAACCAAGACGGTCGACGTCGAGTCGATCACCGGTAACCGGACCAAGCCGACGGAGCCCGACACGGTCACCCTGCCCGCCGGCGATCACTGCATCGCCTCCAGTGGCGCACCGGGATTCACCGCCAGCGACACCCGGGTGATCTCCGATCACGCGACCGGTCAGGAAATCTCCCGGAACACCAGGACGGTCCGCTACGACCCCGTCCCGATCGTCAAGTGCGAGGAACCCGCCGCCGCACCCAAACCCGACGAGCGCACCCCCGCCGCCTCGCCGGCCCCCTCCGCCCCGGCGGAAAGCCCGAAGCCCACCACCCCGAAGCCGAATCCGAACGACGGCGAGTAGTCGCACCACTTCTCGGTTCGCGCACCGCTTTTCGGGCCCGAAAAGTAGAGCGCGAACCGAGAAAGGGTGCGACTACAGCGACCGCACCGTAAGCCGCTGGGCGGACGGGAGCGGTGCCTGCGTCACCCAGCCCCGTGGCGACCCGGCACGCGCGATCGCGCGGCGGACACGCTCCGCCACCAGCCGCGGTGACCCGAGGTCGTCCCAGATCCACCGCACCACCTGGAATCCGAGGTCGCGCAGCGCGTCCTCGCGTTGCTTCTCGGCGAAGACCGCGTCGCCGGGGGATTGCCCGGGTTTCAGCAGCCGTCCGTACTTGACGCGTCCGTCGAACTCCCCGAGCACGATGCCGTCGAAGTGGAAGTCGACGCGTCCGATTCGGCGCCCGCCGGGTTCGAACACCTCGCCTTGCTGGGACGGGGCGGGCAGCCCGGCACGCGACAACATGACCCGGCTTCGAGATTCACCGACGCTTTCGCTGTGCCCGCTCACGAAGCGGACGACCCTCCGCGCCGCATCGACACCGTGACGACGCGCAGCGCGGGCGAGTTCGGCGTCCAGGTCGTCTCGGCTGATGCCGAACCTCCGGACGGCCGCGTCACCCACCACGACGGCCTGCTCGAACGGCAGAGTTCTCGCGAGGTCGATGAGGGTCCGCACCGGGAGGGTCAGCGAATGCCCGTCCACCACTGCCACACGCTCTCCGATGGGCGCGCAGTGCACCGTGGTCCGCCGCTTGATCCGGCCACCTCCGCGTCGGTTTCTGGTGACGTGCACGCGGTCGAGGGGCGTCTTCCACAACGGCAGCCCGTACACGACGGCCGCGGATTGGTGGCTGAGCACTGCGTCGTCCGACACGGCGTGAATTGTCGAGTCGATGAGGAAGCGATGACGTTCCTCCTCGCCGAGCGCCGAGTACATCGACGCGGAGAGATATGCGCCGCGCCCGATGCGCTGCCATTCGCCGCGTGTGTACAGGCGTCGGATCTCGTCGTCGCTGTAGCCGCGGTCCAACGCCTCCTGGCGTCGCAGCATCGCCCCCGGGTCATGTTCCATGGGAACGATTCTCGCCGGAGCCGCCTGAAGAATCCGGTCCGAAGGACCCGGCTGTGGATGAACTGAGGCTTGTGGACAACTCCCGCACTCTCTCTCGGCTCGCGCACTACCTATGGGAGCCGAAAAGGGGTGCGTCGACCGGGAAAGAGTGCCGGAGTCCACATGGTCGGGACACGAAAAAGCCCGGCGGCCGGGGAGCTACCCCGGCCGCCGGGCCGTCTGAAGCCGATCAGAACGCTGCTTCGTCGAGCTCCATGATGTCGTTGTCGATGTTGGCGACGATGCTGCGGGTGGCGGTCAGTTCCGGCAGAACGTTCTTCGCGAAGAAGGACGCGATGGCGACCTTGCCCTCGTAGAACGCCTTGTCCTTGTCGGAGGCACCCTCGTCGAGGGCCTTGATCGCGATCTCGGACTGGCGGAGGAGCTGCCAGCCGATGAGCAGGTCGCCGACGGACATCAGGAAGCGGACGGAACCGAGGCCGACCTTGTACAGCTCGGACGGCTGCTCCTGCGCACCCATGAGGTACCCGGTGAGGGTGGCGGCCATGGTCTGGACGTCCTCGAGGGCGGTGGCGAGCAGGGCGCGCTCGGCCTTGAGGCGACCGTTGCCTGCCTCGCTGTCGATGAACTTCTTGACCTCGCCTGCGACGTGGGCGAGTGCCACACCGCGGTCGCGGGCGATCTTGCGGAAGAAGAAGTCCTGCGCCTGGATGGCGGTGGTGCCCTCGTACAGCGAGTCGATCTTGGCGTCGCGGATGTACTGCTCGATCGGGTAGTCCTGCAGGAAGCCGGAGCCACCGAAGGTCTGCAGGCTGTCCGTCAGGTACTGGTACGCCCGCTCGGAACCGACGCCCTTGACGATGGGGAGCAGCAGGTCGTTGACGCGGAACGCGAGGTCCTTGTCGGCGCCGGACACCAGCTTGGCGGTGGCCTCGTCCTGATGCGCCGCGGTGTACAGGTACACGGCGCGCAGGCCCTCCGCGTACGCCTTCTGCATGGCGAGGGCGCGACGGACGTCGGGGTGGTGCGTGATGGTGACGCGCGGCGCGGCCTTGTCCGTCATCTGCGTGAGGTCTGCGCCCTGGACGCGTTCCTTCGCGTAGTCGAGGGCGTTGAGGTAGCCGGTGGAGAGGGTGGCGATGGCCTTGGTGCCGACCATCATCCGGGCGTGCTCGATGACGTCGAACATCTGCGCGATGCCGTTGTGGACCTCGCCGACGAGCCAGCCCTGGGCGGGAATGCCGTGGCCGCCGAAGGTGACCTCACACGTGGCGGAGACCTTCAGGCCCATCTTGTGCTCGACGTTGGTGACGAAGACGCCGTTGCGCTCGCCCAATTCGTTGGTCTCGAAGTTGAAGTGCGTCTTCGGGACGAAGAACAGCGACAGTCCCTTGGTGCCGGGGCCTGCGCCCTCGGGGCGGGCCAGGACCAGGTGGAAGATGTTCTCGAACAGGTCGTCGGAGTCGGCGGAGGTGATGAACCGCTTGACGCCCTCGATGTGCCAGGAGCCGTCGTCCTGCTTGATGGCCTTGGTGCGGCCTGCGCCGACGTCGGAGCCGGCGTCGGGTTCGGTGAGGACCATGGTGGCGCCCCAGCCGCGTTCGACGCAGGTGGCGGCCCACTTCTTCTGCTCTTCGGTGCCGTTGTGGAACAGCACGTCCGCGAACGCGGGTCCGGCCTGGTACATGTGCGCGGCCGGCTGGGCGCCGAGGATCAGCTCACCGATGGCCCACACGACGGACCGGGGGACGGGTACGCCGCCGATCTCCTCGGAGAGTCCCATGCGGTACCACTCGGCGTCCCACAGTGCGCGGAACGACTTCTTGAACGATTCCGGCAGGGTGACGGTGTGGTTTTCGGGGTCGAAGACCGGAGGGTTGCGGTCGGCGTCGGCGAAGGACTCGCCCAGCGGTCCCTCGGCGAGGCGGGCAACTTCGCTGAGCATGTTGCGGACGGTGTCGGCGTCGAGATCGCCCCACACGCCTTCACTCAGCGGCTGCTCGAGACCGAGTACCTCGAAGAGGTTGAACTCCAGGTCGCGGACGTTGCTCTTGTAATGGCCCATGTCTTCTGTCTCTCCCAGTGAGATGGTGCGGTCTATCCGTTAGTACCGCCCAAGTTATTACTCGTCGGTAACATCAGCGATATTACGCCCGATTTACCTGACTGCCAAGACTCGGGCGGTGGGCGACGACGAGCGCGTCGATCGCCGTTCCGGCGTCCGTCTCGCGGAATCGTCGTTCGGCGACGTCGACGGAGAGTTGCCCGCCGAACGAGTTCACCAAATCGTCTGGTGTGTATAGGATTTCAGCGTCCTGGGGACCCCCGACTCCCTGCGACAAGTTAACGGCGTCATGCCCCAAAATCATGAGGATTCCATCAGGTTTCAGCGCAGATATGGCGCGGTTCACAACCTGCAGACGCTCCTCGGGGGCGAGATGGAGGTAGATCATGAGCACGAGGTCGTACTCGCCGCCGAGGTCCGTATCGGTGACGTCGGCGACGCGGTAGTCGAGCCTTTCGCGGACCGAGCGGGGTGCCTCGGCGGCCACCCGGCGGGCCTTGTCGACGGCCACGGCCGAGTAGTCGAGCCCCGTCACCTCCCAGCCGCGGGTGGCGAGCCAGTGCGCGTTGCGGCCCTCGCCGCATGCGAGGTCGAGTGCGCGGCCGCGGGGGAGCGAGGTGACCCGCTCGACCACGACGGCGTTGGGTGGCGCGCCCCACACCAAGTCGCTCTGTGAATACCGTTCGTCCCAGGCAGCTGCATCCATGCCCCGACGCTAGTACGCGGGCTACGGAGTGAGTGTGGTCCGCATGAGGAGCACGTTGTAGTTGTTGTGCACCGTCGTGAGGAAGTAGAGGTCGCGGCCCGACGACCACGGGTGGATGTAGGCGCCGTACGCCGTGGGCAGCTCCCGGGTGTCGACGAGCACCTCCGGTGGGCCCCACGGTCCGGTGACCGACGGGGAGCGGCGCATGACCACGGAGTTGTACTGGTCGGTGGTCAGCATGAGGTATTGGCCGAGGTACTCGTTGTACGCGACGGACAGTTCGCCGACTCCGCCCGGCATGATCGGCTTGGCGACGTCGGGGTTGCCCTTGATCCACTTGGCGCCGTCGAAGTATTCGTACGCGCCGAGGTCCATGATCTGGGGTTCCGGAACCCGCGCGATGTGGACGAGTCCGCCGCGGCCGGCGGGTGTTCCGTACTGGTAGACGAAGCCGTCGGCCTTGACGAAGGCGCTCATCTGGAAGTTGGCGTTGCCGCCGACGTTCGGGCGCTGCGTCTCGGGGGCGACGGTCCAGTTCTCGCCGTTGTCGTGTGAGTACACGAGACCGGAGTAGTTGGTGTCCCACGTTCCCGCCGGTCCCCAGTTCTTCACCGACATCATGCTCAGAACCTGGGTGTTGCCGACGGCGACGCCGGCGGTGGGGATGCGGCTGATTTCGACGAACGGGATCTTCGGGCTCGGGACGAGCTCCTTGGACTGGCCGAAGATGTCGCGGGGAGAGCTGTCGAAGTTCATCCCGTCGGCAAGGATGCCGTCCGTGCTGCGGAACAGTGTGCTGCTGCGCCAGGCCCACAGGCTGCCCGACAGCAGGTTGGGCAGTCCGAGCCCGGCGGAGTCGCCGAACGCCGTGAGGACCTGCCCCTGGCCGTTGTCCCACATGATGCCGAGGTCGGTGCCGAGGACGTTGGCATCCTGGGTGCGGTTCGGGCTGAGCATGCCGGTCTGCTGTGCGACCGCCTGGGTGCGTCCGGTGAGGTGTGGAATCCCGTTGGTGCCGTTGAGTCCGGGGATCGGATTGATGGCGTTGGGATTCGCGGCGGCTGGGCCGGCGAATGCGATCAACGTCACGGCCGCGCCGACGAGTGACGCTGCTGCAAGAGCTCTGGTTCGCTTCACGAAGGACACTCCATCTCTAGCAGCAGGCGGCACTGCGTGGCCCGAAGAGACCACTCCCCCTACCGGTGATCAACTGCTGGAAATCGCCAGAAGTCTAACAAGTCTGTTCTTACGAAAGTGTCGGTTTGACCGCAGTGTTCGTTTCATCGGCACCCCCACCGAACCGATATTACCGACGAGTAACAGGAACCGGTGCTACCCGCTGGGCGGTCGCCGACGTAACGTGTGCTGGCGACAAGTCCACACTGCGCGTAACCACGCGGGACCTGATGAGGAGATCGATCGATGGGAAAGCAGATTGCCACCGTGGCTGGAGGTCGGCAGTCCGCCCTTCTCGGGCTCGGCGTGTACCGGCCCGAACGGGTCGTCACCAACGACGAGATCTGTGAACTGATCGACTCGAACGACGAGTGGATCCAGTCGCGCTCGGGTATCCGCAACCGGCGGTTCGCGGCGGAGGACGAGAACGTCGTCACGATGTCCATCGAAGCCGGGCGTAAGGCGATCGAAGCGAGCGGGATCGATCCCGAGCAGATCGGCTGCGTCATCGTCGCGACGTCGACGTACCTCCTGCTGACCCCGCCCGCCGCGGCGGTGGTGGCCGACGCCCTGGGCACCAACGGGCCCGGAGCGTTCGATCTCGGCGGTGGCTGCGCGGGCTTCTGCACCGCGCTGACCGTGGCGTCGGATCTGGTTCGCGGAGGGTCCGTCGACTACGCCCTCGTCGTGGGCGTCGAGAAGATGAGCATCACCACCGACCCCACCGACCGCTCGACGCGATTCATCTTCGGTGACGGCGCCGGCGCCGTGGTCGTGGGCAAGAGCGACGTCGCCGGCATCGGTCCGGTGGAGTGGGGTTCGGACGGCGCCCAGGCCGACGCCATCGTGCAGGACCTGGATTGGTACGAATACATCACGACGCCGGGTGCCACGCGCCCGTACATCAAGATGGCCGGTACTGCGGTGTTCCGCTGGGCCGCCTTCGAGATGGGCAAGGTGGCCCTGCGGGCGATCGAGAAGGCCGGCATGTCGGTCGACGATCTCGACGCGTTCGTCCCGCACCAGGCCAACTCGCGGATCACCGAGGTGATCGCCCGCAGCATGAAGCTCCCCGAGAACGTGCCCGTGTCCGACGACATCGCCGAGAGCGGCAACACGTCGGCCGCGTCGGTGCCGCTCGCCATGGAGGAGATGCTGCAGTCCGGCGCAACCAAGCCCGGCGACACCGCCCTGCTGCTCGCCTTCGGAGCCGGGCTGTCCTACGCGGCCCAGGTCGTGACGATGCCGGTACTCGCGAAGAACTGATCCGGGCCCGTCGGGGTCAGGAAAGCAGGGGTCGATGAGTGTCACCCGGCAGTCGGTCGCCGTCGCGGTGCTGATGTCCGGCGCCGTGGCCCTCGCGGGCTGCGGCGGCGGGAGCACCGGCGGCGGCAGCACCTCGACGGTGTCCGGCTCTGCGGTGGAACTGAACTCGGGCGGTGACTGCGCGGGCCGCGACGTGATCGTCGACAGGGACGGTGCCGTGGTCGTCCTCGACGGCGAGTGCGGCACCGTCACCATCGAGGCCAACGGCGTCTCGGCGAACGTCGCGACGTCGAACGCGGTCGTCGTGAACGGTCAGGACACCAACGTCGTCGGCGGGCAGACCGGAACGCTCACCATCTCGGGACGCAGCAACAGTGCCACCATCGACGTCGTCGAGTCGATCGACGTGCAGGGCAACGCCGTCACCGTGCTCGGCAAGCAGGCGGGGCGGATCTCGGTCGGCGGCAGCGGGAACTCCGTGAGCGTGGACGACTCCGGTGCGATGACGGTGAGTGGCAACGACAACTTCGTGCGCGCCGTGTCCCTCGACTCCCTCGAACTCACCGGGTCCAACAACTCCGTCGACTGGGATTCCGGTGCGCCGGCCCCGTCGGTCGACACGGGCTCCGAGAACCGGCTCACCCCGCCCGGCGCGTGATCACCGGGCTCCGCAGCCGGTGAGCACCGCGGCCATCGCATCGCGCTCGGGCGGCGTCACCCAGAGCCGGTACGCCACTTTCACTTCCACCTGCCGCGCCACGTAGGTGCAGCGGTACGCCGCCAGCGGGGGCAGCCATGTCGACGCGTCGGCGTCGCTCTTGCGCTGATTGGTGGGTCCGTCCACCGCCTGCAGATTGCGGGGATCGTTCGCGAGGTCCGCCCGGGTCTGCGCGTCGAGGAGCTGAGCGCCCTTCTGCCACGCGTCCGAGAGTGCCACCACGTGATCGATTTGCACGGCGTCCGACGTCTTCGTGCCCCGGGTGAACGCAATGATGGTGCCCGTGTAGAGATCCCGCAACGTGCCCGACTGCACCACGCAGTTGCGGGTGCGGTCCCGTGACGTGATGTCGACGAGGTCGCGTCGCAGGATGTCGTTGCGGGTGTCGCAGCCGTTGCGTCCGAGTTCGACCGACACGTTGTCGGTCCAGCTGGCGCCGAACAGTTCCCGGTCGTAGCCCGTCTTGGGTGCCCGGCCCTTCACCTCGAGGGTGGACAGTTGCGTGAACGCCGTCTGTATCTGTTGTGCGTCAGTGACTTCCGAGGGTGCGACCGGTCCGGTTCCGGCGGCAAGGGTGTCGTCGGGGTCCGGAGTGAGCATCGTGACGAGCACGACGACGAACAGCCCGGCGAGGATCCAGGCCCACTTCGTGCGGATGGTCGTGATGATGGAGCCGGTATTCGGTACCGCAGAGCGGGGCATGAATCTCTCCTGAAATCAACGCTGTTCGTCATTTCTATCAGGAGTGGTCGCGCGGACCGGTGAGCGACCCGGGTTTACGTGGTGGCGCCGTGCAGCAGAGGAATCAGCAACTCGTCGTCGCTGAGTGCGCCGTGCTGCCCGGGCAGGGCGGACAGCCTCGACTCCGCCTTGCGGCGGACCACCGCGACCCCGCCCTGGGCGATGGCGACGACGTCCCCGATACGGCCCTGCACCTCGGACCGCACGGCCGGGCCGAACAGTCCCGCCGTGACGGCCTCGTCCCTCGTGCCGATCCACATTCGGTGTCCCAGTTCACTCCTCCACCGGTCGGCGACGTCGTGCCCGGCTCCGGCGCGGGTGTGGACGTGCCTGCACCGCGGTTCGCCGGCGAGCGCCACCACGTCGTCCGACAGGACGGGAGTGGCGTCGAAGTCGATCTTGTCCGCGTCGTCGACGATGACCATGCCGTGGTCGGCGGTGACGTACAGGTGGGTGTCGGGTTGTGCCGCCGCGAGTCCCGCGGCGAGCCTCTCGACGAGCCGGTCGACGAGGGCGACCTGGTGCAACCAGGATTCGGATCCCGGTCCGTAAATGTGACCGAGCGTGTCGATTTCGCTGAGGTAGCAGTAGGTGAGGGTCCGGTCGCCTGCCCGGGCCGCGGTGACGACGTGCGCGATCAGGTCACCGTATGCGTGTATTCCTGCGAACGTGCCGCCGCGGAGGACGGCGCGGGTGAGCCCGGACCCGTCGAACTTCGCGGGAACCACCGTCGTACACGTGATACCGGCTGCCGCGGCGCGTTCGAACACGGTCGGAGCGGGCTGGACGACCTCGGGCACCAGCCGGGTGAGTTCGTCGCCCTTGTGGCCCGCGCGCCACGACAACCAGTTGAGCGTGCCGCGAACCTCACGAACGTATGACTGGTAGCCGGTGATGCCGTGACTACCGGACGGCAACCCCGTGCCGAACGACGCGATGCTGGTGGCGGTCGTGGTGGGGAAGCCGGCCCGGATCGGCCGTCCCGTCAGGCTGTCGAGAAACGGGGCGTGGTCGCGGTGGCGACGCAGCGATGTCCAGCCGAGGCCGTCGATCAAGAACACCACGGTGTGCCTGCTGTCCGGCAGGTGCAGCCGGTTGGGTTCGCCGGCAACGCCGAGTGCGGCGAGGACGGACGGCATCAGGGCGGACAGCGTCGGCTGCGAATACACGTCGAGCGGGGGCGCCGTAACGGTCATGACTTCCACTATGGTGTATCGGCTCAGGCTGCACTTGGGATATCGGCTCAGCCCGCAATGTGGAGAGTCGGCTCAGCCGACACGGTGGTACAGGTCCACGGGCTGGCCGTCGGAGGGAAACGGCAGCGAGGTGTAGTTGAGCGGGGCGACGTAGCCGGGGCTCACCTGCCAGTCGAATCGCCGCAGCAGGTGGTGCATGACCGTCTTGATCTCGGCGCCCGCGAAGTGCATCCCCAGGCATTTGTGCACGCCGCCGCCGAACGGCTCCCACGCGAACCGGTGAACCTTGTCCTCGCGGCGTTCGGGTGCGAACCGTTCGGGGTCGAACCTCTCCGGATCGGGCCAGTACTCGGGCATGTGGTGGGTGAAGTGCACGACCACCGACATGTACGTGCCCCGGGGGATGTAGTGGCCGAGCACCTCGGTGTCCTCGACCGCGCGGCGGGCGACCACCGGGACCGGCGGAACGAGGCGCAGGCATTCCTTCATGACGAGGTCGAGGTCGGTCAGTTCGTCGAGTTGACCGTAGGTCGGGGTGGACGTGCCCAGTGCCGCCGACTGCCGTCTGCACCGCTCCTGCCAGTCGGGGTGCTGACCGAGGTACTGCATCATCGTCGACAGCGTGATGGTGGACGTGTCGTGCGCCGCCATCAGCAGGAAGATCATGTGGTTGACGACGTCGTCGTCGCTGAACCGTTGCCCCTCTTCGGATTCGATGTGGCACAGCGCGGAGAACAGGTCGTCGCCGGCGCCCGCTCGCCGCGCGGGCAGGTAGCGGCGGAAGAACTCCTCGAGTCGTGCGCGCCCGTCGATGCCGCGCTTCCACCGCGTTCCGGGCAGGGGATACCGCACCACCGACGTGGCGGCCTGCACGCTGTCGATGAACGCCTTGTTGATCTCGGCCATCTCCCGGGGCGTCGACCCCTCGGCGCCGCCCATGAAGATGCTCGTGGCGAGATCGAGCGTCAGCTCCTTCAGCGCGGGGTACGCGGCGAAGCCCGGGGTGGGCTGCCAGCCGTCGAGCCCCTTCTCGACGGCCGGATGGAGTGCCTCGGTATAGCGCGACAGCCGGTCGCGGGTGAAGGCCTGCTGCATGATTCGCCGGTGGGCGAGGTGTTCGTCGCCGTCGAGCAGCATCAGCCCGCGGTGGAAGAACGGCCCGATCAGCACGCTCCACCCGTCGCTGTTGACGAAGGCCCGGTCCTTGTTCTGCAGCACCGTCTGGCAGCCGTCCGGTCCGAGCACGGTGACCCACCGTTTGCCTGCCATGCTCAGCCACGACACGGGGCCGTAGCGATCCCAGCGACTCTGCAGCAGTCCCATCGGGTCGCGGAAGTAGTCCAGTGAGTGTCCGATGACGGGGAATCCGGCATTGCCCGAGATGGGTTGCAGGGTGCTTTGTGGTGGGGGAGCAGCGAGAACTTTGGGCATCGGCCCTCCTCGTGGCGTATGTGACAGGACTCTCTGTCAGATGTGTGTAGTGTGCGTCACACCTGTAGGTCTGTCAACATCGAGTCATGAGTTCACCGGCGCGCCAGTACCGCGGTCGAAGTTCGGAGGAACGCGCCGCGGACCGGCGCGCGCGACTGCTCGAGGCAGGACTGCAGGTGTTCGGCACCGTGGGTGGCGAGAAGGCGACCATGACCGCGATCTGCGCCGAGGCGAAACTGACGGAACGCTATTTCTACGAGGGCTTCCGCGACCGGGACGACCTGCTGGTGCAGGTGATCGAGGGCATTGCCGCGGAGATCGCGGAGGCGACGCGGGTCACCCTCCAGACCGTGACCGGCGACCCCGAGGTGCGGGCGCGGGCGGCGATCGCGACGTTCGTCGACATCCTGACGGCGGACCCGAGGAAAGGGCGGGTGTCGATCATCGAATCGGCGGGCGCCGAACCGCTGCGGACGCGACGGCGTGAATTGTTGCGGGCGTTCGCCCTGCTGGTCGCGGAGGAATCGAAGGAACTCTACGGCGACCGGGCGTGGTCGTCGCCGCAGGACGAGATCACCGCGCTGCTGTTCGTGGGCGGGCTCGCGGAGCTCATGACGGCGTGGCTGAACGGCGAGATCGAGGTGTCTCCCGAGCAGATCGTCGATGCCGCGACCTACCAGTTCACGTCCACCGCACACCGCTGATCGGGTCCCGGGCGGAAACGTGACGGGTGTCACGTGCGAAGCTGTGGGCATGGTGGATATCGCACGCCCGCAGTTGGAGGGCACGGTCGCGGTAGGCGAGGGGCGTCGGCTCGGCTTCGCGGAGTTCGGTTCGGCACAGGGCAGGGCGGTGTTCTGGCTGCACGGCACACCCGGTGCGCGGCGTCAGGTGCCGATGGAGGCCCGGGCGTTCGCCGAACGCGAGCACGTGCGGCTGATCGGGATCGACCGGCCGGGGGTCGGGTCGTCGACGCCGCACCGCTACGGCGCCGTGATCGACTTCGCCGAAGACCTGCGGACGGTCGCCGACACGCTGGGCGTCGACCAGATGGCCGTGGTCGGCCTGTCCGGTGGCGGGCCCTACACACTGGCCGCGGCGTACGCGATGCCCGACCGCGTGGTCGCGACCGGAATCCTCGGGGGTGTCGCGCCGACGAAGGGTCCCGACGCGATCCGCAGCGGGCTGATGGATCTCGCCGTCCTGGCGGCTCCGGTGCTGTCGGCGGGCGGTGTCCCCGTCGGGTTGGCGGCGAGTTCCGTGATCAGGCTGGCGAGACCGTTCGCGTCGCCGATCATCGACCTGTACGGGCGGCTGTCGCCGGAGGGCGACCGCCGTCTGCTCGCGCGGCCGGAGTTCAAGGCGATGTTCCTCGACGATCTGCTCAACGGCGGCCGTAAGCAGCTCAGTGCACCGTTCGCCGACCTCGTCCTGTTCGCGCGGGACTGGGGATTCCGGGTGAATGCGGTGAAGACCCCGGTGCGGTGGTGGCACGGCGACTGCGACCACATCATTCCGCTCCGGCACGGGCAGCACATGGTGTCGCTTCTTCCCGACGCCGAGTTCCACACGATGCACGGGGAAAGCCATCTCGGGGGCCTGGGCATGTCGGAGGAGATTCTCCGCTCGCTCCTCGACATCTGGGACGCCAAGGAGGCGCAGGCGCCGTTCGGCCCGGTGTGACGGTGGCGCGTTCTGCGCGCCACCGTCACCGGATCAGGACTGCAGCGTCGTGATCTGGAAGGTGGCGCCGAGCGGGTCGGCGACGGACGCGAGCCGCCCGAACGGGGTGTCCTCCGGTTCGCGCCGGACGTTGCCGCCCAGTTCGGTCACCTTCGCGACCGCCGCATCCGTGTCCTCGACGCCGATGTAGAACTGCCAGAACGAGGGGACGCCTTCGGGCAGGAACGAGTCGGCGTCCATGACTCCGGCCACGGTGCGGTCGCCGAGGTTCGCCTGCGAGTACCGGAATTCGTCTGTGTCGCCGAGGGTCCGGAAGGTCCAGCCGAAAACGTCCGCGTAGAACGGGAGCGCCGCCGCGTAGTTCCGCGACAGCGTTTCGTGCCAGACGGGCGCGCCGGGCTCGTCCACGAGACCGAAGCCGTCGTGCTGATCGGCCTGCCACACGCCGATCACGGCGCCGGCCGGATCACCGAGGATGGCCATCGTGCCCTGGTCGCCCACGACCATCGCGGGCATCATCACCTGGCCGCCCGCCTCGGCGGCCTTCGCCGCGGTGGCCTCCGCGTCCTCGGACGCGATGTACGTGGTCCACACGTTGCCGTACGGGTTGCCCTGCTGTTGCGGGCCAAGGCCCGCAATGGGTTTGCCGTTCATGCTGAAGATGGAGTAACCGCCGTACTGCGGATCCTCGTTGGTGTCCGACCTCCACCCGAGCAGTCCGGTGTAGAACGGAATGACCTGTCGTGGGTCGGAACTGGTGAGATCGATCCAGCAGGGAGCGCCGGTGAGGGACGGGCGGTCGGGCATCTCGGTCTCCTGGGATGTCTGGGGTTCGGTGTGGTGCCGGTCACAAACCTACGCGTCCCGGCGACCTGCCGTCGGTTCGTGCCGGCCTGTGGAAGACTCGGCGCATGTCTGCGAGCGAGAACCAGGACAGTCCGGGCCGGGCCCGCCAGAATCTGATCTACCGCGACGGCGTCCTCGGCCGCACACCCTCCGTTCCCACCGACTTCGACACGCTGGAGCGACGCGCGAAGAGGAAGATGAGCGCGAAGGGGTGGGCGTACGTCCACGGCGGCGCGGGGCTGGGTCGCACGATGCAGGCCAACCGCGATGCGTTCGACAAGTGGCAGATCGTTCCCCGGGTGTTGCGCGACGTCTCGAAGCGCGACATCGGGGTCGAGTTGTTCGGGCGCAGGATTCCGGCCCCGGTGCTGCTCGCCCCGGTGGGCGCGGCCGAACTGGCCAGGCCGGAGGCGGATGTGGCGATCGCGGCCGCGGCCGCCGAACTGGGTGTGCCGTACATCTTCTCCAACCAGGGCTGCGCACCGATGGAGGAGAGTGCGGCGGCGATGGGCGACGCACCCCGGTGGTTCCAGCTGTACTGGAGCACCGACGACGATCTCGTCGACAGCCTGCTCCAGCGTGCCGAGAACATTCGTGCGGACGCCGTCGTCGTCACCCTCGACACGACCATGCTCGGCTGGCGCCCGGAAGACCTCAACCTCGGCTCGCTGCCCTTCGCTCAGGGGCAGGGGATCGCGCAGTACACGTCCGATCCGGTGTTCCGCCGGATCGTGCACGAGCGGATCAAGGCCGCCGCAGGCAAGGCGGACGTCGAGGTGACGCTCGGCGCGATCCGGTCGCTGGTGTCGATGACCCGGCGCTTCCCGGGCCGCTTCCTCGACAACCTGCGGTCGCCGGAACCGCGGGCCGCTGTGGAGACGTTCCTCGACATCTACTCCCGGCCGTCGCTGAGCTGGGCCGATATCGAGACCCTCCGCAGCAGGACGTCGCTGCCGATCCTCCTCAAGGGTGTGCTGCACCCCGACGACGCCAGGCGCGCGCTCGACGCCGGGGTGGACGGCATCGTGGTGTCGAATCACGGTGGGCGGCAGGTGGACGGCAGCGTGTCGTCGCTGGACGCGCTCGTGGACATCGCGCCCGTCGTCGACGGCAGGCTGACGCTGCTCCTCGACAGCGGAATCCGCACGGGAGCAGACGTCTTCAAGGCCCTCGCCCTCGGTGCGGACGCGGTGACGCTCGGCAGACCCCACCTGTACGGCCTGGCCCTCGCAGGTCAGGCCGGTGCGCGGGACGCCACCGCCAACGTGATCGCCGAGTTCGACCTCACGATGGGTCTCAGCGGCCTGACGTCGGTGGCCGAGATCGACCGGAACGCCCTGCGCAGGGCGTAGACACGTCAGAGTTCGGCGATCGTGATGATCCCGTCCTGAAGGGCCCGCACCAGCAGCGCCGTCTTGGTGGACGCATCACGTCCGACCAGCGCGTACTTCTCGCGGATGCGGGTCAGGTGCGTGTTGACCGTTCCGAGCGCGATGTGGAGGTCGGCGGCGACGGCGAGCTTGGAGTCGCCGCGCAACCAGTGGCGGAGAACCTCGATCTCGCGCGCCGACAACGCCGGCTTCGAATACGTGCGGGCGACTGCCGGTTCGTCGGTATGTGGGGGGTGCCCGAGTGCGTCGGGTGCAGTGGTCATGCCGATCTCATCTTTCTGACATGTACGAATGCGCTACAGGTACCCGACGTCCCTGCAGGCAGTTCAGGTTAACTGGTGGCGGAGGTGCTTGTCGCGTCAGGCCCGGATCAGCTCTCACAGCCGACGCCGTCGCCGTCGCGATCGAGGTGGGTGCCGTAGCCCGGCTCGCCGATGCGGACCGGCGCGGCACCGGCCGCCTTGGCCGCCGAACAGTTCTTGTAGTAGACGTCGCTCGGCGGTGCCGTGTCGACGAACGGGACCGGTGCGGGTGCCGGAGCGGGAACGGGAGCGGGAGCGGGCGCAGGTGCTGCTTCCGGGACCGTGCTGGTAGTCGGAGCGGGCGCGACCGCAGGCGTCGCCGCCCCGCAGTCCTGGAGAACCCGGGCGATCGCATCGTGCTCGGCCTGGGTCACCCACAGCCCGTACGCGGCCTTCACCTCCACCTGATCGGCCACGTAGGTGCACCGATAGCTCTTGTTCGGGGGCAGCCAGGTTGCGGCGTCTCCGTCCGACTTCTGCTGGTTGGTGGGGCCGTCGACGGCTTTCAGGTTCCGCGGATCGTTCGCGAAGTTCGTCCTGGTCGCGGTGTCGAGCTGCTGCGCCCCCTTCTGCCAGGCGTCGGACAGCGCGACGACGTGATCGATCTGCACGGCATTCGACGTGCCCTCACCGCGAACGAAGGAGATGGTGTTGCCCGTGTACGGGTCGAGCAGCGTTCCGGTCTGTACCGCGCAGTCGCGGCTGCCCGGCTTGAACACGATCTGTTCGAGGTCGCGCCCGAGGATGTCGTTCCGCGTGTCGCACCCGTTGTGACCGCCGTCGACGGTGACGTCGTCGGTCCACGCCTGGCCGAAGAGATCCCGGTCGTAGCCGGTCTTCGGTGCGCGTCCCTTGACCTCGAGGCCGGCGAGTTGCTGCAACGCGGCGGTCGCGTCGGCGCCGCCGGCCGCGGCGGGTTCGACGGGTGAGAGGGCGAGCGCAGACGAAACCGGCACCGGTGGCGACGAACTCCACGCGGCACGCGCCGTCGTCGAATCGGCGACCGTGGGCGTCACGGACGCGGATACCGCTGTGGCCTGGGCCGATTGGTCGTCCTGTCCGGGGCTGAGGAACGAGACCGCGGCCACGACTACGACGATCCCGCCGGTGATCCAGGGCCACTTCTTACGAGTGGCAGGTGATGAGGGCGGGGGAAGCGTCATGCCGGTCCTTCAATGAACGTGGGGGGTCGGATGTTCATCGCGCGGAAGGGCTCTTCCGTTACTCGGCATCGCGGGAACTGTTAGCATGCCCGGGACCGGAATTCGTGCGGGTGGAGGGCGGTACTCGGTCGTGACACGACAGATCTTTCGGGGGAAATTGCGAACAGCGGCCGTGACGGCTGTGACCGTGGTCTCTCTCTGCCTCGGCGGCACCGTCGCGGCGGCCGCCGATCCGATCGTCGACACCGGTCAGGCGCTAGGTTCCGCGGTGGCGCCGAACGGGTCGACGCTCGATCACGTCACCGTGATCGATTCGAGACACCTGACGTTGCACGTCTTCTCGGCGTCGATGCAGCGGGTCGTTCCGGTGTACGTGCAGCGCCCCGCCGACACCAGCGTGCCGAGGCCGACGCTGTACTTCCTCGACGGTCAGGTCCGTCGGGAGAAGACCGATGTCGAAGAGTTCCTGGACGACCAGAACGTGAACGTCGTGAGCCCGTCCGGCGGCGAGAACGCGTATTGGACGGACTGGAAGAGCCCCGACCCGGTGATGGGGGTGAACAAGTGGAAGACCTTTATGACTCAGGAACTTCCGCCGGTCGTCGACGCGGCCCTCGGCACCAACGGAGTCAACGCGCTCGCCGGCATGTCACGGGTGGGTACTGCCGCTCTGCAGTTGGCGATTGCCGCTCCCGGCCTGTTCCGCGGTGTGGCCGCCTACAGCGGTTGCGCTCTGACCAGTGATCCGCTCGGTCAGCTCTTCATCAAGATCACCATGGACAACTACGGCTACGGCAACCCGGCCAACATGTACGGGAAGGCGGACGATCCGGCGTGGGCGGCGAACGATCCCTACATTCACGCCGCCGAACTGCGCGGAACGGAACTGTTCCTCTCCAACGGCAACGGTCTGCCGGGGCGCCACGAGACCCTGGACGGCCCCGGGATCGACGGGAACGTCGCGACGCTCGCGCGTCAGATCTACGCGGGTGGTCCCATCGAAGCGGTGACCAACTACTGCACCCATCGATTTACGGATCGCCTGGGGGAACTGGGAATACCTGCAACCGCAAGTTTCCGTAACTCGGGCACACACTCGTGGGGATACTGGCAGGACGACCTGCACGATTCCTGGCCGGTGCTCGCTCGGGCGCTGGGAGTGTGAGCGAAGTTCCTCCGGTGTTTCCCGGCGGCGAGGTCACCGACGACCTCGAGATCACGCGGTCGCTCGTCGTTCCGGCCGCCGAGTTGCAGTGGCGGTTCTCCCGCGCCGGCGGTCCCGGCGGTCAGGGCGTCAACACCACGGACTCGCGGGTGGAGTTGCGGGTGAACCTGTGGACGTTGTCGACGCTGTCGCCGTCCCAGCTCGAACGCATGCAGGTTCAGCTGGGACACAGGCTCATTGACGGGGTGCTTACCGTGACGGCGTCCGAAACCCGTTCGCAGCTGCGCAATCGGCGCGCTGCCCGGGCCCGGATGGCGGCGTTGTTGCGCGCGGCGGTCCTCGCCGAAACCCGCACTCGGCGTCCGACCAAGGCGACCAAGGGTTCGCACCGACGAAGACTCGACGCCAAGAAACAACGCGGCCAGACCAAGAACCTGCGGAGGAAGCCGGACATGTAAGGGGTTTCACGCACCGGGAAATGGGGAACCTCCCGGATGTGTTGACCCCTGGTGTGCCGGAAGATGAGTACGGAAGCGCCGTGACGGATGACCGGAGACGGCGAGGTCGGGGGATCGAGGGTCATATGAGTGTGCTCGACGAGGAATTACATTCGGCAGCGACGGCCGCCGCGGCGGGGGATCGCGAGGCTGTCGAGCGGGTGATGACGACGCTGTGGCCGCAGGTGGTGCGCTATTGCCGTACCCGCGTGGGGGATTCCGCGCAGGTCACGCGGCCGGCGGACGAGGTGGCGCACGAAGCGCTGCTCGCGGTCGCGTGCGAACTTCCGGCTCTCGCTCGCAGTGACCATCCTGTCCGCGAGGTGTATCGCGTCGTGAGCCGGACCGTCGCGGACGCCCACGGCAGCGCGGTCGGAAGTCCGGACATTCCGGCGGAAGTGGCCGTGCTGCTACGCCATCTCGACGCCACCGCCCGGGAGATCGTCCTGCTGCGGGTCATCGACGGGCTGTCCGTGCACGACACCGCGGGCCTGCTCGGGCTCCCGGTGGGCCGGGTCCTCGTCGTGCAGCACGAGACGCTGCGGACCCTGCGGGCGAAGGTGGCCTGATCGGCGTCAGCGCCGGCTGGACAGGACGCAGAACTCGTTGCCCTCGGGATCGGCGAGCACCACCCAACTCTGCTCGCCCTGACCGACATCCGCGTGCCGGGCGCCGAGCCCGAGAAGCCGCGCGACCTCGGCCTGCTGATCGTCGGGCTGGAAGTCGAGATGCAGGCGGTTCGGTATCTGCTTCCGGTCCGGAACCGCCACGAACAGGATCTCCGGGTGGCTGTCGGCCCGGGGCCGGATGTGGACGTCGCCGTCGGAGTCGGTCACGGCTCCCCAGCCCAGGGCCTCGGCCCACCAGCGTCCCAGGGCTGTCGGATCGAGAGCGTTGACCACCACGGCTTCCCATTGCAGTCCCATGCGTCAACGGTACGGGGAGCGGCGGACGCCCGTCTCCGATTTCACTGCAGCGTTGGATCGATCGGTTCGACGCCGAAGCGTTCGGAGTACTGCTCGTTGAGTTCGCGCCAGCCGTAGTTCATCGCCTCGGCGCCGACGATCGGTCCGATCGGATTGCCGCCGAGTAGGGCCTCGGCGACGTCCAGACACATGTGCCACCCGGCGGCCGTCATCGCCGCGGTTCGCTGGTCGTCGACCGTGTGGCGCAGGGTCAGTCGGGTGCCCGCGTCGGTTTCTTCGATCGTCCAGAGCAGGACGTCGTCACCCCAGGCGTGTTCGAGGGCGTGCGGTGAGTCGGCCCGGGTCACGGTGCCGTCGAGTTCGGTGCGGTTCTGCCCGTCGACCATGATCAGGGTCGCGGGACCGACTGTTCCGAGGTTCCGGTCCGCGGTGTACGGCGCCCACTGTGGAAGTTCGCCGGGGTCCGTGAGCGCGGTCCACAGCGCCGCCGGCGAGTGGGTGAAGTCGCGAACGAAGGTCAGAGCCCATCGGGTGCCGTCGGGTCGTGCTTCGACGTGCCGCAGTGGGCCGGGGCGGTAGTCGCGGCGTGCGTCTGATTCGGTCATGACGGGGTCTCCTTCGATTCGAGGTGCCGCTCGAGCGCATCGAGGTGATTCGCCCACAGCCGGCGGTAGGGCTGCAGCCACGCGTCGAACTCGTCGAACGGTTCGCGGTGCAGGCTGTAGATGCGGTGCTGGGCCGCGGTGCGGCAGGTGACGAATCCGGCCTGCCGCAACACCCGCAGGTGTTTGGACACGGTCGGCTGGGGCAGGGCGAGTTGGTCGACGAGTTCGCCGACGCTGGCGTGGCCGGCCCGCAGCCGTTCGAGGATCCTGCGGCGCTGTGGTTCGGCGACCACGGTGAACACGTCCGGTGCCATGACCCGAGCATGCGCCTACGCGTATATACGCGTCAAGGAATATGAATGTCCGGTTGTGGCATGAACGCGATCGCCAGCAGGGATCGGACGAACTCGCGCAGAGCCCGCTCGTCGGACGTGTCCACGATCCCCTCCGTGATGATGAGCGAGCCGATGATGCGGAACGCCCACTCGGAGATGGCGGTGGGGCTCACTCCCGACAGTTGCTCGGGAGCGAACAGGCGCTCGAAGTGGGGGGTCAGAAGTTGCGCCCCGAGTTCGATCATCGGCTTCGCCTTGATCGTGAACCAGGGGAGCACCACGTCGGGGTCGTCGCGCAATCCCTTCTGTAGCAACCGGTGTCCGTTTGCGTACTGGACGGCGAACACGACGGCGTCGACGAATCGCACCTGGAGTTGGCTCTGCCGTCCCCGCAGCACCGGGTCGAGCACGACGAAGAACCGCGAGATCTCCCGTTGGAAGAGGGCCTCGAGGATGGCGGACTGATCGCCGACGTGTTTGTAGAGCGTGGGCCGGGACAGTCCCGCTCGCTCGGCGATGACCGCATGAAGCCGGGTGCTGTAACCGAGTTCGATCAGGCATTCCTCGGCCGCGTCGAGGATCCGTTCCCGGAGTTCGCCGGGGCTCGGTGGCGTCGGCTGCGTCCTCACGGCCCTGATTGTGCTGTTCGGGTGGGGTGGGCGCAAACAGAAGCCACAAATGTGAACTCGGGTCACAGATAACCATTGACCTGCGTCACACCCGGGTTTACGTTTTACCTATAAACGGCAACGAGATGGAATCGCGCTCGACGAAGGGATCAGCGATGTCTCAGCGTTCACACACGATCGGTCGGGAGGAAGTCGCCGGGCGGCTCCTCGCCGGATCCGTCAAGCGTTCGTACGCCCCCGTGGTCGATATCGACTGGGACGCGCCCCTCGAGGACGGCAAGTACTTCCTGCCGCCGCAGGTCCTGTCCCTGTGGGGAACCGAGATGTGGGACCGGATGAGCGAGGCGCAGCGCATCGAGCTGTCCCGGCAGGAATCGGCGAACATCCTCAGTGTCGGAATCTGGTTCGAGAACATCCTCAACCAGGCGCTCCTGCGTGCGCTGCTGCACAACGATCCGAGCTCGCTGCACACCCGGTACACGCTCACCGAGATGGGCGACGAGTGCAGGCACATGACGATGTTCGGGCGCGCCATCGAGCAGATGGGCACCAAGCCCTTCCAGCTCCGGTGGTATCAGGCAGTCGTGGTCAACGTGCTGCCCAAGACATTTCGCGGAACCATGCTCTGGGTGGCCGCGCTGATCGGTGAGGAGATCTTCGACGCCACGCAGCGGCGCGTCCTCGCGGACCCGCAGCTGCAGCCGATGATTTCCCGGCTGATGCGGATCCACGTCACCGAGGAGTCCCGGCACATCCGATTCGCGCGCGAGGGGGTGCGTCGCCGCGTCGCGGAAGGCCACCGGATCGACCGGCTGTGGGTCGGAACGGTGCAGGGCATCGGCGGCCCGCTGTTCCATCGGCTGTTCACCAACCCGGCCATGTACGAGCGGGCCGGGCTGGATCCGAAAGAGGCACGTCGACAGGCGCTGGCAAATCCTCACTTTCGCGAAAATCAACGACGGGGGTTCGAGTCGCTGGCCGCGTTCCTCGAGGAGAACGGCCTGATGCGAGCGACGTCCCGCGCGCTGTGGCGGCGCGGGGGATTCCTGTGACAACCGGAATCACCGAGCCGGACGTCCTCGTCGTCGGCACCGGATTCGCCGGACTGTGCATGGCGATCAAGCTGAAGGAGGCGGGCGAGGAGAACTTCGTCGTTCTCGAGAAGGCCGATCGGGTGGGCGGAACGTGGCGGGAGAACACGTATCCCGGATGTGGTTGCGACGTGATGTCGCTGATGTATTCGTTCTCCTTCGCGCCCAACCGGAAATGGACCCGGATGTACGCGCGGCAGCCCGAGATTCTCGACTACATCGAACGGGTGGTCCGCGACTACGATCTGGCACCACACATCCGGTTCGGCTCCGAGGTGATCTCCTACGAGTTCGACGACACCACCGACCGGTGGCGGGTGGAGACCCGGTCGGGTTCCGTCTATCACCCCCGCATCGTGGTCGCCGGTCCGGGACCGCTGCACAAACCCAGCGTCCCGGATTTTCCCGGCCGGGAGTCGTTCTCGGGTGTGGCATTCCATTCCGCCGAGTGGGATCACTCGGTCGACATGAGCGGTAAGCGGGTGGCGGTGATCGGCACCGGAGCGAGTGCCGTGCAGTTCGTCCCGGAGATCGCGAGGACGGCCGCGCACGTCGACGTCTTCCAGCGGACGCCGCACTGGATCCTGCCGAAGCTGGACCGTCCGATCACCGCCGGGGAGAAGGCGGTGTTCAAGGCTGTTCCCGGAGTCCAGAAGGCTTACCGCGGTGCGATCTACTGGAGTCACGAATCGCTGATCGCCGGGTTCCTGCACCCGCGACTGATGACGGTGCTGGAGTCGGCCGCCCGGGGTCTGCTGCGCAGGCAGGTGCGTGATCCCGAACTGCGTGCCACACTGACCCCCGACTACATCATCGGCTGCAAGCGGATTCTGGTGTCCAGCAATTTCTACCCGGCCCTGCAACGCGGGAACGTCGATCTGGTCACTTCGGGTATCTCGGAGGTCACCGAACGCGGGATCCGCACCGAAGACGGAACGATGCACGAGGCGGACGTCATCGTCTACGGCACGGGATTCGCGGTCGGCGACCGGTTCGAGAACGAGCACATCGTGGGCTGCCGCGGCCTGACGATCCAGCGGGCCTGGCGCGACGGCATGGAGGCGTACCTGGGCGTCGCGGTCGCGGGGTTCCCGAACTTCTTCCTCATGATGGGGCCGAATTCCGGTGGCGGCAACCAGTCGATCGTCTTCGTCATCGAGGCCCAGGCGCACTACATCACCCGATGCCTGGCGCTGATGAAGAACCGCGACGCGACCCGGATCGAGGTGCGCGCGGGCGCGCAGCGCGAATTCAACCGGGTGGTCCACCGCAAACTCGCGGGCTCGGTGTGGAATTCGGGGGGTTGCGACAGCTGGTACCTCGATTCCACCGGCCACAATCGGGCGGCGTGGCCCGGGTCGAGCGCATCCTACTGGCGGCACACGCGCACCCCCGACGACCGGCACTTCGAGCTGAGTTCGCTCGCCGAGCGCGAGGACGACACCGAGTACCGCGGGCCCGGCGTGCTCACGTCCGGCGACCTGACCGTGGCCGTCGAGGTCTTCCTGAACGGTCACATCGAACCACTGGACGGCCTCTACCACTGGTACGGCCGCGTCGTCGGCGACGGCGTCGACGAGGCGAAACGCCGCAACCGCGCCCCGTTGTTCCTCACGATCGGGGACGGTCCCGAAGTGCCCGCGGCGCTCGCGGAGCGCGACCCGTGGGGCCACTTCCGGATCGCCGGGGTGGGCACGCCCCCGTTCCCGCTGTCGCCGGTCGAAGTCGAGGTTCCCGTCTCCCGGGCCAAACTCGCCTCGGCGGAATAAGCTTGGTGCTGAGCGTGTATCACACGTCGGACTCGAGCGGGAAGGGTGCTGATGCGCGACGTGCTGGCGGACCTGATGGCGGTGTGGACCGCGGGTGGGACGGCGGGTGTCGGGACGGTGGTCCGCACGTTCCGCTCCGCGCCGCGACCGCCGGGGGCGTCGATGGTCGTGGCGCCCGACGGGAGCGCGTCCGGTTCGGTGTCCGGCGGGTGCGTCGAGGGAGCGGTCTACGAACTCGCATCCGAGGTTTCGGCGTCCGGCACGCCGGTGCTGCAGCGGTACGGGATCAGCGACGAGAACGCGTTCGAGGTGGGTCTGACCTGCGGTGGAATCATCGACATCTTCGTCGAGCCCGTGTCGCGGGACAATTTTCCGGAGCTCGGTGAGATCACCCGGGACATCGACAATCACCTGCCGGTCGCGGTGGCGACCGTCGTGGCGCATCCCGATGCGGCTCGGGTGGGGCGCCGGCTGGTCGTCCGGCCCGAGAGCGTGAGCGGTTCGCTCGGCTCGGACCGGGCCGATTCCGCGGTCACCGACGACGCCCGGGGCCTCCTCGCGGCGGGCGGCAGCACCGTCCTGACGTACGGCACCGACGGTCAGCGACGCGGCGAGGGCATGGAGGTGTTCGTCGCCAGTTACGCGCCGAGGCCGCGCATGCTCGTGTTCGGGGCCATCGACTTCGCCGCCGCGGTGGCCCGGCAGGGTGCCTTCATGGGATACCGGGTGACGGTCTGCGACGCCCGTCCGGTGTTCGCGACACACGCGCGGTTCCCGACGGCCGACGAGGTGGTGGTGGACTGGCCGCACCGGTATCTCGCTGCGCAGGCCGATGCCCAGGCCATCGATGGCCGGACCGTGATCTGCGTACTCACCCACGACCCCAAGTTCGACGTCCCTCTCCTCGAGACGGCGCTGCGCCTCCCGGACGTCGCGTTCATCGGCGCCATGGGCTCCCGCAGAACGGACCTGGACCGGCGTGAACGCCTACGTGAGGCCGGTCTGACCGACACCGAACTCGACCGGCTGTCGAGCCCCATCGGCCTGGACATCGGCGCCCGGACACCCGAGGAGACTGCGGTGTCCATCGCCGCCGAGATCATCGCCCGCCGGTGGGGTGGCACGGGGCGCCCGCTGGCGGAGTCGAGCGGCCGGATCCACCACGAGGAACCCGTCGATTCCTACGTCGACTAGGGCGGTTCAGCCGGGGTTGACGGACCACCGGTTCTTGCGCAGGCTGAGAGGATCCACGTTTGTGAGGTAGGTCACAATGCAAGTACCAGGATCCTTCGAATACGAGCGTGCAACGGGCGTCGAGGACGCCATCGCCCTGCTCGACCGGCTGGGCGACGAAGCCCGCCTCGTCGCAGGCGGCCACAGCCTGCTCCCCATGATGAAACTTCGCCTCGCCAATCCCGAGTACCTCATCGACATCAACGACCTCGAGGGTGAACTCGGCTACATCACGACCGAGCGGTCGAGGCTGCGGATCGGTGCGATGACACGGCACCGCCGGCTGCTCGAATCGGACGAACTTGCGGCGGCGTTCCCCCTCTTCCGCGACGCGGAGAAGGTGATCGCCGACCCGGTGGTCCGCAACCGCGGGACCATCGGCGGATCGCTGTGCCAGGCGGATCCGGCCGAGGACCTCACCACTGTCTGCTCTGTTCTCGACGCCACCTGCGTGGTACGTGGGCCCGGCGGACGCCGCGAGATCCCCATGTCCGAGTTCCTCGTCGGGCCGTACGAGACGGCGCTCGCACACAACGAGATGCTCATCGAGATCGTGATACCCGTCCACGGCCACAGCTCCAGCGCGTACGCCAAGGTCGAACGGCGGACCGGGGATTGGGCGGTCACCGCGGCCGGAGCGGCCGTCACGGTGGAGGGCGGCGAGATCGCCCGGGCAGCGGTCGGCCTCACTGCGGTCGACCCGGATCCGTCCGGACTTTCGGATGTCGCCGACTACCTGATCGGACGTCCCCCGTCCGAGGAGGCGTTCGCCCAGGCCGGGCGGATGGCCGCGCAGGCCTGCAAACCCGTCGCCGACGCCCGCGGCACCGTCGACTACAAACGCCATCTCGCATCCGAACTCACGATCCGCACACTCCGTACAGCGGTCGACCGGGTGCTCCGCAGCGACGTGGAGCACGAGCCGACCGGAGAAGAGGCATAGCCATGCAGGTGAACATGACCGTCAACGGTGAGACAGTGAGCGCCGAGGTGGAACCGCGCATGCTGCTGGTCCATTTCCTCCGCGACCAGCTCGGCCTGACCGGAACCCACTGGGGCTGCGACACCAGCAACTGCGGCACGTGCGTCGTCACCGTGGACGGCGATCCGGTGAAGTCGTGCACGATGCTCGCCGCGATGGCGAGCGGACACGACGTTCGCACGGTCGAGGGCCTCGAACACGACGGCGAACTCGATCCAGTCCAGCAGGGCTTCATGCAGTGCCACGGACTGCAGTGCGGGTTCTGCACCCCCGGCATGATGATGACGGCGCGGGCACTACTCGACCGGGAGGAGAGCCCCGACGAGGCCACCATCCGGGAAGCGATCTCCGGCCAGATCTGCCGCTGCACCGGGTACACCACGATCGTGCGCTCGATCCAGTGGGCTGCCGACCATCGGGCGGGCGAGGCCGCCGAGCCGGAACCGGCAGGCGACTTCGACGCGGACGTGCAGGAGGACAAGACGCGGGGCGCCGAGGGCGCACCGATGACAGTCGAGGAACACGCGACGACTGGAAGTGCATCATGACCACCGTCGAATCCCGCCCGCCGTCTGGCGGCGCGGATATCGTCGACAACGACAAGAAACCCTGCGGCCACGGCCGCATGCTGCGCAAGGAGGACCCCCGCTTCATCCGGGGGCTCGGAAATTACGTCGACGACATCACCCTCCCCGGCATGCTGCACCTGGCGATCCTGCGGTCGCCGGTCGCGCACGCGCGGATCGTGAACATCGATACCACTGCCGCACAGGAACACCCGAAGGTGACGGCAGTGGTGACGGGCGCCGACCTCGCCGCGAAGAACCTCGCCTGGATGCCGACGCTGTCCAACGACGTGCAGGCCGTGCTGGCCACCGACAAGGTGCGTTTCCAGGGCCAGGAGGTGGCGTTCGTCATCGCCGAGGACCGTTATTCGGCCCGGGACGCGCTGGAACTGATCGACGTCGAATACGACATGCTCGATCCCGTCGTCGACGCGCGCGCCGCGCTCTCGCCCGACGCGCCGGTGATCCGCGACGACCTCGACGGCAAGACGGACAATCACTGCTTCGACTGGGAGACAGGCGATGCCGCCGCGACCGAGGCGGTGTTCGCGAAGGCGGACGTGGTGGTGAAGCAGGAGATCGTCTACCCCAGGGTGCATCCGGCTCCGATGGAGACGTGCGGTGCGATCGCCGACGTCGACAAGGTGTCCGGCAAGCTCACCCTGTACACCACGTCGCAGGCGCCGCACGCGCACCGGACGGTCTACGCCTTGGTCTCGGGGATCCCGGAGCACAAGATCCGGGTGGTGTCCCCGGACATCGGCGGGGGATTCGGCAACAAGGTCCCGATCTACCCGGGATACGTGTGCGCGATCGTGGCGTCGCTCGTGACGGGCAAACCGGTGAAGTGGATGGAGGATCGCAGCGAGAACCTGATGAGCACGGGCTTCGCCCGCGACTACATCATGGTCGGCGAGATCGCGGCGACCAGCGAGGGCAAGATCCTCGCGATCCGCACGAAGGTACTGGCCGATCACGGTGCGTTCAACGGCACGGCGGCCCCGGTGAAGTATCCGGCCGGTTTCTTCGGCGTCTTCACCGGCAGCTACGACATCGAGGCCGCGCACTGCGCGATGACGGCGGTCTACACGAACAAGGCGCCCGGCGGGGTGGCGTACGCCTGCTCGTTCCGCATCACCGAGGCCGTGTATCTGGTCGAGCGGCTCGTCGACTGCCTGGCGTTCGACCTGAAGATGGATCCGGCGGAACTGCGGCTGAAGAATCTGCTCAGGCCGGAACAGTTCCCGTACACCAGCAAGACCGGGTGGGTGTACGACTCGGGCGACTACGAGACCACCATGCGCAAGGCCATGGACATGATCGGCTACCAGCAGTTGCGGGAGGAGCAGAAGGAACGCCGCGAACGCGGCGAGCTGATGGGAATCGGCATGTCGTTCTTCACCGAAGCCGTCGGTGCCGGCCCCCGGAAGGACATGGACATCCTCGGCCTGGGCATGGCCGACGGCTGCGAACTGCGCGTCCACCCGACGGGCAAGGCCGTCGTGCGGTTGTCGGTGCAGACCCAGGGACAGGGTCACGAGACGACGTTCGCACAGATCGTGGCGGAGGAGCTGGGGATCCCACCGGACGACATCGACGTCGTGCACGGCGACACCGACAACACGCCGTTCGGGCTCGGCACGTACGGCAGCCGGTCGACACCGGTGTCGGGGGCGGCCGCGGCGCTGGTGGCCCGCAAGGTCCGGGACAAGGCGAAGATCATCGCCTCGGGCATGCTCGAGGCCTCGGTCGCGGATCTGGAATGGGAGAAGGGCGTATTCCATGTGAAGGGCGATCCCTCGGCGAAGGTGACCATCCAGGACATCGCGATGCGGGCGCACGGCGCCGGCGACCTGCCGGAGGGAATCGAAGGTGGCCTCGACGCGCAGATCTGTTACAACCCCGAGAATCTGACGTACCCCTACGGCGCGTACTTCTGCGTCGTCGATGTCGATCCCGGCACCGCGGTGGTGAAGGTGCGGCGGTTCCTCGCCGTCGACGACTGCGGCACGCGCATCAACCCGATGATCATCGAGGGGCAGGTCCACGGCGGCATCGTCGACGGCATCGGTATGGCGCTCATGCAGATCATCGAGTTCGACGAGGACGGCAACTGCCTCGGCGGATCACTGATGGACTACCTGATCCCCACCGCGCTCGAGGTCCCGAAGCTCGAGACCGGTTTCACCGTGACCCCGTCGCCGCATCACCCGATCGGCGCGAAGGGCATCGGTGAGTCCGCGACGGTCGGATCGCCCGCGGCCGTGGTGAACGCGGTCGTGGATGCACTCGCCCCGTTCGGTGTCCGGCACGCCGACATGCCGCTCACCCCGTCCCGGGTGTGGGAGGCCATGCAGGGCCGCGCGACACCCCCGATCTGAATGTCGCCCGTCGGCTGCGAGGAGGCCCGATGGATCTGAAAGAGCGTGCGGCGCAACTGGCGCGCGACCGCAGGCCGTTCGTCCATGCGACCGTGGTGCGGGCGCAGCCGCCCACGTCCAGCCACACGGGCGACGAGGCGATCCTCCTGCAGGACGGGACGATCGAGGGGTTCGTCGGTGGTCAGTGCGCGCAGAATTCGGTGCGTTTGGCCGCCCTGGGCGCGCTGGCAACCAACGAGAGCGTGCTGTTGCGGGTCCTTCCCGACGGGGCGGTGCAGTTCCCCGAGACTCAGGGCGCGTCCGTCGTGGTGAATCTGTGCCTGTCCGGCGGTGCCATGGAGATCTTCCTGGAGCCGCAGCTGCCACCGCCGTTGGTGCGGATCTTCGGCACCACGCCGATCGCGCAGGCGTTGGGGGGCATAGCGGAACTGCTGGGATTCACCGTCGAGCACGACGACGCCGGTGTCGAGCAGTTCTCCGGCACCACGGCGGTGGTGCTCGCCGGTCACGGCGGACCCGAAGCGGAGGTCATCCGTGCGGCGCTCGACGCCGGGGTCGGGTATGTCGGACTCGTCGCCAGCCGACTACGCGGTGGGGCCATCCTCGACACCCTGGGTCTCACCGAGTCCGAACGGTCGCGGGTACACACCCCCGTCGGTCTCGACATCGGGGCGCGGACGTCGGCGGAGATCGCGGTGTCGATCGCGGCCGAGTTGGTGCAGGAACTGCGAACCGCGGGACTTCACGCGCCCGAAGATGATTCGACTCCGCGAGCGGCGGCGACGGAGGTGATCGATCCCGTGTGCGGGATGCGCGTCGTCGTGGGGCGGGACACCGCCCACCTACGGCGCGGCGGTGACGACTTCTGGTTCTGCGGGCCGGGTTGCCGGGCATCGTTCGCGCAGGAGACGGGAGCGGTATGACGGCGGCATTCGAGGACGTGGCGGACGTGGTCCGGCGCTTCGATGCCGAGGACTACCTCCTGGACTTCGGAACCGCGTCGGCTCTGTATCTCGCGGCGGCCCTGCGCCGCCCGCTCCTGCTCGAAGGCGAACCCGGAGTCGGCAAGACCACCGCGGCGAAGGCTCTCGCGACCGTCCTCGGCGCCCCGCTGATCCGATTGCAGTGCTACGAGGGCCTCACCGCGAACGAAGCCCTCTACGACTGGAACTACCAGCGGCAGTTGCTCACCATCCGGCTGGCCGAATCGCGGGGCGACGGCCTCACCGAGGACGACCTGTTCGCCGAGGAGTTCCTGCTGGAACGTCCGATCCTCCATTGCGTGAGATACCGAGGACCGACCCCGCCCGTACTGCTGATCGACGAAATAGACCGAGCCGACGACGAGTTCGAGGCACTCCTCCTCGAATTCCTGGGGGAGGCATCGGTCACCGTGCCGGAACTGGGAACGTTCACGGCCGAACAGCACCCCGTCGTCGTGCTGACGTCCAACCGGAGCCGCGACCTCCACGACGCGCTGCGCAGACGATGCCTCTACCACTGGATCGACTATCCGGAGCCGGCGCGGGCGGCCGCCATCGTGCGCCGCACGGTGCCCGTGGCGGCGTCGCCCCTCATCGAGCACGCCACCCGCTTCGTCGGCCGGGCCCGCGAACTCGATCTCGACAAGCCGCCCGGAATCGCCGAGACGATCGACTGGGTGTCCGCACTCGCGGCGCTGGGAGTTGCCGATCTGGTGCGCGACGACGCGATCCAGAGCCTGAGTGCCCTCGCGAAGACCCCGGACGACCGCACAATAGTTCAGGACGCATTCACCGACTACGCGCACGGCCTGGCCACCGGATGAGAGGCAACTGCCATGAAGATCGCCAACGAGTTCACCGTCAGCGCCCCGATCGAGCAGGCCTGGGAGGTGCTCAGCGACCTCGAGGAGGTTGCTCCCCTGCTCCCCGGAGCTCAGATGACAGGGCGGGAGGGTGACGATTACCTGGGGAAGGTGAAGGTCAAGGTCGGCCCGGTGACCAGCGAGTTCAAAGGCAAGGCCGCCTTCGTCGAGCGTGACCCGAAGGAGCATCGCGCCGTGATCGATGCCCGCGGGAGGGACTCGCGCGGGTCCGGCAACGCGTCCGCGACGATCATCGCCCAGTTGCACGAGGTCGGCGACCGCACACGCGTCACCGTGGACACCGACATGAAGATCGTCGGCAAACTCGCGCAGTTCGGCAGCGGAATGATCCAGCAGGTGTCGGAGAAACTCATGGGGCAGTTCGCGGAGTCGCTGGAAGCGAAGCTCGCCGGGGGACCCGCCGACCAGCCCACGGCCGCGCCCGAGGCGGCCGGCACCACGAACCTTTCCGTGGCCCGGCCTGCCGCCGAACCGGCGCCGCTGGACCTGCTGGCGCTGTCCGGTGCGGGTGCGTGGAAACGGTACGCCCCGATCTTCGCTGCCATCCTCGCCGGGATCGTGGTCGTCCTCGTGGTGGGCCGCCGCAGGCGATGAGCGCGTCGGGCGTCCTGCGGGGCGTCGATCTCGCGGCGTTCGCGGTGGCACTCGTCGCCCGGTTGCGCTCACGTGGTGTCGTCGTCTCGGCGAGTGGCCCCGCGGTGTTCGTGCAGGCACTTCATCTGTCGCCGCCGGCTTCGCGGTCGCGGCTGTACTGGTCGGCACGTCTGACGCTGGTCAACCGCGTCGACGACCTCGCGTCGTTCGACGCGGTGTTCTCCGCGGTCTTCGAGGACGCCGTGCTGTCCGTGGATCCGCACGCGCGACGCGGCGCTGCGGGACGAGAGACCGCCCTCGCCGGTGTCCGAGACGGCCGCGACCGGCCCGGTGAGGCGCAGGACGTCGAGGGCGTGCCGTGGATGACACGACCAATGATGACCGGCGGCGACGACAGCGGCGAGGACGACATTCACGACGCGCTCACCGCCGTGCCGGACACCCTGCCCAGCAGGCTCGTGGCCCGCGCCGACGAACCCTTCGCCCGATTCGACGCCGGCGACCTCCGGCTCCTCGGGTCCTGGCTGGAGCAGGCCACCGCCGCGTGGCCGTCCCGCCGCACCCGACGTCGCGAAGTGCATCGCCGCGGCCGGCGTATCGACCTGCGCGCCACCATGAACCGGTCGAGGGCCACGGGCTGGGAGCCGGTGGTCCTCGCGCGGAGCCGTCCGCGGAGCCGTCCGCGGCGCATCGTGATGCTGTGCGACGTGAGCCGGTCGATGCAGCCGTACGCCGCGATCTATCTCCATCTGATGCGGGCGGCGGTGCAACGACAGACCGCGGGCAGGCCGGAGGTGTTCGCGTTCTCCACGTCGCTGACGAGGCTCACGCCCGTGCTCGCCCACCGCAGCGCCGAGACCGCGGTCCGTAAGGCGAACGACAAGGTGGTCGACAGATTCGGTGGCACCCACATCGCGGGCAGCGTGAGCGAACTGCTCGCGTCCCCGCACGGCAACGCGCTGCGCGGCGCAGTCGTGGTCATCGCGTCCGACGGCTGGGACAGCGACGACCCGACGCGCCTGGCGCAGGCCCTCACCCGGGTCCGGCGCCGCGCCCATCGACTGGTGTGGCTCAACCCCCGCGCCGGTGATCCCGACTTCCGGCCGCTCGCCGGATCGATGGCGGCCGCGCTGCCCCTCTGCGATGCTTTCCTCCCCGCGCATTCCGTGTCGGCGCTCCGCGACGTGCTGGACGTGATCAGCCGGATGGGATAGCGGGTGGCGCGATTTCCACACCCAGGGTGCCTGGCCGCCGTCATGTGTTTCGCCGAAGCTCTATGGACGGTGCACACCGTTCTTCAGCTCACAGGAGGAACCCACATGTCGACTTCCAGAACTTCCGCCAGAATCGTGGCTGCCATCGGGGCGGCCCTCGCAGCCCTCTCGATCTCACTGGTGGGGAAGGCCGAAATCGCCGGCGCCAGACCATGTCAGAACGATTGTCACGCACCGGTTCCCAAGCCGCCGGTCGACGGCTGCCAACTCTGCAATCCCAACCCACCACCGCCTCCGCCGCCACCGCCCCCGCCCCCGCCGCCACGGTAGGGAAGAGTTCGGCATGCCAGACACGCGCCTCGGCCGCACGGTCGGGGCGCGTGTCGCGTTGTGGGGACGCCCTCGGTCAGTTGTCCGCGATCAGTCCTCCGCGCCACCGGGATCCGATTCGCCTTCGGCCTCGTCGCGGTCGGCCCACTCGAGCAGCGGTTCGAGCGAGAACACGGCGTCGTCGATTCCGGCATGCAGGTCACCGAGTTTCGCGAAGCGGTCGGGGACGGTGGCGATCGTGAACTCGTGGGGGTCCACGTCGTCGATCTCGTCCCACGTCACCGGTGTGGACACGGTCGCGTCGGGCACACCCCGCACCGAGTACGCGCTGGCGATGGTGTGATCGCGGGCGTTCTGGTTGTAGTCGACGAACAGCTTGCGCGGATCGCGGTCCTTCCGCCACCAGGTGGTGGTGACGTCCTGCGGGGCCCGGCGCTCCACCTCGCGGGCGAAGGCCAGCGCGGCCCGCCGGACATCGCCGAAACTCCAGTCGGGCCGGATCCGGACGTAGACGTGCATGCCGCTTCCGCCGGACGTCTTCGGCCAGCCCGTCGCACCCAGTTCGTCGAGCACCTCGTGCACCACCCCGGCCACGCGCCGCACCGTATCGAAACCGCACTCGGGCATCGGATCGAGATCGATCCGCCACTCGTCGGGGCGTTCGACGTCCGCGCGGCGTGAATTCCACGGATGGAACTCGACCGTGGACATCTGCACCGCCCAGATCACGTCCGCCGGGTGCGTCACGCACAGTTCGTCGGCGTGACGGTTGTACCGCGGAAACGTCACCCGCACCGTCTGGACCCAGTCCGGTGCACCGTGCGGCAACCGTTTCTGGTGCACCTTCTCGCCGCTCAGGCCGTCCGGAAAGCGGTGCATCATGCAGGGACGTTCGCGCAGGGCGCGGACGATCCCGTCGCCGACGCTCAGGTAGTAATTCGCGAGGTCGAGCTTCGTGGCACCGGTGGCGGGGAAGTAGACGCGTTCCGGGTGCGAGATCCGCACGGTCCGGTCGCCGACCTCCAGTTCGACAGCGGGAGCCTTGCTCTTGCCGGTCGCCATGCAGTCAACCTAACCCGCACTCGATCCCTCCCGCGCTGTTTGCAGACGGTTTCGCCGGAATCCCAGGCAAATTGCGTGTGAAGCTGGCAAATGTCCGTGCGTCTGTGGGGCGGGGTCAGAAGCCGGGCGCCCGGCCGCCGTTCCACAGTTGTTCGGTGACGTCGTGGAAGCAGACGAGGGTCACCGGATCGTCCTGCCGGCGGAGGATGGGCCGGCTGACGAGTGCGCGTACTCGGGATCCGTCCTGATGTGCGAGGTCGACGAGTGTGGTGGCGGACTCGCGGAGGTGCTCGACCGCGCCGGTACCCGTCGGTGCGTCGTCCAGGTCGAGGAGTTCGGACACCGGGTGTCCGCGCAGTGACGCGACGGGATGACCCAGCATCTCCTCGAAAGCACTGTTCGCATGGACGACGGTGCCGTCGCTCTCGACCGCCAGGACGGGAACCGGAAGGCGTTCGAGCAGGACGAGGGCGGGTAGCTGCTCGAGGTAGCCCAAGGGAGTTTCCGGGGTCGGGCGACGTCTCTCCTCATGCTCTGCCTGTGCGCTCACAGCCCTATACTCTCACCGATTCCGACCGCTCGTCCCGTTGTCGTCGTAGACGGCGGTTCAGCGGTGTGCGGACTCGACCATCGGTTCGGTCGCGAGGATCCGTCCGTCGCCGCCGACGATGGTCAGGGCGGACGGGGTGTGCCGGTATTGGGTGCCGCCGTCGCCGGTGGCCACGAAGCCGGAACCGCTCGAGATCGGGTCGTCGACGGAGATGGCGGCGCCGTCGCTGATGCGCACGCCCTGGTAGTAATAGCGCCCCACTCCGGTCTCGCAGACCACGACGAGAGACTTCGTGGTGCGACCGACGAACACCGCCGGGTTGGTGTAGTTGCACCGTGCATCGGACGGGGGCAGGAAACCCTGCCCGTCGGCGCCCGACACCTCGCCGGCGATCGGCGGCGGGGGAGCCGTCGTCGTTCTGGGTGTCGTCACGGCAGGCGGGACCGTCGTCGACGCCGCCGACGTGACGGGTACGTCCTCCGTGGCCGGGATGCGGACCCGACTGCTGGTGGCGGCGGCGTCAGTGGACGCGTCCGGAGTGTTCCGATCCAGCACGAGCCATCCGACCACCCCGCCGAGTGCCAGCAGCGCGATCACCAGCACGGTGACGATCACCGGCACGGCCACCGACCGTCGAGCCGGCGGCGGGGCGGCGTAGGGAGTCGCGGGGTAGTACAGCGCCGCCGGGGGCGGCGCGGGTGGCCCGCTGTGGAACGCGGTCGGCGGGTAGACGGGGGGCCGGCCGCGGTCGTCGACGCGCGTCGGTTCGGACCGCATGCCCGGCGAGGGTTCCGGGCGGGTCACGATGTCGGTTTCGGTCTTCCGCTCGCGAGCGGTCAACGCGGACCGGGCGGCAGCCGCGAAGCCGCCGGCCGTCGGGTACCGATCACGGGGGTCCTTGGCCAGACCTCGGGCGATCACCTCGTCGAACGTGGCGGGCACGTCGGGTCGAATCGAGCTGGGGCTGGGCACCGGCGTCGTGAGGTGGGCGCGGATCGCGCTGCTGATGCTGGTGGACGGGAACGGGATGGACCCGGTGAGGCATTCGTAGAGGACACACGCCAGCGAGTAGACGTCCGCGCGCGCATCGACCGGCGCATTGTCGAACCGCTCGGGCGCCATGTACGCGTAGGAGCCGACAGCGCTGCCGAGGGTGGTGAGGCGGAGGTCGGAACTCGAGTGTGCGATACCGAAGTCGACGAGGTACGCGAACTCACCCGCCGTGACGAGAATGTTCTCCGGCTTGACGTCGCGGTGGATGAGACCGTCGGTGTGCGCGGCGTCGAGTGCCGCCGCGATCTGGTCGACGATCGCGACCGCGTGTGCGGGACCCATCGGGCCCCGTGTGCGGAGCAGCGAACGCAGGTCCTGTCCCACGACCAGGCGCATGTCGATGTAGAGCACGCCGTCGATTTCGCCCCAGTCGTGAATCGGAATGACGTGCGGCTCCTGCAACCGGGCCGCGGCATGCGATTCGCGACGAAACCGCTGCTGATAGGTGGGGTCTTTCGCGAGGTCGACGTCGAGGATCTTGAGGGCGACGGTGCGATCCTTGGTGGTGTCGTACGCCTCGTACACCTCCCCCATTCCGCCTCGGCCGAGCAGCGCCCTGAGATGGTATTGCCCGAACTGCGAGCCGACCCGTGTACCTGCCGCCATTGCCGTTTCCCCTCGAAGCCGGAAACAGCACGATACACGCAGGTGTCGCGCGGTCCGGTCCGGGATGACGAATTCGTTTCCCGCAGTGAGGGATCTGGGCTCAGTCGAGCACGGCCAGCTCGGGGACGGGGACGACGAATCTGCCACCCCAGTCGCGGATGTACGACATGTCCCGAATCACCTCGTCCCGCAGGTTCCACGGGAGGATCAGCAGGTAGTCGGGGCGGGTGTCGCGGATGTGGTCGGGCGCGTGGATGGGAAGGTGGGTTCCCGGCAGGAACCTGCCCTGCTTGTGGGGGCTCCGGTCGACGGTGTAGTCGAGCAGGTCGTCTCGGATCCCGCAGTAGTTGAGCAGGGTGTTGCCCTTGGCCGGCGCGCCGTAGGCGGCCGTCGACAGTCCGCGGTTGCGTGCATCGACAAGGAATTCGAGCAACGCTCGTTTGGTGCGCTTCACTCGCTCCGGGAACGCGGTGTAGCCCTCCGGAAGGTGGAGGCCGGCGGCCTGTTCGAGTTCGCCCAGCTCCCGCAGTCGCCGGGACGTGATGTGACGGGGATACTCGGCGTGACAGGCGTAGATCCGCAGGGAACCGCCGTGGGTGGGGAGTTGTTCGACGTCGAACAGCCGCAGGCCGTGGGCCGCGAACACGCGTGTGACGGTCAGCAGCGAGAAGTAGGAGAAGTGCTCATGGTAGATCGTGTCGAACTGGTTGTGTTCGATCAGCTGGAGTAAGTGAGGGAATTCCATGGTGATCACGCCGTCCGCCGCGAGCACGGTCGCCATTCCGGCGACGAAGTCGTTCAGGTCGGGAACGTGCGCCAGGACGTTGTTGCCGATCAGGAGGTCTGCCTGAATGTCCTCCCCGACGAGTTTGCTCGCCATCGAGGTTCCGAAAAACCCTATCCGGGTGTCGATCCCGCGTCGTATGGCGACCTCGGCCACGTTCTCGGCCGGCTCGATGCCGAGTGACGGGATACCGGACTCCACGAAGTACTGGAGCAGATACCCGTCGTTGCTGGCGATCTCGACGACCTGCTTCGAACTGTCGAGGTGGAACCGTGCCGTCGTGTCCCGGACATACGCATGGGCATGATCGAGCCAGCTCTGCGAATACGACGAGAAGTAGAGGTAGTCGGTGAAGATGAACTCGGCCGATTCGAACTCGGCGAGTTGGACGAGAAGGCACTTCGAGCACACGTACGCATGCAACGGGTAGAACACTTCTCGTCGATCCAGTTGATCGGCGGCGAGGTACGAGTTGGCGAGTGGCGACATCCCGAGGTCGCAGAACGACTGCTCCAGAGGAGTACCGCAATGCCTACAGGGAGTACTCATGATCGTCCCCCTCGCAGCCCAGTCCGTCGTTCCAGATCTTCCAGGGGGCCTTGTCGTTGTCCCAGAGTTCGTTGAGGTAGATCTTGTCCCACAACGTGTCCATACCGCGCCAGAAACCGGGGTGCTGGTACGCGGAGAGTTCACCGTCGGATGAAAGGCGCTCCAGCGGGGCACCTTCGAAGACGGTGTCGTCGCCGTCGATGTAGTCGAGGACGGACGGGTGGGCCACGAAGAATCCGCCGTTGACCCAGCCGCTGCTGCCGCGGGGCTTCTCCTCGAACTGCACCCGGTCTTCCTCCATCAGGAGTGCGCCGTAGCGGCCGGGCGGTTGCACCGCGGTGACCGTCGCGATCGAACCGGACTCCCGATGGAACTCGGCGACCCGGCGAATGTCCACGTCGGTGACGCCGTCGCCGTACGTGAACGAGAAGACGTCGTCGCCGATGTGCTCTTTGGCCCGCAGCAGGCGTCCACCGGTCATGGTGGAGGCGCCCGTGTCGAGCAGTGTGACGGTCCACGGCTCGGTCTTGGACGAGAGCGTCTTGGTCGTGTCGGTGGCCAGATCGATCGTCACGTCGGACATGTGCAGGAAGTAGTTGGCGAAGTACTCCTTGATCATGTAGCCCTTGTAACCGAGCAGGATGATGAATTCGGTGACGCCGGCTTCGCCGTAGATCTTCATGATGTGCCAGAGGATCGGTCGCCCACCGATCTCGACCATGGGCTTGGGCCGACTCTGCGACTCCTCGCTGATTCGAGTGCCGCGTCCACCGGCGAGAATGACGGCCTTCATGACAGTTCCTTACGTGGTCGAAGAATGGTGTGTAGTACGTCGCACACCCGGTCGACCTGCGCTTCGGTCAGCATGAGCGCCGAAGGCAGATTGATCGAGCGCGACGCGATGTCGTAGGCGGTCTTGTTTCGACGCGCCGCTGTCACCGCGGTGTGGTATCCCGCGAACGCGGGCAGTGAACTCAGGGGCGGCAGGAAGGGGCGGGTGTCCACCGAATGCAGATCGAACAGCTCCATCATCCGGCGGGCACGCAGCCGGTAGTCCGGGTGGAGAACGGCGGTGACCATCCAGAACGTGTTGGTGAGCCCGTCCCGCCGGTGATTCAGATCCAGGCCGGGAACGTCCGCGAGACGCTCCTCGTACCACGCGAAGATCTGCTGCTTCTTGTCCAGGAGTTCGTCGATGCGGGCCAGCTGGGCCCGGCCGAACGCGGCCTGCAAACTGCTCATCCGGTATTTGAAACCCAGCTCCTCGGTGGTGAAGAACCGGTGGTCCGCCGGTGTGCGACCGTGGTCCCGTAACCGCTGGATCCGTTCCGCGAGGTCGCTCCGATTCGTTACGACCATTCCACCCTCACCGGTCGTCAACGTTTTCGTGCCGTGGAAGCTGAAGGTTCCGATGTCGCCCAGCGTGCCGGCGAGTCGCCCGTCCAGCTTGCCGCCGATGGCCTGGGCTGCGTCCTCGATGATCGGAATGCCGGCCGCGACGGACCGGACGTCCGCCATGTCCGGTATGCCGCCGTACAGGTCGACGGTGACGATGGCCGCGGTCCGGGAGCTGACGCACCTCGCGAGCGATTCGGGTGACAGGCACCAGGTGTCGGCGTCGATATCGGCGAAGACGGGGGTCGCGCCGACATAGGTGACGGGGGCTGCCGTCGCCACCCACGTCGATTCCGGCACGATCACCTCATCGCCCGGTCCCAGGCCGAGGGCGAGCATCGCGAGATGCAACGCGGAGGTGCAGTGCGGCACGGCCGCTGCGAAGTCGGTGCCGAGGTAGTCGGCGAACTCGGTCTCGAAGAGGCCGACCGATTCGCCGGCGTGGGTGTACCAGTCGTTCGCCGCGGCCTCGGCGACGTACCGGACCTCGAGGTCGGTCACCCACGGCCCGGCAACGGGAATACGGTCCCGCTCGCGCAGGGCCGCTCGCTCCTCGACATCCGGGACCGTCTTCGGCTCGATCATGTTGCCACCCAGCGCAGATCGCAGTCGAGTCGGCCTCGGTCGAGGTGCTGCTGGATGGTCCTCAGCCGGAAGAACCGTGGTCCTTCGAAATGCTCCGCGGTCATGCCGCCGTCGGAATACGCCACCAACAACTCCTCGATTCCCTGGCGCAGGGTCCACTGGGGCCGGTAACCCGGCAGCTCCCTCTCGATCTTGGAGAAGTCGACGCGGTAGTCGCGGATGTCGGCCGTGGCACCCTCGGAATGTCCGACGACGCAATCGGGCACGACATCGGCGACGAGTCGCGCGATGTCGAGCACCTGATAGTTCTCGCCGACCCGTCCGACGTTGAAAGCCTGATCGTGGACGAACTGTCTCGGCGCTGCGAGCACCTGTGCGAATGCGTGCGCGATGTCGAGGACATGGACGAGAGGCCGCCACGGCGTGCCGTCGCTCTGCAGCAGTACCTTGCCCGTGGTCACCGCGTGCCCGAGTAGGTTGTTGACGACGACGTCCGCACGCAGTCGCCGTGAGAAGCCGTACGCCGTGGCGTTCCGCAGGTACACCGGCGAGAAGTCGTCGTCCGCGAGCCGGGACAATTCCTGCTCGACTCGCACCTTCGATTCCCCGTACGGTGTCACGGGGTTGAACGCCGCCCCCTCGTCCAATTCGAGATCACTGCCCGCGCCGTACAGGCTGCACGAGGACGAGAACACGAACCGGCCGACGCCCGCCGCCTTGGCCGCCTTCGCGAGCCGGACGGATGCGGCGAGGTTGATGTCGTACGTCAGGTGCGGATCGATGTCGGACAGTGGATCGTTCGACAGGGCGGCGAGGTGGACGACGGCATCGAATCCTTCGAGGTCCGCCGGGGTGACGTCCCGGACGTCGAGATCCAGCGTCGGCACCGGATCGGGAGGCGCGAGGAAGTCGCAACCGTCGAAGTAGCCGGTGTCGAGGCCGACGACCTCGTGTCCGAGGAGGACGAGCAGCGGAGTCATCTCGGCGCCCAGGTAACCCAGGTGTCCGGTGACCAGAATTCTCATGGGTGATGATGTGCTGTCGGTCATTCCACCGGCTCCTCGATGATCGTTCTACGTGACTTCGAGTACGGACGGGTCGAACACGAGGACGCCGTCGGTGCTGCCGCCCCGGTCGTACAACGCAACGATCTCGTCGGGTACCCGGTCGTAGGTGTCGGCGCGCAGGTAGTCGCGGACGGAAGTTCCGGTCGAATGGGAATCGACGTTCGGGGGGCCCGCTTTCGCGATCAGATCGTCGAGACTGATCGTGCGGAAATCGAAACTGAATCGGGCCTGACCGGTCGTGTTCGGCACCGTTGCGTGCAGTTGTGCGCCCGAGAACGACAGGATCGATCCGACCTCACCGACGATCCGGACTTCGCTGCCGGGACCCTGTCCGCTGAGCCGGGGGTGCGGCCGCGGGTCCTCCTTGATGTAGAGCGCGGCGTCGCGACGGGAGGAGCGATTCCATTCGTAGGCGTCGAACTCGGCGCTCGAATTGTCGGTGGGTCGCTGCCAGAATTCGGGGTGGAACGCCATGCAGCTCTTGTCCGTCACGCCGAGAATCGGTGCCCACCAGTTGTTCTGGCATTGCGGTGAGGAGTACCAGGTGTCGCGGTGCGGTGTGTAGTTGTATCCGAGGCCTGCCGTGAGATAGGAGGCCGGGGGGACGGCGCGCAGTTTGGGCACGTCGAAGTAGGTCCGGGTGATGTCCGCTCCGAGGTCGACGAGTACGTTGCGCAGGAGTTCCTTGGAATGGGGATGGTGGGTGAAGCCCGTCTTCAGCGGCCCGAGGATGCGCACGTATTCCTCGACTGGAAGGTCGTCGTGCGCGGTCAGCGGATTGTGCGCGCCGAAGGCGGCTTCGATCAACTCCCAGGCGAATTCACTGAAAGCGCGGATGGAGTCGCGGGGCGGGAAGCAGAACACCTCGCCCGAGAAGATTCGCTCACGTCGGGCCTCGTCCGTGACGTCGGACTCGGTGGAAATAACGAATGCCATGGGTCTGTCCTCACATCGTGTCGATACTCGGTTACTGTCGGAGGCCGCGTCGAATTTTGCTCGCCGGCATCGCCGTCCGCCGCCTGGTGTGCTCTGGCGCGGACTGGCCCGCCAACGTCAGGGTCTCGCGCTTCGCGGTGAGCGCGGCATCCGATTTCGCCATCGTGTTGATCTCCCGCCCCGGCCCCTACCGGCCGACTCGCCTCGAAGGGACGTTGCCAGCTCGGGTTCCGATCAGACCAGTCTTCCACATTTGTGGACTAAAACAAACCTATGCCCTGTTATTAATGCACTCTTTGTTCCTGGACCTCGTTTCTGGCTTCTCAGCCGCCGGTGCTGACGGTGCCCGAACCGGTGCGGTCGAATTGGTAGACGATCGTGTGGTCGTCCTGCAGTCGGATCGACCACTGCGGACTGTGCCGGAACTGACTCTCGAATTCCGCTACTGCCTCCGGGGTGAAGTACCGGTAGTAGTCGATGGCGTCGAGTGCCTGCGTCGTGAACACGAAATAGGTTTCTGCACTGCTCGATTCCGCCACCAATGTGATGTCCTCGAACTGGCGGGCATCGGGAAAGTCCTTCGGGAACTCCGGCCAGCGATCGACGATCGGCGTGTCGAAGTCCTGATCGTGCTTGGCCAGATCGGCGTAGTCGGCGGTGGCGCGACTGGGGAATCCCGCCGAATCCAGGCTGGTGATCATGGCGGGGCCGTGAATATCTGCGGTCAGGTCGTCGAAAAGGGTGACCTGCGACCGATACTCCACGACCAGCGACCACAGACCGTAATAGCCTTGCAGCCCCGCGACGGCCGCGCCGCACAGGCCCACAGCGGCGACCGCCGCGGTCGCCCGGTGGAGCACGACATGACGACCCGTGCGGGTGATCACCGCGAGGAACAGGGGAGCGATCAGGATCGCGCACCCGGGCAGTGCATACAGGTACACCCGGAAGATGGCCTCGCCGCCGTAGTTCTGCAGAAAGAGCAGGGAGAACGAACTGAACGCGAAGATCACCGGTGCGAGGAACGGCCGGCCCTGACGCCACCACACGATTATTCCGACGACGGCGAGCACGATCACCGCGGCGGACAGTCCTCGGCACACTGTGGACGTGACGAGCTTGCCGAGGGAACCCGCGTACTCGACGTTGCTGGATCCGTTGGCAACGGGATTGACGCCCGAGAACAACCCGTGCGGGAGCACGACGTACATGCGTGGCACGAGGTAGCCGACGAGCATTGCCAGATACGGGATGGGGAGCCACCACGGTCGGATCTGCCGAGTCACGACCAGTGCCACGATCACCCCGAGCAGCCAGTACGGCGTCAGTTGATGCGTCGGGATGAGGGCGGCAAACGCAAGGAGCGCGATGTAACCCGCATGATGACAGGTCCGGGAGGCGATGAGCAGCGCGAGGATGCCGACCGCCATGAGCAGTGCGAACGCCTGCGGGGCGAAGTAGTCCTGCCCCACCCAGTTCACCAGTTCGGTGATCATTGCCGCCGCGAGCGCGTGCCGGAGCTCCAGCCCCAGCAACATCGCCAGGGCGCCGACGAGCAACGCCAGCAGGGCATGGATCACCGGGGCGAACCATTGTGCAACCAATAGTGAATCGACGGACGTGATCTCGCCGAACCACGCGAATGCCGTGAAGAAGGCGGGCCATTCGCCGTACACGTCGATACCGCGCGGCGGAAGCGTCTGATGCTGCTGGAGGTAATCCACGACGCCGATGTGTTTGTACGTCCAGGTGTAGATCGGCACCTCGGTGATCAGGCTGACGGTCACACGTTGCACGACGATCACGGCGCCGATGATCGCCGCGGCGGTGACGAGGTGGTTCCTCCGCAGCGCCCAGACGAACGCCCCGACCATCGATCCGACGACGAGGACGAGTCCCGGCCCGGTGCCGACGGCCAGCAGGCCGAACTCGGAGTAGGGCACGTCGATCAACCCCGGCAGAACGGCCAGCCAGGCTCCCAGCATCGCCGTGGTCCAGAGCAGGGGTGCGTTTCCGCGAGGTGCCGTTGCCCGGGGAATGGTCGGGACGAGAGTGGCGAGTCCTCCCACGTGTCGCGCGTGGAGCAGAGCGGAGAGGGCGACGCCGGCGACGAGGGCCAGCAGGAACGGGACGGGAACCCAGCGATTCGCCCACCCGAGTACCGCGGTGAAACCTGTCATCATCGACAGACCGGTCAGGGGTATCGCGGCGGCGACGGCGGGCGCCTGGAGCCGCATCCACGTCACCACGGCAAGTCCTGGCCCCGTGAGGACGAACGTCGCGAGCAGGATCGCGCGCAGTTCCGGCGACAGCGGAGCCAGCGCGAGCGCACCGACCGCCGCCGATATCAAGGCGAGGGTGTCGTACGGATCGGGCGCCGCCGCGTCCGTAGTGGTCGCGACTGCCGCGCGCCGGGGCGTGTCGAGCTGAGGCGCGGACCTAGTCATCGGTGACACGTACCCAGTCGACGACCATCGCGGCCGGGAACGGCGTGCTGCTGTCGGGAGGCCCGGGCCATTCCCCGCCGACGGCCACGTTGAGCAGGAGGAAGAACGGCTTGTCGAACACCCACCGTTCGTCCGGTGGGAGACCGGCCGCGGTGACGGCGCCGGTGATCTGGCCGTCGACCCCGAACGTCACCCGGCCGGGGGCCTTCTCCACCCAGTAGGTGTGGAAATCGTCCACGAAGGTGTTCGCCACATCGGTGGTCGGTCCGGCTTGCCAGTCGCCGCCGGAGGTCCTCGGCCCGATCACACTGCTGTACAGCTGGCCGGCACCGCCGATCGTCTCGACCACGTCGATCTCGCCGCTGTCCGGCCAGCCGACGACTCCGAGGTCCGTGCCGAGCAGCCAGAAGGCCGGGTGCATTCCCGATCCGCGGGGGAGCTTGGCACGCGCCTCGGCGCGGCCGTAGAGGAGGGACGTCCGTCCCTGTGTCGTCACGCGTGCGGACGTGTATTCCCCGCCGTCGTTGCGGGCCTCGATCACCAGGTGCCCCGCACCGTCCAATCGGACGTTCGAGGGTGCGGACGTGTAGGTCTGGGACTCGCCGTTGCCCCAGCCGCCGCCGCCCGTGTCGTACGACCACCACTGCGGATTCGGCGGCGCCCAGGCGGGGCCGTTGAAGTCGTCGAACATGAGAGCCCGCTGCTTCTGGTACGACGAGACCGACTGCACTGCAAGGTCGGTGGGCGGAGCTGCCGCCTGTGCGATCAGAACGGCACTCACGCCGATCAGCGACGCACGGGCCGCTCGAACCCACGATCGTCTACTCAACTCGCTCACCTCCCGGATCGTCTGCGGGAATCTCGTCGTACCCGCGCTCTTGTGAGGCCCGCCGAAGCCAGAGAATCACCGGACCGATCAGAATCAGCGCCGACACCGCCTCGGCGGCAAGGTAGGCCCAGCCGACGCCGACGACACCGATCGCCCGGGTGCCGATGACGGAGCCGGCGACGATGACCAACGTGGAGAGGCCGCGGACGACCAGTGCCAACGTCAGCCTGCGGTGCACCCGCGCAAGTCCCTCGTAGACGGCGCCCACCACGGACAGGGGAATGAACACGCCGGCGAGGTAGAGCAATCCGGTGCTGTGGGTGCGGTACTCGGCGCCGACGACACCGAGGAGGAGGGGGCCGACGACCACCAGTCCCACCCCGCCGGCACACGCCACCACCGCGAGGGTGCGCACCAATCGGCGGGACAGCGACGCGACCCTGCCCGGGTGGGCGGCGACTTCCGCCACGTACGGGCTGACCACCAGGTGCACCATCAGGTACAGCGCGCTGATCATCGCCCACGCGATCGCGAAGTACGCATTCGCCTCGGCGCCGACCTGCGTGACCACGATCAGCGGCACCACGAGAGGTCCGATCGCCCAGAGCGCCGTGATGCCGAAGGACGAACCGAAGTACGACCACAGTTCACGGCGGGGCGGCAGGTTCGGTGCCGCCAGGAACCGGGGGTGGGAGCGGGATCGTCGGTGCAGCGCAACCAGAATGCACAGTGCCGCCGCCGCTGCGGTCGCGCCCCACGCGGACACGATGGACACCGCCACGTCGGTGCCTGCCAGTGCGAGCAGGACGACGAGCTTGGCCGCCGCATGGAAGGCGTTCTTCGCGGCCGACCACCTCGCCACCCCGAGTCCGGCGGTGGCCTTGTCCTGCAGCGTGAACACCCCGAGAATCATCACGAAGACGGGGAAACAAACCATCGCCCAGCCGGATTGGAACAGTGGGTCGCGGGGGCCGAACGCCACGAGCGCCGTCCCCGACAGCAGGGACGTGGCGGACACCACGAGAAAACCGTGCTTGAGAATTGCTCCGGTGTGGGTGCCCGCCAACGGCAGGAACCGCTCGTACATCGTGTCGATGCTGAGTAACGACAATGTCGACAGCATCACGGCGGACGTGATCAGCGCCGAGGCCACCCCCACTTCGTGGGCGGGGAACAGCCGGGCGGCCGCGGCCCAGAAGGCGAGCCCGAGAACTCCCGCCAGGACGTTGGCGAGAATCAGGGAGTTGGTGTTGAGGCGCAGGTTCCGCTCGGCCGGGTGCTCTGCGTCGACACGGCGCGCCTCGATATGTGGAATGCCGGGAGTCACGGCTCGACCCTCGGGTGGGTGACCGCAGTCGGCCGCTGCGCGGTCCGTTCCCGCATCGGCGCAGCTGACCGGCCTTCTCGACGCGCCGACCGGTAGGCCCAGGGGCCCTTCATGATCGACCTGGCGGTGGTGGAGCCGATGCCTGCCGGCAGGAGTCCCGCGAGGTCCGCCGGTGGCGCCGTCTCTTTCGACGAGGCGCGGAGGTGGCGGACGAGCGCGCCGCCGCGTCGAGCCGCCGTCGTCGCCGCGAGCGTGGCCATTGCCGGATCGCTCGCGATCTTCGCGAGCCACGCGCCGAGTCCCAGTCCGTAGCCGCGGGACTGGACGAGAAGGCCTTCGCTGTCGGCGCGGTGCCGATGCCACACGATCGCCGCCGGGTCGTGAACGAGTTGGCGGCCCGAGCGCAGAATCCGGAAGAACATGTCGATGTCCTCGCCCCCGCCCGTCGGGGCACCCGCGCCGAGCGCCTCGTCGAAACCGCCGAGGCGGCGAACCACGTCGCGCTCGACCGCGAAGTTGGCGCCCGTGCCGTAACAGCGAACGGTGAAGGGAAACAAGGGCACGTCGTCGGGTGGCTCCGACCAGTCGAAGATGCGGGCGTCGGTGGAGTCCGACCAGCCGACCCGTCGATCGAAGTAGGCCTGCGCCGGCGTCCGGATCTCACCGGCGGGCACCATCCCGGACACGCACGAGACCCTCGGGCCCCGGCTGAAACCGTCGACCAGCGCGGAGAGCCAGTGCGGGTCGACGACCACGTCGTCGTCGGTGTACGCGACGATGTCGCCGGTGGCCACCGACAGTCCGGTGTTCCGTGCCCGTGAGAGCCCCGGGAGGGGCTCACAGATCAGGCGCACCCTCGGATCCGCGAGACCGAGTACGTACTGCCGGGTGGCATCGGTTCCGGGGGCGTTGTCCACGACGAGTACGTCGAACGTCGGATAGTCCACCGCGAGTACGGATCGGAGGGCCGCTCGCAGCATCGACACCCGGTCGCGAGTGCATACGACTACCGTCACCGGCACGGCCTTCCCCGCGGACACGCGAGCCGGACCTGCCCGCACAGGGCGGTCCGACTCGGTGGCCCGCAGTCCCGCGACTCGGCGCCTGAGCTCGCCGAAGTTCACGGAACCTTCCGACACCTCGATTTCGACGAACCCGAGCGGGCGTCCGTCGGCGCGCGCGAGCAGTCGCGCCCGGCCGTAGCCCTCCGCGCGCGCCAACCGGCAGCGGACCGGAATTCCCGCCGCCCGCCCGGTCCGGTCGGCGTTCTCTATCGCGTCGACCCACACTTCACCTATCCACACCGCACCGTCCCAGTCCGGCCGCTCGGGACTGTCCAGGGCGGGGCGGAGAGTGAGAGCGGGTGCGGCGGGATCCATCAGGTCCTCCTGGTGTGCAGCCGGATGGCGGCCCTGCCCTGAACGTATCCGGCGGTCGTGACCGCCAGGCCCAACATCACGACGGCTGCCCGCGCGAGTCCGTCCCGCCGCATCGAGAGGCCTTCACGCAGCACCGCTCGCGGTAGGACATGGAGGGTGTAGGTGCGCTCGCTGCTCAGCGCGTCCGCTGCGGTGGTCAGCTCCGCGACGACAGCCTTCGACAGTCCTTCGTGATGGCATCTCCGCACGAAATACCGCAGAGTGGCCCGGTCCGCCGACACATGATGCTGTACCCGCATGTCCGGATCGAACAGGATCTGGTTCGAATCCGGGTTCGACCGGATGCGGATACAGAGTTCGGTCTCCTCACCGCCCACGGGAACGGAGCCCACGCGGCCCACCTCGGATCTGAATCCGCCGACGGCGTACAGAACCGAGCGGCGCATCGACATGTTGCAGCCGATCGGGTTGCGGACGGGCGCGACCCGTGTCGGCTGACCGACGTAGCTGCAGCCGACGACCCAGTCGAACTCCTCCGGAAGCCACGGGGGACGCGCCCCGGACCAACTCGGGACCGCGTACCCGCCCACGCCGGCAATTCCGCGATTCCGGTAGTGATGCATGAGGGCCTGTGCCCACCCCGGCTCGGCGCGGGCATCGTCGTCGACGAACGCGATCACGTCGCCGTGGGCGGCTCGGACACCGGTGTTGCGTGCCCCGGACAGTCCCCGGGTATCCGCGTTCGCCAGGACTGTTACCCGCGTGTCGGTGCGGAATCGGTTGCACGCGCGGATATACAGCTCGTCGCAGTGATCGATCACCAGGATGAGTTCGGGATCGGGACCGTCCTGGGACAGCACCGACTGCACCGACCGGCACAGGTCGAACCAACGCCGAGTGGTGTAGGCGCAGATGACGACCGAAAGGGATTCCGCATCGAATTCGTCGGTCGCGTCCAGAAGCGAATGCCCGGTGGCCGGGACCTCATCGGGCAACGTAATCACCGCGATCGCGGGACCGCCACGAGTAGACGGACCGGCGGGTGAGTGAGGTCGGCCGCTCGGCCGACTTCGCCGTCATCTTCGTCCCGTTGCGGTGTTCCATCCGAACGGTGCGCAGTACCCGCAAACCGTCCCGCACCACGTTCAGGTTGCTCTTGCCACTGATCCGCCGCCGCTCGAAGCTCGGTATCTCGACGATACCGAGACCGGATGTCGCCATCCGGACGTTGATCAGCGTCTCGATCTCGAAGCCGTCACCCCAGTGGGCGTCGGGGCGGTCGGTCGCGGGCAGCGACATCACACTGACGTGCCGGCGCCAGAACGCGTTGTAGCCGTAGCAGAGGTCGGTGAACGAGACAGCGAATTCCATGTTGACGAAGGAATTCAGCATCCGGTTGCCCAGTCTTCGGGTGAACGTGATGTCTGCGCTTCCACCGCCTGCGATGAACCGGCTGCCCTTCGCGAAGTCCGCACCGCGGACCAGCGCGTCGACGAACGCCGGAATCTCGGCGGGGTCGGTGGACCCGTCTGCGTCGATCATCACCACAATGTCGGACGTGGCATGCAGGAAACCGCAGGCCAGCGCATTGCCTTTGCCCTTTCGGGTCTGCGTCAGGACCTTCGCTTCGGGCCACAATCGTTTCGCGACGGCAACGGTGTCGTCGACGGAGTTGCCGTCGACGAACACGAGTTCGTCGATGTCGGCCGGCATCCGGGCCGCGACGAACGGCAGATTCTTCGCTTCGTTCAGTGCCGGCATCACCACCGACACGGTCGGCCTGGGCGTAGTCTTCCTCGGATTGTCGTTGGGGTGAATCTCGGTCACGTGTGCATCCATCGCCTTCACGTCCGTTGCGTCATAGGGGCTTTCGCGTGCCCGCGTCCTGCTGAAGTCTGGGTTCTCTCCGGACGAATGCGGTGCTCCGGAGGCTGTTCGTTGCGGTGATCTGTTCGTGTCCAAGAGGATTCACCCCGGCCGTTCGCGGCCCTTCTCCGATCCGAGCGCGCGCCGACGTCTCGATGCACGGAGCGCGCTGAGAGCGAACAGCAGACTTCGCCGCATCTGCATGTCATACGAGTTGATCCGGCCGAGTACTCGGTCGGACAGCGGGATCTGCCATTCGGGATCGTGGATCAATCGACTCGTGAACTCGAGCTGCTGGGCGAGTTGTGAACGTGCCGAGGTCAATGCGGTGTTCGAATCGCTGCCGATCCGGAAGGATGCCAGCGTGCGCGGCACACCGACGAAGTCACCCTTTCGAACGAGCCGCGACCAGAGGTCGAGCTCCATCGGAAAGAGAAGCTCGCCCCGGAAGCCGCCGCACCGGTCGAAATCGACCCGGCGGAACATCCCGGCCACCGGGGGGCCGACGGGGTTGCTTCCGCTCCGGACGATTCGCCGGACTACCGTTTGTCCAGAATTGTGCCCGACGATTCCCCCGAGCCCCCGGGCCGGCCGCAGCAGCACGCCCTCGTCGTCGATGAAATCGGTTCGCACGGACACCAGCGCCACGCCGTCGTCGGCCTCGAGCACCGCGGCTTGTGTTGCGACACAATCGGGCTCGATCGTGTCGTCGGCGCAGATCAGCTTGGCGAACCGTCCTCGGCTCTCGCGTATCGCGAGGTTGAAATTGTCCACCATCGGCACCGTCGCCGCGTTCCGGATGATCCGGACGCGGTCGTCGTGGACGTTCTCCAGGATATCGCGGGTGCCGTCCGAACTGTGGTTGTCGACGATCACGACTTCCAGGTCGGTGAAGGTCTGCGCCAGAACGCTGTCGAGCGTCGTCTGCAGATGACGCTCCGCCTGATAGGCAGGAATACACAGCGAAACGGTCGGTGGTCGCTCCCGGTCGCGGCCCGGTACGGACTCCGTGCCGGCCTCGCGCCTCGACGTGTGCGCGGCGTCCGAATTCGTCACCATGCTGTTCTCCCACCCCGGCCCCGCACCCACCGATTCGCACCGTGGTTACAGCGTTCTCGGCTTGGGTTCCGATCAGACCAGTGTTCCACATTCGATGCCAGAAACATACCTTTCCCCTGTTATTGAAAGAATTACTCAACTGCGTCCGGGTTTTTCTGAATATGGTTCCCGTTGCCTGCGCCGGGCGGAGCGCGTCCCGCGAAACCTGGACCGTCGAAAATCCGTTGCTCGACCTCACTGCGGTCCGTATTGTCACGTGGCTTTGTAACCCGTCGACAGAAGGAGTTCATCTCGTCATGGAACCCGTCACCGAACGCGACATCAGGTCGTCGTTCATCAACTGCTCCAAAGGCGACGCCAAGCGTCTGCCCGTCCCTCGTGACCTGGACGATCGGCCCTGGGACGATCTCGACTTCCTCGGCTGGGGTGACCCGTCGTTTCCGGGCCGCTGCTATGTGGTCGTGCCACGGGACGGCGGTCTGGTCGGCGTCGCGCTGCGCTACGAAACGGGCGGTTATCGCCGCGCGCAAATGTGCACGGTCTGTATGACCACGCACGCCAATGGCGGCGTCTCGCTGATGACCGCCCGCAAGTCGGGTGAATCCGGACGCCGGGGCAACTCGATCGGCACCTACATGTGTGCCGATCTCGCGTGCTCGCTCTACGCGCGCCGGAAGAAGTCGCCCGCGCTGGGCAGGCAGTATCGCGAGGATCTCGAGCCCGAGGAGAGGATCGAGCGGGTCCGCGACAACCTCGATGCCTTCATCTCGAGGGTCTACGGCTGACCGATCCGACACCCACCCACCGTGCAGCCCGGTAGCTGCCGACAAGAATCGGAGGTAGATGCCATGCGCCGACATTCGAGGAACCCGCTTCCCGGTGCACCCCGAGTCCGGAGACACTGCAACGACACTCGGGGTGTCCGGAATCCTCTCCGGTCGAGACGGCCCGGACGCAGGCCGGACCGTGCTGTCCGGAGAGGATTCCCGAACTACGCTCGTCGACGCCGAGAACTGAAGTGGGCAAACGCCTTCGCCATGATCGGGGTGGTGACGAGCATGATGACCAGGCGCAACACCTGCGCGGCCGCGACGAACGTGACGTTGGAGGCGGTGGACGCCGAGACGGCCAGCACCGCCGCCAGGCCACCGGGCGTGGTGGCGAGATAGGCCTCGAGGAGGCTCACACCGGTGAGGTGGGAGAGGAGGACGCCCAAGCCGGCGCAGGCCGCCCCGACCAGCAGCGTGAGCAGCGCCGCATACGGCAGGATTCGTCCGATCGCCCGCAGGCTCGCCCGGTCGAACGCGAGCCCGGCCTGCCAGCCGATGAGAATCAACGCGCCGGTCATCAGCATCGGCGGGACCGCGACCGCGTCGCTCCAGCCGCCGAGTTCGAACCCGGCGCTCACGGCCAGCGGACCCAGCGTCGCGGGAGCGGGTAGTCGCACGAGTGACGCCACGGCGGTGCCGCCCACGATGAACAGTGCCAGGAATGGCAGGGCCACATACCATTCGGACCCGCCGGCATCGGTGCCTGTCACGGTGTCCGTGCCGGTATCGGCGCGGAAACCGAACGTGACGATCATCGGCATCGACACGACGACGAGCGCCACCCTCAGGTACTGCACCACTGCGACGACCCGGTCGTCGCCGCCGAGTTCGCGGGCCATCGCCACGAGTCCGGTGGCGCCGCCCGCAGTCATGGAGAGGGATCCGGTCACCGCGTCCACGTCGCGGTGCAGCGCGAGCAGGGCCCCGGCCGCCACGCTGAGCGCGAGAGTCGCGGCCGCGATCGAGACCACCGGCACCCACATCGAGCCCAGGGCGGCGATTGTGTCCCGGTGCACCATCAGCCCGACCGCGCTCGCCAGCACTCCCTGGGCAAGCTTCCCCAGCGGGCGGGGCACGCGGGACGGGCCCCAGCCGGTGACGGCCAGGGTCGCCCCGACGATCAGAGCCGAGAAGAGTCCGGCCGCCGTCAGTCCGACGCTCTCGCCGACCGCCCAGCCGCCGATCGAGAGTGCGATCAGTGCGAACCATCGGAGTCCGTGACGACGCAGTGCGGCCGTGCGCGTCGGCACGGATCGTTCGGGGGATTGCACGTCGTTCACGGGTGGACGCCTACTCCGGGATGCTGTCCCTGCTCTATGGTGTGCATCAATGTATACCTTAACGGATGCCACTGCGAACGTTAGGATGTATGCATGACGGGTGGGAGCAAGAGCGAGCGGGTATACGAGCAGCTCAGGCAGGACGTCCTGAACGGGTCCCTGTCCCCGGGCCAGTCGCTGAGTGCCATCGACGTGGGCGCGCGGTTCTCGGCGTCTCGCACCCCGGTTCGCCAGGCCTTCCTTCGGCTCGAGGGGGAGGGGCTGGTCTCGCTCATCGACCGGCAGGGCGCACGGGTCGCTCCCATCTCGATCAAAAGCGTTCGGGACCTGTTCGAGCTACGCATCCTGCTCGAGGCGGCCGCCGCGCGCATGGTCGCCGAGGCCGTCGCCCGGGACGCCGCGGCCCGGCAGCAGTTCGAAGAGGTAGCGGACGCACTCGGGGCGATCTCCGAGGAGGCCCCGTCCGAGTCCCGGCGAGATCGTTTCTACGAACTCACGGAAACGTACGACCAGGCCGTGATCGCGCACACCCGGAACGCGCAACTGGCCCGATCGATTGCCGAACTCCGGCCGCACACGGAGAGGCTTCGCAACATCGCCCACTCCCGCCCGGCTCGTCTGGACGTCTCGCTGGCGGAGCACCTGTCGATGTGCCGTGCGATCCTCGCCGGCGACGGGCCGGCGGCTGCCGCTGCCTGCACCGAGCACCTGACCCAGACGCAGAAGACCATTCTCGACGCGGTCGTCGATCCGCAGGGAGCGGCCGTCGCCATCGACCTGATCACCGCGTAGTCGGCGCGGTCAGAGGGCGAGGATGGCGGGGACGCTGAGGACTGCCACGTAGTACCCCATGAACAGGACGCCTGCGTGGATCTTGAACGCCCGCGACAGCAGGCCTCCGACGAGTCCGACGGTGAGGGTGACGGCGAGGCCGAGGATGCCGCCCTCCCAGACGCTGATGACGACGACCAGGCCGGTGAACGTGGCGATGATCGCCTCGTGGCTGACGTACCGGACGACGAGCGTGGCCGCGCGGTGAGCGAAGTTCATCGCGAACGGGTACGCGATGATCGCGGCGATCACCACCGCGCCGAGACCGTAGAGCAGGAACTCCCAGTAGCGGTCGAAGTAACTACTGGCTGAGATCGGCGCCGGTGTTCGGGATGTCAGGTCCGGTCAGTGTTCTGTGATCCGTTCCGCCGCTTCGTGCAGGGAGCGCTCGTGCTCGCCGGCGCCTGGAACACCGAACGTCGCGCGTTCGCCCGCCGGATAGCTGCGTTCGGGTAGGTAGCCCGGTCTAGTACTTCGGTCTATGTCGGATACTCTGGGTGTGCCTCGTGCTCGGCGAGCGAAAGGGTCTGCACATGCGAAGCGACGACGACGCCCGGAGTGGCGGCTCCGTTCCGATGCCCCGGCAGGCCGTCACCATGCAGGACATCGCCGACCGGGTGGGCGTGTCGAAGGCATTGGTCTCCATGGTGTTTCGGCGTGTTCCCGGGCCGAGTGCGGAGACGCGTAAGCGGGTCCTCGACGTCGCGGACGAGCTCGGGTACCGACCGAACCGTACGGCCGCACTGATGTCGCTCCGGCGAACCCACCTCGTGGGTGTGATGGCGGATATTCGCAACAGCTTCCACGCCGAGATGGTCGAGTACATCGTCGCCGCCGCCGACGAGCACGGGTACGAGGTGGTGCTCGGCGCCCTGACTCCCACGCACGCCGAACCGAAAGTCGTCGAAACGCTGCTCGATTTCCGCTGCGAAGCCTTGATCCTGCTCGGCACCGAACTCGGCACCGACGTGCTCGACACGCTCGGGGAGCGGGTACCGGTGGTCGTGGTCGGTCGCCGCGTCGGTGACGGCGCCGTCGACGTCGTGCGGACGGCGGACGGCAAGGGGATCGGCACGGTCGTCGACCATCTCGTGGAGTTGGGACACCGCCGGATCACGCACCTCAGCGGTGGTACGGGCACGATTGCAGCCGACCGGAGGTCGGGATACACCCGTGCCATGCGTCGTCACGGACTCGATATCGACGTCGTCGAGGGCGATTTCACCGACAGCGCCGGAACGGTCGCCGCGGGCACTCTGCTCGGGCGGTCGCAACTTCCCACCGCGGTGATCGCGGCCAACGACCGCAGTGCCATCGGGCTGATCGGCGAACTGCGCAGCCGGGGTGTGCGGATCCCCGAAGACGTCTCGGTCTCCGGATACGACGACAGCGTGCTCGCCCAGCTGGCGCACATCGATCTGACGTCGGTCAATCAGCAACCGCGGGAGCAGGCCGCCACCGCGGTGGATGCGGTCATCCAGCGGCTGGACCGGGGGAGGACCGAGTCGGTGGCTACCGTCCTCCGCCCGCGGCTCGTCGCGCGCCGTACCACCGGGCCCGCGCCCGAGCCGATGGAAGGATCCCGGTCGGGCGTGTCCTGACCTGCGACGGCCGTCAGTGTTCGGCGGGCCGGGGTTGCTCCGCCTGCGCGGGCCATGTGCCCAGATCGTGGGTGTAGAGCCAGGTGGTGGCCCTTTCGTAGAAGTGCCCGAAGGCGACCGGCATGACGAGGTCGCGAAACCGGCGCGCGATCGGGCCGACGGTCTTGGCGTCGCGGTTGGTGCGGGCCGCCTTGGCCATCTTCCCGATTCGGGCGCGGCGGAGCCGGTGGTACTCGGCGAAACCTTCCCCGGTCGAGTCGGCATCGGCGAGTGCCCGAGCCAGGACCACGGCGTCTTCGATGGCCATGGAGACGCCCTGCCCCGCGCCGACCGGGTGGGCGGCGTCGCCGACGAGGACGACGCGTTCGTTGTGCCAGATGGGGACTTCGGCCAGCGTGTGCATGAGCGTCGGACGGTGCAATTGCGTGGTCGCCCTGATGATCTCGAGCGCCTTCGGCTCGAACCGGTACAGCTCGGCGAGTCGGTCGAGCCACCGGTCGTCGCCGATATCTGTCGGTTTCGGTGGCCGGGGATCGGCAACCTGCGCGGACCACCACACGGTTCCGTCCGGAGCCGGGATGTGGAGAAAGGCGCCGCAGCGCGCGAAGACCATGATGAACGTGCCGGCCTCGGCCGGGACGCCGTCGGCGACGCCCGAGACGCTGTAGAGCCCGCCGTATACGGGTCGGGGCGCGCCCGGATCGAGGACCGACCGAGTAGCCGACCAGAGACCGTCGGCACCGACCAGCAGGTCGGCGCGTGCGCTGGAACCGTCGGCGAACTGCGCGCGGATACCGTCGCCCACGGGCTCGGCGGCTACCAGTCGGCGGCCGGTGACGATCCGTACACCGGCCTGCGTTGCGCACTTCCGCAGCACCTCGACCAGGGAATCGCGCATCAGCGTCGCGCTGAACAGCGGATCCCCCGACAGCCGTCCGCGCGGAACTTCCGCGAGCAGCCTGCCCGTACCGGACCACATTCGCTGAGTGGGCACCGCGAAACCGGCCTGCTGCACCTGGTCCAGGCAACCGAGCGCCTCCACCCCCCCGCAGTCCGTTGGATGCCGGACTCAGAAATGAGCCCACCTGTCCTGCCGGGTCGGGGTGTGTTTCGTAGAGGGTGACGTCGGAGCCGATGCGGCGCAATGCGATTGCAGTCGCGGTCCCGGACACACCTCCGCCTGCGACGATGGCCTCCACGCTTCCTCGTGAACTGTTATTCACTGAATCGACACTCAGTGAAAGTCTGTTCAGTGTGCGCAGGAAGGGGGCGTTCGTCAAGGGGTGCGGCCTGTTAGCCGGCCCGCCGGGGCGGGGGTTGACAGGGTGTCGTGACTCAGCTCATAGTAGTCGTACTAGACCGGTTAAATAGACCGAACTAGCCGGAGGGCGTCTTCACACTCGTGCGGGTGTCTGTGGGTAGCCGACGTGCACTCCCGCCGGGTCAACATCACACCGAAAGGCTTCCACTCATGACTTCCAACTCGATCGGTGTCGCCGTCATCGGCGGCGGCATGGCCGGACGAGCACACGCCGCCGGATATCGCATGGCGTCGACGCTGTTCGGAACCGACCGCCCCGACGTGCGTCTGGTCGCGATTGCCGACACCAACCAGGCAGTCGCCGACGACACCGCGAAGCGGTACGGGTACGAGCGGGCCGAGTACAGCTGGCAGGCCATCGCCGAATCGCCGGACATCGACGCCGTGAGCGTCGTCGTCGCGAACCAGTTGCACCGGGAGATCGTCGAAGGCCTCCTCGCTGCCGGGAAGCACGTGCTGTGCGAGAAGCCCCTGGCCGGGTCGATCGCGGACGCCGAGGCCATGGTCGCGGCCGCCGCGGACGCCGACACGATCGCGACCGTCGGGTACACCTACCGCCGGTCGCCGGCCATCCAGGCGATCCGCGACGAACTCGCGACGGGCCGCCTCGGCGACATCATCCACTTCAACGGGCACTACTGGTGCGACTACGGCCTCGACCCCGCCTCGCCGATCACCTGGCGGTACCGCGGAGGTCCCGGAACCGGCGCGCTGGCAGACGTCGGCAGCCACCTGCTCGACATGGCCGAATTCGTCTGCGGGCCGATCGTCGAGATCAGTGGCGCGACCTTCACCACGGTGATCACGGAGCGTCCCGTGCCTGCCGGAGTCACCTACGGCCACACCAAGGCCGAGACCACCGGTGAGATGGCACCCGTCGAGAACGAGGACCTCGCGACGTTCACGGCGCGCTTCCAAAACGGCGCGGTCGGCACGTTCTCCGCTTCCCGTGTCGCGCACCAGCTTCCGGACGGACTCGGTTTCGAGCTGTTCGGGACGTCCGGCTCCGCGGCGTTCGACCTGGCTCGCGCCGCGGAATTCTCGGTGTCCAGCGAGGGCCTCGACCGCACCGTGAACGGTCAGCGTCGGGTGATCATCGGACCGCAGCACCCGTACATCCAGGGTGGCCTGCCGATGGATGCCGGCGGAGTCGGCCACGGCAAGGCGGAGTTCTTCGCCTACCAGGCCCGGGCGTTCCTCGACCAGATCGCGGGCATCGACGTCCTCGGCCCGCTGCCGTCCTTCGCCCACGCCCTGCGCGGCATGCAGATCGTCACCGCCGTCGCGGAGTCCGCCCGCGCCGACGGAGCAGCCGTCAAGATCGGCTGAACCGCACAACCCTGAACCGCAAAACTACTGAACCGCAACTTCTTCCCACGACGCAAGGAACCCTCATGAAACTCGGTGTGTACACCGCCGTCCTGCACGACCGCAGCCTGCGCGAGGCGCTGGAGACCATCGCGTCCCTCGGGCTCGAGGGCGCGGAGATCAACGCGGGCGGCTTCCTGCCCACCCCGCACCTGCCCGTCAAGGAACTCCTCTCCGGTGAGGTGTCACCGCAGGACTACCTGAAGGTCTTCGACGAGACCGGCGTCTCCATCGCCGGGCTGAACTGCAACGGCAACCCGCTGCACGCGGATCCCGAGGTGGGCCCCGAGGACGCCGAGGACCTGCGCAACGCCATCAAGGTGGCGGGCCTGCTCGGTGTGGACCGCGTGGTCACGATGTCCGGGCTGCCCGCCGCGCACGCCGGCGGCCAGTGGCCGGCATGGCACGTGAACACTTGGGACAGCGGCTATCTCGACTCCCTCGACTACCAGTGGGATCAGGTGGCGGTGCCGTTCTGGAAGGAGATCGACGCGCTCGCCCGTGAGAACGGTGTCAAGGTCGCGATCGAGATGCATCCGCAGAACCTGGTGTTCAACCCGCCGACCCTGAAGCGTCTGGTCGAGAAGACCGGTGCGACGAACGTCGGCGCCGAGATGGACCCGTCGCACCTGTTCTGGCAGGGCATCGATCCGGTCGCCGCGGTCGACTGGCTCGGCGACCTCGTCTTCCACGCCGCGGCGAAGGACACCCGGATCAACGAGAACTGCAAGATCTACGGTGTTCTCGACGACCGGTTCACCCGGATCCCGGCCGGCCAGAGCCCCACCGGACTCGGTGGCAAGCACGTGGTCAACAAGTGGCCCGAGGACTCGGCGTGGGACTTCGTCGCCGTCGGCCGCGGACACGACGTCGATTTCTGGTCCCGTTTCCTCGCCGCGCTGCAGCGGGTCGACCCCGACATGGCGGTCAACATCGAACACGAGGACGTCGAACTGGGACAGCTCGAAGGACTGCAGGTCGCGGCCCGCACCCTGAAGGATGCGGCTTCCGCCGTGGCCTCCCGCTAGAAACCGGTGACGGCGGCCAGGCGGTCGAGGACCAACCGGAGCGGCGGCCAGGTCGACCTCCCACGACGGGTCACGGCGTAGGCCGTCAGCACGACCTTCGGGTTGGTGAGCGGGCGGACCGTGACTTCCTTGCGCGTGGGACGGTCGGCGGGCAGCAGACCTACCCCGTAGCCGGCGGCGACGAGGTCCTCGACGAGGTCGAGGCTGTCGATCTGGTGGGCGATCTGCGGTGTGAATCCCGCGAGCGAGGCCAGGGTGCGGACGGCGTCCTCGTCGGCAGTGTTGCGGGAGTTCACGATCCAGGGCGAACCGGCGTAGGCGGCGACGTCTGCGGGTTCGTCGCCGGCGGGCGTGGGGACGCCGAGTCCCCAGGGAGTCGACCACAACGGGACGGCTTCGAGCGCGGTGCCGGGGGATGCCGGTGCGAGGTTGTAGTCGTAGGTCAGTGCGAGATCGAGTTCGTCGTCGGCGAGCAACGCGAACGCCTCGACCGGCTCGTATTCGCTGATCACCACGTCCACCTGCGAGTGGGTGTGTGCCAGTTCGGCGACGACCGGGAGCAGCGACACCCGGATGCCCGTCGCGAAACCCCCGACGCGCAGGGTGCCGACCGGCTCGGCGTGGGGGTCGAGGTCGAGCCGGGCGGCGTCGACGGCCGCGAGGATGGTGACGGCGTGGTCGGCCAGCCGGCGACCGGCCGGGGTGAGCCGCACCCGGCGGCCGGTCGGTTCGACGAGCTGCGCACCCGTCTCCTTCGCGAGTGCGGCGATCTGCTGGGAGACGGTCGAGGTGGTCAGCCGGTGTGTCTCGGCGACCTCACGCATGGAGCCGAGGCGGGAGAGCTCGAGCAGGAGATGGAGGCGTCGGGTATCCACCCACGTATTGTTCGCGATATCCGAACGGTTTGTCCATGAAAGTCACGTGGACGTGAACGGTCGAGGTGTCATTCAATGCAGGCATGACCAGGAACTCGACCCACGTCGGCGCGACGATGGCGCTGACCTCGATGCTGTGCGTACAGAGCGGACTCGCGATCTCCGTCGGCGTGTCCGAGCGCGTCGGCGCCGAGGGCGCCGCCTGGTTGCGCCTGGCGTGGGCGGGGGTGTTGCTGGCCGTGATCGTGCGGCCTCGGCCGAAGGCGTTCACGCGTTCGTCCCTCGGCGCGTGTGTTCTCCTCGGAGTGGTCACGGCGGCGGTCACCCTGCTGTTCATGGCCGCGGTGGACCGGATCCCCCTGGGAACAGCCAGCGCGCTGGAGTTCCTCGGGCCCCTCGGTGTCGCTGTTCTGCACGGACGAGGTCGCCTGAAGTGGCCGGCACTGGCGGCCGTGGGGGTGCTGCTGCTGACGCAACCCTGGGCCGGCGGCGTCGACCCGGTCGGAATCCTGTTCGCGCTGGGCGCGGCTGCGTGCTGGGCCCTCTACATCGTGCTCACCCAGCGCGTGGGCGACGAGGTGGCCGGTCTCAACGGGCTCGCGGTGTCCATGCCGGTCGCCGGGTTGGTCGCGACTGCGGTGGGCGGGCCGTCGATGCTCGGAAAGATGACGCCGGACCTGTTGATCATCGGGCTGGGTTTGGCGATACTGCTGCCGGTCGTGCCGTTCACGCTGGAGATGCTCGCCCTGCGCCGGCTGAACACCGCCGCGTTCGGGACGCTGATGAGTCTGGAACCGGCGTTCGCGTTGATTATCGGGCTCGTGGTGTTGCACCAGATTCCGGACCACGCGGCCGTCGCCGGTATCTGCTTCGTGGTCGCGGCGGGAATAGGAGCGGCGCGGGCCGGGTCGCGCACGACGCCCGACCAGGGCGACGTCGCGGAGTCTGCCGCACCGTTGTCCGCCCCGACCTGATACCTTGAACGTCGTTCAAGTTTGAGGCAAGAGGAGTCGTCATGGCAGATGTCGAGAGTGCTCGGGTGTCGAGGCTCGGTATTTCAGCGCGGGACATGGCGCAGATCGCGGTCTTCGCCGCGCTGATCGCGGCGCTGGGACTGCCCGGCGCCATCACGGTCGGCTTCAGCGGAGTGCCGATCACACTGCAGACGCTCGGCGTCATCCTCGCCGGCGCGGTGCTCGGCGCTCGCAAGGGCACAGCCGCCGTCGCGGTCTTCATCGCACTGACCCTCATCGGCCTGCCCCTGCTGTCCGGTGGCCGCACCGGACTGACCGCGCTCGCAGGCCCGAGCGCCGGATACCTCATCGGCTGGATTCCCGCGACGCTGATCATCGGCCTCCTCACCGCCCGGATCCTGCCGAAGTACCCGGTCGTTCTCGGTCTCCTGATCAACGCCCTCGGCGGGATCGTCGTCATCTACGTCTTCGGCACCGTCGGACTCCTGCTCCGCACCGATCTGGGTGTCGGCGCCGCCATCACCACCAACTTCGCCTTCATCCCCGGCGACCTGCTCAAGGTCGTCGTCGCGACCGTGGTCGCCAAGAGCGTGCATCGCGCGTACCCCGGCCTGATCCGTACGTGAGTTCCGAACTCGGCGGCTCCGGCGATCAGCCCGCTCTCGATTTCGAAGACCGCACCTACACCTACGCCGAACTCGACCGTGCCATCGACCGATGGATCCTCGAGCACGGCTCGGGTGCGTCTGCCTACGACGCGTCGACGCTGCCGGTCCCGGACGCCCTGATCTGCGTGTGCGCGGCGGCGAGGCAGGGGACGGCGGTGATCGTCGAGAACCCCGACGCGCGCCCGGACCGCACGGTGATTCCACCGTCCGCGTTTCTGCTGGTCGCGACGTCCGGCTCCACCGGCAGCCCGCGTCCGCTCGCGCGCACCGCGGCCTCCTGGTTCGACAGCTTCCCCGCCTTCACCGCGATCACCGGCATCGACGCGACGGACCACGTGCTGATCACCGGCCCGTTGCACGCCACGATGCACCTGTTCGGCGCCGTGCACGCACTCTGGCGTGGGGCGTGCGTCACCGACGACCCGTCCCGGGCGACGGTGGTGCACGCCGTTCCCGCCGCTCTCCGTGAGGTGGTGGGGAAGGCCCCGAAGCTGCGCACGGCGATCGTCGCCGGCACCGCCCTGGACGACGGCGCCCGCGCGGTGGCGGACGGCATCGAGATCGTCGAGTACTACGGCGCCGCGGAACTCTCCCTCGTCGCGGCGCGCCGGGTGCCCGAACCGCTCCGGCTGCTCGACGGCGTCGACGCCGACATCCGCGACGGTCTGCTGTACGTCCGGTCGCCGTACAGCGTGATCGGAGTCCCGGAGTGGTTCGGCGTCGGTGATCTGGCCGAACTCGGTGACGACGGCGAGCTGACGGTGCGCGGCCGGGGAGAATCCGCGATCAACGTCGGCGGCACCACGGTGGTTGCCGAGGACGTCGAGCGCATCCTCGAGACGCTCGACGGTGTCGCCGCGGCCGCCGTCGTCGGATCGCCGCATTCGGTGCTCGGCGAGACCGTCACCGCCGTGGTGGAGCTCGACGGCACCGCGGACATCGGCGACGTCCGTTCGCGCGCACGCCGGATGCTGACGAAGGAAGCCCTGCCCCGCCGCTGGGTGCCGATCGAGTCGATGCCGCGGACCGCCAGTGGCAAGGTCGCCCGTGGCCGAGTGAGAGACTGGCTGGCATGAGCTTTGTCCCTGTTCTGGTGGCGCCGCGTCGGACGCCGATCGGCAATGCCGGGCACGGGTTCGCCGATCTGACCACCACCGATCTGGCCGCCCCGGTGTTGCGCGACGTTCTGACGTCGCTGCGGGAGTCGGGCCTCGACGCCGAGGTCGACGACGTCGTCCTCGGCAACTGCCTCGGGCCGGGCGGTGATCCCGCGCGGGTCGCGGCCCTGCAGGCGGGGATGGGCGTGGAGGTTCCCGGGGTCACCGTCGACCGGCAGTGCGGTTCCGGCCTCGACGCGGTGATGCAGGCCGCGCTCCGCGTGCGCAGCGGTGCCGACGAGCTGATTCTGGCGGGTGGCGTCGAATCGGCGAGCACGGCGCCGTGGCGGTTCTGGCCGCCGGTGTCGGGCGCCGATCCGGTGCGCTACACCCGCGCTCCCTTTGCGCCGCACGGCTTCCCCGACCCCGACATGGGGGCGGCCGCGGACGAGCTCGCGCGGGTGCGCGGCATCAGCCGTGAGCGGCAGGACGCGTACGCGGCGCGGTCGCACACGCTCGCGGCCGCCGCCGACTTCTCGTCGGAAATCGTGCCGATCGGTGACATCGCGCGGGACCAGCGCATTCGCGCGGGCATGACCGAGGCCAGGCTCGCGCGGCTGCGCCCCAGTTTCGGTGCGGGTGGAACGGCCACGGCGGGGAACTCCTGCGGAATCTCGGACGGCGCCGCCGTGCTGGCGGTGACGACGGAGTCGCTGGCCGCCGGACTGCCTGCGTTGCGAATCCTCGGTTCCGCCGTCGCGGGATCGGACCCGGCGCTGCCCGGACTCGGACCGGTCCCCGCAATCCGCAAACTCCTGAAGAGAACCGGATGCGACGTGGCGGATCTGGGCGTCGTCGAGATCACCGAGGCCTTCGCGTCGGTGGTCCTGGCGGTGTCGGACGAACTCGGCCTGGACGAATCCGTGATCTGCCCACAGGGCGGCGCCATCGCCATGGGACACCCATGGGGAGCGTCGGGGGCGATCTTGCTGGTGCGCTTGGCAAGTCAGATGCTGCGCGAGGACGGACCCGCGCTCGGGCTCGCGGCGTGCGCCATCGGCGGCGGACAGGGCATCGCGATGCTCGTGGAGCGCGTGTCGTGAGTGAGATCGTCTTCGATTCGGTGACCCATGCCTTCGGGGACCGCCCGGTGCTCCGCGGCGTCGACCTGCGCTTCTCCGAGCGCCGCGTCGGCATCATCGGATCCAACGGTTCCGGCAAGTCGACCCTGGCCCGCATGATCAACGGGTTGCTGAAGCCCACCTCCGGCACCGTCACGGTCGACGGTGTCGACGCCGCCAAAAAGGGCGCCCAGGTGCGCCGCAAGGTCGGGTTCGTGTTCACCGACCCCGACACCCAGATCGTCATGCCCACGGTGTCCGAGGACCTGGCGTTCTCGCTGCGCCGGTCCGGTCTGAGCAAGCCGGAGATCGCCGCCCGCGTCGAGGAGATCCTGGTGCGGTTCCGGCTCGACCAGCACGCCGATCACCCCGCGCACCTGCTGTCCGGTGGCCAGAAGCAGCTGCTCGCCATCGGCGCCGTCCTCATCCGCAGGCCCGAGGTGATCATCGCCGACGAGCCGACCACACTGCTGGATCTGCGGAACGCCCGCGTCGTCGCCGAAGCACTCGATTCGATGGACCAGCAGGTGATCGTCGTGACCCACCAACTGGCGCTGCTGGACAGTTTCGAACGGGTCATCGTCATCGACGACGGTCTCGTCGCATTCGACGGCAGCCCGGACGACGCCGTCCCCGCGTACCGGCAGTTGGTCGAATGATCGGCCTGTACCGCCCGGGCGACTCGCTCCTGCACAGGATGCCCGCCGGGCTGAAACTGCTGCTGTTGATCGCGTCGATCGTCACGGCCACCGTGTTCGTGCGCACCCCGCTCGAGGTCGGTGTCGTCATCCTGGTGGTGGGCCTGCTATTCGCGGTGGCTGCCATTCCGTGGCGGGTCGCGGTGGCGCAGTTGCGTCCGGTGGTGTGGATGTTGTTGATCATCGCCGTATTCCAGGTGCTGATCACCTCGCCCGCGCGGGCGGTCGTCGTGTGCGGGGTGCTGCTGATCTCGGTGGCGCTCGCCGCGTTGGTCACGCTCACCACCCGGGTCACCGACATGCTCGATACGGTGTCGCGCGCACTCGGGCCCCTGCGGAGGTTCGGGGTCGACCCGGATCGGATCGGACTCCTGCTCGCGTTGGCGATCCGGTGTATCCCGCTGTTGACGGGGATCGTGCAGGAGGTGGCGCAGGCGCGGAAGGCACGCGGGTTGCAATGGTCGATGACGGCGCTGGCCACACCGGTTCTGGTCCGCGCCCTCCGGACCGCGGATGCGATGGGCGACGCCCTCGTCGCACGGGGAGTGGACGATGACTGAGCTGCTCGCCGAGCGTGTTGCTCGACGGGCCGCCGAGAACCCGGAGACGACAGCGGTCGTGTCCGCACGCGAGACCGTCGACTACGGCCGGTTCTGGTCGCGGGTCACACGCACCGCCGCCGGGCTCGACGGCATGAATCGGGTCGCCGTGCTGCCGACGTCGGATGTCGGGTCGCTGGTCGTGGTGACGGCGGCGATGCACGCGGGAGTCAGCGTCGTGCTACTGCATCGGCATCTCCTGCCCGCGCAGCTGACGCGGGTGCTCGAGCTCGCGAAACCCGGCGCCGTGGTGGCCGCGTCGCACCAGCACACCAGGCTACGGAGACTGGGATTCGACGGGACCGTCGAGACGGCGGACAGCCTCGAATCCGACGGCACCGCAGGCCGGGCGCGTCCCGGCACCGAACTGCTGGTCGGCATCACGTCCGGCACCACCGGTGAGCCGAAGCTGTTCGTGCGCAACCAGCGATCGTGGGCCACGACCCTCGACCGCTCGGACACGACGTTCGACATCGGTAGCGGGGATCGCGTGGCGGTGCCCGGAGTTCTCGACCACACCCATTTCCTGTACGGCGCGCTGCACGGGCTCACTCGTGGTGCGACGGTGGATCTGCGACCGGTCACCCACTCGCTGCGCGACGCAGCGACACATCTGTACTCGGTACCCACCATCGCCTGGGATGTGGTGCGGTCGGGCATCGGTCCGGTCGGCAGCGTCCGTGAGGTGCTGTCGTCGGCGGCCCGGTGGCCGCGCACCGGGCGTGAAGCGTTGCAGGAGGTGCTGCTGAAGGCGTCGCTCGTGCACTTCTACGGCGCCTCCGAACTGAGCTTCGTGTCCTTCGACCGGGGTCTCGGCGCCGCCGACGAGCATGCGGCAGGCGAACTGTTCCACGGCGTCGACGCAGAGATTCGCGCGGGCCTCGTTCACGTGCGCAGCGACATGCTGTTCGACGGCTACCTCACCGAGGACGGCGTGCTGAACGGCCCCGCCGACGGGTGGATGACCGTGGGGGACCGAGGCAGGGTGGCGGGCAACAGCCTGCAGTTGTTCGGCCGCGACAGCGACACGGTGATCCGGGCGGGGCTCAATGTGGAACCCGCGGCCATCGAGGCGGCGTTGACCGCACTCCCCGGAGTCTCGGAGGCTGCGTGCATCGGAGTGCCCGACAGCCGGATGGGCGAGGCACCGGCCGCCGCGATCGTGGTGGACGGCGACGGGCCGAGTTCCAGCGAGATCTGGCGGCATCTGCGCGCCACGTTACCCAGCCCGAGCATGCCGGTTCAGGTACTCGCGGTCGACAGCTTGCCGCGCACGCCGCGCGGCAAGCTCGATCGTCAGGCGCTCGCCGTCACCCTGTCGGCGTCGCGGGACCGGAATCCCGTGTAGCCCGTCAGATTTCGAGGCTCAGCAGGTGATAGCCCAGCGTCTTGCCGTGTCCGTCGAGTGCGGGGGAACCCGTGACGCCGCCGCCGAGGACGCCCGGCAACTCGAACACCATCGCCATCAGGTTCGGCTGGCAGGTGCGCCGGGCCGGACCGGTGATCAGCTCGCCGTAGTGGGCGGCGACGACGTCTTCGGTCAGTCTCCGGGCGAGATAACGGTAGGCGGCGTGGTCCCGGGCCAGCACGGCAAGGATGAGCGTGTCTCCCTTGTCGCCGGCACGAACGTCGGCGAGGGAGTCCATCTTCTGAACCGTTGCGGGCGTGGTCATGTCGTCACCTCCGTGAGGTGCACCCGGGTGGGCACGAGGTCGCGGGGGAGGGTGCACGAGCGGATCGCGAGTACCTCGGTCGCCGAGCGCCGGGCGCCGCCCCCGCCGGCCGGTCCGTTGGTGTACAGGCTTTCCACTTCCCAGCCGACGAGGTCGGCTTCCTCGCGGGTGCGTGCGCGGGCGGTCACCCGCAGTCGAACCTCGTGCGCATCGGTGTCGGTGTCGAGGCCGCGGAAAGCCGCACCGGCGCCGATGTATTCGACGGAGACGGCGTCCTCGGTGAAACCGTGCACGTCGACGAGTCGTTCGGTGACGATGTCCGCGGCGAGCCGGGCGCGGGGGTGGGCGCGCGGGCCCGCGTAACTGATCTGCCCCTCACCGAGCCAGCCGCCACGGAAGCCGAGGGTGACCTTCAGCTGCTGCGGCCGGGGGCGCCCCGTCGCACCGGTGATGGCGACCCGGTCGGGTCCCACATTGGTGAACGACACGTTGCCGAAGTCCGCGGTGACGTCCGGCGTGAGATACGAGGTGGGATCTCCCACCTCGTACAGGAGTTGCTCGGCGCAGGTTCGTTCGGTGAGTATGCCGCCGGACCCGTCGAGTTTGCCGAACGTCGCCGATCCGTCGGCGAGGACGTCGGCGAACGGGAAGCCGAGATCGGCCATGCCCTTCACCGGTTTGGTGACGGGATCCGCGTAGTACCCGCCCGTGAGTTGTCCGGCGCACTCGAGCAGGTGCCCGATCGCGGTTGCGGCGCCGATGGTGTCGTGGTCGGCCAGGTCCCATCCGAAGTGGTGGGCGAGTGGGGCGACGTAGAGGGAAGGATCGGCCAGCCGCCCGGTGACGACGACGTCGGCGTCCAGTTCGAGCGCGGGGATCACGGCCTCCGCGCCGATGTACGCGTTCGCGGACACGAGTTCCTCGTCGTGCTCCGACAGTCGTCTCCCGGTCTCCCACACGACGGGGTCGTGGCGCAGCACCTGCTCGAGCACCGCGTCGCCCGTGATCGCAGCGATGCGCACCTGCCGGTCGGCGGACCGGGCCGCGATGCCGGAGACCAGTTCAGCGGCGGCGAGAGGGTTCGCGGCACCGGCATTGGTGATCACAGTGGTCCCGGACGCGAGCGTGTGGGGGAGAACCGCGCGCATGCGTGCGGCGAGGAGCGGATCGTATCCTTCGTCCGGGTTCTCCAGTCGGCGCGCGTTTCCGGCGGCGACGGTGCGTTCGCCGAGGCATTCGAAGATCAGGTAGTCGAGGTCGGCGTGCCGGGCGAGTTTCTCGGCGGGGTCGATGCGATCTCCGGAGAACCCGGATCCGGCGCCGAGTCGCACGCTCCGCGAGGCTCTGTCGCGGGTGCTCGATGGTGTCACGGGCTCGAAGTCCTTTGCTTGTTCGACGGGTGGTGGGGTGGCTCGGCTGCGGTGATGCCGCGGACGATTACAACGAGAGGGCACCGGTGATCAGCGCCATCACGGTCATCACGATGGTGGTCCCGAAGGCCCAGCCGAAGATGAACCGCTGGTGTTTGCCGAGGTCCACCTTGCTCAGTCCGATCAGGATGAACGTCGCGGCGGTCAGCGGGCTGAGCGGGAATCCGGTGGTCATCTGACCGAGGATGGCGGCGCGGCCGATCTCCGCGGGGTCGCCTCCGAACGATGCCGTGGTTTCCGCGAGCACCGGGACGACGCCGAAGTAGTAGGCGTCCGGCGTGAAGACCAGACTGAGCGGCATCGATGTTACGGCGGTGATGACGGGGATCAGAGAGCCGGCGGACTGCGGAATCCAGGAGACGAAGGTCTGCGCCATCGCGGTGATCATCCCGGTGCCGTTGAGGATTCCGGTGAGCACGCCTGCCGCGAGGATCATCGCCACCACCATGGTGACGTTGCCGCCGTGCTTCGCGAACAGGGCCTGCTGGTCGTCCCACTTCGGGCGGTTGACAGCGAGCGCAAGTGCGAATGCGATGGCGAATGCCACCTCCAGCGGCACGAGCTGGAACAGCAGGATCACGATCAGGACGAGGGTGAGCACGGTATTGAACGCCATCACCACCCGTTGGCGACCGGTGCGCACCGGCGCGTCGGAGACGTGCGGCGTGCCCGGACCGCCGCCGCCGGGAGACACCAGTTCGGTGACGCCGAGCCGCTTACGTTCCGTGCGGCCGATCATGTAGGCGGCGAACAGGACCCACAGGATCCCGGCGCCCATCGCGGGCAGGACCGGCGTGAAGATGTCGGCGCTGGTCAGGTCGAGCGCGGCCATGGCGCGGACGGTCGGGCCGCCCCACGGAATCATGTTCATCAGTCCCGCGGCCAGGCAGACGATGCCGGTCAGGACGACCGGGCGCATCCCGAGTTTCTGGTAGATGGGCAGCAACGCCGAGATGGTGATCAGGAAGGTCGAGGTTCCGTCACCGTCGAGCGCGACGAGCAGGGTCAGCACCGCGGTTCCGACGGCGATCTTGGTGGGATTGCCACCTGCCCACCGGACGATCCGGCGGATCGCCGGATCGAACAGTCCCACGTCGACCATCAGGCTGAAATACAGGACCGCGAAGGCGATCATGATGGCGACGGGCGCGACCTTCAGCAGACCGTCGCCCACCATCTCCCCGAGGTCGGGTGCCCATCCGCCCACGATCGCGAACGTGACGGGAACGAGGATCAGTGCGACGAGCACCGAGACCCGGCGGCTGAACGCCAGCGCCAGGAAACAAGCGATCGTGGCGAACCCGAGCGCGGCAACCATGTGACCTCCTTCGAAATGGAATCCCAGTGTCGCGCGCCTCACAATTGTGCGTCAAATATCAATGAATGATCGATTCATGAGTTCAACTCATGAATATCCCAGCATGAATACCGGCCATACTGATGCGCATGAGCATCAATCTCGGGATTTCTCACCTGAGGAGCATCGTCGCCATCGCCGACTACGCGAGCTTCACCGCGGCGGCCCACGCACTCGACGTGTCTCAGTCCTCGCTGAGCCGCTCGGTCGCCGAGGCCGAGCGCAGACTCGACGTCACGCTGTTCGAACGCACCACTCGCCGTGTCGAGCTGACCACGCACGGGCACGAGATCATCGAGCACGCCCGGCGGATGCTCCACGATTTCGACGACGGACTCACGCAGATCGAACGATTCGTCACCGGTGACCGCGGAATCGTGACCGTGGCATGCCTGCCCTCGCTCGCGGCCACGTTCCTTCCTCCGTATGTGGTGAGCTTCCGCGAGCAGCACCCCGACGTGCGCCTCCAGATCCGGGACGGACTACGTCAGGAGGTTCTCGACGCCGTGTACTCGGGCACGGTCGACCTCGCCCTTGTCACCACCTCGGGCATTCTGCCCGGCCTGCAGCAGGACGTCCTGACCAGCGACTCCTTCTATTGCGCTGTCGCGCCGACACATCCGTTCGCCGACCGGCCGGTACTGCGGTGGTCGGATCTCGCCGGACAGCCGTTCATCGCGTTCGGACCCGAGAGCAGCATCGCGGCGCCCGTCCGCCGGGCCGTCGAGGACGCACGCATCGAACTCGGTCCCGTCATGCAGGCGCAGAACATCGGCGCGGTAGCGGGACTGGCGGCGGCCGGGCTCGGCGTCACCGCGGTACCCGAACTCGTGCTTCCCATGATCTCGTTCGCCGGACTCGTCCACATACCCCTGCAGCCGACGGTCGAACGCACCATCTCCCTCGTTCAGGTCGCCGGCCGACCCCAGACGGCGAGCACCCGCGGTTTCGTGAACATGCTTCTCGCCGACCGAACTCCTGATCGAGGAACCGATTCCGGCTAGAGTTCCGGCATGTCACCTTCTCGCGCAGATCATCATCGACTGAACTACGTGGAGTTGTCGGTCACGGACCTCGCGGACGCGGAAGCGTTCTACCGCTCGGCATTCGGCTGGGAATTCAACGCCTACGGCCCGCAGTACGCGGGCATCGTCGGTGCGGACGGTGAGGAAGTCGGCGGCCTGCTGCAGGTTCCGGAACGGAAGCCGGCAGGCGGACCGCTGGTGCTGCTGTACTCGGTGGATCTCGACGCGTCGGTGGATGCGGTGCGGGCGGCCGGTGGCACCGTCGTCAACGGCCCGTACGACTTTCCCGGCGGGCGCCGCTTTCACTTCACCGATCCGAGTGGCAACGAACTCGGTGTCTGGTCGTCGGCCTAGTATCCGGCAGAGGATCTAGTCGCGGTGTGCGACAGGGCCGGTGGTCGCGCGGCGGACGAGGTGCGGCGCGAGTACGAGGTCGACGGCCTTGTCGCCGGCGATCTGAGCCAGCGCTCCGTCGACGGCGGCCTCGGCCATGTGCGTCGCGTCCTGGGAGATCGTCGTCATCTGCACGTGCGGAATCCTCGCCAGGCGGGAGTCGTCGTAGCCCATGACGGAGATGTCCGCGGGCACGTCCCGGCCACGGCGGACCAGTAGGTCGAGCACGCCGGTGGCGCACCGGTCGTTGAAGGCGACGACGGCGGTCGGGGGAGTGGCCATCTCCAGAAGTTTGTGCATGCCCTGTGCGCCTTCGGTTTCCGTCGTACCGCCCGCCACGACCGTTGCCGAAGCCGACAGTCCGTGCCGGTGCATCGCGGCCAGGAATCCGGCCCGCCGGTCCGCACCGCCGGGAGCGTCGGCGCCGTCGATGTGCGCGATGTTCCGGTGTCCGAGTTCGGTGAGGTGGTCGACGGCCAGGGTGATGCCGGCGACGTCGTCGCCCCGCACGGCACCGACTCCGGGCAGGCCGCTCGCGCGCGCCACGACGAGGGCGGGCACGCGGTCGGCCAGCGCGCCGAGCTCGTCGCTGTGGAACCGGGTGCCGAGGAGGATCGCGGCCTCGCAGCGCTCCCGCAAGAGCGCCTGGACGGCGACCTTCTCGGCACGACTCGGCGCGACCGCGCTGAGCATCACGTCGTATCCCCGGCGGGTGGCCGCCGCGTAGATCTGTTCGACGACATCGCCGTGGAACGGCTGCTGCAGTTCGAACACCACTCCGAGCAACCGGGAACTGGCCTGGCGCAGTTTCTGTGCGCGACGGTCGGGGACGTAGCCCATCTCGTCGGCGATGTCGAGCACCCGCCTGCGAGTGGCCTCGCTGGCGCCGGGAACTCCCCGCATCACGATCGAGACGAGCGCTGTGGAGACTCCTGCCGCTCGCGCCACATCGCCCATCGTCGGACGGGCGCCACCGGTCGATCCCGCCACCGGTTCGACCACGTGCACGACTCCTGTCCTCCCGGGCCCCGCGCTGTCCGCTCGAAGCTGCTCTTGACCAATGATCGCACGAGTCCTACGGTCTAGAACTAGAACGTACTAGTTCTCCTCTACCTCCACCCTTCCACTGCACTGGAGCGCACCCATGTCACTCAGCGAAGCCGCAACCGTCCACTCGACGGCGCCCGCTTCCCACCCGGTCCGCATCGCGACGATCGGTGCCGGACGCATCGGCTCGAATCACGCGGAGATCGTGGCCCGCCTGGTCCCCGGGGCGTCGCTCGTCGCCGTCAGCGACCCGGTCGGCGAGTCCGCGCAGCGCCTCGCCACCGCGTTGGGAGCGCCGATCGCCACCGCGACCGTCGACGACGTCCTCACCGGCGACGAGGTCGATGCGGTGCTGATCACCGCCCCCGCGCGAAGCCACACGGATCTGGTCGTCGCGGCCGCGGCCGCCGGCAAGCACGTGTTCGTCGAGAAGCCGATGGCAGTGACCCTCGCCGATGCCGACCGCGCCATCGCGGCGGCCGCCGACGCCGGCATCGTCCTGCAGGTGGGGTTCAATCGCCGATTCGCTCCCGGATTCGCCGCCGCCCGCGCCGCGATCGACGCGCAGAAGGTCGGAACCCCGCAGCTGCTGCGTTCGCTGACCCGCGATCCCGGGCCGTACACCGCCGATCCGGCACGCGTTCCCCAGTGGACGATCTTCCTCGAAACGCTCATTCACGACTTCGACACCCTCTGCTTCCTCAACCCCGGCGCACGCCCGGTGCGGGTGCACGCCGTGGCCGACGCCCTGGTACGACCGGACGCCAAGAGCTCGGGCCACCTCGACACCGCAGTGGTGACGGTCCAGTTCGACAACGGCGCCATCGCCACGGCGGAGGCAAGCTTCAGTGCGCTGTACGGATACGACGTGCGCGCCGAGGTGTTCGGCTCCGGCGGCATGATCACCGCAGGCAGCGGGCTCAGCACCGACATGACCTACTACGGCCCCGACGGGCTGCACGCCGACACCGCGCGCCGCGACACCGACCTCCTGCACTCCGCGTACGTGGGGGAACTGACCGCCTTCGTCGATGCGATCCGCACCCACACACCGGCCGTCGTCACAGGCCACGACGCCCGCACCGCGCTGTCGATCGCACTCGCCGCCGTCCGCAGCGTCGAGACCGGCTCCTCCGTCGACCTGGACCGGTGACACCGATGGCCACGTACACGCTCGCCGCCAGCGCCGAAATGATCTACCTCGACCTGCCGTTCCTGGACCGCGTGCACCGCATCGCCGAACGCGGTCTCCAGGTCGAGATCTGGGACTGGTCCACCAAAGACATCGACGCTCTCGCCGCCGTCGGCGCCGAATTCTCCTCGATGACGGGCTATCTGGAGGGCAACCTCACCGAACCCGACGGCGTCGAGGCGCTGCTCACCACGGCGCAGCAGTCCCTCGACGTCGCGAAGCGGCTCGACTGCCCGCGACTGAATCTGCACGGAACCGGGCTGGACAACCGGGGACTGCCCGTCCGACCGGTCGAAACGGTCACGCCCGCAATGTGGCTGACCGCCGCCGACACTCTGCGGAAGGTCGCCGAACTCGGCGAACAGGCGGGGCGGGTGTTCACGCTCGAGAACCTCAACCTCGCCGTCGATCATCCCGGCACCCCGTTCGCGACCGCGGCCGACACTCTCGCTCTCGTCCGGGCGGTCGACAACCCCCACCTGCGCATGAATCTCGATCTCTATCACGCCCAGATCGGCGAGGGGAACCTCATCGAACTCGTCCGAAAGGCGCTGCCCTACATAGGGGAGATCCAGGTCGCCGACGTCCCCGGACGCTGCGAACCCGGAACCGGCGAAATCCACTACCCGGCTGTCGCAGCCGCCCTCCGCGACCTCGGCTACACGGGCGTCGTCGGACTCGAAGGGTGGGCGAAGAACGATCCGGACGACGCGCTCGACGCGTTCGAGGCGGCATTCGCGCAGCCGTAGGGATGCACTGGCCGCCCGTCTGTCACGCGGGGGTCATCGTCGGCGTTCGCGCGCCGATCGGCCGCTGCCCGGACAGACGTCCGGTGTGGTGGGCCTCGATCATCCGCTGCTCCGCGCGTTGGGACCCGCGCAGCGGCAGGGAGGAGGCGGCCGCGGTGTCGAGGAGCGCGCGCAACGCCGGTTGCTCGGCGGCCAGCGCTTTCCACGTCGCATTCAGGGGGGTGCCGTCCTCGACCGCCTGGTCGAGGCGGGCCGCGAGGTGGTTGCTCCACCGGTGCTGAAGTGCGAGAAGGATGTTGTCGGCCGAGCCGAAAAGCTCGATCGCGCCGGGTACTTCGTCGAACCGCAACGCCTGTGCGGGGTCGGCGTGCGCCCGCCCCAGGACTTCTTCCAGTACCGCCCGGCGTGCACGGAAATCGTTCCACGACATCTCGGCCACCTCCGTAGTTTCGTTGATGACGGCAACGCTACGGATCCGCAGCAGCGGTTTCGCCGTGCCACGGTCGCGTTCTCGTCTCCTACCGTGGGTGGAGGGATCTCCGCTCCGGAGAGGACGCGGTGTGGGTGGGTCTTCGCCTACGCTGGTCGTGTGCAGGTGACGGCATTTTTTCGTCGACGCGTGGCGGAGAGTGAGTACGACTACCCGCTCGCTGTGCCGGTGTTCGCGCACATCGCCGTCGTTGTCATCGCCGGTGCCGCTGTCGCGCAACGCGACGGCTTCGTGCCGCCGGGGTGGGTCCTGCTGTGTGGCCTGGTCGCCGCGGTGACCCCTGTTGCGGGAGACATGATCAGACCGGGAGCGGTGCTTCCGCGTCCGTTCCTGGCCGTCGTCGTCATCGCGGCGGCCGCACTGCTGCTTCTGCAGCAGCCCGACACCGCGTTCGACTTCGCGCCGCTCATCCTGGTGATCCTCACCGCCGAGGTCGCGGCAACGGCATCACTGGCCGTCAGTCTCGCCACCTTGGCTGCCGCGATGGCAGTCCTGACTGCGTTTGCACTGACGGGCCGACTGGACGGTGCGCCTTACGCTCTCGCCGGAGTCGTGCTGGGCTGGGCCTTCGGCTACCTGATGCTCACACAGTTGCGCCTCCTTCATCAGGAGCGGGCCTCGAAGGCGATCCAATCCGAGCAGGCCGCCACCCGTGAACGCCAGCGAATCGCTCGCGAGGTTCACGACGTCATCGCCCACTCGCTGAGCATCACGCTGCTGCATCTGACCGCGGCGCGTCGCGCGCTCGAGCAGGACCGGGACGTCGACGACGCAGTGGACGCGCTCTCCGACGCCGAGCGACTCGGGCGGCAGGCGATGGCCGACATCCGGCGCACCGTCGGGTTGCTCGACGCAGGTCCGGCGGGCACCCGTCCCGAGCCGGGCGTCGCCGATCTTCCCGATCTGATCGACGACTTCCGCCGTGCGGGTCTGCCGGTGGCCTTCGACATGCGCGGGGACCTCTCTGCCGTGACCGGCGCAGTCGGTCTCGGCATCTACCGCATCACGCAGGAGTCGCTGGCAAACGTCGCCAAACATGCACCCGGCGCCAGTGCCGACGTGCGACTCACGATCGAGCCGGAACGCGTGACGCTGGATATCCACAACCCGACCCGAGGTCGGGTGACCCCACCGAACGGCTCACTCGGTTCCGGTCTGCGGGGCATGCGTGAGCGCGCCGCGCTGCTCGGTGGCACATTCCGCGCCGGCCCGGACGGCAGGGGATGGTCGGTGCACGCCGCGGTTCCATTGCCCCGAGACTCCTGCCGGCCGGCGATTCTCCGTCACATCCCGGGACTGTCGTGACGGGCCCGGAGATCAGGGTGCTGCTGGTCGACGACCAGGAACTGGTGCGGTCGGGGCTGCGCCGGATCCTGCGGCGCAAGGACGGCTTCGTCATCGTCGGCGAATGCGCCGACGGCTCGGAGGTGCCGGGCGCGGTGGCGGAGCACACCCCGGACGTCGTGCTCATGGACCTCCGGATGAAGAAGGTCGACGGCATCCGCGCGACCCGCGATCTCCGGTCGGGAGCGCAGCCGCCGCCGGTGCTGGTGCTCACCACGTTCGACGACGACGAACTGCTGTCCGGGTCGCTCCGCGCGGGTGCGGCAGGGTTCATCCTCAAGGATTCGCCTGCCGAGGACCTGATTCGCGCCGTACGCACCGTCGCCGAGGGCGGCGCCTGCCTCGACCCCGCAGTGACCGGACGCGTTCTCGCCACGTACCGCACCGTCGCGCCGTCGTCCGACGGGGGCCGGAACCACCTCACCGAGCTGACTGCGCGGGAACTCGATGTGCTCGCGCTCATCGGGCGTGGGCACAGCAACAGTGAGATCGGCCGTGAGCTGGGTATCTCGGGCGTGACCGTGAAGAGTCACGTCGGGCACATCTTCCTCAAACTCGATCTCCGCGACCGCGCGGCCGCCATCGTGTACGCCTTCGATCACGGCATCGTCTCCCCGGGCGGCGCCGGGCCGGATTAGGTTCCGACGGAACTCTTTTCATCCCGGCATCATTATGCGCGGCTACAGTCGAGTGGGAACCGGTCACAGGGCCGGTGCGCGACCGGGGAGGGTGAGCGTATGGGGTCGGTGTCGAAGGTGCGGCGTCTCGGTATGGCCGCGGCGGTGGGTTCCGCCGCCGGCTGGCGGTCTTCGCGGGTTCGGGAGTGGCAGCGGCACCACCGACTGGCGGCGCAACACCACTCCGCCGAACGTGAACGGCGGTGACGGGGGAGGGCTTTCGGCTGTCGTCCTCGACACCGGAAGGTCGAGCGTGCTGGTTCCGCATCGAATCGAACTGCCGCTGGTCATCGCGGCGGGAGGGGGCTACGGCTCGTTCGTGGAAGGCGGCGGACAGCCCGTGTTCGGATCCGACGGGTCGAGCCCGGCGGGCCTTGCCGGTGGTCCCGGATACGGCGGCAGCGCAGGAAGTTCCGGTGCGACGCTCCCGCAGGCCGTCGGCGACGGGATCGGGGCCGGGGCCGGCTGGTACGGCGGCGGCGGAGGCGCCGCCGGGGGACGGATCGGTGGCACCGGCGAGGCGAACGAGCCACCGGGCGGCGGAGGTGGCGGACTCTCCCTCGTGCCGTCGGGCGGCACGATCGGACTGTCTTCGACGGATTCGGTGCCCTCGGTCGTCGTCACCTTCGAGCTTCCCTGAAGAGTTCGTCAGAGCCGTGGTCGGCCAACGGGCCAGTTGTGCGTGAGTCGAAGTCACGGCAAATAGTTTCAGCAAAGTCTTGGCTGAGTCCAGAAAAGTAAGTCATAGTGGGTGGGTGCCGTCGATGCCGGATTACGCAGCGCTGCTGCGCGGGGCTGAGCTTCGCGTGACCCGCCCGCGGGTCGCGGTGTTGGAGGCCGTGCACGCGCGCCCACATGCCGATACGGAGACGATTTTCGGAGCGGTGCGCACCGTTCTGGAAGGGGTGTCCCGGCAGGCCGTGTACGACGTGCTGCACGCAGTGACCGCTGTGGGATTGGTGCGGCGGATTCAGCCGCCCGGCTCCGTTGCTCGGTACGAGTCGCGGGTCGGAGACAATCACCACCACGTCATCTGCCGGTCGTGTGGGGTCATTGCGGACGTCGACTGTGCCGTCGGCGAGGCGCCCTGCCTGACCGCGTCCGACGACAACGGTTTCCTCGTCGAGGAGGCCGAGGTCATCTACTGGGGTCTGTGCCCCGACTGCTCGACTTCACAGACTTCTCGATCGAACCCATGACCACAGCCCAGTTTGGTCTCTCCCGGAAGGAATGTTGTGTCCGATAGCTGCCCGGTCGCTCATGAGGGAAACACTCAGAGCACCAGTGAAAGTGAAAACCCCGTAATCCCGTCTCCCACTCCGGCGGCGCACCGCCCGAGGACGAACCGCGACTGGTGGCCGAACCAGCCGGAGCTGTCGGTGTTGCACGCCCACACGTCCAAGTCGAACCCGATGGGCGTGGACTTCGACTACGCCGAGGAGTTCGCCAAGCTCGACGTGGAGGCACTCAAGCGCGACGTCATCGATCTGATGACGACCTCGCAGGACTGGTGGCCCGCCGACTACGGCCACTACGGCGGCCTCTTCATCCGGATGAGCTGGCACGCCGCAGGCACCTACCGCATCGCGGACGGTCGCGGCGGTGGCGGTCAGGGCGCTCAGCGTTTCGCCCCCCTCAACAGCTGGCCCGACAACGCGAGCCTCGACAAGGCCCGCCGGCTGCTCTGGCCGGTGAAGCAGAAGTACGGCAAGCAGATCTCGTGGGCGGACCTCCTCGTCTTCGCCGGCAACTGCGCCCTGGAGTCGATGGGGTTCAAGACCTTCGGGTTCGGATTCGGCCGCGAGGACATCTGGGAGCCCGAGGAGATGTACTGGGGTCCGGAAGACACCTGGCTGGGCGACGAGCGCTACAGCGGCGATCGCGAACTGTCCGGTCCGCTCGGGGCCGTGCAGATGGGTCTCATCTACGTGAACCCGGAAGGGCCCAATGGCCAGCCGGATCCGCTGGCAGCCGCCCGCGACATCCGGGAGACGTTCGGCCGCATGGCGATGAACGACGTGGAGACCGCTGCGCTGATCGCAGGCGGCCACACCTTCGGCAAGACGCACGGCGCAGGCGACGCCGACCTGGTCGGTCCTGAACCGGAAGGCGCCCCGATCGAGCAGCAGGGCCTGGGCTGGAAGAGTGCCTACGGCACCGGCGTGGGCAAGGACGCGATCACCAGTGGTCTCGAGGTCGTGTGGACCCCCACGCCGACGAAGTGGGACAACAGCTTCCTGGAGGTCCTGTACGGCTACGAGTGGGAGCTGACCAAGAGTCCCGCCGGTGCCTGGCAGTGGACCGCCAAGGACGGCGCAGGCGCGGGCACGATTCCCGACCCGTTCGATTCGTCGGCGGGACGTGCTCCGACGATGCTGACCACGGACCTCTCGCTGCGCATCGACCCGGCCTACGAGAAGATCACCCGGCGTTGGCTCGACCACCCGGAGGAGTTCGCCGAGGAGTTCGCCAAGGCCTGGTACAAGCTGCTGCACCGCGACATGGGACCCGTCACGCGCTACCTCGGCCCGTGGGTGCCGGAGGCGCAGCTGTGGCAGGACCCGGTCCCCGCGGTCGATCACCAGCTGATCGGGGACAGCGAGATCGCCGCGCTCAAGGCCAAGATCCTCGACTCGGGCCTGTCCATCTCCCAGTTGGTGTCCACCGCCTGGGCGTCGGCAGCCACCCACCGCAGCACCGACATGCGTGGCGGCGCCAACGGGGCGCGGATCCGGCTTGCGCCGCAGAAGGATTGGGAGATCAACAGCCCCGCCGAGCTGTCCACGATCCTGCAGACCCTCGAGCAGATCCAGCAGGACTTCAACTCGTCGCAGTCCGGCGGAGTGAAGGTCTCACTCGCGGACGTGATCGTTCTGGCCGGCGCTGCGGCTGTCGAGAAGGCGGCGAAGAACGCCGGTCACGACATCACGGTCCCGTTCACGCCGGGTCGTACCGACGCCACACAGGAGCAGACCGATGTGGAGTCGTTCGCCGTGCTCGAGCCGAGGGCCGACGGGTTCCGCAACTACCTCCGGGCGGGGGAGAAGTTGCCTGCCGAGGCACTTCTGGTCGACCGGGCCTACATGTTGAACCTGACCGCTCCGGAAATGACGGTTCTCGTCGGTGGCCTGCGTGCACTGAACGCCAACTTCGGCCAAACGAAGCACGGCGTCTTCACCGACCGGCCCGAGGCGTTGACCAACGACTTCTTCGTCAACCTCCTCGACATGGGTACGGTGTGGAAGGGAGCGGCCTCGGCCGAGAACGTCTACGAGGGCACCGATCGTGTCACGGGTGACGCCAAGTGGACCGCCACCGCCGTCGATCTCGTGTTCGGTTCGAACTCGCAACTGCGTGCTCTTGCCGAGGTGTATGCCACCGACGACGCGCAGCAGAAGTTCGTGCAGGACTTCGTTTCTGCCTGGAACAAGGTGATGAACCTCGACCGGTTCGACCTCGACTGATCATGGTGATCGGCCTCGGCCGATCAACCGTCGTCTGGCCCGGCACCCGCGAGTGGATCCTCGCCGGGTGTCGGGCCAGATTTGTGGTTATTCAGAGGTGTGGGAGCGCCGCGGTGAGAAAGACTGTGCCGGCGGCGATTCCGAAAGCGCCGGTGAGAATGCCCAGCAGTGCTTCCAGGGACTTCGGCTCGCTTCCTTCGACGGCAGGGTGCCGGTTGGCGGCGATGCCGGCAGCGATGGCACAGGCGCCGAGAACGACGCCGAATCCGAACATCCAGAACATCACTATCGACAGGGCTCCCAGCATGACCGAGATGTCGCTCCAGCGTTCGCCCTGCAGGTGCTGTGGTCTGGCGAGCCGGGAGAATCGTGCCGGGGAGCCGTCGGGATTGTGTCGCGACGATCCGTTGTGGACTTCCAGCAAAGATCGGGTCATCGGCCGAGCCTCGGCGAGTCGATCGGAACGCAGCACAGCAACACACCTCCCGTGATCGTCAAAATGGCCCGCCACCTCAGCGAGCACCTCAACCACTGTGCATAAGAAATTTAGCACTCGGCAACCTTGAGTGCCAGTTCTGGTGGCGCCCGCCGAAACCTGGACGGCCGCTATCAAATGGTTACTGCGTCGGGAAGCTGGTCGTTCGGACGCCGCGGTGCTAAATTCCGGATTGCACAGTGGGCCGCGCCCGCCGCCGTGACGGGCGCGCAGGAATTCGGGAGGTGCAGAGCTGTGCGTCGAGAAGAAGGCGGAACATCGAATCAGAGTGCGCAACGCCGAGTAACGGAACTGCGCGAGGACGAGCCCATCCGGTGGCCGGACCCCAGTCCGCTCAGCAGTTGGTGGGATCGGGTTGTCTGGGGTGCACGGGGGTCGACGACATGACGAGCCCGTCGTCCGACGCAGGGTTCAGCCGGTCGACAGTCTCTCGGCGTTACGCACCGCGGTCTCGAGGTGCCTGTCCGCGGTGCTCAGGTCGAGCCGGGCATCGCTGAGGCTGTCGATCACCTGTTCCCGCGAGGCGCCGTCGCTTGTGCTGTCGAGCAGGTCGAACGCGTCGGTCAACTCCTTGATGCGGTTTTCGAGTGCTTGCAGATCGAACCGCAACCGACCGGTGCGCTCGACCAGGTCGTCGACGTCCACGGCTGCCCCTTTCGTCCCCGGACGCGCTGTCGCATCACCCTACGTCCGTCTACCCGCGGATCCGGGTGTGAAACCCCGCTGCGAGTGGCGGCCTATCGGTACACCAGGCCGCCGTCGATCAGTCCCGCCTGCCCGGTCATGTAGTCGGAATCCGGTCCGGCGAGATACGACACGTAGGCGGCGACGTCCTCGGGCGTCTGCGCGCGACCGAGGGCGATGCCGCCGACGAACTTCTCGAACGTGGCGCCCTTCGGCGCGCCGGTGAGGGCCGCGAAGCGTTCATCGATGGTGACCCACATGTCGGTGCCGACGACGCCGGGGCAGTAGGCGTTGACGGTGATGCCGTCCGACGCATACTCCTTCGCCGCGGCCTGGGTGAGGCCGCGGACCGCGAACTTGGTCGCCGAGTACACGCCGAGCATCGGGAATCCCTCGTGGCCGGCGATCGACGAGGCGTTGATGATCTTCCCGCCGTGTCCCCGTTCCCGGAACTTGGCTGCCCCGACCTGGATACCCCACAGCACGCCTTCGACGTTCACGGCGAGGATGCGTGAGACCTCCTCCGGTGTCACGTCGGCGATCGGGTTGACCTGGGCGATTCCCGCGTTGTTGACGATGATGTCGAAGCCGCCCAGTTCGCGCTCGGTCCGGTCGACGGCAGACTGCACCTGATCGCGGTCCGTCACGTCGGCGACCAGTGAGATCGCCTTCACTCCTACCGCCCGGACCTCGTCGGCCACCGCATCGACCCGGTCGCCGTTGACGTCGACGAGCGAGATGTCGGCGCCGTCCGACGCCAATCGCAATGCGGTCGCGCGTCCGATGCCCTGCCCCGCGCCGGTGACCAGAGCGACTTTGCCCTTGATGCTCATCCCTGACTCCTGCCTGTTGTGATCGTCCTCACAGATGAGCCAAGCATTCTTCACGGCGCGGTTGCAAGGGTTGCACTCGGTTGCAGTGTGGTCGAGTAGACCGTCGATTGCATTCGCCCCCAATGGAAATGGGGGAACCGCCCCTGGTTCGGCGTCCGCATCCCCGGTAGGCTCGGCCGGGTGAGTACTTCCGGTTCGGTTCGGCACCGCCTTCCCGCGGTCGGCTCGGGCGTCGATCTACCCCGGCACGCGAGGTTGTTGAGTCAAGTGCACGATGCCGTTCTCTCGGGACGGCAACCGCCCGCGCAGCCGCGCGACGTCGTCGGCCGATCGTGGTCGCGGCTACAAGCGGACGGGGTCAGCCCCGACCGCTGCGAGGACGTGGTGCTCGCCGACTACGCCGAGGTCGAGGCCCGGCGTACGCGAACTGCTCTGCGATCGGTCCTTCCCGAGCTTCGCAACACGTTGACACAGGTGGCGGAAGACGCGAACTTCATCGTGGTGATCGCGGACGCCGACGGGGTGGTGTTGTGGCGCGAAGGGTCGCGCGGCGTGCGAAAGGCCGCCGACGCGCTGGGGTTCATGGAGGGCGCCCGGTGGTCCGAGGGGGCGGTGGGCACGAACTCCATCGGAACAGCGTTGGTGGAAGATGCTCCCGTGCAGCTGTTCTCGGCAGAGCACTACGCGCGGTCGCACTGCGGGTGGTCGTGTACCGGGTCTCCGGTGCACGATCCACGTAGCGGTGAGGTGCTCGGCGTCGTCGACATCAGTGGCTCGGCGATGTCGGTTCATCCGACGACGGTGGCACTGGTGCAGACGGCGGTCCGGTTGGCCGAGGCCACACTGTGGCAGGAGCACACGATCACTCTCGAGAAGCTCCGCGGTCATGCCGCACCGGTGCTCGGGGCGACCGCAGGGCCTGCCGTCGTGGTGGACCGGCACGGCTGGGTCGCCGACGCACGCGGGTTGGCCGTTCCCGACCGGTTGGTGCCCCCGCGTCTCGGCACGCCCCTGCTCGTGCCCGGGTTGGGGGTGTGCATGCCGGAACCGCTCGGTGACGGCTGGCTGGTGCGCCGCGGAGGCAGACCGACGACCATCGCAGTGGAACTCGATCTCGGTGACACCCCGCGAGCAACGGTGCGAGGCGACACGAGTTGGACCCGAGCGCTCTCACCCCGCCACGCGCAGATCCTGCGAGTGCTGGCCGAAACGGGTTTCGCTGGAATCGATGCCGCGTCATTGAGTGCGGTGCTGTTCGGTGACCGCGACCACGTGGTGGCCGTCCGCGCCGAGATCTCCCGTCTCCGGAAGAGCCTCGGCCCAATTCTGTCCACCCATCCGTATCGGTTCGCGGACGGTGTCGACGTGCACGTCGCCGGGTGACGAACCTTCCCGGTGTCTAACTCCTCGCCGATCGCACGGCGACGAACCGGCCCAGGTCGGCGCGCAGTTGCGGGTCGAGGCACTGACCGGCCGGTCCGGCGAGGATCTTGCGGAGCCGGGCCACGTAGCACGCGGGTGTCATACCGAATTCGACGAGGAGATCACCGGTGGTGCCACCGCCGTACGGCAGCCAGCGACAGGCGAATTCGATGACCTGTGCGTCTTCGATGACGGAATCGTTGATCACGGGTTGACACTCCTGTCGGGTCGGACGGCTGCGAGATGGGTGAGGGAGTCCGCGAGCGGGCGGCCGTGGTGGGCCATCGCCTGCGCGTAGAGTCGGCCGGCGCGGTAGGAGGAGCGGACGAGGGGTCCGGCCATCACGCCGGCGAAGCCGATCTCGTCGGCAGTGGTGGAGTGCGCCACGAATTCCTCCGGCTTGACCCACCGCTCGACGGGGTGATGCCGCGGCGAGGGACGCAGGTACTGGGTGATGGTGATGATGTCGCAGCCGGCGTCGTGCAGGTCGTGCA